>DGWI01000037.1 GCA_002396085.1 Porphyromonadaceae bacterium UBA4262
CCTCGCTGAAAGCGAGCATTTGGATGCGCTACAAGGTGCTCGCTTACAGCGAGGTAGTTTGTTTATCAGTAGCCGAGGGTGGAGCGAAGCGACACCCTCGGTTACTTAAATTGTCGCCTTCGGCGACGACATTCTATACGGTTAACAAACATATCTTATCTACTAGGGGACAACAAGTATATAGTTGCCTAAAAAAATTGCATTTGTGTGGGGTGATTTAAGATTTTTTAGTTACCTTTGCAAGCGAATATTAATAATCACTAAAGTTTGAACCATTATGAAGAAATTTTATCTCAAAACAATGGCTCTGGTGGCTTGCTTGCTGCTGGGGCTGAGCGCCACGGCGCAAGTGCAGGGTGACCTCACCGGCGAAGGAAGCGTAGACATCGCTGATGTCAACGCTGTTATCAACATGATGCTGGGCAAGACCCCACAAACTGCAGCCGGTGATGTCACGGGCGACAACAACGTCGACATCGCTGACGTGAATGCCGTCATCAACATTATGCTCGGAAAAAACAATCAAGATGAATCTATCACGACATTTACCGTCAATGGCGTGTCGTTCAAGATGGTGGCGGTCGAGGGTGGCACCTTCACTATGGGGGCCACTGCCGAGCAAGGTAACGAAGTAGACAGCAACGAGTCGCCGACCCATCTGGTGACACTCTCCAGTTACAGCATCGGCCAGACTGAGGTAACACAAGAATTGTGGTTGGCCGTGATGGACGGCAATCCCAGTTACTTCCAGGTCTCAACCGATTCGGACTACGGCTACAGTTTGCAGCGACCCGTTGAGCGTGTGAGTTGGGACGCCTGCCAAGCGTTTATCACCAAACTGAACCAGATGACGGGCAAGACCTTCCGCCTGCCCACCGAGGCAGAGTGGGAGTATGCCGCTCGTGGTGGCAACAAGAGCCATGGCTATAAGTATGCTGGCAGCAACACCTTGGATGACGTGGCGTGGTATTTGTCAACCATCCCCTCTCAAACGAGTGGCACCGCTGGCTACGGCACGCAGCCCGTTGCAACCAAAGCCCCGAACGAGTTGGGTCTGTACGACATGAGCGGCAATGTGGAGGAGTGGTGCAAGGACTGGTACGACAGTTATACTAGCGGCGCGCAGACCAACCCCACCGGCCCTGACTCGGGCTCGAACCGCGTGATCCGTGGGGGAGGCTGGGATAGCTATTACACCAGTAGCTGCCGCGTGTCACGACGAGGAGGCGGCGATACGACGTACACGAGTTTCTCCCTAGGTTTCCGCCTCGCCCTTTAGCGTCCGCCATACCAAGACTGTTATAAGTAAATACATCAATCGCTCACCCCAGCTGGGATGAGCGATTGTGTTGATGCTTCCCCCTTGGGGGCATTGAGGGAGACTTTACCCGCAGTGGAAATAGCGGGTCACCAGCTTCTGCAACTCCTTGTGGTTGTCCTGGATGTCACGGCGCAGCGTGCGGTCATCCATGTCGCGCAGGCCCTTGATGATGCCATCGATCATGGCAGGGCTGAACACGCCGTGCTCCTCAAACACCTTGCGCTGGCGCTCCAGGCAGTCGGCGCTTGCCACGCAACTGTCGGGCAGTTGTGCCAGTTGCTCCAGTCGATCCTCGTTGGCTTTGTCGTGAATGTTAACGTTGACATAGGTACGCTCGGCCACCTCCAGTGCGTCGGCCATCTCAAAGCCATGGCGGCAAGCCACGCACAGTCCGGCGATGAGTTGGTATACATCGGCGCTGCCGTCTGGCGAACGCATCTCCACTGTCTGCTTGAGCGTGGTGTCAAAGTCGGCCTGATGCTCCAGCGGGTTGGCCTTGCTGCACATGTCCACACCACTGGTCCATCCTAGCGGCACACGCACCAGCACTGAGCGGTTGCGGTCGCCCCAGCACACGTTGGTCGGGGCCTCCTGGTGCGGCACTAGGCGGAAGTAACTCATTGGGTTCTTGTTGCCGAAGGCGGTGATTGACGGAGCCAAGTCCATCATGCCGGCTATCATGCGGCGAGCATTGTCGCTCAACTTGCCGCCATCCAGCATCATGTTGCGGCCATCCTTGAGCATGCGCATGTGGATGTGCAAGCCCGAACCTGCCTTGCCCACGGTAATCTTGGGGGCAAAAGTCACGTCCAGCCCCATCTCGTATGCCAGGTTGCGGATGATCCACTTGGCCAGCGTCAACTGGTCGGCGGCCTGCTCGGCAGGCACGGGTAGGAACTCAATCTCGTTTTGCTCATAGACGGTGCCGTCCTGCACAAAGTTGCCCACCTCGCTGTGGCCATACTTGATCTGGCCGCCGGCCTGGGCGATATACTTCATGCACTTGGCGCGGAACTCGCCACCCTTAGCATACGGACCGCTCTCATGATAGCCTCGCTGGTCTTGGGCAGGGAACATCTCGTCGTCATTGAAGATAACATAGTACTCCAACTCGCCCATAGCGTGGAATTCCATGCCGGTCACCTCCTTGAACGCCTCGCAGGCCTTGTGCAGAGTGTGCTCGGGGCTGCTCTCCAGCGCATTGCCGTCCTTGTCGAAGTAACTGCACAGCAGGCACAGTGTCGGAATCTCGGCAAATGGGTCGACAAAGGCAGTGCTGTAACGCGGCAATACATACAAGTCGCTGCTTCCAGCCTGGATGAACGAGAACAAACTTGAGCCATCGACGCGCTCACCACAGGTGAGGATGGTTTCAAGATAGTCCAGGTCGTTGATAACAAAGTTCAGGGTCTTGAGTTTGCCATCTCCACCAGGATACATAAAGTTGACCATCTTGATGTCGTTTTCTTCGACAAAGCGGATGAGGTCGGCACGGGTGAATTCGGCAGCAGGTTTCTGCAGGTATGCCACCACGGGGTTGGCATTGAGTCGGATTTTCTTGTTTTCCATATTATTCTCTAGGTTGTGTTAATGATAATTCATTGGAAATGGACCGCAAATGTAGCACATTTTCCACAAATCACCAAATTTTCACCTTATTATTATATGTTTCAAGTTTCAAAAACAGCAAACTGCTCTTGTTCAGTAGTTACGGTAGTTCAGTAGTTCTGCCGTTTGTCTTGCCCAGGCTAAATGCTGCGCGCCGCGTTGTCAGCTGCCAATCGATTTGTCGTCAAATTCACAAAAAATGTTAAATATCGACACGAAAGTGAAGATAATTCTCAATTCACAATTCTCAATTCTCAATTATTTACTAATTTTGCAGCCGATTTCAAGGCAGGATAACCTTGACTAGCGGTTAGTCCTGTATTGTGACACATGATCGTTGAAACTTCGACACGCAGGCTATGATGCTAAGTGCCAGCGGGTAAAGCGTAGGACGATGTTGGACTCGCGACGGCGAGCCTTCCTGAAAATGACGGATTCGTGGCCCATGTGGGCCGTGGCTTCGTTCTAGAATATTGTGCTACGGCGATGTCGAAGTGATGCCTCGCCTTGGAGTCAGATAGTTAAATAGATTAATAACAACAAAGTAGATACCAAAATGTCTAAAGTTTGTCAAATCACAGGCAAGAAGGCGATCACTGGCAACAATGTGTCGCACTCTAAGAGAAGAACAAAACGCAAGTTCAATGTGAACGTGTTCAACCGCAAGTTCTACTGGCCCGAGCAGGATGTGTGGATCCGTCTGACCGTGTCGGCTGCAGGTCTGCGCAACATCAACCGCTTTGGTCTGGATGCAGCACTCAAGAAGGCTGCCGAAAAGGGACATTTAACCGAAATCAGAACTTTAGAGTAACTTAACGACTATGGCAAAGAAAGCAAAAGGCGATCGCGTGCAAGTGATTCTCGAATGCACCGAGCAGAAGGGTAGCGGAGTTCCCGGTATGTCGCGTTACATCACCACCAAGAACCGCAAGAACACTACTGAGCGTCTCGAACTCAAGAAGTACAACCCCTATCTCAAGAGAGTAACCGTTCACAAAGAAATCAAATAATAACACATACTAGACTATGGCAAAGAAAGTAGTTGCAACCCTCCAAACGGGTGAAGGTCGTAATTTCAGCAAGGTCATCAAGATGGTCCGCTCTGAAAAGACTGGTGCTTATGTGTTTGCTGAGCGCATGGTGCCCAACGACAAAGTGCAGGAGTACCTCAAATAATCCAAGATTATTTCTAACACTTAAATATCGACCGCGGCTGATGACTCATCGCCGCGGTCAATTTTTGGGGACAAAGATGAAAATAATTCTCAATTCTTAATCATTAATTCTTAATTATTTGCTACCTTTGTCATCTTAAACAAAAACCACCACTGATATGGCATTATTTAACATCTTCAACCGCAAGAAGAATGAGGAGCAAAATGTTGGACCTCAAGTTCAGACTACTCACACCGATGACGAGCGACAGGCCAATGAGAATACCGTCGAACAAGCGCCGGTGAAGGCCGAACAACTTGCTGAGGAACAGACTGATGCGAGAGAGCCGGTTGAACAACCTGTTGTGACCACTGACTCGCAGGATTCACAGCCTGTTACCGAGACACCGACCGAGGAACCTAAGAAAAAAGGATTCTTCCGCTCATTCTTCAGTCGCGAAAAGAAGGAAACGCTCGATCAGGGACTTGAGAAGACCAAGCAAGGCGTGTTTGCCAAGATTGCACACGCTGTGGCCGGTAAGAGTACCATTGATGATGATGTCCTCGACAACCTGGAGGAGGTTTTTATCACGAGCGATGTCGGTGTTGACACCACGCTCAAGATCATTGACCGAATCCAGAAGCGTGTTGCCAAGGACAAGTATGTGGGCACAAGCGAACTCAATGACCTGCTATGTGACGAGATCACGCAGATGCTGGCCGACAACAACAACGTGGGCATGGAAGACTTCACTGTGCCCGACGAAAAGAAACCCTATGTCATCATGGTGGTGGGTGTCAACGGTGTGGGCAAGACCACGACCATTGGCAAACTTGCCTATCAGTTCAAGCAGGCGGGCAACAAGGTTGTGCTCGGTGCAGCCGACACCTATCGTGCTGCTGCCGATGAGCAACTTGAGATATGGGGGCAGCGCGTTGATGTTCCCGTCATCAAGCACAAGATGGGTACCGACCCTGCCAGTGTTGCATTTGATGCTGTGGCCAGTGCCAAGGCGCAGAACGCCGATGTGGTCATCATCGACACTGCAGGCCGCCTGCACAACAATGTGGGACTCATGCGTGAGTTAACCAAGATCAAGGACGTGATGCGCAAGGTTCTGCCCGACGCTCCCCACGAAGTGCTGCTCGTGCTGGATGGCAGTACAGGGCAGAATGCCTTTGAACAGGCCAAGCAATTTGTTGCTGCCACCGAGGTCAACGCACTGGCTATCACCAAACTTGACGGAACCGCTAAGGGCGGTGTCGTCATCGGCATCAGCGACCAGTTCCAGATTCCGGTCAAGTACATCGGCCTGGGCGAAGGCATGGATCATTTGCAGGTTTTCCGTCGTGAGGAGTTTGTCCGTTCGCTCTTCGGTAAATAATCATGCGCAAAAACAAGGTACAAGTTATCTCGTTGGGTTGTTCCAAGAACCTGGTTGATAGCGAGCATTTGTTGCGTCAATTGCAAGCGGCAGGTTTTAGCATTGAGCACAATCCCAAGCGTATTGATGCCGAAGTGGTTGTGGTAAACACCTGTGGATTCATCGCTGATGCTCAGGAGGAGTCTATCAATACCATTCTAGAGTTGGGCGAGGCCAAGCGCAAGGGACGCATTGGTCGGCTCTACGTCATGGGGTGTCTTGCCGAGCGGTTCATGGCCGACCTGGTTGACGAACTGCCAGAGGTTGACAAGTTCTATGGCAAGTTCAGCTGGCCACAATTGCTTGACGATTTGGGCAAGGGCTATCGTGACGACCTGTCGGGAGAGCGCTTCCTCACCACACCCAAGCACTACGCTTATCTCAAGATATCTGAAGGCTGCAACCGTTTCTGTGCCTTCTGTGCCATTCCGCTCATTACTGGACGGCACAAGTCAGTGCCCATCGAGCAACTGCTTGATGAGGTGCGACATCTGGTCAAAAAGGGGGTCAAAGAGTTCAATGTCATCGCCCAGGATTTGTCGTCCTATGGTCTAGATCTCTATGGCAAGATGATGTTGCCCGATCTTATCGACCGTATGGCTCAGATTCCCGGTGTGGAATGGATACGCCTCCACTATGGCTATCCCACTCAATTCCCTTATGACATCTTGCCTGTGATGGCGCGGCACGACAATGTGTGCAAGTATTTGGATATCGCTTTACAGCATATAGCCGACCCGGTTTTGGACAAAATGCGTCGCCACATCACGCGTCAGGAGACGCTCGACCTGCTGGCTCGGCTGCGACATGAAGTCCCCGGCATACACATTCGCACCACGCTCATGGTGGGTTTCCCTGGCGAGGGCGAGCAAGAGTTTGAGCAACTCAAGCAATTTGTCCGCGAGGCACGATTTGAGCGCATGGGTGCTTTTGCCTACAGCGAGGAGGTGGGCACATACGCTGCCCAGCACTATAAGGACTCTATTCCTGAAGAGGTGAAGCAACAAAGGCTGGATGAAATCATGGCCATGCAAGAAGAAATCTCACAAGAGATACAAGAAAGCAAGGTGGGGCAGACCGTTCGTGTCATCATTGACCGCGAGGACGATGACTACTATGTCGGGCGCACCCAGTGGGACTCGCCCGAAGTCGACCCCGAGGTGCTTGTCACCAAGGACAAACCTCTCGTTGTTGGTGACTTTGCTGATGTCACCATCACACAAGCCCTTCCCTTCGAACTCATTGCAAAAGGCTAACTAACCATTACAAATATTTGCCGTGTCTCGGTAAGAGCAAACGCCTCTTATAACGGTTTCTTCACCAAGTATAACTTCCTGAGCCTCTGCCTCGCCCAGTAGGTCTTGCACAGTTCTTTAAAATACATTGCGGGCGATTGCCAAATCTGGCTATCGCCCGCAACGTTGTGTTACCGGGTTGCCTGGTCTCTAGAACTTCCAGCCGACCAAAATGGACGGACATGCTTCGAACGAGATTGTTGTCGCATTGGGGCCATCCACGCCTTCTTGGAAGTCGCGATAACGGATGTGATTGACAAGCAGACCAAACTCGGCACCGAGATATAAGCCCTTTACTAAGTAGTAGTTAATACCAGTTCCGACCTCAAACGAAAATTTGTAATAATCTCCATTTTCATCGGCCTCTTTCCAGTCACGGCTGGAGTGGCGGATTGCGAAACCAAGCGACGGACCGGCATACAAGTCAATCTTGCGGTGTGGGAACCAGTGCCCCTCAAAGCCCAGCGCCAGACCTGCAACTGTAGCGTGCATGGTGTTATCGTATTCATCATCCAGCAACATGTACTGCAAGCCCAAGCCAACTCTGAGTGCCGTCTTGTCGGTGATGAAGTGACGGGCACGGATCATGCCGCCTTCTAGTCTGAAAGACTCAAAATTGTTGCCAAATGGGTTGAATCCCAGTTCGACACTGAAGTCTCCTTTTTGTGGAAGGTTGGTTTCTTCTTGTGCGACTGCTCCCAAGGTCATGCCAATCAAGGCAATCAAAAGTAAAAACTTTTTCATGATAGTTTTGTTTTATTGGCCTGCAGCCCCAGAAAGCCGATAATAAAACAAAGAAGCGAGGACTGCTTATGCCTCGCTTTATGGTCTGATGGTCGTGAGAATTACCTTGAACGCAAAGTGGGTATAATGGGTGCAGTCCACGCCTGTAGCGCGGAAGCCGCCACGCCACATCCCTTGCGTTCGATTTGAAAATTTCTCACGTTTTCAGACCACAAGAATGAGCATAACGCTTCTTACTGATATGTCTTGACTGGATGTCACATATCCAATCGGCAGCAAAGTTACAACTTATTTCTGGATTGACATTGCCATTCTCAAAATTTGTTGTTTTTTTGTAAAAGATAAAAATATATGGTTATGGCATTGTCAGAGAAAAAGCGGCGATGGTTTGAAGCACATACCGGACAGTTAACTATTGCGTTTGTGACGCAGCATAGTGACCATCACGATGAATGCTTCTCTCAGGGCTGTTCAGTATTCCGAGGCTCAGCCTCGGAGTTTTCTTTTTCTTCGTCGGCGTAGGTGCCGTACAGCTCTTCCTCACGCCGACGGCGCAGCGCTTCCTTGCGCCGCAGCGCAAAGTAGAGCAGTACAATAATGACTAGACTGATGCCAATGATGCCGAAGTATTGAAGATAGTCTGGCTCTGGTTTTGTAATCTGACCACGGCCCATCCAGGCCATTACTGCAAGATAAGCCAATAGGCAAAGCGGAATTATGGTCGATCGTTTGGGTTTATTGCTCATCTTCTTTCAGGTGATAATAGGGTGATTGTTCGGGTATGAATTTGCCACTAGTCAAGCGGTTGTAGATGTCGATACAGGCCCAGGCATCGATGGCGGCATAGCGCTGCTGGCTCGGGGTCAGAGGATCGGCCTCCCAGTTGGTCAGTCGCTGGCTCTTGCTGATTTTCTGTCCAAAGAGTATGGCATAAATCTTCTGTAGACTCAAGTCGGTGATGCGATACTGCTTGACAAGTTGCTGAATCTCGATGAAACCTGCAGGTTGCATCTGGTTCACACGCTGCATTTGACTGATGTCATCGTGTGTCGACAAGCCCACTTTAGGACAATGTTCGTCCTCCATATATTCCTTCAGCTTGAGAGGTATGCTCTTGAGTTTGCTGATGCGGAACAAGAAACAAGCACTGGGTGTGGCCAGTTGAATCAAAGCCAGTTTGTGATGCTCACCACGCTTGAACGAAGGTCGAGTCTCGGTGTCAAATCCCACCAGTGGATGCTTGCGCAGATGTGCAACGGCGGCGTTGACTTGCGACATGGCATCAATGACATAGATTGACCTGTCGCTATATTCAACCGGCGGCATTTCATTGATTTTCTCTTTCTCTATCGATACTGCATATTCCATTGCGAGTGCAAAGGTAAGCATTTTTCGTGACTTTCTTGTGCTGCCATGACTGCAAAATGGGAATTTTATTGTAATTTTGCGCTCACAATTGACACAACCTATATTTCTATGGATTTTGAACTCAAGGCAACCGCTGATGGTAGTCAGGCTAGGGCAGGGCTCATCACAACCGACCATGGCACCATCGAGACACCCATCTTTATGCCCGTGGGAACGCTGGGGGCAGTAAAGGCTGTGCACATGGCTGAACTGCGCGACGACATCAAGGCACAGATCATCCTGGGCAATACATATCACCTCTATTTGCGCCCGGGCATGGACATCATCGAGCGTGCTGGTGGATTGCACAAGTTCAACGGATGGGATCGGCCCATTCTCACCGACAGTGGTGGCTTCCAGGTGTTTTCTCTGAGCGAGAACCGCAAGCTCAAGCCTGAGGGCGTGACATTCCGTAGCCATATCGATGGCTCAAAGCACCTGTTCACGCCCGAGAATGTGGTCGACATCCAGCGCAGCATCGGCAGTGACATCATGATGGCTCTCGACGAGTGCCCACCGGGTACAAGTGAGCGTGACTATGCCGAGAAATCCTTGCGATTGACGCAAGGCTGGCTCGACCGCGGTTGGAAACACTTCAATGAGACGAAGCCCCGATATGGACACAGGCAAGCCTTCTTCCCCATCGTGCAAGGTTGTGTTTACAAAGACCTAAGGCAAGATGCGGCCAAGCATGTGGCCGACCTTGGTGCCGATGGTAACGCCATTGGCGGACTTGCTGTGGGTGAACCCACCGAAGTGATGTACGACATGATTGAGGTGGTCAATGAGATTCTGCCCACCGACCGTCCCCGCTATCTCATGGGAGTGGGCACACCTGCCAACATACTTGAAGCCATCGATCGGGGTGTCGACATGATGGACTGTGTCATGCCCACACGCAACGGACGCAACGGAATGCTCTTCACGCAGCATGGCATCATGAACATGCGCAACCGCAAGTGGGCCGACGACTTCTCGCCACTTCAGGAGGATGGAGCATCGATTGTCGACCACGTCTACAGTAAGGCCTATCTGCGTCATCTGTTCATCTCGCAGGAAATCCTGGCGATGCAGATTGCCAGTATCCACAATCTGGCATTCTATCTGTGGCTCGTAGGCGAGGCCCGGCGTCACATCATCGCCGGCGACTTCAAGTCCTGGAAGACCGACATGGTCGAGCGCGTCCAGCGTCGCCTCTAGCACCTCTAACAAGTCTAGTGAATCTAGTCTTTCTAGAACATCTAGTCAAACAAACCAATGGAAGAAGAACTCCAACATATCGATCAAGAGTCGCCCCAAGAGCAGTCCCTGGAGCAACCTCAACAACAGTCCCAGGAACAACCTCAGGAGCAACCTGTGGCTGACAAGCCGCTGCGCAAGCCGTGGGTCAAGAAGTTCGACCTCTACATCGTCAAGAACTTCTTGGGTACCTACCTGTTTGCCATCTTGTTGCTCATGGCCATCGTCATCATGTTCGATGTCAATGAGAAACTCGATGCTGTGCTCACCGCGCCGCTCAAGGACACTGTCTTCCAGTACTTCATGAACTTCCTGCCGTTCATTGTCAGTCAGTTCAGCCCCCTGTTCACCTTTATCTCGGTCATCTTCTTCACCTCGCGTCTGGCCGACCGCAGCGAGATCATCGCTATGCTATCGAGCGGCATTAGTTTTCGCCGTCTGCTCATGCCTTATCTCTTCTCGGCTACAGTCATTGCTGTGATCAGTTATTTACTCTCGGCTTATGTCATCCCGCCTGCCAATGTGCAGCGCATCGCTTACACAAATCGTTGGGTCAAGAACAAGGCTGTGACCTATGGTGACAACATACAGATGCAAGTCAAGCCCGGCGTGATGGCCTACATCTCGCGCTATGACAACTCGACCAAGACTGGCTATCGATTCTCGCTCGACCAGTTAGACGGCAAGACGCTCAAGTCGCGCCTCACGGCCGAGAACATCAAGTACGACTCACTGGGCCGTTGGAGGCTCAATAATTACACAATGCGGCATTTTAACGGCTTGAAGGAGACGATGACGACTGGAAGTACGCTCGATACCATGCTCAACTTTGAGCCGCGAGACTTCCTCATCTCCAAGAACGATGAGCAGACCATGACGTCACCCGAGCTGCGGCAGTACATTGACCGCCAGCATGCGCGAGGTGTGGCGGGTATCATGAACTTTGAGGTCGAGTATGAGCGGCGCTATGCCATGACGGCAGCGGCTTTTATCCTCACGGTCATTGGGCTCTCGTTGTCGTCGCGCAAGGTGAGGGGAGGCATGGGCATGAACATTGGCATCGGGCTGTTGCTCAGTTTCAGTTACATTTTGTTCATGACAGTCACGTCGACTTTCGCCGTTTCGGGCTATACCTCGGCAAGGGTGGCGATGTGGATTCCCAATATTTTGTACACCATTATTGCCGTTTGGCTTTATCGTCGTGCGGCAAGATAAATATTGCTTAAAAACTTATGAGAAGAAGAATCCTTTTGCTATTGGCTCTCGCTGTGATGGCGATGATGCCCATGGTGGCACAGCACACCGACTGCGATGCCAGGCACGAATGTTGCCAGGGCAAGAATCTCACTGGCGATGATGCCGTTGCTTGGGCCAAACAACACGTGGGCCGGCTCATCGATAACTATCTGGCAAGTGCAGGCAACAAGCTTGACCCCGACGAGGTGCGCAAGCAATTGGCGCCCATTGGCTATGACGGCACCAATGTACCCGACTACCGGGCAGCCGAGAAGTGGCTCGTCGACACCGTCTACCGACGCATGATGCAGACTGCCGTCGGCAATGGCAACCGAAGCATTACCGTGCTTACCGGACCTGGTGGGGCAGGAAAGAGCACCAGCACCAAGAACATCGACTTCTCGGGGCAGGGGGTGCTCTATGACAGCGCTCTCAACAGCTACGAGTCGCTCAAGAAGGTGGTCGACAAGGCCATCAACGGAGGCATGAACGACATCACTGTCATCGCATTCTACAACGACATCGAGACTTGCTACAAGAACTCAATCAAGCGAGGCAAGGCAACCAATCGCTTCCTGGGCATCGCCTATCTGACCAACGCCTATCGCAACAACCAGGACAAAATCAAGATGTTGCGCAACCACTACCCGCAGGTCAAGGTTCAGACCGTCGACAACAACCACAACAACGGTGGCATCTGGGTCACGCCAGAGCAGGCCGAGCAATGGAACTTCACCATCGATGCCGAGACCATGAACCACATGCTGGTCTATGTCCTCAACGAGATCTATCAGAAGCAAATCACCGGCAACCAAATCAAGTCGGCGGCCGGCGATGTGCTTGATGTCAAGGGGGCGGACGAATTGGGTCAGATGCTCATGCAGGAGATCGCACGTCATCTTCCCAATTGATTTTCAGGAAATTAATCTTCATTGGGCCTCGGTGTCGCCGAGGCCTTTGTCATCTCTTGTCGGTCAGGCAGCCCAGCAACTGCACCACCGGGCTGAGAAAACAGATAGCGGCACACAGCACCAGAATGTAGCCGATGGTGTGCAGCGTGCCACTCAGCATCGACAGACCGATGGCAAACATGGGGAAGGAAGCCATCCACAGCAGCAGCGACTGCGAGAAAGAGTCTCTATCATGCTCGGCAAGAGCAACTTGGGGCGTCTGCTGAGCCGTTTGGCTCAGTACAGCAGTGTCAAGGTTTTGTGTATTCATCATTGTGTCAGTTTTAATGTTTGTGATTTTTACACTGCAAAATTACACCCGCCGAGTGCCAAAAATAGGCACATGTGTCAAAAACTACGTTAAACACATGTGCCGTTATCCTATTACGAGCCTGTGGCTCGCACATCGTCACATCTCGAAACTCCCTAGCCGCTTCAACGGCTCGCGCTC
This sequence comes from Porphyromonadaceae bacterium UBA4262, assembly GCA_002396085.1. GTDB lineage: Bacteria > Bacteroidota > Bacteroidia > Bacteroidales > Muribaculaceae > Sodaliphilus. The sequence continues at coordinate 12,830 of DGWI01000037.1, forward strand.
CAAGTTGCTCCACACAATCTTGTCTTTATAGCCATCTTGGAAAACATTTCCGTACGTTGTCTTGCGCTTGTGCGTCAGGTAGTTGTAACTCTGCTCCTCGCTCTCGCCTGTGTAGCGCGAATAGCCCGCTATCTCAAAGCCTATCTGATAGAAGTCGCCGTCCTGATAGCGGAACATGTGGGTCTGTCGTTCATTGCCAGTCGAGCCGGCACTGTAGCTCAGCTGGCTGTCAATGCGCAGCACGCCACGCTTGGTGATGCTAATGCTCAAGTCCACCATGCTGAACTCCTCCTCGCTGTGCGGCATGATAGAGTCATAGGCCTCATGGAGGGTGTAAAAGCCGTTGACATCGCCCCAGTAGATGGCAAGCACGGGGCGCTCGTCTTCAGATGGGGCGGCCACAATCACAAAGTCCTCGATGCCATCCTTGTTCAGGTCGCCTTGCGCCTCGGCTATGTTAATCCATCCCTCAGGCACCAGTTCCTGCACGCTGTGCCCTGTCGTTCTCAAGTTTGTCTGTGCCGCGGCAGCAATCCCGCACACCGCCAGCACCATCAGTATTGTCCGTTTCATCATTTCAAGAAATTTAGTCGTTTACGATCATCCACGCAAAGTTCGCAAATTCCCCCCACACCCGCAAATAATCATCCCTCTTTTTTTACTTGATACTTGCGATAGTTTTTCAAAAAAATCGTGAATAATCATGGTAACATCAGTGATATCATGCACTTTTCACTCATCACCCACCACTTTTTTTGCAGCATTCTTGGCAAAATGAGAAAAAAACACGAACTTTGCACAAAATATAAAGATATGGAAAAGAAACAGGATAAACAAAACACAGCTGTTCTGCGTCTGAAAAAGGCATTGGAGCACAAACTGGCGTGGAAAAGAGAGCTAGAAGAGGAGTTTTCTCGTAAAGGGAAAAAAGTCACTGTCGAATTGCTATGATTAATCTTTCTCTTGAGCGCATTAATGCCAAGTCGCCATGTCCTGTCACAGAGGTTCATGGCGGATATCAATTTGAAACTGAGTCTAGTGTCATCTATCGTATTCGTTTCATTGAAGAAATGCCTATTGGTGGTTGCGATACTTATCAATTCGCAATATCTAGGATTACCGAAAGCAATGCTGGTTTTGATCCAGATGTTAGAGCTACAATTTTTATAATCATAGACGAGTTTTTTGCTGAATATCAGAATGTACTATTGTATATATGTGACACGTCTGATGGTCGAGAGGAAGCGCGAAATCGGCTTTTTGTGCATTGGTTTACTATAGCAGCAAGTCCAAATCGTTTTACCATCAAAACTGCAAATGCTATGGTTGAAGGGGAAGGAATCTATGCAGCCATCATTGTTGAGAACACAAATCCTAAACTGGCTGAGATTACAAGAGATTTTGACACTACAACCGAAGCGTTGATGAATAAACCAGAAGAGTGATTCATATTCTCAAATTTGTGATAAGAAATATCCCTCCTGTCCTTTTGTCTAGAAAAATTCGACAATTCGATAATTCGTGATAAGAAAACTCCTGATGTCCTTCTGCCCAGAAGAAAAGAAAAGAGCAGATGCCCCGTGACGGGATCATCTGCTCTTGTAATCAATTCAGGGACGATTAGCAACCCAGGCGCTTCTCGAGGTTAGCGCGGATGGCCTTGATGAAGTCGCTGCTGTTCACAGCGTGGGCGTCGACACCCTCCATCAGGTTCACCAGGTCCTTGGTCACGGTGCCCGAGTTCAGCGTGTCGAAGCAAGCGCCCTCCAGCTGGTCGCCGAAGTTCATCAGCTCCTTGATGCCGTCCTTCTCACCGCGCTTGCGCAGAGCACCGCTCCATGCAAAGATGGTGGCGATGGGGTTGGTCGAGGTCTCCTCGCCGGCCAGATACTTGTAGTAGTGGCGAGTCACGGTGCCGTGAGCTGCCTCATACTCGTAGTTGCCGTCGGGGCTAACCAGCACGCTGGTCATCATGGCGAGCGAACCAAATGCGGTCGAGACCATGTCACTCATCACGTCGCCGTCGTAGTTCTTGCAAGCCCAGATGTAGCCGCCCTTGCTGCGGATCACGCGAGCCACGGCGTCGTCGATCAGGGTGTAGAAGTACTCCAGACCCAGCTTCTCGAACTGCTCCTTGTACTCCTGCTCATAGACCTCCTCAAAGATGATGCGGAACTGAGCGTCATACTTCTTCGAGATGGTGTCCTTGGTCGAGAACCACAGATCCTGCTTGGTGTCGATAGCGAACTTGAAGCAGCTGTGAGCAAACGAGCGGATCGACTTGTCCAGGTTGTGCATGCCTTGCAGCACACCAGCACCCTTGAAGTTGTGGATCACAACCTCCTCGTGCTTGCCACTCTCGCCGTCAAAGACCAGCTTGGCCACACCGGGCTCGTCGGCACGCAGCTCGACGCTCTTGTACACGTCACCATAGGCATGACGGGCGATGGTGATGGGCTTCTCCCAGTTGCGAACAGCGGGCTTGATGCTGGGCAGAGTGATGGGAGCGCGGAACACGGTGCCGTCCAGAATCGAACGGATGGTGCCGTTGGGGCTCTTCCACATCTCGTGCAGCTTGTACTCGTCCATGCGCTTCAGGTTGGGAGTGATGGTGGCGCACTTCACGGCAACACCATACTTCTTGGTTGCCTCGGCAGCCTCGACAGTGATCTTGTCACCAGTCTCGTCGCGCTTGGGCAGACCCAGGTCGTAGTACTCACTCTTGAGGTCAACAAACGGGAGGATGAGTTCGTCCTTGATCATCTTCCACAGAATGCGGGTCATCTCGTCACCGTCCATCTCCACCAGGGGAGTGGTCATTTTGATTTTCTCCATTGTTATGATTTAATTGGGTTATGTGGGTGGCGATTTTGTCGCCACCCGGTTTTAAAGGTTTATTACTTTTTCTGTGCTGCGTAGTAGTTCATCAAGCAACCGTCAGCCAGAATCTGACGCTCGTCGGCAGTCAGGTTCTGGAAGAACAGGTGGATGTCCTTCACGCCGTCGGCAGTGATGACCTTGGCGTCGATTTCCTCCTTGCCACCCAGGATTGCCTCACGCAGGCCGGGGATGAACACGAAGTCACCAGGAACGTAGTTGAACTCGGTCTCCTTGGCGATGGTGAAGGGAACGATACCCCAGTTGATGCAGTTGCTGCGATAGCGCTTGGTGGCGTACTCATAGCAGATGTTGGCGTCGCCGCCCAGCACCTTCTGGCACGATGCGGCCTGCTCGCGAGCCGAACCATCACCGGGACGGTTGGCAAACACGCACGAGCCGAACGAGGTGTCCTCGGCCTTGGCACCGACCTTGGCCAGCGCATCGAGCACGTGCTGCGGGCACTTGCCGGCACGACGCTCGAGGTCCTCGGCCTGGATGCGCTTGCTGATGCCCACATACTCAGGCACGCGGCGCGACAGGGCGAACTCCGACAGTTTCAGCGGGTTCGAGCGGTAGCTCGAGGTCTCGCCCGAAGGAATCAACTCGTCGGTGGTGGTCACGGGATCGTGGATCACGGCTGCCAACTCGAGCAACATGTTGTCCTGCATAGCGTACATCTTGGGCCAGTCCTTGATGTTGGGACCATACTTCAACTCCTGCTCAGGCTCCTCCTTACCGAAGCCGTAGTAGACACGGCGGTCATAGATGCGGGCGTCGAACTCATAGGGCTTGTGGGTGTCCTCGTAGTCGACATCGGTTGCTGCGGTGATGACACCACCGTTAGCGGCTGTGGCGGCAATCGAGCGGGCATCCATCAGGGCAACCAGCGAGATCTGGCCCTGGCCGGGCTTCGAACCCTCGCGGTTGGGGAAGTTACGGGTCGTGTGACGGATCGACAGACCATTGTTCGAAGGCACGTCGCCTGCACCGAAGCAAGGACCACAGAAGGCGGGCTTGATCACGCAACCGGTCTCAAGCAGCTCCTCGACGATGCCACTGCGTGTGGCGGCCATGAACACGGGCACAGACTGCGGATAAGCCGACATCGTGAAGTAGTCGTTGCCGATACTCTTGTCCTTCATGATCGAAGCAGCTGCGCTCAGGTTGTCGTACGTACCGCCCGAGCAACCAGCGATGATACCCTGGTCGGCCATCACCTTGCCATTGACAACCTTGTCAACGAGGTCGACCTGCACCTTGTCGCCAAAGCGCTTGCGGGTGTCCTCCTCAACGGCCTTGAGAATCTCAACGGGGTTGGCCTGCAACTCGTGGATGGTGAAGGCGTTGCTGGGGTGGAACGGCAGAGCGATCATCGACTCCTGTGTGCTCAGGTCGATGCGGATCATTGCGTCGTAGTAAGCGACCTTGCCGGGCTTCAGTTCCTTGAAGTCCTGGGGACGGCGGTGAATCTCATAGTGGTGCTTCACCTCGTCGTCGGTGATCCAGATCGAGCTCAAGCAGGTGGTCTCGGTGGTCATGATGTCGATGCCATTACGGAAGTCGATGGGCAGGTTCTTCACACCAGGACCGGCAAACTCCAGAACTTTGTTCTTGACAAAGCCCGACTCAAACGTAGCCTTAACAAGCGAGATTGCCACATCGTGCGGACCGACACCCTTGCGGGGAGCACCTTCCAGCCATACGAGCACAACCTCGGGTGCGTTGATGTCCCAGGTGTTGCGCAGCAACTGCTTCACCAGCTCGCCACCGCCTTCGCCGACACCCATGTTACCGAGCGAACCATAACGCGTGTGGCTGTCGCTGCCCAGAATCATGTTGCCGCACTTCACCATCTCCTCACGAGCAAACTGGTGAATCACAGCCTGGTTGGCAGGAACGTAGATGCCGCCATACTTCTTGGCTGCCGACAGACCGAACACATGGTCGTCCTCGTTGATGGTGCCGCCCACGGCGCACAGCGAGTTGTGGCAGTTGGTCATGGCATAGGGCAGGGGGAACTTCTCCAGACCGCTGGCGCGAGCCGTTTGAATGATACCCACATAGGTGATGTCGTGCGACATCATCGCGTCAAAGCGGATGCGCATCTTCTTGCCCTTGCTGCCATCCACATCGTGGCTGCGCAAGATGCCGTAGGTGATAGTGTTCTCACGAGCCTCGTCAGCTGCGGGCATGCCCGTTGCGTCCATACGAACCTCGGTTCCGTCGAGTAGATAAACTCCTTGTTTGATAAGTTCTACCATAATAAAGTTTTTAAGTAAAAAAGATTTTGTTATTAGTTTTTATTTAATTCGTTATTGAGTCAATAAAGATGGTGAGCGACAACATGTCGGCAGCTCCGCCAGGCGAGATGTTGCGTGAGATGAAACTGCGATTCATCGCTTCGAGGTCTGCCAGGCCGAAGTTGTCGAGCAATGCACGCGCCTCGCGTTTGACCTCTTGTGCCGTCTCGTAGCCCACGCGGTGTATCACATTGGTGTCGTCCAGTTCGCTCATGATGTGTAGCAACGTCTTGACATCGCGATAAGGGTCGCCCGACAGGCTGGCGTAGTAGGGCAGCCATTCTTTGAACAGACGTTGATAGCCATGCTGTGCCATGCTTAATGCGCCCTCAACGTGATGTGCTGCAATGGCACGACTACCATGCGAACCATTGTCAACAGCCACAATCCCGTGCGATAGTTTCATGATGCAGTGTCGCAAGGCACTGGGCTTGACAACATGCTCCTTGTGCCAAGTGTAGGCGGCGGCCAGCAAAGTCAGCCCCATTGAGAACAGGGCACCGCGGTGGGTGTTCACGCCGCCGGTGGCCGAGAGCATGCGTTGCTCCATGTTCACACCCAGTTGTTGTACATATTCGGCAGGTGGAAGCACACGTGACAATCCCAATTGCGCCAGTTGGTCAAATGCCGGACGCAGCGATTCGATGCTGCGATGCATCAGTTCTAAGTCCATGTCTGTGTGCGCACCGTTGTCATGCTCATCAACTAAGCCTGGTTTGGGAGTGGCGTGCAGTTCGCGCTCCAGGGCTTGATGAGCAAGGTCGCTCATCAGGTAGGGCACTGTGGTGGCAGGCACCATCTGCAATGCTCGACTCAGGCAACCTTCTTGCAGGGTCGAGCGCACGAGTGATGCACTCACTGGTTGACCGTCTTGTCCCACACGAGGCATGACCACAACTTCAATGCCATTCAGCGGCAGTTGCTGCTCCATGAGTTCGACATAGCGAGCCGTCACAGCATCGGTCGGTTCGCTACCCACCAGGCGCATCGTTGCGCCAAGGGCAGGGGCAAGATGCCTGTTACACAGATCTAGGTCGAGCATAATCTGGGTGTCACTGGCATCACTCAGTTGTTTCAGGAAGTAGGTAGGGAATGTTGCGGCCGAGATAGCATAGTCGCTGCCTTCACACACAACTACATTGTGCAAGTGTTGAGTGCCGCTTTTGACCATGTTCATGCGGGCCTGATAACTAAAGTGTGAGCAGTCCTCGCGCACAACAATCACGTATAGCGTCTGCACTAGCGATGCGCCGTATTCCAGCAATGCCAAGTGGCCCAGTGTAAATGGATTGGCATTCATGACCACCATTCCACTCTTGCCCGGACGACGCAGCCCCTTGAGGTAGTTGCAGTAGTCCGACAAGCCTCCCATGGCATTCTCCATGAAGATGGCTTGTGGGGCTTGGGCCAGGAACTTGAATCCCAGGCTCTCAAAAATATTGCGATTGTCAGGCTTGGTGAATACGCGCACTTGCTCATGACCATGCTCGCGGGCTGTGCTCAGCAAGTGTGAGATCAATGTCTGCATCATGCCTGTGCCGCGCAACTCATCACTCACGGCGACACACTTGATCAGGTTGCCTTTCAGGCCGCCGCCAGCCAGTATCTGGTCATCGTCGACGCGGGTGACTGTGGCATAATAGTCAACTGGGTCTAGGCGCAGTCCGTTGTTGGCCAAGAATTGCTCCACTCGCTGGCGACTCATCTTGAGGCTCAGCGGCAGTTGACGTATTTCATATTCACCCGACATATTCTTCAATCATTCTAGCAATGCACGTTTGCAACTCGGCTTGCGTGTGCGTGTGGTTGCGCATGCACCACCGCGACTCGTGGTCACACAACAGACATTTGCGCGCCTCATGCCCCACTTGTTGACGGCTCACAGGGAGGCCGTCTGGCTGCAAGATGTCAATGTCAAACAACCGGCCCAATGGGTGCGTATCTTCAATCTCACATGCCATCTCCTTGGCTCTCAGGGCATCAAGGTCAACCATCAGGTAAGCCTCGTAGCCTGTCACCAGATCATGGACTTCGATATCAACCAGACTGTCCCTAAAACACTCTAACACTGCCGTGAGGGCAGCGTTAGCAACGATTAGAGAATGGAGATTACGCTTGACGGCTCCCGGCATGATTACCGTGAGACACACCAGCGTATGGCGCGGGTGGGCACTCATGAGTTCCATCTGCTTGGCCTGACGGTTGTCACGGCTGGCCAAGAGCATATCAAGCGTAATCTCCATAAAAACCTTAAGGGTGTAGCGCGACAGCGTCGCGCTACCATTCCGTTGGGTTAGTCAACAATGTTCTTAATCACATCCATCACACTGCCATCGCGGTTCATCACGATGCCGACAACCTTGTCGCCGAAGGGCAGCGGTGCGGCCTCGCCGATGATGCTCTTGGCGCGGTCCTTCAGAGCCTCGATCTCAACAACATTTAGACCAGCGGCTATCAGGCGCTCTTTGATCTCAGGACGACGGGGATTGACTGCGATGCCATACTCGGTGACTACGACATCGACCGACGAACCCGGAGTGATGTGTGTGGTAACCTCGTCAACAACGCAGGGGATGCGGCCGCGCAACAGCGGGCAAACGATGATCGACAGAGCCGAGTCGCCAGCAGTGTCGGGGTGACCACCGATAGCACCGCGGATGATGCCGTCGCTACCCACCAGTACGTTGACATTGAAGTTCACGTCAACCTCCAGAGCCGACAGAATCACAATGTCCAGACTATGGGTGGCCGAACCGGGCTCATCAAAACTTGCATACTCGTTAGCGCTGACTTCCTGGTGCTTCGGGTCGTTCTTCAACGACTCGGCAGCAACCTTGTCAAACGACTGGACATCGATCAGACGGTCAATCAGACCTTCCTCGTGCATCTTCACCATGTGGGCGGTGATGCCACCCAGTGCGAAACTGGCCTTGATGCCCTGGTCGATCATGCTCTGGCGGATATACTTGACAGCGGCTAGTGAAGCACCACCCGAACCGGTCTGGATCGAGAAGCCCTCCTTGAAGTAGCCACTATTGATAATCACCTTGGCTGCCTGTTTGGCGAGCAGGATGTCACGTGGGTTCTTGGTGTCGCGGATAGCACCTGACGAGATCTTCGACGAATCACCCACCGAGTCAACGACGACAACGCTCTCAACATTGCGCTCGCTGATTGAATATGGAGTGTTGGGATAAGCCACGAGATCATCGGTCAGGATAATCACGTGCTTGGCATACTGTGCGTCGGGCAGAGCATAACCCAGCGAACCGCAAATCGACTTGGCGTTCTCCGAACGGCTGTAACCACAAGCATTGCCCATGGGGTCGGCACTCGAGGCACCCAGGAAGGCGACATCAATCTTCAGGTCACCATTGGCGATAGCACTACCGCGACCACCATGCGAACGGAAGATGACAGGCTCCTCCATCAGGCCATGCGAAATCTCCTTGGCGAGATTGCCGCGCAGACCCGAAGTCGAAATCTTGGTGATAACACCTGCCTTGATGTGCTCAATCAGAGGCTCATGAACGTCAATCAGGCTTGACGAAGCCAGGTGAAGGTTCTTGAAACCCATCTCGGCCAACTTGGCAACAACCATGTTGATAACCTTGTCACCGCCACGGAAGTGGTGGTGGAACGAGATGGTCATGCCGTCCTGCAGACCGCTCTTACGGATGGCATCCTCCAGTGTGGTGACCTTGGCACCTTGTTGAGTCATTTCGGTGCGGGCCATGGTGTTCTTGTTGGCGGTACCCTTGAAGGTATCCTTGCCCATGCGGGCGGCAGCCTCACTGATCAGGGCTGCTCTATCTTTGATGCTATTCATGATTAAATGTCCTCCTTTTTGATGATGCCCGACGCGATGGCCAGGTCGATGGTACGTTGTGCTCTGATCACTACGGGGCGGTCAACCATCTTGCCGTTGACGGCGATGACACCGCTACCACGCTTCTCGGCCTCCTTGATGGCGGCCAGGATAGTCAGCGACTTCTGGATCTCTTTCTCCTTCGGGGCAAACACCTCGTTCACAACCTCAATTTGGCGAGGGTTGATGATTGACTTGCCGTCAAAGCCCAGGCTCTTGATCAGTTCAACCTCCTTGCGGAAGGTCTCCATGTCATTCAGGTTGCTATAGACTGTGTCAAGCGCATCGATGCCGGCTGCACGAGCAGCAACAACAATGGTCTGGCGGGCCAGCAACAACTCCATACCTTCGGGAGTGCGCTGAGTTTTCAGGTTGGCACTGTAGTCCTCGGCGCCCAGGGCAATACCCATCATGCGCTTCGACGCTGTGGCGATGTCATAGGCGTTGATTACGCCCAGGGTGCTCTCAATGGCGGCCATGATTTGGGTGCGACCGACACAACCCAGTTCAGTCTCCACTTTCACAATCTCAGCCTCCAGTTCGCGAATCTCGTCTGCAGTCTCGGTCTTAGGCATACGAATCACGTGAACACCAGCCTTCACAACGGCCTCAACATCTTTCTTGCCATAGGGGGTGTTCAGCGGATTCACGCGAACCACCATCTCAGTGTTGCCATAGTCGATGGTCTTCAAGGCATTGTGCACCAGCAAGCGGGCGGCATCCTTTTCTGCCATTGTCACCGAGTCCTCGAGGTCGAGCATAATCGAGTCGGGACCATAGATAAACGCGTCTGCCATCATCGCGGGATTGTTGCCCGGGACGAACATCATTGTTCTTCTTAAGCGTTGCATATCTTTTCTAAACAGGATTTAAATAATCTCGGTTGCACTCGGCAATTTTCAAGCAAACTTGACATTGCACTCGTTTGCACGAGATTTGTGTTTGTTAATGTTTCTAAGGTTCTCAATGTGGTGATCAGTCGGCCCAAACGTCCTTACCGGTTGCACGCACAGCGGCGGCAGTCACGCGAGCACGGATTGTGCAGTCCAGCGCGCCTTTGTCGGTGGCCTTGACCGAAGCATCGTTGATGCCCAGTCCAGTCAGAGTCTCAGTGATCACTTTCTTGATTTGTTCGCCGAACTGGTAAGCAACGGTGCTGTCCAGTTCGATTTGCAGACCTGCCTGCTCAGCCGGTGCAATCTGGATTAAGATGTCGCCAGATTCAAGTGTTCCGGCAAATGCATTCTTGATTTCCATAAAATGTTTTTAAATGTTAGTTGTTTATATAACAGTATTTTGAGTTCTTTGTGTTATCCCCTCAAGAGTGAGCGGAACGGCTATAGTCATATCATAGGAAAGCGGAATTAAAACATAGTTTTAAATTCTGGTCAAAAGTAGATAATATTTCTCAATTAGCAAAATCCTTATACTAAATTATTTTAACCAAATGCTCCGACTCGATGAGAAGATGGCATTGCACAAAATTGAACTTTCTTTAACATTTTCTGCAAACTGTAACTTGATTATCTGCTTTTTGGCTAAAGTGTTACTTTCTGCGCATGATTTATTCCAAAAAGCTAAGGCTTTTGTCAGAGCGGTAGCAAACCATCATTTTAACTAACTTTAGCGAATAAATGTAATGTTTAAAATTTTATAACGAGTCTAACTCGGTTATTTTGACAAGATAGAAGTAAAAACTACCCCTCCCTTTCGTGTAAAGGGAGGGGTAGGGTGTGTGGCATGTCAACAGATTATTGTTGCTTTGTTTGCCGAACGATTAGCGATTAATTACTCTGGCTGACGTCCTTCGACAATAGCCTCGGTGTCACGGGCAATCATGTACTCCTCGTCAGTAAGCACAACAACAACCTTGACGCGGCTGTCGGGGGTACTGATCACGCCCTCTTTGCCCAGTCGATATTCCTGATTGAGTTTCGGGTCAATCTTGACACCAAGGAACTCAAGATTGCGGCAAACCACCTCACGGACTTCAGCCTGGTTCTCACCTACACCACCAGTGAAGGCGATGATATCCACGCCATTCATGGCAGCAGCGTATGCACCGATATACTTCAAAATGCGGTACTCGTACATGTCCAGTGCCAGACGGGCCTTCTTGTTACCCTCTTCAATGGCTTGACCGATTTCACGCATGTCGCTTGAAATGCCGGTGACGCCCGACAGACCGCTCTTCTTGTTGATAATCTGGTTCATTTCATAGGCATCGTAGTGGTGCTTCTCCATCACATAGAGCAATGCGCCCGGGTCGATGTCACCCACGCGGGTACCCATCATCAGACCCTCGACAGGTGTCATGCCCATGCTGGTGTCGATGCTTTTGCCATCTTGCACGGCTGTGATGCTACCACCGTTGCCCACATGGCAGGTGATGATCTTCTTGCCCTCGGGTGTGGTGCCCAGCATCTCGCACACGCGGCGCGACACAAAGCGGTGGCTTGTTCCGTGGAAGCCGTAGCGGCGCACATGATCCTCAAGATAGAACTTCTCGGGCAAAGCATACATGTAGGCCTTGGCTGGCATCGTCTGATGGAATGCTGTGTCAAACACTACGACTTGAGGCACCTGGGGCAAAACCTTCTCGATTGCCTCGATACCCATCATGTTCACGGGATTGTGCAGCGGAGCAAGTGAGAACACCTCTTTAATTTTAGCCTTGACTTCATCAGTCACAAGAACGCTGTGACTAAATTTCTCGCTTCCATGCACCACACGGTGGCCCACTGCGTCAATCTCATTGAAGTCCTTGATGCAACCATATTCGGGGTTGATAAGAACGTCCATGATGGCCTTGATGGCACCTGTGTGGTCGGTGATGTCAAGGTCTATCACCTTCTTGCTCCCGTCTTCAAATTTTAGTTTGATGAATGCGCCGGGCAGCCCAATCTTCTCGACACCGCCCTCGGCCAGTGTCTTGTTGGCCTTAATCTCAATCAGTTTATATTTAACCGAACTACTTCCGCAGTTCAATACCAAGATATTCATTGTCTTTTTTGTTATGCGTCTGTATAATTTTAGTGTCACCTAGGTTCACTATGCCACGACACGGACGTGGCATGAGTGTTATCCTTTCTTGGCAATTGCCTGATTGCAAGTCAGCAAGATGGTCTTGTACACATCCTCCTCGTTGCAGCCGCGCGACAGGTCGTTGACAGGAGCAGCGAGACCTTGCAGCACTGGGCCCACAGCAGTGGCTCCAGCCAGACGCTGCACCAACTTGTAAGCGATGTTGCCAACACCCAGGTCAGGGAATACCAGCACATTGGCCTTGCCGGCAATCTCGCTACCCGGAGCTTTGCTGGCACCCACACTGGGAACTAGGGCGGCGTCTGCTTGCAGTTCGCCGTCAATCTTCATGTTCGGGTTCATCTCCTTGGCTAGGCGGGTGGCCTCGACTACCTTGGTCACGTTGTCATGGCTAGCGCTGCCCTTGGTCGAGAAACTCAGCATAGCCACCTTCGGGTCAATGCCTGCAAGGTCGCGGGCAGTCTTCTCGGTCGATACGGCAATCTGAGCCAGTTCCTCGGCTGTGGGGTTGGGCAGAACGGCGCAGTCGCCGAACACCATGATGCCGCGCTCGCCGTATGCACTGCCCTCGGGCAACAGCATGATGAACGCGCCGCTCACCACCTTGATGCCAGGAGCGGTTTTCAGCACTTGGAATGCAGCGCGCAGCACATTGCCAGTCGTGTTTTGTGCACCGGCAACCTGACCGTCGGCATCACCATTCTTGATGAGGAGGCAGCCCAGATACAGCGGGTCTTTAACCTTCTTGCGGGCATCTTCCAGAGTCACACCCTTGGCCTTGCGCAACTCATAGAACAGTTGAGCGTATGGCTCCATGGCCTCAGCATCCTCGGGGTTGATAAATGTTGCACGGCTGATGTTTTGCAGACCGAGTTCTTCGGCCTTAGCCAAAATCTCGTCACGGTTGCCGATCAGGTAGACTTGTGCAATACCTTCAGCAATGATACGGTCGGCGGCACGCAGGGTGCGCGGTTCAAGACTCTCGGGCAGAACGATGCGCTGCGGGCATGCCACTGCCTTCGATTTCAATTGTTCAAATAGTGGTTCCATGTCGTTATTTAATGGTTTGTTTGTTTCTAACCGCAAAATTACACACAATTTTTAAACTAAACTCAACCACTTGCATTAAAATTATTAAAAATCTTCAACAATCCGTCTTTTCATCATGGCTCAGTGCAGTGTTTCGCTCTTCTGTGCCGAGATTCACCAGCGATATTAACTAGTAAATTATTGAAACTACTTCCCGATTTTGCCCATAAACAGCCCCTTGGCGTTACTCACTCCGATTCACAAACGACTCATGTAACTCGTCCCTCTATGAAGTCATTATTATACTAAGGTGTTATGTTTCAATTTAGGAACTGGATGCCAGTTGTCACTCAGTCACACTGAAGGGTCGTCGCGTGTGGCGACCGCATCAGTCCATTGTGATTATAGCCTTAAGAATTGAAAAACATGCAATTTCATGTCTATTATATAGAACTAGTAGATGCAATGATAAGCAGTTGAATAAAAGATAGGTTTCTGTATAACAATTGGTGGAATTTCTCGTTTATAGGGTATATAAACCCTATAAAATTTCATGGTTATGAAAAGGTTGTTGTTGACGATGATAGCGTGGGCGGTGATCATGCCGTTTGTTGGCATGGCGCAAGAAGTCTACAAGTGTAATGATGAAAGTATCTTGCTTGATGCCGATGAGCAACCGATGTTTCCTGGAGGTCTTGAGGGGCTGGTCAGATTTGCTAGCGAGCATGTCCAGTATCCCGCCAATGCTCAGGCGAAGGGCATCCAGGGCAGGGTTGTGCTTGAGTTTGTTGTAACAAAGACTGGGCAAGTGTCTGATGTCAAGGTTGTCGAATCGGTCGACCCCGAACTTGATGCCGAGGCCGTCAGGATTTGTCAGATGCTGCCAGCCTTTGAGCCTGGCAAGGTCAACGGCAAACCAGTCAATGTGATGTATAGATTCCCATTCTGTTTCAAGTTGGACAGCGAGGTGCCCGACATCACCGATGACATGCTTGACCGGGCCAATCATGGAGATTGTGATGCGCAATACAATGTTGGTTACTGCTACTACGCTGGTCAGGGTGTCAATGTTGATCTGATTGTTGCACGTTACTATCTCGGCATGGCAGCACAGCAGGGACACACTAAGGCGCAGGAACTGCTTGAGAAATCAAAACAGGTCCTGAATAATCAACCTTTTCGCTCGGATAACTATTGATGAAGAAATCGCTGTGTGCGCAGCGTGATATTTTCACGCAACTGTTGGCGATAGAGCCATATCTCGCGTGAGTGATAGCATCCTTCTTTGCCGATGAGGGGCAGCATATAGTCCGTCGCACTATAACCGTCGACGAGCAGCAAGTGGGTGGCAGTATCGAGCCGTATGGTCAAACTGTCGCGCTGTTGTTGATCAACGGGTTTCAGGGGTGATGGTTCGGTCACCAGTTTCGCAGGCTGGTTGTCGGTGCGCCAATTGACGGGATTGATGGCTATGGCATTACCGTTGCCCATGATGGCGCAACTGATGTCACGCACCGAGTTATAGCAGATGGTTACACCTGTGTCATCGGCACCCTGTGCTGCCACGATGCGATGGTTGTTTTTCATCATGTCGGGGGTGATCTCGCACCCGATGGCGTAGGCAGCAATCATGCGGCCGAAGGTCGCGTTATCCATCTCCTTCAGCAACTCAAGAATGATGCGGGCTCCCTGGCTGAAGCCTGCCAGAACGAACGGGCGGCCGCCATTCAGATGTTCGATATAGTACTTGAATGCGTGGCGGGCATCGTCAAGTGCTATCGGGAAACAAGCCTCCGACAAACTGTCATTACCAAATGTCTGCAGTGAGCACTGTCTGTAGTAGGGCGAGTAATAATTGAGTCCCCCGCTGATCAGTGTGTCAACGCCCAGCATCTCACCGTACATGGGGAGGCGTGTGCTGTCTCGGTAGGTGTCTGCATGGTGACAAGTCGTGCCGTCAGGCAACAGATAGTCGCCTGTCTCGGTCGAGATGACATAGAACACGTCGGCCTTGGCATGGCGATCGCTGATGTACCACTGCGTGGTGTCACTGTATTCTGGGGCTTGAGGTAATGAGTTGTCGGTCGATGATGTGACATCTGTGTTGCTGCATTGCACAAACAATGCTACCCTCAGCAGCAAAGTCACTGATTTAATTAATGTCCTCATGTTAATTAAATGTCAATCCAGATAACGCTTGGTGACGCCCTTGTATTGATCGATGCGACGGTCACGCAAGAAGGGCCACCAGCGTCTGACCTGTTCGCTGCGTTGCAGGTCTACATCAATGATTTGTTCAATCTCGCTGTCGGTTGGTGCTATGAACAGTAATTCACCTTGTGGACCGGCGACGAAGCTACTGCCCCAGAACTGGATGCCGCGGGTCTGACCCGATGGGTCTGCTTCATGCCCTACACGGTTGACGGTCACTACGGGTAGTCCGTTGGCCACAGCATGACCACGTTGCACGGTTATCCACGCTTCGCGTTGACGCAATTGCTCGGCCTCGACGTCGCTGCTCTCAAACCCGATGGCGGTAGGATAGATAAGCAGTTCGGCACCACGCAGTGCCATCAAGCGGGCAGCCTCGGGATACCATTGATCCCAGCACACCAGTACACCCAATCTACCCAGCGATGTGTCGATGGGTTCAAACCCCAAGTCGCCAGGCGTGAAGTAGAACTTCTCATAGTAGGCAGGGTCATCGGGGATGTGCATCTTGCGATAGCGACCAGCCATTGACCCATCGGTGTCAAAAACCACAGCCGTGTTGTGATAGAGGCCTGTGGCGCGACGTTCAAATAACGAGGTCACTAACACGATGCCGCACTCTCGTGCAACGTTCGAGTATGCCTCGGTGACATCACCAGGAATAGGCACAGCGAGGTCAAAGTTGTCGACACTCTCTATTTGGCAAAAGTAGAGCGAGTCATGCAACTCTTGCAGCACCACGAGTTGAGCGCCATTTGCTGCCAAACTGTGTATTTTATCAATTAGTCTCTTTCGATTGTTTGCGATGTCTGATGTGTTATTCTGTTGGATGATTCCTATCTTCATAGTGATTTGTTTATGTTATAGTTAAGAGTAAGTGACTTCTTAACGAATAGTTAATTGTGCAGTTGCATGGTGGCACAGTGCAGCGAGCCATGTTGCTCGATGAGTGCACGGCAGTCTATGCCCATCACTTTGCGCCCTTTGAACACGTGCGATAGCACCTCGATGGCGTGGCGGTCGTTCTCGGGTTGACCATAGGTTGGCACAAGCACGAGGTGATTGGTCACCAGATAGTTGGCATAGGTTGCAGGCAGGCGATTGCCCTCGGCATCAACGATAGGGGTCGGGGCAGGCAGTGGCACCAGACGATAGGGGACTCCGTCAGCATTGCTGAAGGTGTGCAGTTGCTCAATCATGAGTTGAGTCTCACGGTATTCCTCACAATCGGGTAGGGCGGTGGTGTGTACGATGGTGTTGCCAGGAGCCATACGAGCCAGTGTGTCGATGTGGCTGTCGGTGTCATCACCGGGTATCATACCATGGTCGAGCCACAACACTTTCTGTACGCCCAGACGCTGTTTCAGTTCACTCTCAATCTGGGCGCGGCTCCAGTGCGCATTGCGGTTGGGCGACAGCAGGCATGTGCTCGTCGTGAGTAGTGTGCCACGGCCGTCGGTCTCGACCGATCCGCCTTCGAGCACCATGTCACGCTGGTTTTCGGCAGGTAATGGCAACGTGCCATGCCATATCAGGCGCGAGGTTACCAGGTTATCCTTGTCTGCAGCGAACTTCATGCCCCAGGCATTATAAGTGAAGTCAAGTAGGGTAGGAGTGCCATCAATTTCGACAGATAGCGGTCCGTAATCACGCGTCCATGTGTCGTTGGTGGGCACTTCGACAATCGACACTCGCGAAGTGTCATGGCTTTGAAGTGACTTCTTCACAACGTCAGCATCGGGTGCGACGATAATCACATGTTCGTCAGTGGCGATGGCTTGCGCCAGTTGGCGATAGCATGCTGTAACACTCGGCAGTGAATCTGCCCAGTCAGTATTTTGATGTGGCCAGGCTATGAGCACGCCAGTTTGCGGCTCCCACTCGGCCATAAAACGTCGGTATGTCATTGCTTCACATTAAGATAAAAGATCCTCCGAGGCCTTGCAATGAGGTCGATACCCAATCATCGTTTAATGAGGCCATCAGAATCACTTTCTTAATTCTTAATTCTTAATTCTTCAGATATTGTTTCCAAACTCGTGATAACTATCCCAGAATGAGTCTTGCGACTCGACAATCTCGTTAATATAATCGCGAAAGCCGGTCGAAGGCTTGTAACCATGCTCGTCACACCACTCTTTGTATTCATCTTCTAGTGTTGAATCATCTCGGAGCATGCGACGAAATTCGCCGTCCAATTGGCTGGTGTTGCTGTATCGGTCGAGCAACTCTCGCAACAGGTCTGAAATATCGTACATGGGCAAATCGTTTTAAAAGGTTTGTTTTTTCGGAACAAAAATAGTCATTTTTTGTCAGAAAAGAACACTATAACGCATAAAAAATGACACCTTGTTAATAACTTTTTGCTATTAATTGCCAAAACCATTGAAAATTGTTCGTCATGTCAATGTTCATTTCTTAATTATTTAGTACTTTTGCAACGATTTTTTACAACCTTTTATATTCATATCAATGACGATGAAGTCTTCAAGACTTTTAACATTTGTGACTGTCATGATGTTGCTGGCATCGTGCAGCAATGTCAGTGACAACCTCGAACAGATGATTCCCGAAGATGCCCTGGGGGTCGTATGTGTCAATGTTCCTGAGATCCTCAAGAAAACTGGGATCAGCAACGACGGCAACCTGGTGATACCTGAAGCCGTTAAACCCATTGTCGACCAGAACGATGCCTCGACTGTGTGCACACTGCTCACCGACATTCCTTATCTGGGGCTGGACACCAGTGGAAAAGCGTTTGCTTATTTCACCAACAAGACTTTTGGCCGAGTTTTGCTGGTAGCACTCAGTGATGCTGATGCGACACGCAAGACAATTGCCAGACGCACAGGCGGTGATTTTCAGCAAGTTGAAGGTGTTGACTGTATCTATCACGAGGACAACCTTTATGTGGTTAGCGACAAAGTGCTTCTCATTGGCACTGTCAACCGCGCTATGGAGGTCAATAAGGCCGCACAGCAGGCAGCCATTATCCTCAAGAAGCAGCGCAAGAGCATTGTCGATAATGAGCAAGTCAAGCAAGTCATCAATGCCGAGGGCGACATCAATGTCTATCTTCAGCAGGATGCATTGCGGCAAATCTTGCGCAAGAACAAAACATATCGGGAAATTGCACAAAAATTGCCGTTGGTCGAAATCTTCACCGAGAGCGACATCAAGGCCTATGAGTGTCACCTCAATCTCAACGACGATGCTGCCAATCTGACTACACGCATCATTGCTGATGAGGGGAGCGACTACAACAAGTTGCTCAACACGACTCTTGCCGATGCCGATGCGGCTTTTCTCAAGGCCATCCCCAACTCGATGGACTACATCATCACCATGAGTGTCAAGGGTAACAATTTTGTCAAGTTGCAACAGATTCAGCAACTGGTGGGCATGTTCAAGCGGTTGCCTTTTATTGGGCGTATTGACCTAGAGGGCATCTTGGCTAGCATCGATGGCCCAATCGCCGTAGGTCTGGCACGCGACCCGCATCTCGAGGGTGAGTGGAATGCCGTCTTGGCTGCCAAGACCACTAACCCCAATATGATTCTGAACCAAATCAGTTCGTTTGCCACATCAATGGGACAGGCACCCGAAATCTATGACGGCGAGTATATCTATCAATATGAGAACAAGATGATCAAACTCGGTGTCACCGATGGCATTCTTTACCTCAAGATGCTTGATTATGAGCAGACCGAAGGATATGCTTACGAACTGGAATCAGTACGCAAGGTGTTTGAGACGAGCAACATCGGCTTCTATATTAATCCACAAGTTACGCAGGGTGGTACATTCACCTTTGGCATGAGCGATCACTACAATGGCAAGGGGCAGTTCATCCCGACTGAGAAGGGTGTACATTCGGCACAGGCGCTGCTCAAGGTGCTTTGTTCCATCAAGCCTGCTCAAGCCTATGATGACATGCTCGACGATGAGGATGTCACTTCGACATTGGGTACTGCCATCGACCAACTTAAACCCGTCGAGTAATCGAGTTGTGGACAATCTGCACATCATGCCTGCCGTGCGGGGCCAAGCACCGCACATTGCGCGTCTCATCATGATGGCCATGAGCGATGATTGTTGTCGCCATTTCTGTGGGCCGCGGCACACGCTGGACGATTTCTATCACATGATGACTCATCTGGTCGAAATGGAGCACAGTCAGTACAGTTATCGCAACACACTTGTCGCCATGATCGACGGCACGCTGGCGGGCAGCCTCACCTGTTACGATGGAGCATTGTTGCGTCAGTTGCGTGAGGCCTTCGTCGATTGTGCCAAGCGCTATCTTGACCGCGATTTCACAGACATGGACGATGAGACTGGGCCTGGTGAACTTTATCTCGACAGTATGGCCGTCAAGCCCGAATATCGACATCGTGGCGTGGCCACCGCACTGCTCAGCGCGGGCATTGACCGGGCGCGCTCGTTGGGCATTCCTCTCGCCGGCTTGCTGGTCGACAAGGGCAATCGCGATGCCGAGAGGCTTTATGGGCAGTTGGGATTTACAAGGGTTGACGACACCACATGGGCGGGTCACCCCATGCGGCATCTGGTGATATCGACATGACCAACCTAAAAGATAACAGACCCAGCCCTTGAAGAATATGGCTCCAAGGGCTGGGTCTTCTATAGGCGTTTGTCTTCTTACTTGGCCTGAATAATCAGATATTCGAAGGGCTTGAGCGACAGTTTGTCGGCCAATTCCATGTCCGACCCATCGGCAGTGTTGACCGTGATGGCTTCCTTCCAATCTACGGGCAAAGCCACCTCGTGAGCCTCGTTGCGCACATTGACTGCAACCAGATATTTCCCCAGATCATCCGACTTCTCAAAGAGCAGGATGTCCTTATCGGGCCAGGCTGTCATCTTGCCTTTGCGCAGGGCAGGACGCTCATTGTAGAGTTTGAGCAGGTGCTGATACTCTTGATACAATGCAGCGTTTGCGCTCCAGTCGACGGGCACATACTTGAAGAAGTTGATGGGATTTTCATAGCCCACCTCTTGCGAGCCGTAGATGAGCGCGCCACCGTGCGGGAAGATGCTGGCCACGTAGGCGGCCATCGAGCCACGGACGTTGGTGAACTCCTTGACGGGTGTCACTTCGGTTGAGTGGTCGTGGTTGGTGGTGAAGCGCAACTTCACCTTGCCCTCGGGCAGTTGGGCGTACTCGGCCGAGTCGGCTGCAATCAGGTCCGAGGCAGGTTGGCCCTGGTTGAACACCTTGACGAGCACATCCTTGTAGTCCCAACCATAGTTCATGTCAAATCCGCCGACTGTGAAATTGTCCACCTGCTTGCCCTCGGCCAGCATGACGATGCGGCGGCCGGCATCCTTGCGCAGTGTCTCGATGGCCTCTTTCCAGAAGTCGGCGGGCACACCATCGGCCACATCGCAGCGAAATCCGTCGATGCCGCAGTCCACAATCCAGAAGCGCATCGCATCAATCATCGCCTTGCGCATCTCGGTGTTGTCATAGTTCAGGTCGGCCACATCATACCAGTCAAATCCCGCAGGCGAGATGATAGTGTCGGTCTTCTCGTCGTGCGTGTACCAGTCGGGATGCTCCTTGACCCAGGGGTGATCCCATGCGGTGTGGTTGGCCACCCAGTCCAGGATGATGCCCATGCCGTGCTCATGACACACTTTCACCAGATTCTTGAACTCGTCGATGGTGCCAAACTCGGGGGCGATGGCCTTGTAGTCGCTGATGCAGTAGGGCGAATTCTTGCCCTTCTCGATGCCGATGGGGTAGATGGGCATCACCCAAATCATGTTCACGCCCAGCGCCTGAATCGAGTCGATGCGCGCCGCAACGGCATTGAGCGACTTCTCGGGGGCAAATACGCGAGGATTCACCTGATACATGGCAATGTCGGCAATGTCAGGCACCTCATAGTTGTTCTCGGTCTTGCTTTGGTTCTTCTGCGGGTCACACGAGGTCAGCAACACTGCCAACAACGCGACCAGCATCATCATTCGTTTCATCATTGGTTTTGTTGTTTATAGTTATACTTGTAATTAATGCAAGTTCTTGTTGTGACGATTCAGATATGTCTCTCGGTCAGGGAAATCGTGACCGACCATATTGTGCGAAGCAATAATTTTAACGCTATCATTGATGAAAATACCATCAGGGGTTAAGTATGTTAAGTCGTTTGGATTGTGATTGATGACAAATTGATACTCTGTTCGTCCATAGTGCCGTAATGTGAACCATGATTGGTTGAAATGTTTATCGCCATTATTGATATCAATGGCCAAGATGTCTGCTGCATCCATCATTGATTGGATTGTCCTGAATTGTGGCGGCGTGATGCCACTCAACGCAAATAAAGTGTCAACAGAACAACTTCTATCGGGGTCAAGAATATACGATTTACGTTGTTGGTAGATTATTTGTTGGACAGTAAGGTCATCTAGTGCACCTTTGGGTGTTTTGGTAATCTGAATAGCGCACGAATCTTTCATACTACATCTTGTGAATTCTATGATGTCATTGATGGCTTGGTGATGAGTGACATAATACTGTTCCATTTCAGCAGCCGTGCAGGGCTTAGTTTGTGGCAAGGACAAGTAAAAAGTGAACCACAAAACGATATTTAGAATATGACCGGCTAGAACAATTTTTTGCCTGTTTGTGCGGAATGGAATGGCACGAAAAAACGAAATGGCATACACAAGCGCAATGGGAATGCTGATGAAAAATACCCAAAACAGCACAATCAAAAACGTCCCCCAGTCGTCAATGTAGCATGCCCTGTCATATAGGCAATCATATTCGCTACAATAATGGTACACAATGAGCAGTGTAACGCCAAATATGACAATGTATTCAATCGTTCGGTAGCAACTTGCAAGAATTCGTTTCATGTGATTTGCATTAATTAGATTGGGACACATCAACTGTGCCCCAATCTGTATTTACTCATTCTTCATCGTTACCAAGTAGGCACCGACCAGCACAATGATCAGGGCCACCGGCTTGTCCCAGGTGAGCACATCCTGCCCGATGGTGATGGCAATCAGGGCAGTCACAATGGGTTGCAAGTTGGTGTAGGTGCTCACCGTTGTGGCATCCAGTCGCTTCATGGCGTAGGGGATGGCAAAGTAGCCCAGCACAGTGGCGCAAATCACGATGAATGCCATGGCAATCACGCCGCTCCACTGCCATGCCGGCGAGTAGAGAGTCTGCTGGTCAAACTCGCCCCAAGTCATGGGCAACATCACCAGGGCCGAGGCCAGAAACACCCACTTCATCTGGGTGACAGGGCTGTAGCGGGCCGACACATTGCGGGTGATGAGCAGGTAGATGACCCATGTGATCAGGCTGAGGAAGCCCAGACCGATGCCCAGCAGGTCGTTCTTGCCCTGCGACTCACCCAGGCCCGTGTGCAGCACAATGATCAGGGCACCGATGATGGCCAGCACCACGCCCACAATCTTCATGCCCGTGATGCGCTCTTTTAGGAAGAGAGCGGCCCCAAGCATGGTGGCTACTGGAACCAGTGTGGCAAGGATGGCATAGTAGGTTGGAGTCGTGTAGACGAGCGACCAAGCGGTGAACAGTTGCGACACAACGATGCCAATCAGACCGCCAACCACAATCGTGATCCAGTCGCGCAATGTCATCTGCTCCTTGGGCAAGAAGCACTGGATAATCCAGAAGATGAGCGCAGCACCGGCGCAGCGTGTGAGCATATAACCGTTGGGCGTGACCCACTTGCTGAGCAAGATGGCGGTCACCGGAACGCCCACACCAAAGATTACATTGGCCAGCAGCACCGCTAGGTGGCCCTTGAATGCTTCACTTTTCATGACTGTGAAGAATTAACGTGCGGCGTAGAAATTGTTGGCACCTACCATCTCCTCATAGGCGAAGACACCTTGTTGGCTCAGTTCCACCGTCTGGAAACTGCCGTCAGGAGTGATCATCTTGACGTGTGTGTCATCGACAAATGTCATGAACTTCTGCTCGATGCCATCCTTCTCGATCGACCACGAGCGGTCGGCTGCATCAAAGTTGAAGCGGAACTGGCTCTTGTCGCTCAGGTTGGTGATAGTGTAGCCAGTCTCGTCGCTTTGAACCAAGTACTTAGCGTCCTTTCCGTCCACGACCTTGGTCTCGGCTACAATGGGATTCTCACCCGACCAGAATTCGATTGAATTGATGACCAATAGATCTGCCACGAAGGTCATGGGATAAACGGGCAAAATCCAGAATGCAACGAACACCAGTTCGTTCACAAACTTATCACCGACCTGGCGGTTCCAGTTCATCACCTTGTTGCTCAAGGCGAAACTGCCCAGACACGATTGCAGCATCATTGAGGTGCCGAGTGTCAGCACTACGGCCATTGTTAAATAAGTCTTTCTCATTGTCTTTTGTTTTTATGGGTTATAAATTAGTTTCTTTGTCGGGTGGTGTTGCAGGAGTAACGGTTTCCTGATCAACTTCGTTGCTTGTTATGTCTTCCGATTTCTTTTCTTTTTTCTTGTCTAGGTTCTTGTCTGGAAACTTGTTCTGGTAGTACATATATTGCTGCTCGATTTGGGCAACATATGCAACGGTTTGCTTACCTCGAAAGTAGCCAAAACGACACACGGGGTCATTGTAGTATTGTGGATATTGTTTCCACAAGATTGTCTCTTCAACGTTACCATCCCACACTTCGGGTTCTTTCTCATATTTTCGTGCCAACTGAATTGCGTCAAGCACATGACCCGCACCAGCATTATAACTGGCTAGGATAAACTTGATGCGCTCGGTCGTGTCGGCAATTAGTGGCTCAAACAACTTCTGTAAGTCACGGATGCAAGCAACTGCAGCACGCACGTTAAGTTCTGGGTCTGTGATTTGGTCCATTCCCAGGCCATAGGCTGTAGCAGTGCTGGGCATCAACTGCATGATGCCACGGGCACCGGCCCATGACACAACGGTGCGGTCAAATGCCGACTCAGTGTAACTCACGGCAGCCAGAAGACGCCAGTCCCAATTAATCTCACGGCTATAGACCCTGAACAGACTATCGTAGGGTGAAATGCAACCTGGAGGCGTGTCTGGATGAATGTTCAAGGTGTCATGTGGCAAGGCGCTGCGGCTGATCTCAAAGTAACGACGCAGTGCATTTTTTGAGTAGGCTCGGGCATTGCGCGAATGCGCCCAAGCATCAATGCTGTCGGCGAGCCATTGGTTGTGGTGGCTCACTGCCCATGATGAACGTTGGGCAAAACTGATTTGTAAACTGATGTCGATGTTATCATAATAGGTGTGGTTGAGCATGGCAATGTCGCTGTCTACCACAGTGAGGGGCAACTTCTTGTTGCTCACCATTTCAACCAGATCCTCGGGCATGAGCGTGTCGCCCTCGACATAGCGGATGCGGATGCCACCACCCGTCTCGTTGTTCAGGTTACGCAGTCTGGACTCATATTTCGAGCCACGTTCAACCCAGATGTCCTTGCCAACGAGTTGGGTGACATCGGTAATGAGCGAGTCGCCACTGGGCTGAACCAGTACCTGATAGGTCTCATTCACTGCTCCGCAGTGCAGCGCATGAGCCTTATACTCGGCGGTCATCGGTATCTCGTAGGCCAGCAACTGAACACTGTCGCGCTCAAGCATCTCAATGAGTGCGCTCATGTTGGGTGCCACCTTGAACTGAAGACTGATGCCCTTGGTGCGAGCAAAGTCGCAGATGCGGTCATAGTCGTATCCCAGCGTGTCGCCACGCAGGATAAAGAAACTAGTGGGACTGTACAACGTGCCCACAGTCAGCGTCTTGGGCAATGGATGTTGCTCATGGCTCGAACTGCAAGCGCTCAGCAGCCCCAGCATTACTAGCACCCCCAGGATACCTAGTTTTCCCGGTATTTTAGTACTCAAATGTCCCATGCTCGGTGATGATGGTCAAGCGGTTGCTGGGAGCATCCTCAACATGACCAATGACTTGTGCCTCTATGCCGAACGAACGCGAAATGTCGATAATGGCTTGAGCATCGTCAGGCTGCACATAGACCTCCATGCGATGTCCCATGTTGAACACCTGGTACATCTCACGCCAGTCGGTACCGCTCTGCTCTTGAATCAGGCGGAACAGAGGCGGGATGGGCAACATATTGTCCTTAATGACATGCTTGTTTTCGACAAAGTGCAGCACCTTGGTCTGGGCACCGCCTGTACAGTGAACCATTCCGTGAATGCGAGGACGCAACTCGTCGAGCACACGCTTGATGACAGGAGCATAGGTGCGGGTGGGCGACAGAACAAGTCGGCCGGCATCGACAGGAGCACCGTCCACCGCATCAAGCAGTTGCTTGCCGCCCGAGTAAACCAGGTCGGCTGGCACAGCGGCATCATAGCTCTCGGGATATTTGGCGGCAAGATAATGCGCAAACACATCGTGGCGAGCCGAGGTCAACCCGTTACTCCCCATGCCACCGTTGTACTGTTTCTCGTAGGTTGCTTGTCCACTTGATGACAGGCCCACAATCACGTCGCCACTAGCGATGTGGGCATTGTCTATGACATCTGCACGACGCATGCGGCATGTGACTGTACTGTCAACGATGATGGTTCGCACCAGGTCGCCTACATCGGCAGTCTCACCACCGGTCGAGACGATGTCCACACCCATCTCGCGCAACTCTGCCAGGAACTCCTCGGTGCCACCGATGATAGCGGCAATCACCTCGCCCGGTATCAGATTCTTGTTGCGCCCGATGGTCGACGAGAGCAGGATGCCGTTAGTTGCACCCACACATAGCAGGTCGTCGGTGTTCATCACGATGGCGTCTTGCGCAATGCCACGCCACACACTCAGGTCGCCCGTTTCACGCCAGTACATGTAGGCAAGCGAGGACTTGGTTCCTGCACCGTCGGCATGCATGATGTTACAATACTCCGGGTCACCACCCAACAGGTCTGGGATGATTTTACAGAAGGCTTTAGGATAGAGGCCTTTGTCAATGTTACGGATAGCGTTGTGCACATCGTCTTTCGAGGCCGACACGCCACGCAGGTCATATCTTTGGTTGGACATGTTATTTTGAATTACAAGTTTATGAATGGTTTAGTTGTAGATGACAAGTATCAAGTAGAGCACCACTGCAGGCGACACGAGCAACAGACTGTCGATGCGGTCTAGAATGCCACCGTGACCGGGAATGAGATGCCCTGAGTCTTTGACACCCTCGGTGCGCTTGAGCAGCGACTCGGTCAGGTCGCCATAAGTGGCTGCGATTGACACGACAACGCTCAAGCCGATCCAGACACCCAGTTCTGGCACTTGAAAGAACTCGTTGAACCACTTGTCGGTGGCCAGTGCTGTGAGGACACAAGCCAAGAGTCCACCGAAGAATCCTTCCCATGACTTCTTGGGCGAGATGCGCTCCCACAATTTGTGGCGGCCCATCGAGACACCTGCACAGAAGGCACCCGTGTCATTCACCCAGATAAAGATGAACACGGCCAGTAACAACTTGGGTGTGCTCATGGCAATGATGCAGTTCATGAGTGATAGCGGAAGTGCAACATATAGCATCGAGAAAAAAGAGCGTTCCAGTGTGCTGACGGCATTCAGGCGAGGACGGTACAGTTGAGTGATGCAGCGAGCCAACAGATAGGTGCATGGCACAAACAGCCAGATGGCATGCGAACTGCTACCGTTCATGCCCAGGTAGAAAGTGACAAACATACCCACTGCACCAGCCATGTCAATCAGAGCAACAAGCCATGACTCATTCTCGGGGTCACGCGACATGTCATACAATTCCTTGACACCTAGCACTGTAATTAACGAGAACAATACCAGATAGGTGATGGGTGAATTGTCTAGCAATATGATCGATGCGACAATTAGTGCCACATAGACAGCCCCTGAGATAGCCCGAATGACGATATTTTTAACCATGATTTCTTCTGTTTTGACTACAAAAGTACTATTTAAAATTCGCTTGAACAAATTTATCAGTGAAATTAGTTGCACTTGATATAATATTGTTCGCTAATGTTCGTTATATGTATGTATAATTTTTAAATATGTTTGCCTATGCATAAAACCTCTACTTCTTTCACTAGGGAGCAGAGATGTGGTGAGCAGAAGGTGGCAACAGTCAAGCCCAAGAAAGTAACGGTTGACCTAATTAAGCAATTTGCAAGGGTTTACGCTTTTAGCAGCATGATGCCTGCAGGACTGGGTGCTTTTATTGCCAACTGAACACACATCTTCACTTACTCTCTCAAACATTAACCAAAATTAAGGCTGCCCCGCAAGGCAGCCTTTGTTGTTCGTTAATTTCTAGTGCTCTCTTTTGTGAGATTTGCTCACGAGAATCAGCAACCTTCAATCAAGAAAGCAGACGCTCGAGAACTGTGCCTACCAGGTCGTTGACTGCGCCTTTATAATTGGTATTAGCCTCAGTGGCGACTCGGTTGGCAATAATCGAGCAGATGGTCATTGCGCGATGCCCCAGAATTTTGGCCAAACCTTGTAGTGCGGCGCTCTCCATCTCATAGTTGGTGATGTGGCCACCTGCATATTCAAACGCCTCGATGCGATGATTTAGTTCGGGTTCAGCAAGGCGCGCACGTACTTCACGACCCTGTGGACCATAGAATCCTACGGCACTGATGGTGTAGCCACGCACCATGTCATCACGGCCTATGCGCTCCACTAGCCACGGGTCTGCGTCCACCACATAGGGTTTGGCAAACAATGGATTCCACTTGACGAATTCGCAGAATGCCTTTTCAAAGTCTAAGTCGCACACGCGGTTGCGGTCGGCATAGTAGTTGAGCACGCCATCAAATCCCAGAGCTTTGGCTGCAATAACAGGAGTGCCCACAGGAACATAGGTTTGAAGACCTCCTGATGTGCCGATGCGCACGATGTTCAGTGTGCGGTGCTCGTTCTTGGGAAGTCGGGTTTTGAAGTCAACATTGGCCAGTGCATCAAGTTCGGTCATCACGATGTCGATGTTGTCACCACCAATGCCATGCGACAAAGCCATCACAGGCTTGCCATTGAATGTGCCACCTATCGTGTGGAACTCGCGACTCGATATTTCAAAGTCCTGTGTGTCAAAGTATTTGGCTATCATTGTCACTCGTCCAGGATCACCACACACGATGATGTTGTCACACAACTGTTCGGGTGTCACATGAATGTGAAATGCCGAGCCATCATCATTGATAATCAACTCGCTGTCAGGGATATATTTCTTTTCCATATTTCTGTATTTTTTTCGATAAATAGAAAAAACAAAATTACACAATTTCTTTGAAATCTGCAACCCTTCGATGATTTTTTTTGATAAAATCCATAAAACTTGATCTCATTCTCCGCAACAAGGTTGCGAGCACATTAGTTTATTTCATGCAGTACCGGCATCCTGGCAATGTCATGATCACGCCTCGGCAGTCAAGTTCTACCAGTGTGCTCATCAGTCGATAGATAGGTAGTTGCAATTCGGTGGCCAGTGTGTTGATATGTACATCGCCTTCTCGTTTCAGTACATCTACGATGGCCTGTTCCTCCTTACTCAGCGACACGAAGACTTCTAGTTGTTGGGCTGGTTGCGACTTGCGTTCGAGGTCCCAACTCAATGCTTCAATCAAGTCGTCGGCACAACTGATCGACATCGCTTGATTGGTGCGTATGATGCGGTTACAGCCCCGTGAAAACTCGTCACCCACACGACCCGGAACGGCCATCACGTCACGGTTGTAACTCTGTGCCAGCGATGCTGTTACAAGTGAACCGCCATGGTCGGCACTCTCGACGATGACTGTGCAGTCGCTCAAGGCGGCGATGATGCGATTGCGGGCAAGGAAGTTGCTGCGATGTATCTCGTCGCTACTCAAATAGTCGGTCAGCACCATGCCGTGGTTACGCACAATCTTCACGGCGTCATTGCGGTGCATTGCGGGGTAGATGCCATTCAAGCCACGTGCCATCACGGCTACTGTGCTCAATCCGTGCTTCAAACTGGCGCGATGAGCAGCAATGTCAATGCCATAGGCCAGACCGCTCACAACCACGGCATCGGGTAGGGCGGCTGCAAGGTCGCGGATGAATGTATCACAGAAACTTACACCATACTGCGTTGCATGGCGTGTGCCCACAACGCTCACCACATGCTTGCTATTGAGGTCGCAATCGCCACGACTGTAGAGCATACAGGGGGCATCATCGGCCTCTAGCAGGCGACGAGGGTAACCCGCATCGGCATAGTAGGTTGTGGCAATGTTGTTCTGGCTGATGAAGTCGAGTTCGCGATCAGCGCGCTCCAGTTGCTGTTGACGATAGTAATTGGTGTAAATCTTGCTCTTGCCTTGTGTCATGGCTCGCAGATCTTTCTCGCTCATGTCGAAGAAAGCGCGCTCACTGCCACACACTTCCAGCAGTTGCCGGGCCAAACTCACACCCATACCACGAATGGATGCAAAAGCGATGCGATATCTCAACTCATCACTGCTCATCGTCAAGTCCTAGTTTCTCCCACAACTCTGCACCACGCGACAGTTGGCCATTCACTAGTGCAACAATGCTCACAATGGCACGAACGACCAGTTGGCCATTTTCCTTATTATATATATCCTGGTGAAACAGGTATCGAACTCCCTGGCGCTCAACCCACAGTTTGCTCTCCATCACATCACCACTGCGCAACGCGCTTTTATAGTCGACCTCGATGCGGCTCACTACTGGGATAATGCCGTCGGCCGACATCTGGCCGAACGAGTAACCACGGCTCTTGACAAAGGCATGACGAGTATGCTCAAGATAGTGCAGGTAATTGGCATTATTGACGATGCCCTCGCTGTCCAATTCATAGTCACGGACACCGATTTCGACCTGAAATATATAGTCTTTCATTCTGTTGCGATTTTTTCAAGACCCCAAAATTACAAAAAATCTCACAACTATGCCGTTTATGTGACGAAAAAACACTACTTTTGCATCGTCTAGAGTTTCTAGAACAGGTAATATTCTCAATTATTATTTTTCAATTTTTATCAATTTGAAATGGACTGGGCTGAACAACTGCATTGTGCAATCACTGTGTGTGATAACGAGGGTACGGTAATATACATGAACGAGCGTTCACGTGCCACATTCAACAAGAATGGGGAGACTATGGTGGGCAAGAACCTTTTTCCCTGTCACAAGGAGCGCTCACAACAGATGATTCGCCACATGATGGAGAGCGACACAACCAACTGCTACACCATCACCAAGAATGGTGTGCGCAAGATGATTTTCCAGTCTCCCTGGAAGGTTGACGGAGAGGTTAAAGGTATGGTCGAGATTTCGATTGTTCTGCCCGACGAAGTGCCACACTACGATCGCTGAAAGGCGGTCACATTTTCAACACGGTTGACTATGCCGAGTCATCGCTCGGATAGATCTGCCACATTTTAGAAAACTATGAAAAAAATCCTCCTCACTGCCATTCTGCTGCTTGCTGAGGTCATCGTTGCCGACGCATGCACATCGGCCATCGTCAGTGGCCGCCTTACCGCCAATGGCCGACCACTGTTGTGGAAAAACCGCGACACCAACGATCAGAACAACCGTGTTGAGCGCATCAAGGCACACGACGGCCTCTATGAGTTCGTTGCCCTCTTTGATGCACGCGACTCCAAGGATACTGCCGCATGGCTGGGATTCAACGAGCGTGGTTTCGCCATCATGAACACGGCTTCATATAATCTCAATAAGGACAATGTGCCCGAGCGCGACATGGACAAGGAAGGCGTTGTCATGCGCTATGCCCTGGAGCGTTGTGTTACGGTCGATGACTTTGAGCGTGTACTTGAGCAACTGCCCAAACCTCTTGGTGTTGAGGCAAACTTCGGTGTCATTGACGCACAGGGCAATGGAGCGTATTTCGAGACAGGCAACTACAAGTGGGTCAAGTATGACTTGGCCGACGAGCCCACGGGCATTATCACCCGCACCAACTACTCGGTCAGTGGTCGTGAGGGAGAAGGCATGGGATATATCCGCCATGACAATGAGCGTGAATTGCTCAGACCATATATCATCGAGGCCAACATCACACCGGCAACCTTCACCGAGGTCATCTCACGCACCTTCTATCACAGTCGCATGAAGCGTAACTATAACAATAGTGGCCTTGAGTGGCTCATCGACCAGGATTTCATCCCACGGCGCATCAGCACCGCGTCGGTCGTCATTGAGGGTGTGCTGCCGGGCGAGGATCCAAGTCTTACAACTATGTGGATTGCGTTAGGTTATCCTCCTTGTGCCGAGGTGTTTGCATGTTGGACGGGCGAGAATGGCGTACCTGATGTTCTGCGCGGTACTACCAAGCGGCGCCATTCGGTGCAGTGCGACTTGGTCAACAAGCGCGAAGCCGAGGTGTTCAGCATCACGCGAGGCAATGGCCAGCACTACATCAATCTGTCCAAATTGTATAATAAAGAGGGCACAGGCTATGCGCAAGTCTTGATCAAGAAGAATATGAAGACCTACGAGGATGGATATGCCGAGATCGCTCGGCGCCGTGCTGCTCTGACCAAAAAGAAACACTGATTTTTTAACCTGATTTTAACGTGTGCCTCGACTTAGTCGAGGCAATTTTTCAACCACAATGAACTGGACTGCACTTGCCACATTGGCACTTCTCGTCGTGAGCAATATCCTCATGACTTTTGCATGGTATGGACACCTCAAACTGCAGCAAGAAGGAGTCAGCACTCACTGGCCCCTCATTGTCGTCATCTTGTTCTCATGGGGCATTGCATTGTTTGAGTATGCCTTCATGGTGCCGGCCAATCGCATCGGTTACTCCGGCAATGGAGGTCCCTTTTCTCTGATGCAACTCAAGGTCATACAAGAAGTGATTACACTGACTGTTTTCACCATCTTTGTCACCTTGTTTTTCAAGAACGAGACATTGCACTGGAATCACTTTGTCGCATTCTTCCTGCTCATCGCTGCGGTGTACTTTGCCTTCCTCAAGGTTGACTGATTTAGTGTGTGTAGGCGCTGAGCAGCAGATGGCGGGGCGCAGCCTGCTCTACCAGTAGGATGATAGCGCTCAACGGCACGTTACTTAGCGCGAAGCAACCCTCGCTCAACTTGCCTAACCGCAGATATCGCGGGTGAATCTCGCCCTCGTAGCGCATGCCACCATGCACCTTGATGCCACGCATGCGCGCATTGTCGTTGGTCGCTTCCAGGCCCTCAACGTTGATGGCCATACGTCCGTTCTTGTACATGCGGTGCACATCATCAATCTCATACAGACCCAACGAGGTGGCACAACTGCCATGCTCGTTGCTGAATTGTGGAATCATGCCCGTGCTGCCACTGCCGCAGCCGTGGGCACACTTGCTGCTCACAATCACGCGCTTTTTCTTATAGTCATAGACAAAGAATCGGTTTTGTCCTGATGGAATGCTGAAGTCGGCAAACATCACATACCGCTCGTCATAGCCCCGGGCAACAGCCTGCTCGTGTGTTGCCGACAGGCGGGTGTCTGAGATGGGGTAGTGGCGAAGGGCAATCCAGCGTGACACTTCCTGCAGCGGGTAATCGGCAGGGTAGAGGTCGGCATCGATCATGCGTTCGCCCATCTGCCTGAAGGATTGCGCCATCTTGGCGGTATCAGATGGCGTACAGGGCAGCAGGTGGATGCGGCGGGCAAGCACCCGTGAGGTGTCGGCGGCGGCTCGTGTTAGCACCAAGTTGCGCACACGACGATGGGTGAACTGGCTCGCCAGTCGTCCCTGGGCTGTGCGATCTATCAGGGTCACATCATTGGGATCGACACACATTCCACAGTGGTTCAGCCAGTGCGCCAGGGTGGTGTCAAGCAGCCTCAGCAGGCTATTGCGTTGGGGCGATTTCTCGCTAGTGCGGCTCATGATCATGACATAGCAACTGTCCATGGCAGGCCATTGTTGTGCAAGCGTGTTGAAATTCTCTTGGTCTTGCTGCACAACCACGATCACGGGGTATCGCTTGAGCGTATCGGTCACTTCAGGTCGCCGAATCAAGATGCGGGGATACTTGTTGTCGTCATTGGGCCAAAACCTATTATATAATAAGGTAACGGGTGAGGCGGTTTTCAGTGGCTCAAATTTGCCATTAGTCAGCAACAGATTGTCGCGATGTCCTGCGTTGAGCACAGGATAGGGCCATGCAAGCAGCCAGCCGATAACCAGTGCCAGTGACACTGCGGCAAGCGCTATTTTCAGTGATTTTCGGGTCTTTTTTGTCAATTTTCCTAAATTTTTTGCGAAGGTAAGCATTTTTTTCGGAAAAAACTTGTGGGGGAACAAAAAAAGTAGTAATTTTGCATCGCAATTGAGATAGGAGCGTAGCCCAGTTGGTTTAGAGCGCCGCAGTCACATTGCGGAGGTCATCGGTTCGACCCCGATCGTTCCTACCAGAAAGCAGGTCTTCATCGACCTGCTTTTTTCATTTTTGTCTATGAATAGACCAAGGGTTCGGTACAATTATCTTTAAGACATTTTCAAAGTTCAAGCGTTAATGATGAGATGTGAATTGAAAGACGCATTTTCGGTCTCAACGTCGCTCTACCTGCGTCAATTGGGACGTCTCTACCTGCGAGACCGCTGGCCGTGGCTGGTGGCACCATTCGTGTTATGTGGCATCTTGTCGGCAGCATTGAGCGACGTGCGCTGGGTTATCGTTGGGCTCATGATACTTTTCATTGCCATCCCTATGATTCTCGCTTTGGCCTATATCAACTATGCCCTATCGATGGAAGCTCGCTGGTCGGTGCTCAGCAAGACGTTGACCCTTGACAATGATGGTCTTTTGCTGCGGTTCGAGGATGACCGGATGCACGATCGTCTCATCCCCTGGCACGAGATATCGGGCATCAAGGTGGGTGGTGAGTCTATCTTGGTTATGCTCAAGGTGCGTCACTACACCTTCTTGATGATTCCATTCACGGTTATTGAGCAGTCTGGAATCCCCATACAGCAATTTGCACGTCAACTGGCAATCGAGTCTAAGAAATGAATGGTCGTGATTGTAAAGCAACAGAGCCTAGCAGTAACAAACTGTTAGGCTCTGCTTTGTTTGTAATTCCCGATAGGAACTAAGGTTTCACCCACGATTGTTCATAGCCTTTTGGCAACTTGGCGCGCAGACTGTACAGGTGCGACTGATCGTGACTGCGGGCTACATAAACATGATACAGGCGGGCATTCACGCGCGCAACCTGCATTTGTTCTGCCAGGTCGGGATGCAATTCTTTGTAACCTTCGGCCTGTTTTGCCGTGTTGAACGAAGCCACCACCAGCAGGCTCTTGCCACCCTCATCAAGCAATAACTTGCTCACCTGCTTTACCGGCTCCTGGGTTGCCTCGCTACGAGGCCGATTCGGTTGAGATGTGGCCATGTCGATAACTTGTTGTTGAGGCTTGGTCACTGACGGCAGGTTCAACGATGCATAGTCCTGATGATGGTTGCGGTTGATGATCACAGGTGTGGTGAGCAGCACCGTCAAGCATAATAGCAACACGATGGATGCGGCAGCTTGCAGCGGACGGCGCCATGCAATGCTTCGGCCGGTGGTGGGCTGAGCAAATGCCGCTGCAGCCGCTGCTTGGGCTTCGGCACGGGCAGTTTCATCGGCCAACGGCCTGAAACTCACATTGCGCAGGCCATAGTAACTATCATTACTCTGCACATGATTGAACGGGGTGAACTCGATGCGATGCCCATCGCCACTGTGGAAGTAACCTAAACGACCCAGCGAAACTTCGTTGCCTAGCGACAACTGCTGGCGGAATGCACTCACACTCTGGGAGATAAATCGTATGGCAGCATCGTATGTGATGCCCTCACGACGCACCAGCGATTGCGCCAGCAAACCGTCATTGTGGTCTACACTGGCGTTGAACCCCAGTTCGCGCCGTGGACGCTCGATATGCCCGCGGGTGGAGTTGTAATGCGAGTCGGTGTACTGTGCAACTAGTGCTCCCCAACCAGGGATTACTACACAGTCATGGCTCGTCAGAAGATATTCAATATGCTCAATAATGGTGTACATGCGAGGGCAAAATTACACACAATTTCTGACTTGTGCAAATTTTTTTTTGCCTTTTTGCCACCTTTTGCACTCAACATCCTCAGTTGCAGTAGAGTTTCCTGTTCGTCAATTTTGGGTCAAATTTGTTGACACTGCTTACTGAAGCAGTGCTTCAACAAGACTCCGCTCCAGCCCGTGTTCCACCGCCAGATTGATGTCACGCTCCATGTCTTCGTGGCTGAAGCGCAGTTTGTCCAACTTGGCTCGCAAGACATACAGGTAGGGATCATTGGGTGTCATTGACAGGGCGCTGCGGATGTCTTCCTCGGCTTGGTTCAACTGCTTCTGTGTCAGGTAGCAGTCGGCACGATTGGCAAGCAATCGGGCATTGGGCTTAGCCTTGATGACCTCGCTCAGCAATTCAATGGCCTTGACATAGTGGCCTTGCGACTTGTGCAACATTCCCAGACCCTCGCTGGCCAGACCGCTGTGCGGGTTGATGCGTTTGATTTGTTCAAACAAGTCCTCGGCTCGCTTGTAGTCGTGCGTCTCAACGGCCAGCATGCCCAGGCTGTAGCGCGACTCCACATCAGTCGGGTCCAGTTGGCACACACGTTCATAGTCTGTGATGGCTCGTTCGGTGTTGCCTGTCTCAATGAAGGCTGCGGCCCGGTTCAGCAGCAACGTCACCGAGTTGGGTGTCAGATCTAGCGCCATTGAGTAGTTCTTGATAGCATCATCTAGCCGCCCTTGGTAGCGCTGAAGCGTAGCCAGGTTCGACAGTAGCATCGAGTTGCCGGGATGGGTCGGGTCGGCTGCCAGGGCACGTGTGAAGAACGCCTCGGCCTCGGCCCATCGCTGCTCATTGATCATCGTTTGTGCCGAGTCGAGCATAATATAATAGGTAGAGGTCGTGTCCATATTGATCTCGACTGGTGTGTAGTGCTGCGCTTTCTCGGCAGGCTTTACCCCTTGCGGAATCTTGGTGTTCTCCTTCGCCATCTGCGTCACCACCTGTGCCTGTCCCCCAGCCACAGCCAGCCCCACCATGAATGCAAAAACAATCCTTCTCATACCCTAAAAACGCATCCCCCCTCACATTATTGTATCATAGGCTTGGCTCTCAACCTGGTTCAATGACTTGTGCGGAGTTGCTTTTTTGACCTTAATTTAAAAAAATGTTGTATCTTTGCATCTTGGCAGAGATTATTTTAGTTTCAAATTCTTAATTTACTATACAGTGTACGACTATATTTCAGGAAAGGTTGCGGAACTCAATCCCGCCTATGCCGTGCTCGACAACCAGGGCATTGGCTATATGATCAACATCTCGCTCACCACCTACGACTTGCTCAATCGTGGCGACAAGGGCGAGGCGAAACTCTATGTCTACGAGGCCATCCGCGAGGACGCGCATCTGCTCTTTGGGTTTGCCACCAAGCGTGAGCGTGAACTGTTCTTGCTGCTCATCAGTGTCAGTGGAGTGGGGGTCAACTCGGCTCGCATGATTCTAGGGGCTGCTCCCACCGATCAGGTCGAGGCAGCCATTGCACAGGGCAATGTCGCACTGCTCAAGGGCGTGAAAGGAATCGGTGCAAAAACGGCGCAACGCATCATTGTTGACCTCAAGGATAAAATAAAAGTGGTAGACTCTACGTTTATATCTCAAACAGGTACTGCAGCCGGCGAGGTTTATGACGAAGCCCTTGCCGCGTTGGTTATGCTCGGCTTCACCCAGCAGATGTCGCAGAAGGCTCTCAAGAAACTCTTTGAGCAACATCCCGACATCACGGTCGAGCAAGCCATCAAGCAGGCTCTGAAGATGATGTGACCTCACTCTAGAACATCTAGAACCCCAGGCGCATCGAGAAGACAACAAAAACTAGCATGATGTTTGACCGACTGAAAAAAGGCATATTTCTCATCATTGGCGCGCTGCTTGGGCTGTGGGCTGGCAACGACACAGCACTTGCACAGTATGTGACCAGTAAATTGGCCCCGCCGCCACCGCCACCCACGCAGCAGACGACGGCACCGCAGCGCAATGCGCCCCGCAACCCGCTGGACACGCTCAATGTCCAGTTTAACGTGCATCCCACCGTTCCCGGCAACTATAGTGACGTGCAGGGCAGCGAAGAGTATTCGCTCGACCTCAAGTCACCCTCAAACATAACCACCGAGGCCGAGTATGACTTTGAGACAGGATGCTACGTCATACACACTCGACTGGGCGACAACGACATCGTCACGCCGTTCATTCTCTCGGCTGATGAGTACAACAATATGTATCTGCGTCAGTCGATGCAGGACTACTACCGCAAGAAGTATGCCGAGACTGCCGAGGAGAAGGAGAAAAACCCCTTTAACTTCCTTGATATGCAATTCGGGCTGGGTCCATTGGAGAAGGTCTTCGGCCCTGGTGGAGTCCAACTCAAGACCCAAGGTTCGGTCAACATCAACATGGGCATCAAGAGCAACAAGACCGACAACCCGGCGATGTCGGTGCAGTCAAGACGTAAGACCTACTTCGACTTCGATCAGCAGATCCAGGCCACAGTGCAGGCCTCGGTCGGTGACAAGATGAAGTTCAATATGACCTACAACACCAACGCCACATTTGATTTTGACAATAAGAACCTTAAGTTGGCGTATGATGGCAAGGAGGATGAGATCATCAAGAACATCGAAGCCGGTAATGTGAGCATGACCACGGGGTCATCGCTCATTCGAGGCAGTTCGGCATTGTTTGGTGTCAAGACCAAACTGCAGTTTGGCAAACTCACTGCCACGGCACTGGTGTCGCAGCAGAACAGTGAGTCGCAGACCGTCAATACCAAGGGCGGAGCGCAGACCACCGCATTCTATATCGCTGCCGACAAGTATG
This sequence comes from Porphyromonadaceae bacterium UBA4262, assembly GCA_002396085.1. Taxonomy (GTDB): domain Bacteria; phylum Bacteroidota; class Bacteroidia; order Bacteroidales; family Muribaculaceae; genus Sodaliphilus. The sequence goes on from DGWI01000037.1 coordinate 51,102, forward strand.
ACCAGAACCGCAACTTCTTCTTGGCCCATTTCTTCCGTGACAACTATGACGAATGGTGCAAACGATTGCCATTGGTCTCTAGTGGTGTGCAGATTACCCGCATTGAGGTGTGGATCACCAACAAGCGCAGCAACTTCAACGAGGCGCGCAACATCATGGCTTTCATGGACCTGGGCGAGAACAAGCACTTGGCTTGTAGTCATTGGGTGGGTAGCGCAACGGGCGACAACCCCAGCAACGAGAGCAACACCATGTACAACGAGATCAAGGCAGAATATCCTGATGCTCGATACATAAGTCAGGTGGCCACTGCTCTCGAACCCTTGCAGGCTTTTGGTTTCTATGGCGGTCAGGACTATGAGAAAATCGAGAGCGCACGATTGTTAAACACATCGGAGTACACGTTGAACTCAAGTCTGGGTTATATCCAACTCAAGACTGCGCTCAATGCCGACGAGGCTATCGCTGTAGCCTATCAGTACACCTATCGTGGACAGACCTACCAGGTGGGTGAGTTCTCGGGTGATGTCACTGCTACCGACCAGTCGCTCTATGTCAAGATGCTTAAGGGTACTACCGTGTCACCCCAGATGCCCAACTGGGATCTGATGATGAAGAACATCTACTCGCTGGGGGCCTATTCGGTGGCAAAGCAGCACTTCAAGCTCAACATCAAGTACTTGAGCGACACTACCGGAACCGAATTGACCTATATCCCCGCAGGAGTCATCAATGGCAAGCCGTTGTTGCAAGTGATGAACCTAGACCGACTGGATGCCAACAACGAGCCGAACATAGACGGACGCTTCGACTTTGTCGAGGGATATACCATCAACACAACTAATGGCAAGGTCATTTTCCCTGTCGTTGAACCATTCGGTTCGCATCTGCGCAAGCAGATTGGTGACGATGCTCTGGCCGATAAGTATGTCTTCGAGGAGCTTTATGATTCGACACTGATTGTGGCTCGACAAATCCAGGATAAGAACAAGTTTGTACTTGCGGGTGAGTATCAGGCATCGGCGGGCAATGTCATCAGGCTCAATGCCATGAACGTGCCTCGAGGGTCGGTACATGTCACTGCTGGTGGTGTCGAACTCACCGAGAATAGTGACTACACTGTCGACTACAATATGGGTACGGTGACTATCACCAATCAGAGCATCATCGATGCGGGCACCAACATCAGTGTCAGCCTTGAGAACCAGTCGACATTCAGCATGCAGCGCAAGACCTTGCTTGGATTGGATCTTAACTACCAGTTCAACAAGAACTTCAATATTGGCGGTACCATCATGCACTATGGCGAGAAGAATATCACCGAGAAGGTAGCCATTGGTCAAGAGCTGGTCAACAACACCATTTGGGGTGTCAATATGAACTACACGACCAAGTTTATGTGGCTCACCAACTTGCTTAACAAGATTCCTACCGTCAATGCCACAGCACCGTCAACGTTGACATTCAAGGGTGAGTTCGCTCAACTCATCCCTCATCAGGCTAAGACTGGCTCGAATAAGGGTAGTAGTTACATCGACGATTTTGAGTCTACTCAGAGCGGCATCGACCTTCGTTCGCCCTACGCTTGGTTCCTCTCGTCAACGCCCTACGATGGCACATCGGGAGGGCTTTTCCCTGAGGCCTCGCTCAGCAACAACGTCGATTATGGCAAGAACCGTGCATTGCTTGCATGGAACTATATTGACAGGTTGTTCACACAGCGCAACAGCAGTTTTGTGCCAGGCTACATTAAGAATGACCTTGATCAATTGTCCTATCCCTACATACGCGAGGTGCCCTACAGCGAAGTTTTCCCAGGACGAGAACTCAACTATGGTGAGGCTTCGACTGTGCAGACACTCAACCTCTCGTTCTATCCCAAGGAGCGTGGCCCCTATAACCTTGATGCCGACAACATCGACAGTGAGGGCAATCTGCTCAATCCCGAGAAGCGCTGGGGCGGAATCATGCGCAAACTTGAAAATACCGACTTTGAGACATCTAATATCGAGTATATCCAGTTCTGGCTCATGGATCCTTTCATGGACGAGAATCTGGACAATCGTGATGGTGGATACCTTTATTTCAATTTGGGCGAGGTGAGCGAGGATATTCTCAAAGATGGTCTCAAAGCCTATGAGAATGGCTTGGGGACAAATGTTGATTCGGCCTATATCAAAAATACTACTTGGGGTAAGGTCTCGACGCAGACCTCAATGACCTATGCCTTTGACAATGCTCAGGGCTCGCGATCGGCTCAAGACGTGGGTTTGAATGGACTGTCGACCGATGAGGAGCGACTGTTCCCGACCTACCGCGAGTATGTCGAGAAACTCCGTCAGAAACTGTCGCCCGATGCTTTGGCACGAATGGAAGAGGACCCATTCTCGCCCATCAATGACCCGGGAGGTGACAACTATCACTTCTTCCGCGGCTATGACTACGATGAGCAGAGACTCAACATTCTGGAACGCTACAAGCACTATAACGGTACTGAAGGTAACTCGCTAGGTGCCGAGGATGCTAATGACGCGCTCTATCAGAGTGCACGCAGCGTGCCTGATGTCGAGGACATCAACCAGGACAACACACTCAACGAGTATGAGCGTTACTTCCAGTATCGTGTGGCCATTCATCCCGACTCGATGCGAGTGGGCATGAACTATATCATCGACAAGCAGGAGTTGGATGCCTATACCCGCAATGGTCAGAAGCAGCACACGACTTGGTATCAGTTCAGCATACCCCTGCGCCGCTATCAGAAGAAGGTGGGAAATATCACCGACTTCTCGACCATCCGATTCATGCGCATGTTCATGACGGGATTCAAGGAGACAACCCACTTGCGCTTTGCAACTCTCGAACTGATGAGGGGCGAGTGGCGCAACTATGACTACAACCTCAACATGCGCGGTGATGCTCCCGCTACCGGTACCGTTAATGTCAACACGGTCAACATTGAGGAGAATTCTGCGCGTGAACCTGTCAACTATGTGCTCCCTCCAGGTGTGACACGTATCCCCGACTCGGGTCATTCGCAGATCACCCAACTCAATGAGCAGTCTATGCAGATGGCTGTCGACGGGCTGCAACCAGGCGATGCACGAGGCATCTATCGTAACACCAGTTACGACTTGCGCATCTATCAGCGCTTGCAGATGTTCCTGCATGCCGAATCAACGGTGAACAATAACACCAATCTGATGAATGGAGATGTCTCGGCATTCCTCCGTCTGGGTACCGACATCAAGAACAACTACTATGAATATGAGATTCCGCTAGATCTCACACCTCACGGTCGTTACAACACCAATAGTACTACCGACCGATACAAGGTGTGGCCCGAGAACAACATGCTTGACATCAACCTGGATGTGCTCACCGATGTGAAGAAGGCACGCAATGCCGCCAAGATGGCAGGAGATCCCGATGTGGGATATGCTGTGCGGTACACCCAGCAAGATCCTGAGCATCCCAACCATCGTGTCACCGTGCAGGGTAACCCATCGCTCAGCGATGTGCGAGTCATCATGATTGGTGTTCGCAACAATGCAAACTCGACCAAGGATTGTGTGGTCTGGGCCGACGAGTTGCGTGTTACCGACTTTGATAACGAGGGTGGATGGGCAGCTAAAGCTAACATGACTCTTAACATGAGCGACATTGCCACCGTCAATGTTGGTTTCCACCGTGAGACGCATGGCTTCGGTGCGGTCAACCAGAGCCTGACACAGCGTCGCCTCGATGATTATAACCAATATAACATTGCCGTCCAGGGTGATGCTGGACGATTCTTGCCCGAGAAGGTCAAGCTCAAGGCACCCATCTACTATAGTTATAGCAATGAGAAGACGACACCCAAATACAACCCTCTGGATCAGGATGTTATCCTCAAGGATGCTGTTGACGCTTGCGAGACCAAAGAGCAGAAGGACTCGATCAATGACTATGCAGTCACACTGCGCACAGTCAAGAGTTTCAGTATCTCAGGATTGAAGTTTGATTATAAGTTCGGTAAGAACCCCATGCCTTGGGATCCTGCTAACTTCACGTTCAGTTATTCGAGCAACAAGCAGCATCTCAATGACCCGAGCAACGTCTATGAGAACACGAATGACTATCGCGGCAGTTTCCAGTATAGTTGGACACCCTATGTCAAGCCGTTCAAGCCGTTTGCACGCATGATCAACGAGAAGAACAAGAACATGAAATTCTTCCGTGACTATGAGATTCGATGGCTACCTACCAACATTGCGTTCAATACCAACATGTCACGCTACTATTATGAGCAGCAGACGCGCAACGAGACAGGTATTGATGTCGAACTGCCTGTGGCTGTAAGCAAGAATTTCCTTTGGGATCGGCAGTTTGCACTCTCGTGGAGTTTCACCAAGTCACTGAACATGTCATTCAACAGTGCCACAACGGCTCACATTCTTGAACCCATCGGCCAGGTCAACAAGCGGCTGCTGGCTGATGAATACACCATCTGGAAAGACTCGGTGTGGCAGAGCATCAAGGACTTGGGCACGCCGTGGGCTTACAACCAGACGTTCACGGCTAGTTACAAGGCCCCGTTCAGCGCTATACCTATCTTGAGTTTCATCACAGCAAACGCAAGTTACAATGCCACCTATAACTGGGACCGCGGTACTGTGATTGATGGTATCTCCAGTGGAAATAAGATTGCCAACCAATCGTCGTTTAACGTTGATGGCCGTCTGGCATTAGAGCAGTTCTACAACAAGATTCCATATCTCAAGGAGGTCAACAAGCGCTTTGGCGGTTCGGGTAGTTCTAGTGGAGGCAACGATAGCAAGGGTAGGTCTGTTTCAAAGCGAGAACCGGCCAAGCCCAAGCCGAAGAAGTTCAACAGGACGTTTAAACTGTCGCCCGACACAGCTCTTGTCATCAACCACAAGATGAATGTCAAGAATGTCAAGGTAACGGCAACGACTACCGACGACAAACCATTCCCCATCAAGTTCAAGGTTAAGGATGCCAACAATGTCGAGATTCTCACTCTCGGTGAAGAGAACCTCAAGTTCACCATCACCGAGGTGCAGAAGACTCATAGCGGATTCTGGTGGGACTTAGGGCAATATGCTGCACGTTTTGCTATGAGTGTGCGCAACGTCAGTGTTAAGTATCGCACGACACGTCAACTCTCGCTGCCGCAGTTTGTGCCAGAGATTGGAGATATCTTTGGACAGACAACCCATTACGACATCATGTCGCCAGGCCTGGACTTCGCCTTCGGTTTGGTGGGTGAGGGATATATCGATAGGGCCAAGCGTCACGGGTGGTTGCTTGGCGACCAGACGCAGACCTCGCCGGCACTCTTCGGAAGAACTGAGGAGTTTAATGCCGAGATTCAACTGGAGCCTGTGCGTGGCCTCAAGATTACTCTGACTGGTAACCGAACCGACAACCGCACCAGCCAGATACAATTCATGTACGATGACATAACTACTATATACACGGGTAGTTATACACGCACCCACATGGCACTGGCTACGGCATTGCGTGGTGTCAGCGACCGCAACGGTTATCACAGCGATGCCTTCGATGAGTTCTTGAGCAACATTCCCATCGTGGCGCAGCGTCTGCAAGATCGTTACACGGGTCTTGTCTATCCCGAGCGGGGATTCATCATCGGCAAGGAATATGCTGGCCATGAGTTTAACCCCGATCTGGGTAGTGTCAACACCATGAGCAGTGATGTGCTGATACCGGCATTCATGGCTGCTTATTCTGGCAAGAATGCACGCAAGGTTGATCTCAATCCTTTCCCGGGCATCAAGAGTATTCTGCCCAACTGGCGCGTCACTTATGATGGTCTCATCAAGATTCCGTTCTTCAAGAAGTGGTTCAAGAGTTTCACGCTCACGCACACCTATCAGTGTACCTATCAGGTAGGTCAGTTCAACTCTTTCACCGATTGGATTGACATTGGCAATGGCCTCGGTTTCACACAGGATGCACTCTCGGGTTACGCAATTCCGTCGTCGCCCTACAACATCTCGTCTATCACGCTGACCGAGAAGTTTGCACCGCTGCTGGGCATCAATGCTACGCTCAACAATGGCATGACAATCAATGCCGACTACCGCGACAGCCGCATCCTCACCCTGAACTCGGCAGCCGGACAACTTGTTGAGGCTTATACCAAGGCGTTTGTACTCGGTGTTGGATATAAGATTGCCAACTTTAACAAGGTGCTGAGGATTAAAGGCCAGCAGAAGGGTGTCAACAACGACCTGACAATGAACCTGAACGTGCAATTTAATAACAACACGGCACTCATCCGCAAGATTGATGCGAACACCGCACAGGCAACTAGTGGTACGAAGACCTTGAGCATTAACTTTAAGGCCAACTATGTGGTGAGCAAGAGGGTGACCATGGGCGCATACTTTGATCATCAGGTCAATACGCCTCTTGTGTCTAACTCGGCTTATCCAACAACCAATAGCAACTATGGCATATCGGTACAGATGAGTCTTGCCAAATAAGCATTGGGAGATTGTAACATAGAATTGAAGATTTTTAAGCAAATATCGACTTGGGCCAAGCAATATGACCAGTGGGCACAGGTGCGCAAGATGCATCCTGTGCTCATCAATGATAGTCATGTCTGCACCAACTGTGAGACAGAGTATCAAGGAAGATTCTGTCCGCAGTGCGGCCTCAAGGCTTCGATATCAAGGCTCAAAGTCAAGAACCTGTTTCAGAACTTCCTCGACATTTGGGGGTTGGGATCCAGACCCATGTTCCGGACTTTGGGCGAATTGTTCACTAGGCCAGGCTACATGATTCGGGAATACTTATCGGGTCACCAACCGCTTTATTTCCCGCCATTCAAGATGCTTGTGGTCACTACCGTCATCTATCTGTTGGCGGGATGGGTGCGCGATGTGCCCATCGATGGACTCATCCAACTAGATGCGATTCTTGATGGCATGACTGGCGATGCCTCAGAGCGAGGCATGAAGTTGAGGAACTACCTAAACACCATATTTGCATGGTTCGACGATCATCTGGCCATTGGTGTCATCGTTGGCCAGAGCATCAGTGTGCTTGCAACGCGCATCGCTTACCGTAAAGCCGAAGTCAAATGGACATTGGTCGAGTTGTTCTTTGCGCACATTTACCTTGCTGTACAGTACTACGTCATCGCCATGGCGTGCATTCTACTCTTTAAAGCCGAACTTGACGAATTGCCGGCGTGGGGAGTGTTGTCGTTGGTAATCTTGATTTATCAGTGGTTAACCTTGGCGCAACTCTACAACATGGGCTTCTGGAAGTCGCTGGTTAAATCTATTTTCAAAGCTTTATGGCAATTTGTTATTACTGTCGGTTTGACGGTCTTGGTAGTAATTTCGGTTATGGTCATATGAGGAAAATATCTATTTACATAACTTCGTTGTTGGTCACAGCATCGTTGACAGGTTGCATGTTCACAGGTGTGGAGAGTACACAGAAGGTGTCGGACAAGGAGGTGGCGCGCACTATCGGTGAATTGGAGCGTCGTCAACCCACCATGTCGTTGCAGCCTTATCTCGACTCGGTGCCGGCATGGCAGGTGGGCAAGCAGTTTTTCGTCACCGACGATAACGTGCGACTCATCTTTGCCAATGTTGACAACGACACGACTCATCTGGCCGGGCAATGGATGACCTATTGTGGGGCTGAGGCTGGCAGTCTGCTTGATAACCGAGATGTGCTCAATCTCAAGTTTATGGCCCAGAATGGGATGACCTATGTCTATCGCACCAACAAGACTAAGGATGAATTTACGTCCAAGTTTTCGGTCCCGCTGCTCATCGACATGGACATGGTGAATGACATGGATCGGCAGTTGCGCGGCCGTGAAGTGTGGATTAAAACACCCATTTGGTATGACTTGGAAACTGAGGACATGCTGCGGGGGCGGCAATTCATACGTGTGCATATCGATGCTGTCGAACCGGGAAACAAAGTTTTGCCATTGCGTGTTAAGTTTACTGCAGTAGATAAGAACCAACAGGCATTCTTATGGATGAGCGATCCCAGTGCCACGCTGCACAACCGCGACTTTGACTCGCTCTTTGCGTTGCGTGACGTGCACGAGAATTATCCTGATATATCTGATGCCACATGGGCATTGATTGTCAATGGCGACCTTGTTGTTGGCATGAACAAGGAAGAATGCCGACTGGCCATGGGAGCGCCCAAGCGCATCACGCAGTTACCCAATCAGTCAGGATTGCGCGAGTATTGGTACTATGACGGTGGAGCCTATCTTTTCTTTGTTGACGGACTGCTCAATCAATTCCGAAAATGAACGAGGTTACTATCGAGATTGAATTTCTCGGCACGGGGACAAGCACTGGCGTGCCACAGTTGCTGTGTGGTTGCGAGGTGTGTCACTCAACCGATTATCATGACAACCGGCTGCGTTGTTCAGCCATAGTGCGCTATCGTGGCAAGAGCATTCTCATCGATTGTGGACCCGACTTTCGTCAACAGATGTTGCGAGCGAGCAATTCAGACCTTGATGCTCTGCTCATTACTCACATTCACTATGACCATGTGGGCGGTATTGATGATTTGAGGGCCTACTGTATCGACCGCCAATTTCCGGTCTTCGCTCGTCAGGATGTTATCGACAACTTGCGCCGACAATTGCCCTACTGTTTTGCTGAGCATCCCTATCCTGGCGTGCCTCGTTTAGATTTTACTACAGTTAATGACACTGATTCTTTTCAAGTTGAGGGAGTCACTGTCGAGCCCATTCCGGTCATGCACTACAAATTGCCCATTTTGGGCTACCGCATAGGACCGATGGCTTATATCACCGACTGCAAAACTATTTCTGAGCAACAAATTGAACGATTGCGTGACATCCCCTTGCTTGTCATCAATGCGCTGCGAGTGCAACCTCACCTTTCGCACATGCATTTGGCCGAAACGCTCGATGTAGTCAAGCGCATTAATCCGGGGCGGGCCTATCTCACTCACATGAGTCATGGCATAGGCTTGCATGCTGTCACCGATGCGACTTTGCCTCCAAATGTTCATCTTGCTCACGATGGACTCATCGTGAGATTGTAAGATATTACAGAGGCGGTGGACACAAATCTTGTGCCCACCGCCTCGTTTAATGGTTTATCTCAATTGATTAGAGACCGATCTTCTTGGCTGCGTCCTTGGCTGCGTTGTTAGCGGCATCCTTAGCCTTGTTGGCTGCTTCATTAGCCTTGTCGGCTGCCTTGTTTGCAGCTTCATTCACCTTCTCGGTAGCCTCGTTAACCTTCTCGTTGACGGCTGCCTTTGCACCCTCAACTACCTCGTTAGCCTTATCGGTAGCGGCATCAACAGCAGCATCCTTCAGGCTGTCGCCAGCGGCCTCAACCACATCCTTCACGCCCTCGGGCAGAGTAACGACCTGGTCAACCAGTGTGCCAATCGAAGGAACAATGGCGGTCAGCTTCTCGGTGTTCTTGGCAACGATTTCCTTGATCTTGGCAAGCAGGCTCTGAGCACCCTCAGTGTCACCAGCCTCAACCAGTTTCTGAACCTCGGCTTTTGCGTTGTTCAGCAGGTCAACAACAGCAGCAGAGTCAGTGACATTGGCCAGAGCCGAGTCAAACTGTTCAACATTGAACGATGCAACGCTGTCCTGAGTCTCATTGGCCTTGTTGGCGTTGTTGTCGCACGAAACGAAAGTCATAGCAGCAACGGCTGCAAACATCAATAATAACTTTTTCATAATGAAAGAATTAAAAATTAGAAAGAATAAAACGATTAATAAAACACCGCTAAAGTAACGGATATTTTTTAATTGACCATCATTTCAATCAATTTTTTTAACTTTTTTATCTTTTCGCTATGATTCTTCGCAAAAATATTGTATCTTTGCAAAGTATTAATGCTCGATTTGCCTTCTGCAAACCTCGTGCCAATAGGGAGCGATAAAGTTTAAAAAACGCAAATAGGGCATCACATCTGTTGACACTTAACTTAAACTAGATAACATGGTATACTTTCTATTCTTTCTGATCTCATTTATTACTTTTCTGGTTCAGAATTCATTAAAAAAGAAATTTGAGAAATATTCCCGCGTGCCCTTGCCCATATCAGGAGCGCAGGTGGCACAGATGATGCTCATGCAGAATGGAATAAATGACGTGGTGGTTAAGCCCACCGCTGGCTCATTGACCGACTTTTTTGACCCTACTAGCAAGTCGGTCAACTTGAGTGAGGCAGTCTATAATCAGTACACTGTGGCGGCAGCGGCTGTTGCGGCCCATGAGTGTGGTCATGCCGTGCAGCACCGTGTGGGATATAGTATGCTCGTGCTGCGCACCAAACTTGTACCTGCCGTGTCGTTTGCCTCGAAGTGGGTCACTTGGATTCTGCTGGGTGGTATTCTCATTTTTGAATTTTTCCCTTATCTACTTGGGGTAGGGGTTGTTCTTTTTGCGCTCACCACCTTGTTCAGTGTCATCACCCTGCCTGTCGAGATCGATGCGAGCCGTCGTGCCGTCCGGTGGCTAGAGACTGCCGGTATCACCCAGGGACAAACCACCGACTATGCTCGTGATGCCCTCAAGTCGGCTGCCTACACCTATGTTGTTGCGGCACTCAGTTCGATGGCTACGTTGTTCTACTATGCTCGTGTGTTCATCAATCGCAACTAATCCTGATTAACTTAAACCTATACTATGCAAAACTTAACAGATGTCATTGCCTCGATCAGCAACTTCTTGTGGGGATGGCCCATGATTATCATGCTGTTGGGAACGCACCTTTTTCTGACCATTAGGTTGCGTTTCCCGCAGCGCAAGATTTTTACTGCCATACGCCTGTCGGTGACCCGTGACAAGGGTGCCGATGGCGATGTATCGCAGTTCGGAGCACTTGCAACAGCACTGGCTGCAACCATCGGTACGGGCAACATCATCGGTGTGGCTACGGCTGTGGCAATGGGAGGCCCTGGAGCGGTGCTCTGGTGCTGGCTGACGGGTGTGTTTGGCATTGCCACCAAGTATGGTGAAGGACTACTGGCAATTAAGTATCGTGTCAAGATGCCCGATGGGTCTATGTTGGGAGGACCGATGTATGCTCTGGAGCGTGGCCTTAAACTCAAGTGGCTTGCCGTGTTGTTTGCCATTTTCACCATCTGTGCCTCGCTAGGAATAGGCGCATCGGTGCAGGCTAATGCTATCAGCACCATTTGCCATGAAACTTATGGCATCAATCCCGTTTGGGCTGGAATTGCCATTGCGGTTTTGACTGCTCTGGTTGTTATCGGCGGTGTCAAGAGCATCGCTCGGGTCTGCGGCATGATGGTGCCGTTCATGGCAGTGTTCTATGTGATTGGATGCCTTTATATATTAGGTGTCAATTTTAATTATCTCTGGCCGGCTTTGAAACTCATTGTCAAGGCTGCATTCTCGCCCGAGGCGGCTGGGGGTGGCTTTGTCGGTGGCTCGGTCATCATGGCGATGCGCTTCGGCATTGCTCGAGGGCTCTTTAGCAACGAGTCGGGTCTGGGGTCGGCCCCGATTGTTGCCGCTGCTGCCAAGACGCGTAACCCAGTGCGGCAGGCTCTGGTGTCTTCTACTGGCACATTCTGGGACACGGTGGTCATCTGTGCCATCACCGGACTGGTCATCGTCAGTAGTGTGTTGGCTCATCCTGATATTGCATTTTCAGATGGTGCGGGGCTGACCAAGGCGGCTTTTGCCAAGATTCCTGTCATTGGCTCACCGCTGTTGCTTGTTGGATTGGTCACTTTTGCTTTCACGACTATTCTAGGTTGGTGTTACTATGGTGAGATGGCGGTAGAATATCTGAGGGGAAAGCGATGGACACACTATTATCGCATCCTTTATATCCTAGTGGCATTTCTGGGTACAATCATCAATCTAGCAATGGTGTGGAATCTGGCCGACTGCATGAATGCTCTCATGGCAATTCCCAACCTTGTGTCACTGCTGCTACTCAGTGGCGTGATTGTGCGCGATACCAAGCATTACTTGTGGGATAATAACCTTGACGAAGTGATGGATGAATAGTTCTATGAGGAGACTTTCCCCTCATTTGTTGGGGAGATATAGAAAACATGTGCGCCTCCCACATCAGGGAGGCGCACAGTTTGTTTATGTGTGTGTCAAGATCTCTTACTTGAACAGATACTGTGAACTGATGCTGCGGTAATCATGCACACGCTGGATGGTGTCGGCAAACAATCCGGCGATACTGATCACTGTTGCTTTGGGGCACTTGGCTGTATCAAAGGGGATAGAGTTACTGAAGATTACCTCCTCGAGTGCACTGTCCATGATTCGCTGGCTAGCGGGTTCGCTCATGATGGCGTGTGAGGCCAGAGCGCGGACCGACTTGGCTCCATTTTCCTTCATCAGGTTGGCTGCCTTGCAGATGGTACCGGCTGTATCAATCATGTCATCAACAAGAACCACATTTTTCCCCTCAACATCTCCGATAACGGTCATGCTCTCGACTACGTTGGCCTTTGCGCGCTGCTTGTGGCACAGCACCAGGGGGACATCAAAGTACTTGGCATACTGGTTGGCGCGTTTAGCACCACCAACATCAGGACTGGCGATGACCATGTCGGGCAAGTGGAGGCTCTCAAGATAGGGGACAAATACCGATGATGCATACAGGTGATTGACTGGTATGTCAAAGAAACCTTGAATTTGATCGGCATGCAGATCCATCGTGATGAGACTGTCAATGCCGGCAGCACTCAGAAGGTCGGCCACCAATTTCGAGGCAATGCTCACGCGAGGTTTGTCCTTACGGTCTTGACGAGCCCAGCCAAAGTAGGGGATGACTGCTGTGATGCTCTTGGCCGATGCCCGCTTGGCGGCATCAATCATGAGCAACAGCTCCATCAAGTTGTCTGTGTTAGGAAAGGTCGATTGTACCAAATAGACATGCACGCCACGAACTGATTCCTCGTAGGAGACTTCAAACTCGCCGTCGGCAAAGTGGAGAATGTTCATCTTGCCAAGTTCGACTCCCAGGTCATGGGCGATCTCAGAGGCAACATAGTGGGATTTGGTTCCCGAGAAGACTTTAAATTGTGCCATTGTTTAGGTTATAGGATACTGTTAATTGGTTGTGCAAAGTTACGACAATATGGCGATGAATGCAACTAAAACGTCAATTATTTGATAAAAAATTTCAACATAATCGCATCGTGAGCTTTAACTGATACCTCCAGATTGCCGTTAGGTACAAGTTGATGAGTTGATTGCGACCTGTGCATCAGGTCGATAGCACGATACATGCCTGGCTTGATGCCTAGATGTTCAAAAGCATGATCAGGCACATTGACCTGTGTATTGACCGCCTCGTCAGCAAAGTTGGCAACGATAAGTATCAACTCTCCTGCAGAGTAGCGCAAGTAGGCATATTGGCGTGTGAGGTGAGGATTCACATACATCAGGTCAAACATCTCACCCTCGGCAATGGCGCGTTCATTGCGGCACAGGTTTAGCAGTTTCTTGTAATAGTCACGCAGACCATTCCGACCATTGAGATGATTCTTGAGCAGCCATTGGCGCACGGTGCTCATGCTCCAGTAGTCAAAGATGGTGGTACGTCCGTCTGCACCTCGATATCCCTCGGCTTCATCGCCTTTTTCTCCAAGTTCTTGGCCCATGTAGACCATTATCGGGCACTTGTCAAGAGTCGCACTCACCACTACCGCAGGTCGTGCAACACGGCCATCACTACACAGGTGGCGTGATGCCAGTCGCACCTCATCGTGATTCTCCATGAAGTGCAACATGTGCTCGCGCCACGGGTTGATAGTCTGCCAACAGTGTGTGAGTTCTTGTGTTGAGTGGTTGTATTTCAGGATATTAATTAGCGAATCATAAAGCGTCACTTTATCATACAGGTAGTCAAATCCACCATAGTGAATGTAACTGTCGTAAAGATTCACATCATAGATCTCGGCAATGAAAATCATGTCGGGGTATCTCTGCTTGACCTCACTGATGGCCCAGTGCCAAAATTCGACAGGAACCATGTGAGCCATATCGCAACGTAGACCGTCGATACCTCGGCTAGCCCAATATAATATAATGTGTAGCATCTTGTGCCACGTGTCTGGAATGGGGTTAAAATGACGGCTTCCATTCCACGGGTCGATGCCGTAGTTCAATTTGATGGTCTCATACCAGTCATTCTCGCTAGGGGTGGCATTGAAGCAATCATTGCCAGTGGCACGAGCCGGCTGCTCCACATAGTCGCCGCATCCCATTGTCGGGGCGAAGGACTGGTTGGTGATGTAGTAGAAGTTGTTGCTGGGGCTGAAGAACATGCCCTGGTCATCATTCTCGCCCAAGTCAGCAACGCCATTGGGACGGGCGATGCTGTGATACTGGCGAGCCACATGATTGGGCACAAAGTCAATGATGACCTTCAGACCGGCACGGTGGCTGCGCTCAACCAGCTGGTCAAACTCTTCCTGACGTTGGTCAACATCTACCGCTAGGTCCGGGTCGATGTCATAGTAGTCTACGATAGCGTATGGCGAACCTGCCTTACCCTTAACAACATGTGCATTGTTGACGGGGATGCCGTGTGTCGAATAGTCGGTTTGAGTTGCATGTCGTATCACTCCGGTGTACCACACATGTGTCACGCCCAGACGCGAAAGGCTCTGTAGCACGTCTGTTGTGATGTCGGCCAGTTTGCCGCAGCCATTTTGAGCCATTGTTCCATTTGGAACACACGATTCGTTTAGGTTGCCAAACAAACGTGGCAGCAATTGATAGATTACACTTTTCATTCATTAAAATAAATGGGGGCGTACTCCATAAGAAGATGCGCCCCCAAGGTTTATTGTTTTGGGATATTATCCCAAGAAACCGAGCAGGACACCTGCAGCAACAGCCGAACCAATCACGCCTGCCACGTTCGGGCCCATGGCGTGCATCAGCAGGTAGTTGCTGGGGTCATACTTCAAGCCCACATCATTGCTGATGCGTGCGGCCATAGGAACAGCGCTCACACCGGCGTTGCCGATCAGCGGGTTCAACTTCTGATCCTTCGGCAAGAATAGGTTGAACAACTTGACGAACAACACACCCGAGCAAGATGCAATCACAAAGGCGCAGAAGCCCAGGAAGAAGATGAACACTGTGTCGGCGGTCAGGAACTCAGAGGCCTGAGTCGAGGCACCTACGGTCATACCCAGCACAATGGTTACAATGTCGGTCATGGCATTGCTTGCGGTCTTGGCGAGGCGAGTGGTCACTCCGCTCTCACGCAGCAAGTTGCCGAAGAACAGCATACCCAGCAGGGGCAGACCCGACGGGACAAAGAAGCAAGTGAGCAACAGACCGAAGATAGGGAACAGAATCTTCTCGGTCTGGCTGACCTTGCGCGCAGGTTTCATCTTGATCTTGCGCTCCTTGTTGGTCGTGAGCAGTCGCATCACAGGAGGCTGGATGACTGGCACAAGCGCCATGTATGAATAAGCGCATACTGCGATGGCACCCATCAAGTTAGGAGCCAACTTACCTGACAAGAAGATAGCCGTGGGACCGTCAGCACCACCAATGATGGCGATAGCACCAGCCTGGTCAGGCATGAACCCGATGGCAAGCGCAATCATATAGGCACCGAAGATGCCAAACTGAGCGGCTGCACCCACAAGCATCAACTTGGGGTTTGCCAGCAATGCTGTAAAGTCGGTCATCGCACCAATGCCCAGGAAGATGAGCGGCGGGTACCAACCTTGACGCACACCCTGATACAGAATGTTCAGCACCGATCCCTCTTCATAGATACCAATCTCGTTTCCGGGCTGGAACGGAATGTTACCGATCAGGATACCAAAGCCGATAGGCACAAGCAACATGGGCTCAAAGTCATGCTTGATGGCCAGATAGATAAACAACAGGCCAAAGCAAATCATGATCAGGTTGGGCCAGGTGCAGTTGGCAAATCCGGTGAAGTTCCAGAATTGCTCAAGATTACTGGTTAAGAAACTCTCTAGTAGTACCATAGCCTATTAACCGATTACCATGATTGTAGTGCCTTCGAGCACCGAATCCTCTTTTGCTACATTGATTGACTTGACAACACCATCCTTGCCGGCATGAATCTCGTTGCCCATCTTCATGGCTTCGAGGATGCACACCACGTCCGAGGCCTTAACTTGCTGGCCTTCCTTGACGTAGATTTCCTTGATGGTGCCGGGCAGCGGAGACTCGATAACATAGTCACCGGCTGCGGCAGCAACCTTCTTGGCGGCGGGCTTAGGAGCGGCGCTCGTGGTTTCGCTGGCGGCAGGAGCAACACGCTTCACCACCTTCGACACCTTGGGCTGGTCTTCAAGTTCAACCTCGTAGGGGGTGCCGTTGAGTTCGATCTTGGCGATATTGCCTTCGATATCGCCGATGGCAACCTTATACTCGTTGCCATTAATCTTATACTTGTATTCTTTCATTGATGTAAATTCTTTAGTGTTAAACGATTCACTTACTTGCGGGGAAGTACGCGCATCAGGCTGTTCTTGTCGTTCCAGGCTGTGTGGGCGTTGCGGTCAAATGTCAGTATACCACTCTCCTCGTCATGCGAGTTGAAGTGCTGGTACAAGGCAAAGCAGATGGCTGCCATGGCCTCGTCATTGACATCACCACTAGCAGGCTGAATCTCAGCAACCTTGGTCGGCTCTGCGGCTGCAGGAGCCTCCGAATTGCTAGCGGCCTTGTTGGCCTTGCCGAACAAGTAGAACAGGATGCTCAGCATCAGCAGGGCCGAGAACACGATTAGCATAGCAACAATGGAGATGATATAGCCATGAGGATCTTCCTTGGCAAACTTCTCGATATTCTCGTTCACTACGCCCTGGTTATACTTGCCGGGAGTGATGGCGGTAGCATCGGTGGCACCGTCGCGCACACCCCAAGCCTCAGCGTTCATCTTGCCGTCAACCAGTTCGCTTGCACCATCGGCCTTCAGGGCATAGGTGCTGTTGGCTGGCAGGCTGGCGGGGATGGTCACCATGTCGACTAGGTCGCCATTTACATCATACAAGTAGAGATTGTTCTCCACGCCTGGGGTCAACTTGAACGACAGGTGCAGGGCACCCAGTGCTGACTCGCCGTCGGCAAAGAAAACAATGTGGGTACGGGGGGCAACTTTCGTTGACACATCTCCACGAGGAATCTCATACAGCACGTCAGGATGAGCCTGGGCATACTCGTTGAGATAGTCCTTGGCCTTCTTGCCGTTCAGAGCGTCCTCGCTCAGGTCAATAACCAGATTGGAGATGAACATCTGCTCCATGCCAACGGTGCCGTATGAGCGGTTGAAAATCTCAACCCAAGCACTGCGATGGCCAGTTTGATCTACCAGATTGCTGTCGTTCTGGGTCATCACCTCGTTGAAACGCATCTCCATGCGTCCCTGGGCCGAGGCCAGCAGACTCATCGCGGCAACAAGCAGGGTCAGAATAATTCCTTTTTTCATAACCACTTGACGATTACAGAGGAATGTTGCCATGCTTCTTGGCAGGATTAGTTAACTTCTTGGTGCGGGTCTGCTCCAGTGCGCGGATGATGCGGAAGCGAGTGTTGCGGGGCTCAATCACATCGTCGATATAGCCATACTTGGCTGCATTATACGGTGTGCAGAACAGGTTGTTGTACTCGTCCTCTTTCTCCTGAATGAATTGCTTGTACTGAGCCATGATCTCCTTTGCCTTAGCCTCGTCGCCGGCTTCCTTGGCTGCAGCAGCCTCGGTCTTGGCGGTCTTGGCTTCCTTGGCATAGAGGATACCGGCAGCACCGGCAGCACCCATCACAGCGATCTCAGCGCTGGGCCATGCATAGTTCATGTCACCACGCAGTTGCTTACAGCTCATCACGATGTGGCTGCCACCGTAGCTCTTGCGCAGCGTCACGGTGATCTTAGGCACAGTTGCCTCGCCGTAAGCATAGAGCAACTTGGCGCCGTTCAGAATCACAGCGTTGTACTCTTGACCTGTGCCGGGCAAGAAGCCGGGAACGTCGACCAGAGTCACCAGTGGAATATTGAAAGCATCGCAGAAGCGGACAAAGCGACCGGCCTTGCGCGATGCGTTCACGTCGAGCACACCTGCCATGAATTGAGGCTGGTTAGCAACGATACCGACCGACTGACCATTGAAGCGGGCAAAGCCTACGATAATATTCTTGGCAAAGTCTTTCTGAACCTCAAGGAACTCGCCATTGTCAACAACAGCACCGATGACCTCATACATGTTGTAAGGATCGTTGGCGCTCTCAGGAATAATCTGGTTCAGTGCATCCTCAACACGGTCGATGGGATCGTTGCACTCGCGACGAGGAGCCTCTTCCATGTTGTTGCTGGGCATGTAGCTCAACAGTTGCTTGATCAGCGTGATGGCTTCCTCCTCATTCTCGGCAGCAAAGTGGGCAACGCCCGACTTGCTGGCGTGAACCTTGGCACCACCCAGTTGCTCTTGCGACACGTCCTCGCCAGTCACGGTCTTCACAACCTTCGGGCCAGTCAGGAACATGAACGAGATGCCTTGCACCATGATGGTGAAGTCGGTCAGGGCGGGGGAGTACACGGCACCACCGGCGCAAGGGCCGAGGATGGCCGAAATCTGAGGTACCACACCCGAGGCCAGAATGTTGCGCTGGAAAATCTCGCTATAGCCACCCAGTGCGTTGATACCTTCCTGGATGCGGGCACCGCCCGAGTCGTTCAGGCCAATGACGGGAGCACCATTCTTCATGGCAAGGTCCATAATCTTGCAGATCTTCTGGGCCATAGTCTCGCTCAGAGAGCCACCGAACACAGTGGCGTCCTGGGCAAAGACATACACCAGACGGCCGTCGACAGTACCGTAGCCGGTAACAACACCGTCGCCGTCGAACGACTTCTTCTCCATGCCGAAGTTTGTGCAGCGATGACGAACGAACATGTCAAGTTCTTCAAAACTGCCCTCGTCAAGGAACATATTGATTCTCTCGCGAGCGGTATACTTGCCTTTCTCGTGATGCTTCTCGATAGCCTTCTCGCCACCGCCCAGACGGGCTGCAGCACGCTTCGAAATCAGTTCTTGAATTTTTTCGAGTTGTTTGCTCATTGCATTTATTCAATTCGATGGATGATTCAGTTGAATTTACTTCTCGGGATGCTCACAGAGTTCAACCAGAGCACCGGCGGTAGTCTTGGGGTGAAGGAAACCGATGTTCAGGCCTTCAGCACCACGGCGAGGAGCGGCGTCAATCACGCGGCCACCCTTCTCTTGTACCTCGTTCAGAGCCTCGGCAACGCCGTCCTCAACGCAGAAGGCTACGTGCTGGATGCCACCACGACCACCATTCTTCTCGATGAACTTGGCGATAGCGCTCTCGGGAGCGGTTGCCTCAAGAAGTTCAATCTTGGTCTCACCGCACTTAAAGAAAGCGGTCTTTACCTTCTGGTCTGCTACTTCCTCAACGGCATAGCATTTCAGGCCCAACATGTTCTCGTAGAAAGGGATAGCCTCCTCAAGCGAGGTGACTGCGATACCCACATGCTCAATGTGCGAAATCTTCATAATTAAAAACGGTTTTAAAGTTATTATTGGTTATAATGTGTTGCATTACAAAAGAACACGCAAAGGTACGGATTTTTCGTGGCTTAAGCCTATTAAATGTGTAAAAACTTTGCAAAAAAACTGCAAATTGCACTAAAACAGCAGTCACGCCACACATCAGGCAACGTGATTTCACGGCTCAGCAGCAATGCTGGGTAAGTCTTGATTGAAGTCACCGTATGCGCGAGGCTTGGCTTGGTGTGTGTCCAGGTAAATCTCGGACAGTCGAGTGCTCAAGGCCTGCAACGTGGCTAGACGGCGTGAAGCCTCGAGTTGACACTCCCACACAACCAGCACATAGTAGCCCAAGTCGTGCAACTGTTTGTACACACGGCGGTCACGCAACTTGTTGCGCTCAAACTTGTTACGCCAGAATTCAGTGTTGGTCGATGGCAACTTAAACTTGGCGCAGTCATGCCCATGCCAAAAACATCCGTTCACAAAGATGACGGCACTGTACTGCCTCAGCACGATATCGGGTGTACCGGGCAGGGACTTCACGCCCACGCGGTAGCGGAAACCCTGCCGCCACAACCACCGTCGCACAATCATCTCGGGGCGCGTGTTCCGGCTACCAATGCGGCTCATGCAGTGATGCCGCTGTTCTGGTGTCATCTTGTCCATTGCTGTTTTGCTGGTTCTACTCTGCAAAAGTAATCAAAATTTGCGCAAGCCAAACGCAAAAAATTACCAGTGTTTCCCACATGAGAATATTGCCTCTTGCTATCAAGCAGTCGGCATGCGCTGCATCGGCGGCGCGGCCGGCTGCCGCCTATCTGTTAGAGAAGGTATCGTGGACAGGTATCTCATCAGATTTCAGAGTTAGTCTCACTGCTTCCCGTATCCAACAACTTTGCAATGCGGTGGCGGTTTCCAAAGATTTGATGGCGAATTTACTCCTTGCCGCTGGTGGCAGAGGCGGTATCAGTACAAGAGGTGGTGGCTCTGATAACGAACTCACTAACTGGGATGGCACGAAGAAACGAAATGGCTGGGGAAGATGACGAACATCTTCCCTGCCGAACTACCTAGATTGTCTGTCTGTTACTGAGGCCTATTCTTTAACTTATTCGCCCGGATTCTGAGAGTATGTCCAACCATTCCATATATAGTGTATA
>DGWI01000009.1 GCA_002396085.1 Porphyromonadaceae bacterium UBA4262
TCTCTGTTTGTGGTCCGGACTATTCCTTCACCATGGAGTATCGCTCTTTAGGTGTGCCGTGTCTAGTCTCTGCACCTTCCTTTTTCTCAAAGGCTTGGCTCAAGATTGCCTTCAGCGTTACCTGTTAAGGTTTCCTTGAATTTACGGCATTCTACATCTCTCTTTTCAGAGAGTGCACTCAATTGTGTCTAAGTCCCTCGTGTCTACCATTCCACCATCCGGGCCGGTTTTTGCGCTGCAAAGGTAATATAAAATTAAGAATTAAGAATGATGAATTAAGATTTTTTTTTGCTCGACGCTCATTTTTGGCTCTCATTGAGGCAAGAACGTGTTGTGTCTATAATAAAACCGCCTGGCAATTGCTGCCAGGCGGTCGTGATGAATTTACCTGAGTTTACCCTTCAAGGGAACTGGGTAGTTGTCAATTTATTTGACAATTTTACCGATTGTCTTGCCGTCGCGGACTACGATGTTCACGCCCTGGAACGGACGGTCGCTAGTCTGGCCCATGGCGTTGACATAGGTGACCTTGCCGTTGCCGGCAGCCTCGATGGTCTCGATGCCAGTGAGGTCGTCAGCCTCCATAGTGACATTGACCTCATCCTCAACGTCAACATCGTTGAGCGTGACGGTCTTGTAACCATTCTTGGCAAACGTCATGTCGATGGTTGCGCCCTCGACCGGAGTCATCTCGATGGTGTAGGCACCGGTGGCGTCGGTGGTTGCAGTGTAGGTCTGCGGCTCGGCAGCGGTGCGCGGTGCGCCTTCAACCTCGGGGGTGACGGTGAGCGTGACGTTGACGCCCTCCAGGGGCTGCTGGTCAGTGTCGGTAACAACACCTGTCACAGTCACTGTTTGGGGCTCGGCTTGAGGCATACGGTAGAGGATGGTCATCTTGGGCAGGAACTGAATGGCATTGCTGGTAGTTGCATTGTTCCAAGTATACTCGTAGTACGAGGCATAGTTCTCGGTTGCTACACCATAGAAGGTGGTGCTGCTGTAGCTGCCAGTCTCGGTGACCAGAGTTTGAACAGCCAGGTTGCCGCCCTCATACTTGTAGGGATTAGCGAATGTGAACTCAAGGATCTTGGTTGCTCCAGGAACGATGGTTGCCATCTCGGTGAGACCGGTGACAGGATTGTCGACTGCATTGTCAGTCTTAGTGAATTCGGAGGTCTCGGTCTCGCCCAGACTCAACTGAAGTTGGCCATCAGTAAAGCTAAAGGCAAACTTCGACTCAAACTGTACACCAATGATCTCGGCATCTTTGATATTAGCAAGCATCTCGGCGGGATAAATCATCTGAGTCTTGGTGTTCTCAGAATCATAGTATGAGCCATAGAAGGGAGCATAAGCACTTGTTGCTGTACCGTCGCAGACAACCAACTCGACCACATCGGTGCACTGGCCCGTCAGAGCGACGGTATATGTACCAGCCTCGCCACAGTTGATGCTCAGTTCGCCAGCGAAGTCACCCAATTCGGTGGGAGTATAGGTTACAGGAATCTCAACCGACTCGCCACTAGCCAGAGCTGCGCCATCATATTGAGCGCTGAACGGAGCGGCAGTTGTCACAGCAGGTGTGAAAGCGTTCAGACCTTTGTTCTTGACAGTGACATTGAGCACTGTGCTCTGGCCGGGGTTCAGTTTGCCGAAGTCAAGTGACTGGGGAGTCACCTTGGCATCATATTCGTTCAGTTGGGCAGGAGTGTAGGTGAATGTGGTTTTGGGGATGAATTTTGCCACAGCGTCGCGAGCCCAAGCGGTGTTGGTCGTTTGGTTAACACCATAGAAGAAAGAACTGCTGTAGGTGCCTTTCTCAAGGAAATGGCAGCTATAGACCAGGTTGCCACCCGTGTAAACAAATGGAGTTGCAAAGGTGAATTCGACCTCGGTGAGACCCGTCTCGGGAGCGGTCTGGTCGGTGAGAACATCGGTCAAGCCCTCGGCAATGGCATTGGTGAATGTGGTCTCGGTGGTAGTGCCCATCTGCAGATCAAATTTGCCACCTGAGAACTTCACACCATCGGCATTCAGATAAAACTTAATGCCTGTGATAGTTGCTCCCTCCATTTCTTCAAGTGCCTCGGCTGGGAAAATCACCTGAGTGTAGAAGGGTGATGAAGCATCCCACCAGTAACTGTCTAGAGGAACTCTGCTGTTGGTGTCGGTGCCGTCAAACACCGTCAACGTCTCCTGTGCTGCCATGCCCATTGTGCATGCGATAGCAGCAACTAAAAGTAAAAACTTTTTCATAATCGTTGTTTTAGTTTGAGTTAGTAAAAAAGGTTTATTAGTAATCTGGCGACAAAAATAGCGAAAAAAATCGAGAAAAAATGATTTTTCAATAAAAAAACGCTACTTGAGTGGCGTTTTTTTTATTCATAAAAGCATTTATGTAATTATCTATGGTAAAGCCTGCGTGCCATTATGGTCGGGGAGATTGTAGGAGAAACTCGACGGGTGCCGACTCCCACTGCATCAGTTCGTTGACCACTTGCAGTGCCTGAGGTGCGACATGGAGCGTGACGCGCTGCGTCTGTCCCGGTTCGAGCGTCACCCGCTCGAACGCCACCAACTGTCGCTCGGGCTGCACAATGGGTGCCACAGGGTGACGGGCATATACCTGTACTACCTCGTCGCCGCGTCGGCTGCCTGTGTTGGTCACATCCACCGCAATATCATAGCCGCCGTCTGCAGTCTGGGTCGCCTTCATCTCACCGTAGCGGAATGTGGTGTAACTCAGTCCGTAGCCGAAGGGGTATAGTGGCTGTGCCGTCATGTCGACGTAGTCGTGCGTCACAGGCAGTGGTCGATGGTAATAGACTGGTAACTGGCCCACATGGCGTGGCACGGTGATGGGCAGTCGTCCACCAGGATTGTAGTCGCCGTAGAGCACATCGGCAATGGCGTTGCCGCCTTGCTCGCCGGGATAGTAGGCGGTGAGCACAGCATTGGCATGCTCGTCCGCCCAAGTCTTATCCAGTGGTCGTCCCTCGATATAGACCACGACGAGTGGTCGGCCTGTCGCTTTGAGTGCCTTGAGCAACTGTTGCTGGACGCCCAGCAGGTCGAGTGTGGCACGGTCGTTGCCTTCGCCACACTCCATGTCACTGATGGTGGCCTGGGCGGCGCTGGCTGCTCCGGTCTGCTCGTAGTTGGTGCGAAAATCGCGTGCCGATGAGCCGCCCACCACGGCAACCACCACATCGGCCTGACGCGCAATGCGCACTGCAAGGTCGAAGGCGGATTGGCTAGTGTCACGCACGGTGCAACCGTAGGAGTAGGAGCAATGGTCATCACCCACCTTGGTGACGATGGCATCGAACACTGTGGCTACTTTGCCATCGGGTTGTGGCGCGGTGTAGTCGCCCAGCATGTTATAGACGTTATGGGCATTGGGACCGATGACTGCCACACGGCTGTTGCGGTTCAGTGGCAATGTGCCGTCATTCTTGAGAAGGGTGATGGATGCCTGTGCCACCTCGCGTGCCAGGGTGACGGCATCGGCATTGTTGACAGTCAACCATGCCTTTGTGGCTTCGACGTAGGGGTGCTCGAATAGTCCCAACTCAAACTTGAGCCTGAGCACGCGGCTCACGGCACGGTCGATGTCGTCCATGGTGACGCGTCCGCTCTCGACCGCTTGGGCCAGCAGAGCATAGCAGTTGCCACCCAGATCCACGTCAACGCCTGCCTTCAAGGCAGCGATGGCAGCGTCGAGTGGAGTGGCGGCGGTGTGCAGGGTGTTGTGCATCACATCGATGCTGTAGAGGTCGCTCACCACCAACTGCCGGTCGCATTGCCACTGGTCGCGCAGCACGTCGGTGAGTAGATGGTGGTCGGCGGTACACGGGATGCCGTCAATGGCATGATAGGCTGTCATCACCGACAGTGCCCCAGCCTGGAGTGCCTGATGAAACGGTGGTAGAAACACTTGTTGCAGTTGGCGGGGTGTGACAGCGGCACGGGCTCCGTTCTGGCCACCCTCGCCGGCGCCATAGGCCACAAAGTGCTTGAGTGTCGCTATGGTCGAGTGGGGGAGCGACAGGTCGCTGCCACCCAGTCCCTGAATCATGGCTGAGGCCAGCGTGCCACTCAGACACGGGTCCTCGCCCATGGTCTCCTCGACGCGAGACCAGCGTGGGTCTAGGGCAAGGTCGAGCACGGGACCATAACTGATGTGCGCCCCTTGCAGCCTGACCTCACGCCCGATGACCTGGCCCACACGCTGCATCAGGGCGGGCGACCAGGTGGCAGCCATGCCCAGCCCCGTGGGGAACACTGTGGCACCAATGGCCATGTGTCCGTGGGGCGCTTCCTCGGCTAGCAGTAGTGGTATGCCCAGACGGGTGCTGTCGACGGCATAGTGTTGCATCTTGTTGGTAGCCTCGGCAGCCAGAGCAGGATTGAGCCCATTGTTGAACGTCTTGCGGGTCCATGGGTCGGCACGCATCACAGCCCAGTACATGCCGATGTGACGCTCTTGAATCTGCTGTCGAAATGCCGCCGTTGTGGTGATGGTGTTGTCGTCGTGTCGCTCATAACTGTCCCAGCCCATGAGGCACTGCAGTTGGCCCAACTTCTCGTCAAGCGTCATGCGACCGAGCAGGTCGCTAACACGCAGGTCGACCGGGAGGTGTGCATCACGATAGGGGACACGAGTGGGCAACTGGGTGGCACTGGCCAGCAGCGTCACCGTGGCGGCAAGGAGAGTTGTGATGAAGCGCATCCTATTTCTAAATTCTAAATTCTGAATTATTAATTCTAAATTCTGAATTGTTAATTCTTAAGTCTAAATTCTTAATTATGAATTAGTAATAATGTACCCGCCGTTGCTGCTGGAGTGAACCTTGAGCATGCGCAGGCCATACTTGTGGGTGATGGCGGGGCCACTCAGCGGGCCGCCGCTGCCCATGAGCACATCGTAGTGCGAGCCGCACTTGGGGCAGACGGCATCAAAGTTGCCACTGTCGATGCCCACCACCACATCCATGCGGTTCTCGACGGGGCATGCGGCATCGAAGGCAATGGGAGCATAACTGCCCGCACTGCCGTCCATGCCCATGATGAGCAAGATGCCACCATAGCCCGTGTAAGTGTTGACGTTGTAGGGGAAGTTGGCTGGTAACTTCTTGTCGCGGTTGAAGTAGCGGTAGTCGCCCACTCCCGCCACACCATAGGTCGTCCAAACGGCGTATGTGCTCAGGTCGAGGCGTACCATGAAACTGGGCACCTCCTTGTTGTTGATGTGCTCGCAGCTGGCCAGTGTGGTCAGTAGCAACAGTAGTATGAGACTAATTTTCTTCATTGGCTTGTGCATTTGATGATAATATGCTTCTTGGTGGCGGTGGTGGTGCCGAAGAGGTAGCACTCACCGCCGTCCTTGACCTTGAGTCGGCGGGCTAGGTCGGGTGCCCGTAGCGGGAAATTGCGCACCGCAACGTTGGCGTGCGTGATGCCTTGCAGCAGAGCCTTGAGTTCTCGCTTGTTCATTGTCGAGATGGTATCGATGCGGAACACACGGCCTGGAAAGTTTTCAATCAGGTGGTCAGCAACCATCAGGTGACTGTCGTGGCTCATGACCTGCAGCCCTAGGCGGGAGGCAACCAAGTCGTGGCAGCCGGCCTTCATGATAGCAGCGTTGGACTCATAGAGCCACAACCCCTGCATGGGCAGCGTTTCGTCCCAGATGGGGGCAGATGCACCCTCATGCCCCAGCGTGTAATGAAACGACTGGTCGTCATTAACACAATGCACAGCCACATCACCATTGTGCCCGCGCCTCATGACCACAAGCATTTCCTTGCACTCGCCGTGCACAGCCACGATGTGCGCCTGCTCGACGTGGGGCAACTGTCGCAAGGCCTGATGCAGGTCGAGCATGGGTGACAGTTTGATGATGACAGTGTGTGCCTTCGACAACAGGTCGGGGGCGAGAGCGCTGACATCGGGTGTGCAGTCGGCCAGACCATAGACGCGGTTGCCCGCTGCATCGCGCCGTGCAGGGTCGAGATAGAGGGTGTCGACCTCATTCATGTGCTTGAGGTGCTCCACACCGTCGCCGCACACGACCTGGGCCTCGGGCAAACCCAGCAAGGGCAGATTGTGGCGTGCTATCTCGCACAGGTGTGGCTGTCGCTCGACGTAGGTGGCGTGATCCAGTCCCTGCGCCATGAAGGCAAAGTCCACACCCAGACCACCCGTGAGGTCGGTGAGCGAGCACCCCTCGACAAGTGCCGCCTTGTAGCGTGCTGTCTGCTCTGACGAGCATTGCTCCATCGACAGATGCGGTGGATAGACAATGCCGTCGATGGCTGCCCAGCTGGGTACCTTGGTGCGTGCCACCTGCCGCCCGGCTATCTGCTGCAGGGCGACTGTCATGTCCACATCGGGCCAACGTGAGGATTGCAGTGCCAGTTGTCGCACGTCGTCGTCGGCATGTTGCAGGACGAACTGCTGTGTCTTGTCGTCAATGTTCATCTAGTCAATAGAACGTGAAAACTGCGCCTAAATTGTGTGTATAGCGTATCGCGGTGTCGTGGGGTGATGGATGTAGCAAGGGCGGCACCATCGTGGGTGTCGCCCTTGTGTGTTATCGTAGCCGTGTGTGGTGAGCAGTCCGTTTAATTGAGACTTAGAAACCGGTGGACTGCAACCGCACCGCTAGTTGCGTGACAGATTACTTGCCCAGCATCAGGTTGATAACATTGTTGACATCGGTGATGTCAATAACACCATTGTTGTCGGTGTCGGCTGCATTGACCATCTCAGCCTTGCCGAGCATCATGTTGATGACGTTGTTAACATCGGTGATATCAACGACACCATTGCCATCGGTGTCACCGACGAGACCACCCTGGCCAGCCTCAAACTTGAAGCAGAGGTTGTTCAGGTCGAAGGTGATGGTGTACTCGCTGCCGTCGCCAGTGAACTTGTAGCTCTTGCCACCAGTGCTCAGTTGAGTGGTAATGGTCTCACCAGCCTCAACGACTTGGTCTTCCTCAGCGCTCTCGGGGCAGTAACGGTTGGCGTTGACATCGTCCCAGTTGGTGTTGAACGGCGAGAAGATGAACCAAACATCGCCCGGAATGGTAGCCTTGGCTTGGAAGACACCTTCCTCAACCTCGTCCATGGCCAAACCGTTGGCAGGATTCCAGTCGCCGAAGGGAACGTTACCGATGATGTACATGTGGTTAGCCTCGTCGGCAGTCACGGTCATGGTGCGAGCGTTCATGTCCAGGGTGATGATGTACTTGCCGGTGGGCAGAGCAAACGAGAAGTCACTCTGGCCATCCTCACTCAGAGCGATGGGGGTGTCAAGCACCACAGCCTGGCTCGCGGTATCAACGGCAGCGAAGCGGAAGGGCGCAACGGCAGCCCAGTTCTGAGCACTTTGTGCCAGAGCGTGAGTGAAGCCGAAGTAAGCCATCTCCTCAGCGTTGATGCTGACGTTGGCAGTGAAGATGCCTTCACCCAGTTCGGTCATCTGAATACCGACGTTGGTTGCCCAAGCATTGCCGTTGACCTCACCCATGACGTAGATGTGACCCTCATCGACGGGATCGGGCTCAACGTCCACATCACCGATACGCTCAAACTTGACTAGATTGGCAGGCTCATCCAGCATCAGTGAAATCTTGTAGGTTGCACCGGCTGTAATGAGGAATGCGTTGTCGGCACTTTCGCCGAGGGCACCACACTCGATGGGCTCGCCCAGCAGGTTGTCGGTAATCTCGTAGTTGTTGGCAGGAGCACCGAAGCGATAAGGACGAATGGCGTCCCAATCAGAACTGGTCTCGGCCAACATCGTGGTGAAACTAAAATATGAACTGGCGTTGAAGTGTGCGGTCAGTTCATACAGGCCTGTCTCGGCATTGAAGGTCATGGCAGTACCCACCGAGGGATCCCACGCCTGGTCACCTACATTACCGAGAACCCATACATTCGTGTCCTGTGCTTGCATGCCGATGATGGCAGCGCAAACAAGCAGCATAGATGTAAAGAATTTCTTCATAATGATAATAAAATTTTAAATGGTTAAACTTAAAAAGGATAATTCGCTAATTTGTTACGCAAAAATAGAAAAATTTTTCTAACTAATCATCAGTAAACTATTTGGAACTTGCAATTCAGTGTGTGCAATCGTTTGCATTGTGAGGGGCGAGGCTGAACAAACAACGCCACGGACCATTGAATCCGTGGCGTTGAATGAGTGTAAGGTGGGGTTTACTTCTCGATGAATCGGAAGGTGCCCATGATGTCGTTGAACACGACCTTGTAGTTACCAGCCTTGACGGGAATGCCAGCGCCATTCTTGGCTGCCTTGCCGGCGGGGAAGTCGGCGCAGCCCCATGTTGTGCCATCGTTGGCAACAAACTTGACCTCGGTGTCGGCAGTGACATTGAGGTCGGCATGCCAGTCGTGGTTGATGCCCGTAGCGCTCTTGGTGATCAACTTCATCTCGAGGCCAGTCGACAGACTCATGCTCTCATAGACAGTGTAGTCGCCAGGCATCTCCTCAACGTGCATGGTCGTGTCGGCAGTGTTGACGATGACCTTGTAGTAGCCGGCATTGGCCACTGTGTAGTTGTCGTTGTAGGTCTCACCACCGATAAACATTTCGCGATTACCAGGCTTGAGGATAATCTTGAACTGAGCATTGTCGCACAGATAGGTGGGGAAAATCAACTCGTCGTAGTTGAGCGGGTTGACATACATTGCCACGGTGCTGGTGTAGAGGCCCATGACGGCATTGTTGACAAATGTGCCAACGCCGATGCAGTTGCCCATGATGAACCACACGGGAGGCAACTCCTGTTGCTGCGGGGTGACCGTGATGGGCACATCGGTGGCCTTGCTGGTGGTCATCACTCCATCGTACAGGATGTGAGCCAAAATGTCCATCTTGGTCTGGCGAGCCTGCTCAATGTTGCCAAACAGGCTGATGATGGCACCTTGCAGTTCGCTGCGGCGCATGCGTCCCATCTTGTCGGCTGCGATGGTGACCGACTCGCTCTTGTCGGCGTTGAAGATAGTCACATCGTAGGTTACCTCACTGCCATCAAAATTGACATCGAGGTTGGGATTGAAAGCCACTACCGAGTCGGCGGTCATGCCGCGCAGGTCGAGAGCGTTGACGGCCGATGGGGTGAAACTGATGAACACCTCACCAGGGTCGACGGGACTTGTGGGCTCGGCCCAGTCCTTATAGTCCTCGTTGCAGGCACACAGGGCCATGCCTGCCACCGCGAGAATTGAATATAATGCAATCTTTTTCATTGTCTTTCAGTGTTTAATGAGGGGTTAACGAATATAACCTTCTTCTTTGGTGAAGTTTAGGTACATCTTCTGGCCGGCTGTGCCCATAATGCGCTCCTGGTCGCCGCCAGTGCCACGATAGTCAATGGCATTGTCAATGACGCGGAACTCCGACTTCCACCAGTCTATGCCGTCGCCCAGCTTGACATAGGCACGCACACCGCTATCGGCGGCTGCGTCGTTGGCAAACGCGGGCGAGACAAACATCGCGTTGGCTCCCTCACCCTCGATGGTGAACATACAGCCATCTTCCAACTCGGCCCAAGCACCGGCAGGGGTGACTGTTCCCATCAGCCACACTTCGGGCTTGCGGAATTCAATCTCATAGTTGCGGTCGCGGCCCACAACGGTGGTCTTGAGAAGAACCAAGTACCAGCCCGGATTAGCCGACGCGATGCGGCCATCCTTGTTGACGATGTCCTCGGCCAGATCGCCGGTGACTGTCACATCGTCAAATCCGATGGCATTGTCATCGGTCTGGAACTCGTTGAGCTTAATGCCGTTGGCATCAATGTAGACCATGTGCCACATCTTGTCGGGGTTGTCATAGACGGGAACCATCTTCAGAGCATTGCTCCAGTTGTTCTCGCACCAGTCGCCGATGATGTACATCTCGGTGGGCGGCAGCACGGGAGGCAACGAGAACTCAAGTTTCACATTGTTCAGTTTCACCACGTTCGACTCGGCTCGGCTCGGCTCGATGAGCGTGAGCATGTCCGATGAGAGCATGTGTGCCACCACACGGAAGTAAATGGGCATCTCCATCGGGAAGTCGGCCTCGGTCTTGCCCTTGGCAAGCATCAAGTTGGTCAGCGCTACGGCCAGTTCGTTGACGGGCACTGAAATCTCGGGGCTGGTTGATGAGGTTACCTCAACGGCATCGCTCATGCCTCCATCGGTTGCCACCTCGACGGCATAGTTAACCGTGGTGGGGAAGCCATAGTTGGGATAGGTGCACACCAGTTTGATGCTCTGAGATTGCGCCAGGTCCAAGTCATATTGAGCCATCTGCGGTGCATAGAGCGTCATCTCATACGGACCGCCGATCACGGGGTTGGAGTCATTGTCGTCGCTGCACGAGGTCATCAGCCCAACGGTGCATAGCAACATCAATGCTGTTTTAAATATATTTTTCATCATCTTTTCAGTCAATTACGAGAGTGAAACATTAATAGCCAGGATTCTGCTGCAGATTCTTGTTGGCAATCAGGTCATCAGAGGGGATGGCGAAGACGTTGCGGTTGGCATCGAACTGACGTCCAGCCTTGGTGCCACCCTTCCAGGTCCAGTTGTAATCATTGTTGCCACCGAACTTGCCGAAGCGAATCAGGTCGACACGGCGGCGACCCTCGAAGTAGAACTCGCGGCTCCACTCGTTGAGAATCTCGTCGAGCGTGAGCGTGCTGGTGGTGAAACGCTTGGCGTGTGCGCGGTTGCGCAGGGCATTAATCTTGTCAACGGCATCCTGAGTCACACCATGCAGGCGAACCTCGGCTTCGGCATAGTTTAGATAGGCCTCGGCAACTCGCATGAGATAAACATCCATGTCGCCAAATGTGCCGCTAGCGTCGCTTGTCGATGAGCCGTCGGTGGTGAAGTTGTTGAACTTGCCGATAGCAAAACCGTTGGTGAAGATACCCACATCTTCGTTGTCAAGAGTGCGACCCTTGCTGTCGAACAGGGCACGGTCGTCATTAGCGAGAATGGGCATGTCGTAGCAGGCCAACTCGGGAATGTCATTGCTGTTGATGAAGCACTTGACCAACTCGGGACGTGCGCGGTTGCCACCCCAGGCTTGGCCCGACAGACCGTTGACTGCCTCGGGCAGATAGCGGCATGAGTGCAGGTCGGCATCGGCAGTCGATGCAATCAAGTATTGGCTCACACCCCAAGCAGTGGTGCGCATGCCGTCTTGCAGGATGGGGAAGATAGCTTCCTCACTCGAACCATTATGGTCGTTGTCGCCCATGAACAGGGTTTGGTAGGCAGTGAACTCCCAGGTCTCGCCATTGACCTCCTTGCTGCTACCCTCAGTGTGCAACTTGTAGGCCGAGTTGATGACCTTTTCGGCATAGTCCTTGGCTTCCTGCCAACGTGCAGTGCCGGTGTAGACTTGCCAGTTCAGGTAGAGGCGCGACAGCAGCATCCAAGCGGCAGCCTTGTCGACACGGCCGTAGCCGTCTTGTGCGCTAGTTTTGGGGGCTGGGTCATTGAGGATGTACCCATTGTCATCGGGATTTTCGCCCACGATGGCAAGCAATTCACTCTCAACCCACTCCATGACCTGGGCGCGGTTGCGCTGCTCAGGCTTGTTGGCACTGATGACGGTCGAGAAAGGTACGTTGCCATAAGCATCGCTCAACAGATAATACTCCATCGCACGCAGGAAACGGACCTCGGCACTCATCGTTGCGTCATCATCCAGGAAGTCCTTGAGATAGAGGTTGCAATAGGCGATGCTGGCGCACAAGCGGTAATAGTAGCCCTTGAGCATGGGATGGCTAGCATCGTAGGTGTTGTAGCAGAATTGCGGTATGCCCGGGTCACCCCAGCCGCAGATGGCCTCGTCGGTGGTGAGCTCGTTGCTGTTCCACATCTGGCGGAACAAACTTGAAGTACCGCCGTCGATGTCGTCGATGTCGACGTTGTCGTCGCCACCGTTGTTGCCCGAGGTGGCGAAGGCACTGTAGCACTTGTTGAACAACTGGTAGGCCTCGATGTCGGTCTTCTGGCTCGGGTCGATGGGCTCAACGTGCAAGTCGTTGACACACGACTGTAGTCCCCATGACAGGAGCAGAGTTGCTGCGGGTGCTAAATATTTGATGAATTTATTCATGACTTATATCTATATAAAATGTGTAAACGACTTGATTAGAAGTTCAGGCTCAGACCCAGAATGCCCGAGAAGGGACGCGGATAGATGTTGTTGTCGATTCCGCCGAATACCTCGGGGTCAATACCCTTGTATTTGGTGATGCAGAACACATTGCTTGCTGTGGCGTAGACACGTCCGCTGAAGCCGTTCCAACTTCCAGTCTTGAACAACTCGCTGAAACTGTAACCCAGCGTGATGTTGTCGCACTTGAGGAACGAGCCGTTCTGTACCCAGCGGTCGCTGGTGCACGACACGGTAGCATAACTGTTCCAACCATACTTGATGGCATCAACCGGGCGGTTGTTCAGGTAGTTGCCGCTGACCTGCTCAAACACGGCACCTTCGCCTACATTGTGGTAACCGTCCATAGCATCGTTGAACACATAGTTGCCGATGCTGGCGCGGAACGACATGCCGAAGTCCCAGTTCTTGTACTCCAGGCGGCTGGCCAGACCCATGGTCACAGGAGCCATCGGGCTCTTGTAGAAGTAGCGGTCGTCATCGGTGATGGTGCCGTCGCCATTGCGGTCGACCACACAGTTCTCGATGGGCATGCCATCCTTGTCATACACTTGCTGATAGACCCAGAACGAGTTGGCGGGATGACCCACAGTGTGAGCCTGGCAGCGGTTGTCGGTACCCGAAGAGATGCCGCCGGTGAGCACCATGAAATTGGGATCCTCGTCAATCAGGTCGAGAATCTCGTTCTTGTTGTAGGTGAAGTTGTAGTCCAGAGTCCAGTTCCAGTCGCCGCTCTGGATGGCGCGCCAGGTCAGAGCCAACTCGACACCGGTGTTCTTCAGCGAACCGATGTTCTGGTTCATCTTGTTGCGGAAACTGCTCAAGGCAGCCACAGGAGCATAGTTGATCAGGTCGGTGGTCTTGCGGTAGTACCAGTCGATGCTACCGGTCAGGCGCTGGCGCATGAAGCCGAAGTCCAGACCCACGTTGGTCGTGGTGGTGGTCTCCCACTTCAGGCTGGGGTTGTAGGCATTGGGACGTGCCTTGACACCGTCGCCGGCAACATCGTACCAACTACCCTGGGTGCCATTGCTCAGTGTGTAGTTAGCATAGTAGGTGAAGTCACCGATGCCCTCTTGCTGACCGGTCTTACCCCAACCGAGGCGCAACTTGAGGTCGCTCAGGGTCTCGTTGTCCTTGAGGAAGTCTTCCTTCTTGATGGTCCAGGCCAGAGCAGCGCTGGGGAAGTAACCCCACTGCTGGTTGGGAGCACCGGCGAGCCAGTTGAAGCGCGAGCTACCGTCGGCACGCATGGTGAAGGTCAGATAGTAGCGATCCATGAGGATGTAGTTCAAACGGCCGAAGAACGACACCAGGTAGTTCTCCGAGCGGCCACCCAGGCCATTGTTCATCTCGGTGCGGTTGTAGACAGTTCCTGCCAGGCTGGCACCGCTGGCATCCTTGAGAGCCGTGTTGCTCGGATAAAGTCCCCAGTAGGTGTTGTTCTGCTTGTGCCAGAAGTGCTGCCACTCATAACCACCCATGATGTCAAAGTGGTTGTTCTCGTTGAAGTCCTTGTAGTACTGTGCATAGGTGCTCAGTGTCAGGTTCTCCTTGGTGATGCGGTCCCATCCGTAAGAACCAAAGTAGTTGGCCAGCGGGCTGTAGTTGTCGACCTCGGTGGTCTGCTTGCCACCCGAGAAGTCGCCACCCAGTGTCAGGTGCAGACGCAAGTCCTCAAAACCATGAATCTTGTAGTCGATGTCGGCATTACCCACAAACGAGTGGCTCTTGGCGCGATCGTTCTTCAGGTCGAGGATGGCAACGGGGTTGCGCGGGGCGTTGGTGTTCTGGAGCCAGGGCCATGCGGGGTCGGTAGTGGCTACCGACTGCCAGCCGAAGTAACCGCCCATGTTGGCATAGCGCTCGTCGCTGCTGGTGATGGGTTGGGTAGGGTCCATGCGCAGGGCGTTGCCGATGGCACCGCCGTCGGCATAGCGCGACTTGGCGTACATGAACTTGGCGTTGAGGTTCATCGTCAAGTGGTCGTCAAAGAACGATGGGTTGAGGTTGGCGGCCACGGTGTAGCGCTTCATCTCACTAGTCTTGACGATACCATTCTCGTCGGTGTAACCCAGCGACAAACGGTAGGGCAGAATCTGTCCGAATGAGCCGGCAACGGTGAGGTTGTGGTCATGGCTCAGTGCGGTGCGGTAGATCTCGTTCTGCCAGTTGGTGTTGGCTGTGCCCAGTGCCTCGAGAGCGCCGGCTTCCTTAGCCGAACCTGCATAGAGGTTGGTGACAAACTGGCGGTAGGCATCGCCGTCGAGCATCTCGATGGTCTTCTTCTTGGTGCTGATGGTCACGTTGCCACTGTAGGTCACGCTGGGCTTCTGGCCGCGGCGGCCTTTCTTGGTGGTAATGATGATGACACCGTTCGAACCACGGCTACCATAGATAGCGGTTGCCGATGCGTCCTTCAAGACGTTGAAACTCTCAACGTCGGCGGGGTTGACCATGGCCAGACCGTTGGCAAGACCCTTGACACCACTGTTGTCCATGGGCACACCATCGATGACGATGAGGGGGTCGTTGCTGGCGTTGAGCGACGATCCGCCACGGATGCGGATGGTGGCACCGCCACCCGGCGTACCGCCACCACTGGTGACGTTGACACCGGCAATCTTACCGGCCAATTGGTCCTGAACGCTCACCACCACGCCCTTGTTCTTGGAGTCGGGGCGCAGGGCGGTCACGCTACCGGTCAGGTCGCTCTTCTTGGCGACACCATAGCCGATGACAACCACCTCGTTGAGCGTGGTGGTGTTGTCCTGCAGTTCGATGACCATCTGCGGGGCAGCGACCACCTCCTGGGTGACGTAGCCGATTGATGACACTTGGAGCATGGCGCCCGACGGGACGTTTTGCAACTCGAAGTTGCCGTCGAAGTCGGTCACAGTGCCAATCGATGTGCCCACCACACGGATGGAGGCACCGATGACACCCTCGCCAGTAGCATCCTTGACAAGGCCTTGCACAGTAATCTGCGCATAGGCTCCCAGTGACAGGAAGAGTCCCATCACAAGGGCTAGAATTCTTGTGGGAATTCGCAATGTTACCTGCTTCTTCATTTGTTTTGCATTAAAGTTATGTTGTTAATTTTAGTATTCATCATGAAGGGCATAATCAGCCAATGAACATGCAAAATTAGAATTTTGACAATATTAAAAAGACGTTTTTATTGTTAAAAAATGTGCAGGTGTCGTGCAATCGTTTGCGCAATTGGAATATTGTAGCTAATTTTGTTGGGCATAAACAAGGCTTACTGAGTTATGGAACATGACATTCACCGAGAGACGCCCTTGACTATGAAGGATCTGGCTCGCATGCTGGGTGTTTCGGTTGCCACCGTGTCACGTGCACTGCGCGACAGCCCCAGCATCAGCAAGCAGCGGCGCGTCGAGATACAGCGTTTTGCCAGCGAGCATAACTTCAGGCCCAATATCGTGGCCGAGAGTCTGCGCAACAGTCGGCGCTCGCCCATCAAGGTGATTGGGGTCATTGTGCCCGAGTTTGTACACTACTACTTCTCCACTGTGCTGGCAGGCATCGAGCGCGAGGCATCGGCAAGGGGCTACCGCCTGCTGGTGGCGTGCAGCGGCGAGGATGAGGCGCGTGAGGCTCAACTGTGCGACGACTTCTATCGTAACCGCGTGTGTGGCATCATTGCTGCACAGAGCAAGCACACGATTCACTACGACCATTTTGTCAGGTTGTCGCAAAACCAGATGCCCCTGGTGTTCTATGACCGCATCTGTCCGGCCATCAATGCCCACCGCGTGGTGGTCGATGACTACCGTGGCACGTTCAATGCTGTGTCTTATCTGATTGAGCGCGGTTGCAGACGCATCGCTTTCTATGGCGCATCGCTCAACCTGGAGATTGCAGTCAATCGCCTCAACGGCTACAAGGATGCTCTCTACAAGCATGGTTTGGCACCCGATGATGCGCTCATCAAGTTGTGCGACAACCGCAGTGATGCTGAGTTGATAACGCCCATGATGCTTGAGATGGTCGACCGTCCTGACGCGTTTTTCGCAGTCAATGACGAGACGGCCATTGGCATCCTCTACACCGCCAAGCGCATGGGGCTACGTGTACCCGAAGAACTGATGATATGCGGATTCTCGAGCAGCAACCAAGCCACCTCGTGCGACCCGCAACTGACATCGGTCGAGCAGAATGGGTTTGAGGTGGGGCGCGAGACTGCCGACGTCCTCATTGGTCTGGTTGAGGGCACCTTGCCCGCCGATCATGCCCAGAAGCGCATCGTGCGCACCCGTCTGGTCACCCGAGGCACTACAAGATAATTGATAGTTAATAGTTTAAAGTTGAGTCTAGAAAATCTAGAATTTCTAGAACATCTAGAGAATCTAGTGCCTCTAGGCTAAAAAAACAGACATGATATGAAGAAATTGATTTTGATGGCTTTGGCCTTGGTGGGTCTTGCGGCAGCAAGTGCTCAGCCACAGATTGAACGCCCGCGACTGGTTGTGGGCATTGTCATTGACCAGATGCGCTGGGACTACCTGTACACTTACAATGAAATGTGGCGCAACGACGGTGGCATTCGCCGCTTGCTGGATGGAGGTTACTCCTGCGGCAACACGATGATTGACTATTTGCCCACATTCACCGCATGCGGACACTCGTGCGTCTACACGGGCACTACTCCGGCCTTTAACGGCATTGTGGGCAACACCATGGTGGTGCACGGCAAGGCCATCACCAGTGTCAATGACACCACTGTTACTGGTGTGGGTACAACCACCGATAAGGGGCTGGCCTCGCCACGCAACATGCTGGTGACCACCTTGGGCGATCAATTGAAACTGGGCACCAACATGAAGGCAAAGGTTGTGGGAGTGTCGCTCAAGGATCGTGCCGCCATTTTGCCTGCAGGACATGGTGCCGACGGAGCATTCTGGTACGATGACAAGGTGCCGGCATTCATCACCAGCACTTATTATATGGACAAACTGCCTCGCTGGGTCGAGAAGTTCAACAAGGACAACAAGGCAACCATGAAGAAGTACGACCTGTGGAATAACCGCAATGGTGTGACAATGACCTTCGACATGGCTGCTGCAGCCATCGATGGCGAGCAACTGGGACAAGACGAGGTGCCCGATCTGCTGGCCGTCAGCATCTCGACCACCGACTATGTGGGGCACGCATGGAGCACCCGCTCGCTGCAACTCGACAGCATTTATGACCAGTTGGACATCGATCTGGCACGGTTCTTCAATGTGCTGGACCAGAAGGTGGGCAAGGGCAACTATCTGCTCTTCCTCACTGCCGACCACGGTGGCACGCACAACTATAAGTACATGACCGAGCACCGCATGCCCAGCGAGACCTTCGGCAACTCGGGTGCCAAGAAGTTGGTCAGCGAGGCAGTGAAGAATAAGTTTGGCGTGACCGAGGTCATCAAGGGCACCATGTCCTACAACTGGTTCTTGAACAACGAGGCTATTGCCGCTGCCGGTGCCGACCGCGAGGCGGTGAAGAAAGAAATCATCGACATGCTGGAGCATGACGACCGCATTGCATGGGTCATCGACTTTGAGCATCCCTACGACCGTGCCATTCCGCGCGAGGTAGTCGACCGTGCGGTCAAGGGCTACTATCCTGCACGTTGTGGCGAACTTTATCTGATTCCCAACATCGGGGTTTACTCGGGTTCGCACGATGGCAAGGGCAGCACACACGGCACTTGGAACCAGAGCGACACACACATTCCGTTGGTGTTCTACGGCTGGCACGTGCCTCACGGCGAGCGTGTCGAGCGCAATGGCATGACCGACATTGCAGCCACCGTTGCTGCGATGTTGCACATTCAGGCTCCCGATGCTTGCATCGGTCAGCCCATCCCCTTCAAGTGATTCATAATTAATAATTCTCAATTTTCAATTCTCAATTTTCAATTCAAGAAAAGTGGCAATTATCAAGAAAGTTCGTGGCTTTGAGCCAAAAATGGGCGAGAATTGTTTTCTCGCCGACAACGCTGTCGTCGTGGGCGATGTGACCATGGGCGAGGGCTGTAGCATCTGGTTTGGCGCGGTTCTGCGCGGCGATGTCAACACCATCACCATTGGCGACCGTGTCAACATTCAAGACAACGCTGTGATTCACACCTTGTATGAGAAATCGGTGACCGAGATTGGCAACGATGTGTCCATCGGCCACAATGTGGTGGTGCATGGTGCCAAGATTGGCGACATGGCACTCATCGGCATGGGCAGCATCATCCTTGACCACGCCGAGGTGGGCGAGGGAGCCATCGTGGCTGCCGGCAGTGTGGTGCTGGGTGGCACCAAGATTGGTCCGCACGAGTTGTGGGCCGGCAGTCCCGCCAAGTTCAAGAAGATGGTCGATCCTGCGCAAGCCAGCGAGATCAACGTCAAGATAGCCCGCAACTACCTGATGTACTCCACCTGGTACGACAAGGAGGATTAATATCTTAAGTTCCTGGATTGGTTAAGTAGTTAAAGGGATTTAAGGCGTTACCTGATGGCTGTAGGGGATGAGGCACGCCGCGAGAACTAGCGAGATAAGAGCGCAGAACCACCGAACGTAAAGCTATCGTCTTAACTACATAACTACTTAACTCCTTTAACTACCGAAAAAGTAGCCTCTTAGGAAACTTGAGTTAATATCTGTTCAGTGTGCCACGGCTCAGTCGTGGCAGTTCATGAATGAAGAAACAAACGCTCATAGTAGCAATGGCGCTAGTCGCCATGACCGGGTGGGGGCAGGAGAGTGCTCCCATCCACTTGGAGTTGGACACTCGTGGCCTGACCGAGCGCTTCATGCAGCCCATCACGCCACAACTGCCCACCCCCAGCACTAGCCTGTTCACCAAGCCCGACCTCACCGAACCCATCCGTCTGGACTGGCGCACGGCACCGCTGACCGACTCGTTGCGGGCCTATGACCGCATGGATTTGAAGATGGGCTACAGTTTCCCCACGCACAGTGTGCGCGACTACAACTTCGTCATGGACCCGTATAGTCGCAACTGGTCGTCATCGGGTGTGATTGCTACCATCGGTTCGGGCTATCTGGCAGGGGCTGGCAGTTTCACCGCCATGCCCGGGCTGGGCAACGTGGGCAGTGCCAGTGTGTCGCTCACGCAGCCGTTGGGCGAACGCCTGGTGGTCACAGCCGGACTCAGTGGCAACAAGTACCACTTTGGGCCACAGGCGTGGAACAGTTACGGTGTCTATGGCAATGCCAGTTACAGGCTCAATGAGCGGCTCACGCTCAATGCCTTCGGGCAATATTTCCGCAACCCGATGATAGGCAGCGTGGCGGCGATGCCCTATATGCAGGACACTCGCTATGGCGGCACCTTGGGCATCAAGATGAACGAGCGGGTGAGCCTTGATGTGGGAGCGCAACGCTACTATGATCCTTACTTGCGCCAGTGGCGCACGGTGCCCATCATTGCCCCCACGGTCAATGTCATGGGGCAACCGCTGAGCCTGGATGTGGGTGGGCTGGTCTATCAGATTTTAGAAAATGTGTTCGGTGGGTCAAAGAGTGGCAATGGCTATGGTAGCCACTTGCCCGACTTCCAGAAGGGACCCGTTCCTGCTGGTTTCAACCCCAACAGCCCCATCCGCATCCCCGACGCCCTGCGCTAGTGTGAAATTCTCAATGGGTTATCGGTTGTCAGTTATTGCACAGAACCGAGTACTGAAAACCGAAAACTGAAGCACGGTCTTAATTCTCAATTCTCAATTTTCAATTAATAAAGAAAAATGTCTCAACAACACCTCGAAGCACTGCGGCAGGAGATGGCCCGCGTGCACGTCGATGCCGTCATCATTCCCGGCACCGACCCTCATCAGAGCGAATATATCAGCGACCACTGGAAGTTCCGTGACTGGGTCTCGGGCTTCACAGGCAGTAATGGCACCGCTGTTGTAACCATGGATAAAGCGGGACTGTGGACCGACTCACGCTACTTCTTACAGGCCGAGCAACAACTGGCCGACAGCGGCTTTGTCCTCATGCGCGAGAATGGCGACACGCCCGACCTCACCCGCGAGGAGTGGCTCGTCGAGAACCTGGGCGATGAGGCTGTCATCGGCATTGATGGCCGCCTGTTCTCGGCCGTGGAAGCCAACCGCCTGGAGCGCTTCTGTGGCGAGAACGGCTTCATGATGGCCTCAGACTTTGCTCCCGCCGACCGCATCTGGACCGACCGGCCCGCGCGTCCCATGGGCGAGGCCTACGTCCACGATGAGGAACTGGCGGGCGAGACCGTCGACCACAAACTGGAGCGCCTCATTGCCTCGCTCGAACTCAACAGTGCCGATGCTATGCTCATCAGCGCCCTCGACGAGATTGCCTGGTTGTTCAACATGCGTGGCTCGGATGTCGACTTCACTCCGGTCGCCATCGCTCATGCCTACGTCAGCGAGAAGGAAACCACGCTCTTCATCGACGACAAGAAGGTGACCAAGGAACTGGCTGCTCACCTCAAGCACTATGGTGTCCGTGTGCGTGACTATGACGATGTCGTGCGCTATCTCGAGCGTCGCCAGCACGATGTGGTGCTCATCGACCCCAACAAGGTGAGCGACACGCTGGCCAATGCCCTGGAGTGCCAGAAGGTATACTCGGCATCGCCCATCGCCGCGCTCAAGGCCGTCAAGAACGAGGCGCAGATTGCCGGCACTCGCCGTGCCATGGAGCGCGACGGGGCAGCGTTGGTGCGCTTGTTCCGCTGGGTGGAGCAGAACGCCGCCAGTGGCACCATCAACGAGGTGGATGTGTGGATGCGCGGTCAGCAAGAGCGTGCCCGTGGTGAGAACTATCGTGGCGACAGTTTTGCCATGATCTGCGGCTACAAGGAGCATGGAGCCATCGTCCACTATGAGGCCGACGAGCAGAGTGCGTCGACCCTGCATGCCGATGGGCTGCTGCTGGTCGACTCGGGCGGGCAGTATCTCGACGGCACCACCGACATCACCCGCACCATCTCGCTGGGCAACCCCACTGATGCCGAGCGTCACGACTATACCTTGGTCCTCA
Source organism: Porphyromonadaceae bacterium UBA4262 (assembly GCA_002396085.1). Taxonomy (GTDB): domain Bacteria; phylum Bacteroidota; class Bacteroidia; order Bacteroidales; family Muribaculaceae; genus Sodaliphilus. The sequence goes on from DGWI01000009.1 coordinate 21,263, forward strand.
AGGGGCATCTGGCATTGCAGCGCGCCAAGTTCCCTGTGGGCACCTGCGGTGTCAACCTCGATGTGCTGGCTCGTATGCCGCTCTGGCAAGAGGGCATGACCTACTGGCACGGCACAGGCCATGGGGTGGGGCACTTCCTCAGTTGCCACGAGGGGCCTCACAGCATCCGTGTGGAGCAGAACCCCAATCCGCTGGAGCCGGGCATGATTGTCAGCAACGAGCCAGGACTGTACAAGGCAGGCCGCTATGGCATCCGCACCGAGAACCTGTTGCTCGTCGTCGAGGGCAAGCAGACCGAGGAGTTTGGCCGTTTCCTGGAGTTTGAGCCGCTCACACTCTACCCCTACGACCTCTCGCTCATCGACCGCACGATGCTCACCCAGGAGGAGGTAGACCAGATCAACGCCTACCACCAGATGGTCGTTGACCGCCTCACCCCCCTGCTCGACACCGACGAGGCCGCCTGGCTCCGCGCCAAGTGCCAAGCCCTGTAGCAACACTTTTCCATTCAATGCACACCAATAAGTCTCATGCAGATTTTGCTGATGAGGCAGATATGCAATCTGTCAAATCGGCAAAATCTGCATGAGATTACTAATTGTCGCCCCCCCTCAAGTCCCCCTTTAGGGGGATTTAGGGGGCTCAGAGATTACTAATTGTCGAAGCCACACTCCAAGTCCCCCTTTAGGGGGATTTAGGGGGCTTACTTCCTTTAGGGGGATTTAGGGGGCTTACTTCCTTTAGGGGAATTTAGGGGGCTTACTGCTTACTGAATCACCTTGCGGGCGGTGCCGTCGCTCATGCGAATGATAGCGACACCTGGAGTGTTGGCATCAATTCGCTGGCCAGCCAGGTTGTAGCGAGCCACCTCGCGGGCATTGTCGCTGCCGACTGTCGCCACGCTCGAGTAGGCCTGGTCGTCGATGCGGAAGGCGGGACTCACCACCTGATCCATCCAGTTGCCCGAAGCGTCCTGCAGGCGGAAGCGCAGGTCAAACCAGCCGTTCAGGCCCTCGCCTGTCACACCAGCCAGCGAGCCGCGATAGAAGTAGCCCCAGCCCGGCTCCTGATAGAGTTCGGGAATCTCCTCAACGGCCAACTCATTCCACTCCTCGGTGCCGTAAGGCGCATACTCCACCGTCACCTCCACGGGTTGGCATTCAAAAACGCCCGTCCACAGGTCGGGATAATACTGATAGTGGAAGTCGCTGGCATAGAACTCCATCGTGCCATCGGCAGCCGTAGCGAAGCGGTCGGTCACTCCCTGCTCACTCCTGAAGTGCAACATCTCGACGGCCGGTGGGGTCATATCCTCCTGGTTCTGGTCAAAATACACTTTTGTCGTATTGTAACCTGGCAGTCCATCCACCTCGACATTGGGATAGTTGATGGCGAACTCCCAAGTACCCTTGCCTGATGGGCTGAAGGTCGAAAGGTCAACCTCTTCACCATTATACTTGAGTGTCATGGTTGAACCAATGTCGGTATTCAACACTTCGCCAAAACGGCCGACAAAGTAACTCGTCTGACTGGTTCTCATCTCGTTGTTGTTCTCGTAGGTTGTCACATTCACCGCATTGATGGGGCAGTTGTCACCAAAGTTGCCAATTGCCTGTTCTGCTGGATAGGAGAATGCCGATGGAGCAGGGAGATATTTTAGGAAGAATGTATCATTGTTGTTTGTAGTATACAAGTTGTTGCTGCGCCACTGGTCTCCATGTGCATTGTGACCAAAGTTTACAAATTCCTTTTGGCCATTCTTGACTCGAATGGGGGTTCCGTAGGTCCAGCCAGTGGGTGTGAACGACTCAAAAATCTGCTCCCCCCATTGGATTTGTTCCAATTCGCCATAATCTGGGAATTTGGTCTGCACCAGGATGTTTAATCCTGGAATGTTGGGGTCGACTTCTGGTACGTTGATCCAACACTCATAAGGGAAACTATCGCCTTGTTTCTGCATTCTCTTTCCTACTCCAGATGCTCTATAAGAGGGCGTTTTATCATCTTTAATCCACCAAAATCCAGTCATCACTTGGATGCCATCGTCATGGTCACGGCCGTATGGGGTGAATTTGTAGTTATACTCTTGACACACATAGTCATTGGGATTATTCTCAACCTCACAAGTTTGCAGGTTGTCGGTTGAGGCCCATGCACAATAGGACTTAGACAGGTTTTCGTCAAATGTGATTCTTTTATGAATAAAAACGAATCGGTCACTGACATCGTTTATATAAAAATCTGTGGGTATTGTACGCTGCTGCTCCTCAGCCCTTTCGCCTGAAGCTAGAATTTCAAAAGAAAACAATTCGCTACATCCTTTCTGGTAAAGCATATTTTCAACAGAACTATAGTAGACATCGCTAGGCTCGTCAACAATGTATGTATTGGTAGATTCGTCAAAGTGGTTAAGACCATGCTTTAACAACTCGCCATCTGGGCCATAAATCTTGGTGGTGATATGGTTGGTGGCCTCGGCAGGATTGATAGTAAAGGTCAAGTCTCCCATCACCTCGACGTTCTCTTTGACTACAAAGTATTGTTGTTTTTGGTCTTGCGTCGCGAATACTGTGAGGATGTTATAAGTACCTGATGGAAGTTGACCTTGAAGCACGTTCTCACCACTTCTGAAAGCCGTGCCAACAATGCTTGATTCGTCAGTAATATATGCTACGGGAATAACCATTAATAACTCGGGGTCATACTCCAAATTGAGGGTAATCGTGTACATTTGACCGTCGGCTTTGGCAGCAACTTTGCGGGCTTGTTCGCGCATCTGTGCCAGGTCGGGGGTCTGAGAACAGGAACTTGAAAGGAACTTCACATTCGGGTTTACAATACCAGAGGGATTGTCTACCTTACTTACATGATAGGGTTGAAACCCAGTCTGGGCCATTGCGATGATGCCCAGCAACAACGCGCACGACAGTGCGGCGGTTCGTTGTAGAAGTTTGTTGATCATAGTTGTTGTTTTTTGAGGTGAATAAAAAATTGTCACCGCAAAATTACTGCTACCGCCTAGCCCTTGTCAAGTAAATGGCATGTCACTGTGTGTGATATTCTAAAAAAACACACTGCCACGCGATTTCACACACGATTTTCGCCAATAACAGTAGGGGGCTCACGCAGATGCCGCCAATTTTTTAAATCATGGGTAACAGAGTAGCGACGACCCGTGGAGGAGGTGACTTGGGTGTCCAATGGAGCGAAACAGAGTCAAGTCGGAGACTTGATGCCGTGATTAGCACATTGTACGGGCCAGTTTGAAGAACTGGGCCGTACTGTGTGGAAGGTTGCAACCCATAAACGGCACGTCGAAGAAGTGCCGCAGTGATGGCTAGGTCAATAAATCGGGTATCCACTCCATACCATTCCGTTCAACTATACGTTGATATTCTTGTTCAAAAGAAGCACCTTTATGATGCTGAATCTGGTTCTTGATATAATCAATAACCGCTTCTTGGTGCGATTGTGAAACTGAAAATGCGGCATACTCTTTCCCCCAACCTTCAAATTGTGGGAATAAACCCGACTTTTTCATCCAGTCACTGCTTGATCGCTTGATATCCCACAGGAGATGCGACAAAGTTACTGTTGGATTTAGATTCACCAGAATATGTATATGATTCTCAATGCCACCTATACGATATAGCCTAGAATTATTGCGTTTGACTATCGCCGTAATGAAACGATATAGTTCTTCGCAATGCTCCATCGAGATGGTCATGTGGCGATTCTTCGTGTTTATAACGATGTGGTGAAGTGATAATACTCTGCTCATAGAATGATGATTTATGGACTGCAAAGTTAATAAAAAACATCCATTTTCCCAACAACAGCCGCACATCTGCGATGTGCGTTCTCTTTGGGTGGAATAACACACAGTGGACTCCACACTCTGCGAGGTGGAATCCACAATGTGCTAATCACAGAATCAGGTCTTCGACCTGACTTTACCAACTATTCCGTCTTACTGGGTCTCCCCCTCTTTAGGAGGAACAGTGAGTGGGGTGCCGGTTCTGCTCTGCTTCATGTAGTCTGATGGGGTGAGGCCGGTGTGTTTCTTGAAGAGTTTGACAAAATAACTACGGCTGGTGAATCCCACGCTCTGCCCTAGCCCCTCGACGGTGTAGTTGCCGTAGCGGGCCGTGTCATTCATGCGACGGCATGCCTCGCGGATGCGGTAGTGGGCCAGCAGGGTGGGGAAGGTCCAGTCGGGCTGCTGGTTGATGGCCTGTGACACATAGTTGGGCTTGGCACCAATGAGTTCGGCTAGCCGTGCCACGCTAAAGTTCTCGTCATAGATTTCTTGCGAGTACTCCATCACATGGATGATATTTTGCCAGAGTTCCTCGGTCGATTGCTCGTCCATGCGGATGGCACCATACTTTGCTGCCTCGGTCTCGGCACGTGCTTTATCTTCCTGCTCGGCTTGCTGTCGGCGCTGCTCATCGGCAGCCAGCAATGCCACATTGTTCTCATAGAGGACCCGATTCTTCTGCTTGATGCGACTGCGGTTGATGACAAGCAAGGTGAGTAACACCAATGCCAATAGCAGGAATGCACTCACCACCCACAGCATCTGCCGGTCGTGCTTCTGCTTGAGAGTCAACGCTTTCTGCTCCTCGTTCATCTTATCAATCTCACGTAGGAAGTATACGTTGTCGATACTGCCGGACAAAGTGGTGGTGTTTAGGTTATTTATGGCACGATAATAAAGTAGTTCATATTTTTCGGCAAGAGGTTGATTCTTCTGTTTGTTATAAAAGTCTGCTAGTAGTTTGTAGCATTCGTGGATGTAGTAAGGTGCCTCCTTCTGTGTAAAATCTTTGTTATGAATGAGAGTCTTGAGTGCTTCGTCATACCTACCTAGATGTTCCAGAGCGTAATAAATGCAATTATTTCGCATGATTTTAAGTTCTGCTGTGTTGCTGGGGTTGCTGTCGTCTATGGTTGAATTTTTGAACACCTCCAGTGCTTCTTCTGGTTTTCCTTGTCGCATAGCGTCAACACCTTTTCCAATAGACTGCGCAAAAGAGAACTTTAAGGCTGTATCGGGAATCGAGAACTTGTAGTAGGCTTCTATCTCTTTGTCAATGGCCGAATATTCTTGGTGGCACATCGAATGATAGTTTAAGTTGATGAAAATGACAGGAAGAATGTCGTAAAACTTGCTGTTGGCGGCTTGCCAAAATGCCTGCTTATGATAATCTAGTGCTTTTTTATAATAGTGTTTGTCAGGCTGTAGAGGGTCCAGTTTCATAAAGAGAACGCCCAGCGACATCTGTATGATGGCCTTATAGTCGTTCTGGTGGTGTTGCTCTGCCATCTCTTGGGCGTTGAGCAGGTTGTCGTATGCCTTCGAAAAGTCATGGTAGAACTCGCTATAGATTCTTCCTATGTTACATGTGGCATGTATACAATGCCGGATATCTTCATCCGTCATGTCTGGTGCGTAACGATTGGAAACAATCGTGTAGCAGAGCATGCCACTATCAGGCATCACCTTATGGTTCATGAAAATACTACCCATCTGCATCAGAGTGGCTGTGGGCAGTTTCTCCCACTGGCGGCGGTTGGTCAGGAAGGTCACATCCTCGGCTAACACAGCCAGCGCGCACACCAGCACTACACCTAGTATGGCTATCCTACGAGTTGCTTGCATGAATATATTATTAGTCATCATTATTCAGAATTATGAGATGGTTGGTTTAAGCGTTGGTGGGTTATAGGTCTAATATTCCCATTTTTTCGACTCGGTATCCCTTGAGATCCTCACCTTCTACAAGTTACTTATCGTACTTAGTAGAACATAAGTATCGAGATGTAAAAGATGGCGAGCCAGCAAACTATTGATGGCAGAAACCAGTACCAGACGGGATGCTTCTGGCGGTAACTCTTTATGGCTTTCCATGCTGTGAAGGCTAGGATGAATGAGTAACTGTTGAGGGCTAGGAATGCCAGGATTGCGATTAAGGTGTTGGGTGGGTTGTCAAAAATGAAAATCGATGCATAAAAGACAACCGGCGCTGCCAAAATGGGCAAAAGATGCAAGAACAATGCGATGGTGAATGGCCATGATAAATTGTTCTGGCGCTTCAGCACGATGCCTAGCCAGATCATGCAGCCCAGAAAAATCAGAACTGTCAAGACTACTTGCCCGATGTAAAATGAGCCAGAATCCATTGGTCAACCTGTTTTAATGCTGCAAAGATAAGCAAAATATGCTATTTTGTGCAAGTTGATTCTAACTTTTTTGCTCTTATGTTCTTCTGTCTCACAAATCACTTGTGCAAGGTGAACTCGATGGTGAGGCCGCCCGACTGGTTGCGCAGCGCCTGGATGTTGCCCCCGTGGTGAAGCACGGCGTTCTTGACAATGGCCAAGCCCAGTCCGGTGCCACCCATGGCTCGGCTGCGACCCTTGTCGACGCGATAGAAGCGTTCGAAGATGTGTGGCAAGTGCTCATCGGCTATGCCGTGGCCTGTGTCGCTGAAGGTGAAACGCCAGTGGCGGGTCGTCTCGACGGCACTGATGCCGATGATGGCACCCGTGCCGGCATAGTTGATGGCGTTGTCCATCAAGTTGCGGAAGATGCTGTAGAGCAGTTGTCGGTTGCCCTTAATGACCAAGATGTCGGGCAACTGGTTGTTGACCGTCATCTGCCGTTGCTCACATGCCGCGTCCGACTCATAGATGATGTCGGCAACCAATTGTGACAGGTCGACAGGGCTGTACTCCAGTTGCTGCGAGGCATAGTCCATGCGGTTGAGGGTGCTCAAGTCTTGCAGCAAGTGCGACAATCGCTGGGCCTGGGCATGTGTGCGGCTGGTGAACTCCAGGCGCTGCTCGTCGGTGAGTTGGGGATTGTTGATGATGGTCTCGGTCAGCCCCATGATGCTGGCCACCGGGGTCTTGAGTTCGTGCGAGATATTCTGAGTCAATTGGCGGCGCATTTCGGTCTGCTTGAGATCCTGTTCGCGGCGGATGCGGTCGTCCATGCGCCGCGAGTAGCGGTAGAGCAGCACAGCCAGCAGAACCATTGTCGCTGCTGCAAAAATGAGCAGGTGCACATCGCTGGAGTCAATGAAGGGCAAGCCGTGGCGGTCGAAGTCCTCGAACACGACAAAAACCGTGGCATAGATGACGAATATCGTCATCACACTGATAAACATCTTGTTGCCCTCGCTCAACCGTTTCATGCGTCGAACATGTAACCGAATCCAGAACGTGAGACGATGCACTGGGCATAGGCGCCCAACTTCTTGCGCAGGCGGGTGATGTTGACATCGACGGCACGGTCGGTCACCACCACGCCAGCTGGCCAGGCACCATGAATGAGTTGGCTGCGAGTGAGCACATGACCACGCTCGCGCATGAGCAAGCACAGCAGGTCATATTCGGTCTTAGTCAACTGCAACTGTTGACCATCGGCTATGACTGTCTGGTGCTGTGTGTTGACCACCAGGCCATTGTGCACAAGCTGAACGCCGGTGCTGATCTCATGGTTGGTGCGCGAGAGAACGGCGCGTACGCGAGCGATGGCCTCGCGCAGCGAGAAGGGCTTGGTGATGTAGTCGTCGGCGCCAAGCCCAAAGCCCTTGAGCAGGTCTTCCTCGGTGTCCTTGGCGGTGATAAAGATGATGGGTATCTGTGCTGTCGAGGGGTTGGACTTGAGGTGACGAGCCAGATCAAACCCCGACATGCCTCCCATCATCACATCGAGCAATAGCAGGTCAAAGTCTGCGATAGGGCACAACAATGCCTGTTCGGCCGAATTGGCGGTGGTTACCTCATATCCGGCCAACTCGAGATTGACCTGCAGGATGTCGCACAGGTCGCGTTCGTCGTCGACAACTAGTATTCGTTTCATGTCGCAAAGATAGTACTTTTTATTAAGAATTTAGGATTTAGAATTAAGAATTTAGAACCTTGATTAGGAATCTACGGCATGCATCCGTATGCTTTCGCCCTAAATTCTCAATTCTCAATTCTTAATTCTTAATTACTTGATGTTATAGCGTGCCTCAACGACATTGATGATGTAGTCGCCCAGTTTCTCACACTCTTTGATCAGCGCCACATAGACCGTGCCCATGCCGTAGTCGTAGACGTGCTCGTTGACATCGACCAAGTTGCGTTCAAGCAGTTCCTGGCAGGTGTGGTCGATGTCGGCCTCGATGGCATAACTGTCGCTGACGGCATAGTCCTCCTTGGGCCCCTGCATGACTCTTACCATCTGTGTCATGGCGTTGTCACACAGGTCAAGCATCGTTTCGAGATGTTGTTGCAAATCTTCGCCGAACGTGTCGTTCTGTTCGCGGCGGCGCTTGAGTGTGCGTGCCAGGTTGAAGCATGAGTCACCGATGCTCTCCAGTTCGCCTATCTCACGCATCATGTTGCGGATTTTGACCTTGGTCTCATCGCTCAGGTGAGCCGAACTCACCTGCTCTAGATAACGTGCGATCTCAATCTCCATGTTGTCGGACATCTCCTCATACTTGACCACACGCTGATAGGTCTCGTCAAATTTCTTGGTATCGTTCTCGTTGACCATGCCACGCACCATTGATAGCATGGCTTGCATGCGCTCGGAAAACACGACAATCTCCTTCTGTGCCTGCAGCACCGAGATTTCGGGGGTGCGCATGATGCCACTCTGTATATATTGCAGACGGAACTCCTCGTCCTCAGGCTTCTCCTTGCCCTTGATGATCCAGCAGCACAGACGCTCGATCTGTGGGATGAACCACACCAGGATGAAGGTGTTGGACACGTTGAACAGCGAGTGGAAGGCTGCAAGGGCAAATGACAACTTGACGGGGCTCTGTTTGTCGGCACCCGGATCAAGCCCGACAAGCGAGCAGGCAAAGTCAACAAATGGGAAGAATAGGCAAAGCACCCATGTCACACCGAAGACGTTGAACACCAGGTGGGCCAATGCTGCGCGGCGCGCCTGGGTGTTACCGGTCAGTGCCGCCAAGTTGGCGGTGAGGGTCGTGCCGATGTTCTCACCCATGACCAGCGCAATGCCCTGATAGATGCTCATCACGCCACTGGTGCACAACACCATGGTGATGGCCATGATAGCAGCCGACGACTGCGCGATGATGGTGAGGATGGTGCCGATGAGCAGGAACAACAGGATGGTCAGGTAGCTCGACGAGTCGAACGACGAGAAGAATGCCACCACCGATGGGTTGTGGGCCAAGTCCAGTTCCTTGCCGGTCACCGACAGTGTGCCCAATGCGAAGAAAAGGAATGCTACACCAAAGAGGAAGTCACCAAACAATCGCTTGCTCTTGATGTGGATGAGCAGAATGCCAATCAGGAAGGCTGGCCATACGATGCTGGAGATGTTGAACGAGAAGCCAGCCGACATAATCCAAGCCGAGAGGGTGGTTCCGATGTTGGCACCCATGATCACGCTGATGGCTTGCGCTAGTGTCAATAGGCCGGCGTTAACAAACGACACGGTCATCACCGTTGTTGCTGCCGATGACTGTACGGCCACGGTGAGCAGCATACCAGTGAGGATGCCCGTGAAGCGGTTGGTGGTCATCGCGCCCAGCACGTGGCGCAACTGCGGACCAGTCATCTTTTGTAGAGCCTCGCTCATCACCTTCATGCCATAGATGAGCAATGCCAACGCGCCCATCAACTTGAGCGATATCAGCCAGTAATTTTGTTCCATTCTAGATGTTCTTTTTGAAATTTTGTGCAAAATTACAAACACCACATCAAACTGAGGCAATGGCGACTGTTACGATACTGTTACAATGCCCCGAACAAACTGAAAAACAAACAAAAAATGAGGTTGATAGTAAAAATTTTTGATTCTCAATTCTCAATTTTCAATTTTTTGTATTACCTTTGCAGCCGTAAAACTGAAAGGAGGTTTGTAAAGACTGACTTAAATGACTGAAATTGAACATATAACCCCATCAGTGCGGCCCCTCTGCCTGGCCGCCAGTTGATGCGTCGAGAGTCGTGAATGACTCATGGGCATCTATATAATAAGGTGGAATACATCACTCACATCGTGGCAACGACTCATGAAGAGGGGGCTTCGGTAACCGAAGGCCTGGAGTCTTGGGCCGCGTCACATCGAGAAGATAAATTCAAAAACAAAACAATAACTTTTTTAAAATCAAACGAAATTATGATTATCGTACCTGTGAAGGAAGGCGAGAACATCGAGCGCGCCTTGAAGAAGTTCAAACGTAAATATGAGAAGACCGGCATCGTCAAGGAGTTGCGTGCCCGCCAGGCTTTCCAGAAGCCTTCGGTGACCAACCGCAAGAAGATGATGAAGGCTGTCTACGTTCAGCAACTGCGCAACGCCGAGGAGTAATACTCGCCGTTATGGTCAATCGTCTCAAGTCGCCCTTGTCGAAAGGGCGACTTTTGTCGCTTTTTATGGGGCAAAAGTGATTTTTTTGCTCAAAAATTTGGTGGTGTCACAAAAAGTTGCTATCTTCGTTGCGAGCGAACAAAATGATGCTCACATTGACGATGAACGACACAGTCATTGAACAATTCTTGACGCACCAGCGGGTTGAGTTGAACCGCTCGGCGTTGACGGTTGACAGTTACCGCAACGACCTGGAGCAGTTCGTACAGCACCTCGCCGGCCGGGATGGATTGGACTGGGCATCGGTCACCGTCAATGATGTGAGAGCGTGGTTGGTTGAACGCTCGTCGCAAGGCGACAGCGCGCGCACTCTGCGCCGCAAGGTGCAGTCGCTGCGGGCGATGTACAAGTGGCTGATGCGTCGTGGTGAGTCGGAGCAAAACCCGGCGGCCGACATCGAGTTGGCACGATTGCCCAAGCGTCTGCCTCACCTGTTGCGACCTCAGAACCTTGACGGGCTGCTCGACAAAGAGGTGGACGTGACCGACTTTGAGCAGGTGCGCAACCATGTGATGCTGCTCATGTTCTACACCACAGGCATCCGTCGGGCCGAACTCATGGGGCTGCAGGACGCTTGGGTCGACACATCGGCATTGCAGTTGCGGGTGCATGGCAAGCGCGACAAGGATCGCATCGTTCCCTTCGGGCCTGAATTGGCACAGTGGATTGCTCGCTACCGTCAGGTGCGCGCAACCACGGTCGGCAAGACCGACCTGTTCTTTGTCCGTCCCGACGGCAAGCCGCTCTATCCGGCGCTGGTCTACCGCGTGGTGCACTGTGCACTGCAGTGTGTCGGTGGCGGCGACCAGTTGAGCCCGCATGTGCTGCGCCACTCGTTTGCCAGTGCAATGCTCAACGACGGCGCCGACTTGGCCAGTGTCAAGGAGCTGCTGGGGCACGAGTCGCTAGCCGCGACGCAAGTCTACACCCACATCACGCTCAGCGAACTTAAAACACATTACAAACTTGCCCATCCCAGGGCGCTTAAAAAAGGAGGTTAATATGGAAGTTAAGATCCAAGCCATTCACTTCGATGCTACCGAGAAGTTGCAACAGTTCATCACCAAGAAGGTTGAGAAACTTGTAAAGCACAACGAGATGATTAACAATGTTGAGGTCAACTTGAAGGTTGTCAAGCCTGAGACTGCTATGAACAAGGAGGCCTCTGTCAAGTTGCTCATGCCACAACAGGACGACCTGTTCGCGTCGAAGACTGCCGACACCTTTGAGGAGGCCATCGACCTGTGCGTGGACGCCCTTAAGCGCCAACTCGAGAAGACCCGCAAAGACAAGTAAGTTTGGCCCGCAAAGCACAGCTCCCCGCTCCTGGATAGGGGCGGGGAGCCTCTATATAATAAGGTGTAATTCTTTTTGAGGCCGAAAAAAACGGAAAAACGCACTTTTTTTGAAAAAAAAGTTGCGAAAGTTTTGCCAGTTCAAAAAATGGCTGTATCTTTGCACCCGCAAAACGAGTTCAACCTGTCGGTACTCGTGAGAGCGACTGCCTCTTTAGCTCAGTTGGCCAGAGCACGTGATTTGTAATCTCGGGGTCGTTGGTTCGAATCCGACAAGAGGCTCTAAAAAACATGTTGGGTAGATTCCAGAGTGGCCAAATGGGGCAGACTGTAAATCTGCTGCGTCATCGCTTCGGTGGTTCGAATCCATCTCTACCCACACCAATGCGGAAGTAGCTCAGTCGATAGAGCATCAGCCTTCCAAGCTGAGGGCCGCGGGTTTGAATCCCGTCTTCCGCTCAACGAAACGAAATTGCCTATGTAGCTCAGGGGTAGAGCACTTCCTTGGTAAGGAAGAGGTCGCGGGTTCAAATCCCGCCATCGGCTCAATGACATATCAGACGCTTCGCCTCTCAATGATCGCGAGTTAATCGGCTCACTGGGGGCGAAGAGTAATATGTAGTAGTGTGAAACAAAAACATTTATTCCAAAAATAGTAACTAAGTTATGGCAAAAGAGAAATTCGAAAGATCCAAGCCGCATGTAAACATCGGTACGATCGGTCACGTTGACCACGGTAAGACCAC
>DGWI01000024.1:0-56790 GCA_002396085.1 Porphyromonadaceae bacterium UBA4262
TAACTTTTGGGGTGCAGTTCATTTTGGGGGATGGTTCTTTTTTCGCCGTTTTTAACATTTAATTTAGCAATTGGCGGAAAAAGAACCGTCCCCAATCCGCCAGATTCACAAGAAATCACTAGAAGTGGTGATTGGCTGGGCTGCAAAATAGTTGTAATTTTGCGGCATGAAATGGAAATGGCTGGTGATGGCTGTGTCATGGCTTAATGTCATGGGTCAATCACCTGACAATCAAATAGACACACTCAGGCTTGATGACATCACTGTGACCGCCATCAAGCAGGCGTCAGCATCGGTGCGCGAAGCATCGGTGACTACACTCACACGCCAGCAAGTGGAACAAAATGCGGTGATGGGCAGCAAAACAATGGCCGAGATGGTGCCCAATCTGTTCATTCCTGACTATGGCAGCCGCATGACATCGACCATCTATGTGCGCGGCATCGGTGCCCGCATCGACCAGCCAGCCATGGGTCTGAACATTGACAACGTGCCCGTGCTGTGCAAGGAGAACTATGACTTTGACCTGATGGACATTGCAAGCATGGAGATGCTGCGTGGCCCGCAGAGCATACTCTACGGTCGCAACACGATGGGTGGCGTGATGAATATCTACACGCTGTCACCCTTCACTTATCAGGGCACACGACTGCTGGCCGAGTATGGCATGAACAACAGTTGGAAGGCAGGAGCCAGCCACTATCACAAATTGAGCAACCAAGTGGGACTGTCGGCCACGGCGTACTACACCTCGACCGACGGTTCGTACCGCAACGAATACAACCACCGCCTGACCGACTGGGAGCATCAGGGCAGCGGACGCATCAAACTGGAGTGGCTACCCGCCAGCGACTGGCGCGTGAGCAACACCCTATCGCTGTCGGTGAACCGCCAGGGCGGTTATTCCTACGAATACACCCAAACGGGGCAAATTTCCTATAACGACACTTGCTTCTATCGCCGCACCGCCATCATGGACGGCTTGACCGTGCAGAAGCACAATGCGCATTACACCCTATCGAGCATCACAAGTTACCAATATATCAACGACAACATGACACTGGACCAGGACTTCACCCCACTGCCCTACTTCACGCTGACCCAGGCGCGACAGGAGCATGCTGTGACCGAAGACCTGGTGGCTCGCAGCCATGCCGAGAGCGACTACCAGTGGACTGTGGGGGCATTTGGCTACTATCGCCACATGAACATGCAGGCACCAGTGACATTCAAGGACACGGGCATTGCCCAACTCATCGAGCAGCATCGCAACGAAGCGCTGCCCAACTACCCCATAGCATGGGATGAGCGGCAGTTTGTGCTGGGCAGCGAGTTCACCATGCCCACATGGGGTGCAGCCCTCTATCACCAGTCGAGTTATCGCTGGAATCGGGTGACCTTCACTGCCGGATTGCGACTGGACTACGAGCACGCCACGTTGCGCTATCACAGCCACACCAACACGGGATATAGCACCCTTCGTCAGTCGGATGGCAGCGTGTTTGCGCACGACGACATCGACATCGACGACCGAGGCACACTCAAGAAGGACTTCTTGCAACTGCTGCCCAAATTCAGCATCACCTACGACTTCGACACGGCTCTACCCTCCAGCATCACTGCCACCGTCGCCAAGGGGTCGAAAGCAGGAGGCTTCAACACACAGATGTTCAGCGATGTGCTGCAGCAGCGACTGATGGGCATCATGGGCATTGGTGCCAGTTACGATGTGAACCAGATTGTGGGCTATCGGCCCGAGAAGGCTTGGAACTACGAGTTGGGCTTGCACTGGACGGCATGGGACGGCCGGTTGACCACCGACGCGAGCATCTTCTACATGGATTGCCTTGACCGTCAACTGACGGTCTTTCCTGACGGGACCACCACGGGTCGCGTGATGACCAACGCCGGGAAAACACGCAGTTGGGGCGGAGAGTTGTCAGTTCGCGCCAACCCATGGACAGGCGGAAACATGATGGTTAGTTATGGCTTTACCGACGCCAGGTTTGTTGAGTACAATGATGGCAAAGCCGACTACCGCCACCGCTATGTGCCCTATAGCCCCAAACACACCTTGTTTGCCCAAATCACTCACTTGATTGACCTCAAGGGTGGCGACTGGGCGCAGCATCTTACTCTGGATGCCAACGTGCGCAGTGCGGGCGAGATCTACTGGAACGAGGCCAACACGATGCGTCAGCCCTTCTATGCACAACTAGGTGCCAGCGTGACCCTGTCGGGCAAACGGTACTCGCTGCAAGTGTGGGGCCGCAACCTGACCGACACACAGTTCAGCACATTCTACTTCGTGTCGATCGGACACGAGTTCTTGCAACGCGGTCAAGGGCGCACAATGGGCGTAACACTAAGAATCTTTGTTAATTAAGAATTTAGAATCAATAATTAAGATTTAAAAATAATAGAAAATGAAAAAGATTATGACGATTGTGGCTCTTGCAGCCATGACAATGGGAATCGCATCGTGTAGCGATGAAAACCCTGTGAGTGAGGACAAATTTAGCTTCGGTGTAACCGACCTGATGACCAAGACAGTGACCGGTGACAACTTCTTTGACTATGCCGGCAGCAAGTTGCGCTTTGACCTGAACTTCCTTGCCGACACGGCTTGTCTGCAGGTACTCAGCACTAAGTTCTCGGAGCATCAGCCCGTGACTGTCAACCTCTTGCTTGACAAAACGAAAATCGAGTACACTGATCGTGACCGCTTTACACTCACTGGCTCAAATTATAATGTAATGGAGGGCTACACGGTGAACAACGTACGTTGCAAGGCAGATATCTCACACAAAACTTACTACTTGACCTATGAGGTAGTTACTCCCCGTGCCACTTCGCGAGTCTACGTTTATCCCAAGAGCATCTTAACCGCACTTGCCGATGACGATCTTAACTATGCGAGCACCAACGAACTGTATTTGACGCTGGACTGCAGCAAGAATTCCGAGGGTAACTATGAGGGCAAAGTTGGATTGAACAATGTGCAATTCAGCATTGGCGAGAGTACTTCACCGAAGTTCAAGCGCATCACCATCCCCTATGATGAGAACGTGACCATCACTGGCACCAAGACGGGTTACATCGTCGAGGGAACAGGCATCACCGGCCTATATCTGCAGGGCTCTACCGAGGTGCCGTTTGACCAAAGCACCATCGACAACCTGAAGATTGAAGTCGATGTAGTGAACAAAAACTACAGCATCTTCTTCAACTGCATGGGCGGCGAGTTTAGCTGCGACGGCAAACTGTATCTGTAGTTACGAGTTACGAGTTACAAGTGACGAGTTGCGAGTGACAAGTTGCGAGTGACAAGTTACGAGTGACGAGTTACGAGTGACGAGTTACGAGTGACGAGCTACAAGTTACGAGTGACGAGTGCTGAACTGCAATACGTCGCATCACGCGACGACCATTCAGTCTCAACACAACGGATTCAACCCTACTCTACCCCTCCCCTTTGACTCGAAGAGGAGGGATTTTTTGTGGACTTTTTTGTTATATAGGATTAAATAACTTTAAAAAATGGGCTGCATTGAGCTTTATTTGGCACAGTTGTGCGTTTAATAGAGGAAAAAGACTAATTTTGCACGTTGACAACAACAAAATTGACTATGAAGAATTTGATATATCTATTCATCGCTATCCTGGCCGTAACTGCCGTCAGTTGCGGCGATGACGAGCCCGTGATTCCACGTGACCGTGACATCACTTTCAGCACATTTGAGTTGTTCCACATGGGTAGCACAACGCCCAGCGCATCGCTGCAGCAGTGCGACATCACCATCCACCGCAAGGAGGTGACAGCCGACTTGGTGCTCCGCATCGCCCTGAACGGCTCAGATGTCGAGACCTTCAACCTGACAGGAATCCCCTTGACATACGATGACGAGAAGAACGTGTACACTGCTAAAGCCGCATCGACCAGCCATGCTCGCGTCACCGACCTGAAACTCACCATTGACTGCAATGACTACATTGCCAGCATGGTGTTCAAGGTCGACAACGAGCAAGTGGTAGGCACAAGCAATGAGATTTACTACAACAAGGCTAACACAACGATAGCCTATCGCGACTCGGCTGTCTACACCTACCCCCATACGCGCTATCTGGCAAACATCCGCCCCAACGGCATGACCGCATCGGTGAACTTCGGCGAACTGCTGATTAAGTATGAGAACCTGATGTACGGCACCATCAATGTTGATGGTCTGAAGATGGAAGTGACCGAGAACGGCTACCATCTCACCGGCAATGGTATTGAGACCGAGAAAGGGCAGTATTATGGTTATGACTTCACATCAGGTACCGATTTGACCAAATTGGGTGATCAACTGTTCTTGCGCTTCGATGACGTGAATGTCGACATCAATGTGCTGAACAACTCAATAACCGGCAGTTGGACCATGGTGCGCCTGAAGCGTGAAAAAGAAACGCCTGAAAACGAGACCGACACTCCTCAAGTTCATGTCGTTGAGGTTAGCAAGACCAAAATGACCTTTCAAGGCACAGCAAATTAACTAAAATAACACAAGCCATGCGAAAGATTTATTCACTTCTAGCACTGACACTACTGGTATCGCTGCTCACGGCATGCGGCAATGACGAGCCCAGCGACAATTACCTGTATGCCTACATGAGCAGTTTCAACTATGTGGTCAATCAAGAAGACTCACAAGTGACACTGAGCAACGGCACATTCTACTTCACTATCAACACCAACACCAACAAAGCCACTATGGAGGGTACTGTAAAGATTAATGATGAATCGTCAGTGCACCTGCAGTTGGCCAACCTGAACTCGACCTACACCCAAGGTGGCTATATCCTGACCTTGCCCTCGGCTATGGTCGATTGTGGTGACGGTCATTTCATCACCAAATTGCAAGTGCGCATCGATGCCCGTTCGTCAATCAGCAAGAACAATTACATCGCCATCGAGTTTGACGAACAATACAATTTCTATGGTTATCTGTCCACCATGCTCTTTGAGAACAGTGTGTCTGAAGTGGGGCATGACGCTCAACGGTCGGACATCAGCACCATCAATGACGGTGCATACAGCATTGCCCTAGACATTGAGAATGACATGGCCGACCTCACTATTGCCGACGTCTACAGTACAGCCAGTGGCAAGACGACGCTTACCTTCAGGGGCCTGCACATGGATGCTAATGCCGATGGGCTTGTCATCAGCATGCCCGAGGGCAGCGAGGGCATCAGAGATGCTGACCGCAGTGAGGTGCTCAAGGGCTTGAACCTGACAGTGAACATGCAGGAAGGTCGCTTTGAACTGAGCGACTGCCAGATAGCTAACGGTTCGGACATATTCTACATCTACCATGCCACAGGTAATGTCTATTGAGATGTTCATGATCAATCATCCATATCTGTGACCTCAATTTATCAAAGATTCACTACAACATCATGAAAAAGTATTTTTCAATTTTCGCTCTGGCCACATTGCTGTTGCTCACGGCTTGTGGCAACGATGAACCCAACAACGAGCAGTCGTCAATAGGCATCGTCTACTCACGTGCCATTGACAACACTACAGGCACGACTCAATTTTCTCAATCGCAGTGCGGTTTCACTGTGCGCAACAACGGCTCGTCGATGACGATGCGCGCACAGATGATTCTCAAGCTCACCGAATCGACCACTGTTGAATTCTCTACCAACTTTATGCCCCTGAGTGCCAGCAGCGACGAGGCTTATACCTACACATTTGCCACCAGTGACATCTCAACCACAAGTGGTGCCCACACCATCAGTGACTTGCGCGGCAAGATTAACATGGTGGGACCGACCTATATTGAGTATACCGTTGACGGGAAATATCGCTGCTACTCGACCTTGCAACCTTACTACACGCACACCACAACTGTCGTGCCGCAAGGTGATGACAGTGAGACCTACTCGGACATCAGTTACGGCGTGCTGGTCAACAACGCAGGCACTGAGGCCACGCTCTACTTGTTTGGGTTCCACTCGCCAAGCAGTTTCTCGGGTGTCAACCTGTGCTACGACAAACTGAAAATCGAATCGACCGCTACAGGTTATCACCTGACCGGGACTGACATCGTGCCCACCATCCATGAGAGCACGTATGATGCCACAGGCATGCCCAACGAGCAGTACCGTGCCAGTTCAATCGACATCAACATCACCGAACAAGGACAATCGCTGACCGGCACCATCAGCACAGGCACTGCCGAGAGTCCTAAGGCACTCACCCTCAACGGCAAATTCTTTGTCACCAACTACCTATAACCCTCACTATGGCCCGCACCACCTACGACGAAACCGCCATCATCGAGCAGTTGCACCACCAAGACACTGCCCGTACTGCCTTTAGCCAAGTGATTGAGCACTACTCAAGCACACTCTATTGGCAGATTCGCCGCATGGTGATAGACCATGATGATGCCAGCGACGTGCTACAGAACACGTTTATCAAGGCATGGACCAGCATCGACCACTTTCGTGGCGATGCCAAGCTCTCGACCTGGCTCTACAAGATTGCCATCAATGAGTCCATCACCTTTATTAATAAGAAGAAAGTTCAGAACAACATCTCACTCGATGACGATGACTCGTTCCTGACCAACTCGCTCGAGAGCGATGAGTGGTTTGACGGTGACCAGGCCCAGGTGTTGCTGCAACAAGCCATCGCCACCCTGCCCGAGAAGCAACGATTGGTATTTAACATGCGCTACTACGATGAGATGAAGTATGAGGACATATCCGAGATACTGAACACATCGGTCGGCGCGCTGAAGGCATCGTATCACCATGCGGTGAAAAAAATTGAGGCTTTTTTTGCCGAGCATGATTAAACCTTTGTTAACAACGCAAGTCAAACCAATGCAATGAAAACAGAAAAGTCTCAAATACTCGACACGCTGGGCAAGGATTCAGGCTTCAAGGTGCCCGAAGGGTTCTTTGAGCAATTCAACCAGCAACTCATCGACTCGCTGCCCGATGTGCAGATCACTGATGTCGATGAAAAGCCCTCGATGTGGGTGCGTGTGCGTCCCTACCTGTATATGGCAGCCACATTTGCCGGCATCTGGGCGATGATGAACGTGTTCAACCACTTTAACGGCACTACCGACCAGACGATGCGCATGAACGAAATCGCCGCAGGCATCCCCCTGGACAACAATGCCGATGAACTGATCATGAGCGGTGTGGCTAGTGACTATGATATCCTCACCTATGAGGACAGCATCAATGGTGACATTGCTAATGAGGTTGAGCCCGAGTTGCCAAAATAATAAAACAATTTGCTTATGAAAAAATCGATAGCATTTATCCTCATCATCCTGGCCACACTCACAGCCAACGCACAAGACCGGTCGAAGTGGGTCAATGAGATGCTCGAAGCCAAGCATCAGATGCTCATCGAGGAGGTGGGGCTAACCCCCACACAACAAGAGCAGTTCATGCCTCTGTATGAGGCCATGGAGAAAGAAATCTACACGACCAATCGCGATGCTCGCACACTGGCCGCTAGTGTTGAGAAGAAAAAAGCGCCCACCGACAGCGAATACAAGCAAGCAGCCGAAGCCCTGTCGAGGGTAAAGGTGCGCGAAGGTGAAATCGAAGCCAAATATTTCGAGAAGTTTTCCAAGATATTGTCCAAGCGACAATTGTTCCTGCTCAAGCAGACCGAGAACAAATTCACCCGCACCATGCTGCGAGGTCGCAAGCACTAATTGTCACTGTCATCAAGAATGTGTCCAATCAAGATTGGGCACATTTTTTGTATACATGCTTGCTTTGGCACAATTTTTGTTGTATCTTTGCAAAGTTAACTGAACACTAGCCGACTATGAATTACTTGAAATCACTGATAATTGTTATCATTATGGGACTATTGCCTCTCTCGCTCTTCGGGGCCAAAAAGAATAAGATGGTTGATTTCAACTATCCCCAAGACGTGTCGAATACGGCACTGACCGACCTGGACAAAGCACTCAAAGGAGGCGACGGTAAGCAGGTAGTCGATGCCATTGTGCGCTACTCGCTGGCTCAGAGCGGCATCTCGCAAGACAATATGCCCGACATTGTCGATCGCATTGAGTCGACCATCCAGCAAGAAAAACGCCCTGAATACCGGGCTCTGCTCAACTACTTCGAGGCCTGCGTGTTCAATGCCTATCTTGAACGCTATGGCCTGCATGACCGAGAGAACCCCGACGCAGAGATTGCCCCCGACGATTACACAGAGTGGGACAATGCGATGTTTCACAACAAGATTGACCAGTTGCTCCACCAAGCACTGAGCCAGCCCGAGGAACTGAAACGACATCCCATCAGCGAGTTTGATGGCATCATCACGTGCGATGAACAGGGTGCATTGCTGGTTCCCACACTGTATCAGTTCTTGTGCCAACGCGTCAGGGAACTTACCGACAATTTCACATACACTCAAGAGGTTGCCACCGCATGGAAGCAGAGCGTCGCAGGCAACACACCCGCCTATATCTATGCCTGTCTGGAGAGCCATGCCGATGCCAAGGCGCTGTATGAACAATTCAAGGACAATGAGCACAGCGGTCTGGCGCTATGCAACACCTATAATGATGAGATGTATAGTGCCTACAAGGACTATATCGCTCGTTTTCCCAACAGTTTCTATAGCCCTGAAATCACCAATAAGATATTTCAGTTAGAGCATCGCTCTGTTCGACTCACCTATCCCGCAAACTTGCATAGCACCGACTCGGTGACAGTCAATGTGTACGACAACAACGTCAATCGGCTGGAGTTGCTTGTATATCGAGTGCCTGATGCTCTGATTAAACAGCAAAACCGCATCCTGCAATTGAGCCAATTGAAACTCGTGCAGCGAAAAGCGCTATCCTTGCAAGGGACCATTCCATTCAGGAGTGAACCAAAGGTCAAACTTTCCCCCTTGCCCTATGGCAAATATGTGATTGTTCCGACTTATCAAGTAGGGACAGAGCAGCAGATCAATCAATCAGTGTCTGGATATCAGATGCTCACTGTGAGTGACATAGCCATATTCTATGTCACCACAACGAATGACAACAACCGCTTGTTTGCTGTTGACAGTCACAGCGGTGCGCCCGTCAGCGGTGTCAAAATCACTGGCGGCAAATTGACTGCCACAACCGAAGCCCAGGGCTGCATCACGATACCCAACACCATTCGTGATGATGAGTTCAGAGCCAGCAAAGGCGAAGATCGCTACGGCAGCACATTCTATTACCGTCGCATTAATCACGACAAGTGGAGCCAAGTTTCTGCTCAAGTGTTCACCGACCTGGCCCTCTACCGCCCTGGCGAGACTGTCAAGGTGGCGGCCATCCTATATCATCAAGGCGACAACAGCCGCAAGGTCTTAGCAAACGAACCCGTCCGTATGCGCCTGATGGACACCAATGGTCAAGACGTGGATACCATCACAGGTGTGACCGACGAGTTTGGGCGCATCAACGGCGAGTTTAAGTTGCCCACCGACCGCATGAATGGACAGTGGCGCATCGACGTCGAATATGGGCAGGATTTCGGCAAAACCGCTGACCGGCATGACATTGACGTGAGCGAGTACAAGACCCCGACATTCATTGTCTCATTTCTCGACGCCAAGTCCAACTATGTGCGCAAACAGCCCATCAAGATTGAGGGCAAGGCGGAGACCTACAGCGGCATGCCAGTCGCCAATGCCCAGGTCAAGTTGACCCTGCGCCAGAAGTCATGGTCGTGGTGGTGGCGCGACTACAGCACCCGCAATCAGGGCACAGTCATCAGCGACACCACCGTCACCACCGATGACGCCGGGCGGTTCTCGGTTGTATTTCCTGACTCAATATTCACC
The DNA here is from genome assembly GCA_002396085.1 of Porphyromonadaceae bacterium UBA4262. Taxonomy (GTDB): domain Bacteria; phylum Bacteroidota; class Bacteroidia; order Bacteroidales; family Muribaculaceae; genus Sodaliphilus. The sequence goes on from DGWI01000024.1 coordinate 9,866, forward strand.
GAAAGCCAAGGCAGATGTCGCTGGGCAAAGTACAACTACACACTGCAAGCCCAAGTGACCGACGGCACGGGCGAGACACAGGAGTCGACACATGCCTTCATCGTGGGTGTGCGCCGTGGCATTTCGCTACCCAGTAGCGAAATGACCTTTGTCAACGACAAGGCCATCACCTTGCCACTGGATTATCACAGCACCAACGAGGAGGAGACCGCCGTGACATGCACCTGGGAATTGACCGACATTGATTCCGAGGATGTGGTCGCCACAGGTAATCTGAGTAGCAATCATCCTGTGATAGACCTCACCAGTGTGCCTTCGGGGCAATACCAGATCAAAGTTCACATCCTCAATGCCGATGAGGACGAGGAGGAAGCCGATGCCGTTGCCACCATCACCCTCTATCGCAAGACCGACAAGCAGGCACCTGTGCGCGACTGCACGCTGTGGATACACAACAAGGCCAACACGGTGGACAAGAACAACAAGGGGCATATCCTGATAGGCACCAGTGCCAGCGAGGCACATATCTACTATGTGGCCAGCGACCGCAAGGGTGTGGTGAAACAAGAATGGCTGCACTACAGCCCTGGCCTGCACGACTTGCAACTGGACGTGCCCACCGACCGCGAGAACGCTCTGAACGTTGAGTTGATGAGTTACCATAACGGCAAAGTCACGACACGCAATGTCCGCCTCACCTCGCCCGCAGCCACCGACTCGCTGCACCTGCGTGTCACCACCTTCCGCGACCGCTTGGTTCCGGGTAAAACCGAGCGTTGGGTATTCCAAATTACAGGCAAAGGCGACTGTCGCCGCAGCGGTGCCATGCTGCTGGCGATGACCGACAAGGCCATCAACGACATCAGCGAAAATCCATGGAGATTCAATGTGCCATTGAAATGGAGTGATTTTTACACCTTATATCCCATGCACCTGGATGATAGTAGAAACACTCAACTCAACTGGAATGCAAAACGTGTAGAAACAAATGAATATGAACTACCCAGTTTGTACACCTACGACCAAATATTGTTCGGTTTCCTGGGCCGCGGACGCATCATGTACAAGGCCATGGCTGGTCGAGCCAGTTATAACTCGGTAATGGTCGAGGAAGAAGCAGTTGAACTCTCAATGGACTCGGAAGACGTCAGTCGCTCGCTTGAAGGACGTGCAGCAGGAGTAGTGATCAGTGAACTTGCCATCGCGGAAGATAGCAAAGTCAAAGCAGAGGATGAAATCTTGCTGGATTTGGATGCTGGTGGAGGAAACCAGAAACGACTGGATGGCATCAAATTGCGCGAGGCCGACATCAAGACGGCAATGTGGATGCCCATGCTCACCAGTGACAAGGATGGCAATGTGAGTGTCGAGTTTGAGGCACCTGAGTTTAACACCACCTGGATTTTGCAAGCCATCGGGTACGACAAAGACCTGTACAGCGACCGCCTGGAGCGGCAAGTGGTGACCCAGAAGCCCATCATGGTCAAGTCGAGCCTGCCGCGCTTTGTGCGCCAGGGCGACCTGGTGACCCTGAGCGCCAACCTGCAGAATGCCACCGACGAGGCTACTGCCGTGGATGCCGTGATCGAACTCTTCGACCCACGCACGGGTGAGATATTCACAAGTCAAAATTATCAACACACGCTAGCAGCACACGGCACGCAGCCTGTGAGCATCCAATGGACCGTGCCCGCCGAGGCATCGTTTGTGGGCTTCCGCGTCAAGGCCGCCAACGACCAGTTTGGCGATGGCGAGCAAGTAATGGTGCCTGTGCTTGAAGCCATCCAGCCCGTGATTGAGACACAACCATTCTACATCGAGGCTGCTACACCGCAATTCTCGTTGCAGTTGCCACAGTCGGCCCGCAATGCGCGCGTCACGCTGGAGTACAGCGACAATCCAGTGTGGTACTGCGTGACGGCCTTGCCTACCATCTACGACGAGCATTGCGTGACCGCCTCGTCGCTGGCCCACAACCTGTTTGCCCTCGAGGTGGCACAGGGCGTGGCCAAATCGCAACCTCAGGTGCGCGAAGCCATCACCTACTGGAAAAACAACGAGCAAGACTCGACCCTGGTGTCGATGCTCGCCAAGAACCAAGACCTGAAGATCGGCACTCTGCTGGCCTCGCCCTGGATGCGTGAGGCTGACCGCCAGACCCTGCGCATGTCGCGACTTAACGAACTGTTTGACACGCCCAAGATGGATAAAGAGCGCACTCGCATCGTCAACTCGCTGGCCGACTTGCAGATGGGCGACGGTGGCTTCACCTGGTTCCGCTATCCGGGCTGCCGCTCTTCGTACTACACGACGCATGAGGTGCTTGAGTTGGTGGGCGAGATTCAACATCTGGGCTATCTGATGGGAAACAGCCAGGTTGACCAGATGATGAGCCGCGCCCTGAAGTACTATGACACCGAGACACTGCGTCAATACAAAGAGCGTAAGGACAAGAAGGACTACAGCGGATTCAGCCACTTTGTGTACGTTCGATCGCTGTTCCCGTCGGTGAAGATGGAGAGCGAGGTGCAGTCGCTGTTCAACAACGCCCTCAAGCAGATGTCAAAGGACTGGAGCAAGGGCATGCCTCTGGGCGATAAAGCCTTCTACGCCCTGGCACTGAACCGCAACGGCTATCAGAAGACAGCCCGCGATATCACCGAATCTATCCGCCAGTTTGCCATCACCAAACCTGCTTTGGGTACCTATTGGGACAATCTGCAGGTGGGATGGCGCTACTTCGACAAGGTGGCTGTGACTAGCACCATCTTGCAGGCACTCAACGAGTGTGACCCACGTCAGGACGAGATTGACAATGTGCGCAAATGGATGTTGCTGATGAAGCAGACCAACGACTGGGGCAGTTCGAGCCTGGCCGCCAATGCCGTTTACTCACTGCTATCGACCGGTAGCCAATGGCTGGAGCGCAACGAGCCCGCGCACATCACCATCGGCAACGAGACACTGCCCATCGACAAGATGGATACCTATTTGGGATATTTCCGCAAGACCATCCAAGCTGAGCCCGGGACAGAGATCAAGATTGAGCGCAGCGGCAACAGCCCCGCCTGGGGTGCTGTCTACTGTCAGTTCCAGGCACCAATGACCGACATCAAGCAAGTTGCGATCGACGAACTGAGCATCAGCAAGGACTACAGCATCGTGGGCACCGACGGCAAGATGACTGCCGCTACCCGGTTCCATGTGGGCGACCGCGTGAGGGTGCGCACGGTCATCAAGTGCAACCGCGACCTCGACTTTGTGACCGTGGTCGATGAGCGCGCCTCGTGCTTCGAGCCTGTCGACAAGTTGAGTGGCTATCGCAGTGCCGACCGCACATGGTACTACCACGAGACCAAGGATGCGCAGACCCGGCTGTTCTTCAGCGACTTGCAGAAGGGGACGCACGTCATCACCTACGACGTCTACGTCACTCAGGCAGGCACCTTCAGCGCCGGCATCGCCTCGGCCCAGTGCCAGTATGCCCCGCAGATTGCCGCCCACAGCGCCGGCATCCACCTGAACGTCGAATAAGCGAAATTTAGTTAAACTTTACAAAATTCGCTCGTTTTATAAACTTTTCTTTAAAGTAAACAACTAACTTTGTAAAGTTAACTTTATAAAATCGTTTGATTATGCCGATCACAAGTGATATCATTAGGCATTAATAAGTAAACAATTTGTGTACAACGATTTACAAACTAAAAAATTACTGATTATGAAGAAACTATTTGTGATTCTGACTGTGGTGCTCTTGTGGGGGCAAGTCATGGCGCATGACAATGAGCCAGACTTCAACTTCCCGCAAGATGTGACCAAGCAGGCCGAGGCTGACTTGAAGACGGCCTTGAGCAAAGGTGATGGCCAACTGGTGGTGGACGCTCTAGTACGCTCATCGCTAGCCAAGAGTAGCATCACCATCGAGAACATGAGCGAGATTGTGGAGGACATCGACCGTGTGGCCCGCAAGGAGTCGCGCCCCGATATCCGTGCCCTGCTCTATCATCTAGAGGCCCGCGTGATGCATGATTACACCAACAATTTCACGCCTCTTGACCGCCGCAATCCCAGATACATGAGCCACAATGCCGATGTTAAGGACAAGTATGCTTACTGGGATTCTTACCATTTTGCAACCGTCATCGACTCACTGGTGAGCCTGTCGCTGAAAGAGCGCGAAGCGTTGCTCCAGTACCCCGTCACATCGTACAAGGAGATTCTACGGTATAATGACTTGGGTACTAAATATATACCCACGCTCTACCACTTCTTGAACTATCGAGGTCAGGATCTGGTCAGCAGCACTCTGGAGAAGAAACTACAGATTGACCTTGAGACCGCTATGCCCGACAATACCATGGCAACCGTGTTTGCCAAGTGCGCTCCACTGGGCAACTGGAGTTCTTACCAAAAGGAATATCAGGCTGTCTACGAGGAGTTTGCCGATGTGCCCGAAGGCGGTCTCCCCCTATCCTACTTGAGTGGCGACAAGCACTACGACACGTTCCGCCAGTATGTCAAGCGGTTTCCTAAATCAATCTATGCCAACAGCATTCGCAACAGCATCACCTACATTGAACGCAAGTGGGCCACAGTCGACTATGAAGGCCACCTCAACAGCAAGTTCTCGGCTCACGCCCAGCAAGCGCAGGTCAAGGTGAAAGTGCGTGTGCGCAATGTCAATGATGTGAGCGTGCGCATCTACCGCATGCCCGATGACTTCCTGACTGAGGCATGGCCCAACAAAGTCCTTACTATCAAGGACATGACCCTACAAGCTGAGCAGCAGGTACACTTCGACGGCTCCACGCCATTTGAGAGCAGCGCCGACATTACCTTTGCCGCCCTACCCCATGGCCGATACACCATCGTACCCGTCTATAAGAACAATGGCAAGGATGTAATTCCAGAAATAATTGATGATTCCAAATATCTGGCTATCTACGACTTGGCGACATTCAATGTAAGCGAAGCCGAGCCTCGGCAACTCATCGAGAAAGGCAATGAGGTGAACCGTGTGAACCGCATCATTGTCGTCGACGATGCCACAGGCAAGCCTGTGCAGGGTGCTACCGTGACGATTGACAAAGAAAACTGGAACGTCAAGACTGATCGAAACGGTTCGGTTGACTTGCCAAAGAACTTGGCTCACTACCTGTCTTATCGCCCGATAATGGGCGACGACCAGTTTGCCCCATGGACGAACTTCAGACACAACTCGGCACACACGAGCCAGAGCAACTCGGCCAACGTATTCACCGACCTGGGCATCTATCGCCCTGGCGAGACCATGAAGTGGGCCTGCATCCTCTATGAGCATAGTTCAGACACACGCAATGTGTTGCCGAACAGAGAGGTTCACATCACCATCTATGATGCCAACCACAAGGTCATCGACCAACAGACCGCTACAACCGACGAGTTCGGACGCGTTGAGGGCAGTTACGTCATACCGACAGGCCGACTGCTGGGCACCTACAGCATACACATGGGCCTGAACGAGCGTAGTTCGCTGGGCAGCAGGTCATTCCAAGTGAGCGAATACAAGACTCCGACATTCTTTGTCGAGTTCCCAAAGGATGAGTTGGCATTCCAACCTGGACAGCCCATCACTGTGACGGGCAGAGCAGCCACCTATAGCGGTATGCCTCTGGCCGATGCTGAGGTGAAACTTAAACTCACCAAGCGCAGTTGGGACTGGCGGTGGTGGTACTATCGCCCGCTGATGGAACCCGCCGATGCCGTGGCCGACACCATCGTCCGCACCGATGCCCAGGGCCAGTTCCAAGTCACCTTTGACAACCAATTGTTCATTGAGTTGGGCAACAGTCGACACTATTCGTGCTTCTATAACTACATCGCACACGCTCAAGTGACCGATGCCACCGGCGAGAGCCAAGAGGCCACTGCTGGCTTCCACATCGGACACAAGCGTGAAGTCAGGCTCAACACAACAAACATCGACCACAACAACATTGCGCCACTGCGGTTGCCTCTAACGGTCAACAATACCGACACCACGCAGCAGTCGCTCACACTACTCTACCGCCTGACACGTCCGGAAAGCACCGACACCATCCGTGGCACGTTTCCCAGCGACAACCCTACACTTGATTTGACCCGTCTCCCCTCCGGACAATACTACCTGCGTGTGACATTGGCCGATGACGACAATTGCTACACCTCAGCCTTCGTCAATCTCTACCACAAGACCGATGCGCAAGCACCCATTGCCGACCAAGCATTATGGATTCCTGACGACGGTTACTACATCGATGAAAAGAACATCGCCCATGTCACTATTGGCACCAGCACCCCCGAGGCGCACATCTACTATGTGGCATCGGGCCGCGTCACCATGCTGGGCGACGGGTGGATTGACCGCAGCAAGCCAGGCTTCCAGGAGTTCACCTTCCGTGTCCCCGCCAAGGCCGACGAGGTGCTGAATCTCAAGTTCATGGCATTCCATCACAGCAAATACTTTGAGAAGGAGATTTCGATGGTGGTTCCCGCATGCCAACAGACGCTCAAGGTCACTGCCACCAGTTTCCGTGACAAATTGGTTCCGGGCAAGCCTGAGCGCTGGCAGTTCGCACTCAAGGACAAGAACGGCAAGCCCCAGCGCGGCGCGCTGATGCTGGAGATGTTTGACAAAGCACTCAACTCGCTGAGCGACAACACGTGGTCGTTCTCCCCCGGATATTATCTATTCAATTCCATCATTACCAGCCATAGCGACAATATCAGCAAGAGGTCGATAAACAATCCGTGGCAAGGCGAGAGCCTTAGCAACAAGGACATGCAGTACTTCACACCCAATTTCTATACCTACGACCGACGTTTCTGGCAGGGGTGCGACAACCCATTCATGGAGTACCACATGTTGCGCTCGGCGATGGCCGATGGTAGCGCACGCCCTATGCCACGCGTATTAAAAGAGGAAGTTGTTGTTGAACGACAGACTAGCAATGCTATGGCAGCCCCGAGCCAAGCCGAACAGCCTGACATTGACCAGAAGAAACTTGAAAAAGTAGAGATGCGCCTGAGCGATGTCAAGACCGCACTGTGGCAGCCCCTGCTCACCAGCGATGAGCAGGGCAACCTGAGTCTGGAGTTTGACGCACCCAATTTCAACACTACCTGGCTCGTTCAGGCCATCGGCTTCACCACCGGCTTGGCGAGCAATATCTTCAATGCCGAAGTGCTCACGCAGAAGCCCATCATGGTCAAGTCGAGCCTGCCACGCTTTGTGCGTCAAGGTGATGTTACGCGTCTGGCAGCCAACCTGCAGAACGCCAGCGACCACACCATCCAGACACAGGCACTGATTGAGGTGTTTGACCCGCGCACCAACGTGGTCTATGCTCAGCAGTCATTCAATGAGAACATCGAGTCGATGCAGACCAAGCCACTGATGATGTCGTGGACTGTGCCCGACACCATCCCTTATGTGGGATTCCGCGTGCGTGCCGTGGGCGACGACTTCGGCGACGGCGAGCAGGTGATGCTACCTGTGCTCACTGCCATCTCACCCATCATTGAGACCAACCCGTTCTTTATCGACGCAGGCCAGAGCCAATACACGTTCACCATGCCTGATGTGCCCGACAATGCCCGCGTGACCCTCGAGTACAGCGACAACCCCGTGTGGCAGTGTGTGACGGCATTGCCCAGCATCTTCAGTGACAACAGTCATGTCGCAACATCGATTGCACACAGCCTGTATGCACTGAACGTGGCGCGGGGTGTGGCCAACAGCCAACCCATCATTGCCGAGGCATTCCGCTACTGGCAGGAAAGTGCCAAGGACTCAATGCTGGTGTCGGCCCTGGATCGCAACAGCGACCTCAAGATTGGCAATCTGGTGGCATCGCCCTGGCTGCGCACCAGCGAGCGACAGACACTGCAGATGCAACAACTGGCCAACTACTTCGATGCCGACAAGGCACGTGCCGAGCACGACCGCCTGGTCAACGCCCTAGCCTCGCTGCAGCAGTCCGACGGCGGCTTCACATGGTATGTCTATCCTGGATGCAAGTCGTCGCTCTGGGCCACTGGCGAGGTGCTAGAGCTCATCGGCAACCTGCGCCAACTGGGCTACCAGCCCGCCGACAGCCGCTTGGACCAGATGATGCAGCGTGCTCTAGACTACTATGACAAAGGATATGTAGCCGAGTCGAAGAAGAAGGAGAATAAGAAAGCCATCTTCTCGACCTTCGCCTACACCCGCTCGCTACACGACAACGTGCCGATGAGCAAAGATGCCCGCAAGCTATATAACAACACCATCAAGAAGATGGCCAAGCAATGGGGCAAACTTGACCTCTCGCTCACGAGCAAGGCATTCTATGCCATGGCCCTGGAGCGCAGTGGCAAGCACAAGGAGGCTGCCCGCATCGCCGAGTCGTTGCGCCAGTTTGCCTTGACCAAGCCTGAGACAGGCATGTACTGGGACCAATATCGCAGCCAACGTTGGTTCACGCCGTCACAGGTAGCAGCCACAAGCGTCATCTTGCGTGCCATGAACACAGCCGACCCGCGTCAGCACGAATTGGATCAGATACGCAAATGGATGTTGTTGAGCAAGCGCACCACCGACTGGGGCGGTTCGAGCCTGGCGGCTGATGCCGTGCAGTCGCTTCTGTCGACTGGCAGCCAGTGGATTGAACGTGGCCAGATGCCCATCATCACCATCGACGGCAAGCCTGTAGAACTCGACCGCTTCGATGCCTTTGTGGGTTACAGTCGTCGCGATGTCGATGCCCATGCCGGCAGCCTGTTCAGCATCCAGCGCGCCAGCACCACCACACCCGCATGGGGTGGCATCTATTGGCAGTATAGCCTACCCATGCAAGATGTACAGGCCGCTAGTGTGCGCGAGGTGAGCATCAGCAAGGAGATTGTCGCCCTCGATGCCGCTGAGCGTCCTACCCCCGCAGCCATTCGGGTGGGCGACAAAGTGCGTGTACGCCTCATCATCACCTGCGACCAAGCGATGGACTATGTGCAGATTGCCGATGAGCGCGCCTCGTGCCTCGAACCGGCCGACAAAACCAGCGGTTACCGCTATCAGGAGGGCATTGGCTACTACCGCGAGACCCGCGATAGTGCCACAAACCTGTTTATCGACCGTCTGCCCAAGGGCACACACATCATCACCTACGATGCGTTTGCCACCGCAACAGGCACCTTCGCCAGCGGCGTGGCCACCCTGCAGAGCCAACAGGCACCCGAGATGACGGCCCACACAGCCGGCCAGCAACTCGTCATCGCGCAATAATATCCCCAAGCCATCCAAGAAAATCGCTACATGGAATTTGGTTCGATGTAGCGATTTTTTGTTTTTTATTGGATAAAAATAGTGCTTGACTGATTTTTTCTTTGTAAATTTGCATGGGATTATCGCCTCTGCATTTTAGAGGCAGGTTTATAATCGACCAACAGTCATCTTAACTGCTTGATTGAATGACTACTGCGACAGTGTCAAAACTATTGTGCATCAAGGTGACAATTTACGCCACACCTCCATCGGGCCCCTCAGCCCGGTGACCCCAAACTATGCCCTGCTGGCAAGGTATAGGTGAGAATCCACTATTCCCGTATACGCTTATACGCACGAGTATAAAAATACTTTCTTTTTATGAAACCATTTGACTATCTAATAGTAGGTGCAGGCCTATATGGTGCTACTTATGCCCATTTGGCTCATAGAGAAGGAAAAAAATGTCTTGTTATTGACCGCCGCCAACATCTGGGTGGAAACGTTTATTGTGAAGAGATTGAGGGTATTAATGTGCACAAATATGGGGCACATATTTTCCATACGAACAATAAAAAAGTTTGGGAATTCGTCAACTCGATTGTTGGATTTAATCGTTACACAAATTCTCCCTTAGCTCGATTCAAGGACAAATTATATAATTTGCCATTTAACATGAATACGTTTCATGAAATGTGGCCAGACGTGATCACTCCTGAACAAGCAAGACTTCGAATTGACGAGCAATGTGCCGAAGCTATTTCCCGAATGAAAGCCGATGGCGTAATGGAACCTCGAAACTTGGAAGAACAAGCAAAAGTACTAATAGGAGAAGACATCTACCATGCCCTCATCGAAGGTTATACTGAGAAGCAGTGGGGACGTAAATGTTGTGATTTGCCTGCTTTTATCATCAAAAGGTTACCAGTGAGACTTATTTTTGATAATAATTACTTTAACGCTAAATACCAAGGTATACCAGAAGGTGGATACAATAGACTAATCGAGGGGCTTCTTAGTGGAATCGAGACACATACAGGAATTGATTATCTGCAAGATCGCTATGAACTGAATGCTATGGCAAGCGAAGTGGTTTACACTGGAGCACTTGATGAACTATTTGACTTTTGTTATGGTAGATTGCATTACCGCACCGTTTACTTTGAAACTGAAGTGCTCAATATTCCGAATTACCAAGGCAATGCAGTTATTAACTATACCGATTGTTCCATACCTTTTACTCGTATTATTGAACACAAACATTTCGAGATGTTCGGTAATGCTGTAGATGCATGCCCAAAGACAGTTATTAGCAAGGAATACAGTAAAGAATGGAAGCCCGGGATGGAACCATATTATCCTGTCAACGACACACTGAACACCAGACTCTATACTAAATATTATAACCGAGCCCTGAAGGTTCCCAATCTGCATTTTGGTGGTCGATTGGCAGATTTTGCCTACTACGACATGGATAATACGATAGAGAAAGTAATGGATGCGTTCAACCAAGAGCACTGATTTCGCTGAAATACAATTGGGTTATTAATGAAATGAGCACAAAACGAGAACTTATATCTGGAGTTTTATATACTGCTTTAGGTAAGTATTCAGGTATAATCATTTCAACCATTATTTCGGCATTTCTTTCACGCTTGATAGCGCCGAGAGAATTTGGTTTGTTAGCAATGGTCACGGTATTCACAGCACTATTCCAAATCGTTGGTGATATTGGCATTGGTGCTGCAGTTATTCAGAAGAAAGAATTCACGCAGAAAGAATTCAATAATTTGTTTACATTCACTATTTTAATGGGTATCACAATGGCTGGCATATTCTTTTTATGCGCCAAGCCTATATCCATTTTTTATCATGAGCCTCGCCTTGTTAATATCTGCAGATGGCTAAGTCTTCCATTTATAATTGGAAGTATCGGCAGCGTTCCAGGTGCCCTATTATCACGCAACAAAGAGTTCCGCTTTATAGCACTCAGAGGTGTCACAATTCAATGTTTAGTAGGTATCGTGAGCATTACTGCTGCCTTTTTAGGTTTCGGGATATATGCCCTCATTTTGCAGTCGTTACTTGGTTCTTTTCTTACCACAATTATTAACTATATACATCATCCTCTGCAAATTAGATTCAAACACATGTGGGCTACAATGTCAAGTATTGCATCTTTTTCAACCTACGTGTTCCTCTTTAATATCATCAATTATTTCTCCAGAAATCTAGATAATTTCCTTATCGGACGCTACATCAATGCCATACAACTTGGATACTATAATAAAGCTTATTCGCTGATGATGATGCCCCTCTCTAATATAACATTCATTATAACACCTGTCATGCAACCCATTTTCTCAGATTTTCAAAATAACCTAAAATTTTTAGCCGAAAAATACATCAAATTGCTCTCATTGCTCGCCTATGTTTCTTTTCCAGTTGCTGTTGTGGTGTTTTTTATTGGCAAAGAAATCATTTTGATATTATTTGGTGACCAGTGGATACCTGCTATTTACCCATTCAAAGTGATTTCGCTCACAATTGCTACACAAATTTTGATTTCAACCACAGGATCTATCTATATGTCTTCAAATAACACTAAGGCTTATTTTATTGGAGGCCTTTGCTGTACTGCATGTGTAGTGACTTGCTTTTTAATCGCAATTAGTTTATGGAGAACTATCAACGCAGTTGCTTGGGGATTCTTTTTCGGTCAGATTGCCAACACTATCATCTCTTTCTACATTCTGTTGCGAACATTGAGATATCCAATCCGTTATTTCATAAAGAAACTAATCCGCCCAATACTAATATCACTATGCCTTGCTATTGTCTTACAGATCATAGACAAAGCTACGATAAATTGGAACATTGTTGTAACGTTCACCATTAAAACTATAGTCAGCATAGTCCTCACTTTAGCTTTGGTGCAGCGGTATAGCGAGTATGATGCTGTGGGTTATTTGAAGTTAAAATGGAAAGGGTTTAAAGAAAACCATAAACTATAAACAATCACACGAGTAAGATATGGACAAGGTTGGCATAGTTGTTGTCACACACAACAGACTAGAATTGCTCAAAGAAGTAATCCAGGCACTAAGGGAACAAACATTTCAAAACCGGCAAATCATTGTAATTAACAATGGCTCCACTGACAGCACTTCCGAGTATCTTTCAGAACAGTCTGATATAATTACCATTACCCAGGAAAATCTGGGTGGTGCTGGAGGTTTCCACACTGGGTTAAAATATGTGGCTGAAAATGGATTTAACTATTGTTGGCTCATGGACGATGATGTGATTTGTCAGCCAGATGCTCTTGCAGAATTAATCCATGCATATCAATCAAAACCAGGAATAGGCTATGTTTGTAGCAAGGTAGTAGGTATAGACGGGTGTCCAATGAACACGCCCGCTGTAGATGATCGTCCGACAATCAATGGTTATGCTGACTATTGCGATATGGCTGCCGAACAAATGATCAAAGTCAAACTGTCAACATTCGTTTCAGTACTTGTTAGCACTGCTACAATCCTGGAGGTGGGCCTGCCTTACAAAGAATTCTTCATTTGGGGGGATGACACTGAATACACAAGTCGCATCTCTGCACTACATCCCTGCTATATGGCATGTCGCAGTGTAGTTTTGCACAAGCGTTCCTTACAGCGAAATCTTGATTTCATGCAAGAACAAGACGAAAAGCGATTGCGTAACTACTTCTATTATTTCCGCAACAATCTTTTCATCCTGCGCGAGAGGCAAGGGGAAAAGTCTTATCGAAACGAATGCAGATCAAAACAACGGTTGGCCATTCGCCGATATTTGCGAGGAGATAAAGCCCGTGCCTCCATCTTATGGAAGGCAGTCCGTGCTGCACGTGCATTCCACCCTCAGGTTGAATTTCCTTCTGTGAGATAAATTCTTTTGGCAACCCGTATCACATACTTCGATGCAGCCAAAGCAATTGGCATCCTTTTGATGATAGTAGGGCATTGCGACCTATCTGCTGTGCCCTATCTCAAAGTCATCATCTATAGTTTTCACATGCCATTGTTTTTTATCATATCCGGCTTTTTCTTCAAGGAAGCCACACAAAAAGAAGCATTTTCGAAGTATACCCGCAACCATATCAAACCATACGGTATTACAGCAATTGTGACGCTTGGAATTCTCCTGCTGCTAAGCACTTACATATGGAATTTCAGCGTTTTAAAGGACTTTATAGAAAAATGGGCTTTAAGATTCTTTTTTGGTAGTGGTATTTCAGATGGTGGCGAATTATTTGCCTCAACACCCATTGTTGGTCCTATATGGTTTCTGTTAACACTTTTTTGGGCAATGCTTTTCTATAATTTCTTGAAAATTCACTTTCATGGTATTGAGCTTGCTATAATTATCTTGGCGCTATTTTGTGTCGCATGTTTTTCAGTTAGTTTTATTCGACTTCCTTTCAGTTTGCAGGCTGGTTGCTCAGCAGTATTATACATCTGGATTGGGGAACAAATTCGCCAGCATAATGCCATAGAACGATATAGCCAAATTGGTGTATTTGCAACAATCGCTACATTAGTCTTATGGCTACTGTGTATTAAAGACGGCAAAGTTCTTATTATGGCCATATGTTTTTATCCCGATGGTTTGCTAAGCGTGATCGTTAGTGTAGCTGTAACATTATTTTTTATCTGCGCAATAAAAAGATTCGACCTCAAAGGAGGATGGATTGGTCAACATACTTTGCTGATATTGTGTGTTCACAGTACAATACTTTATTTTAAGCGTATCTTTGGAGTTTCTCTCTCAATCATTCCGATGAAAGCAATCTACACGTTATTGCTTGAAATCGCTATTCAGATTTCGGCAGCTCTTATCATTTCATATTTCATTTTCCTTTTACACAATAGGATTGTAAAAACCTCACTACTAAATACGCAATGAAGATACTGTATGTTCTGCACACCACTTCGATGGACGGGAGTTCCATCTCGTTCTTAACTATGATAAAATCACTGAAAGAACAATATGGCATTGAACCATACGTCATTCATCCTCCTGAGACTGAGATGGGGGATTTGACAATTGAGCTTCAGAGGATCAGCATCCCTTGTTTTGCGGTGCCCATTTTTTGTTCTTGGTTTGACTCTAAACTATCATGTGTTAAAAGAATGTACTTGTTTTTGCGTTCTCTCAAGATTAAATATAAGAGTTTCAAACAGATCCATAAGATTGCTCATCGGCTTCATGTAGATATGATCCACACCAATGTTGGTGTGGTTCATGAGGGATTTTGGACTGCTAAATTGTTGAAGATTCCGCATGTTTGGCATTTGAGAGAATACCAAGATTTAGATAATCTGCATAGTTCTTATCCTTGCAAACCATTCTTTTTCAAACTTCTGAAGCACTCCTATACCGTATGTACATCGTACGGTATTCAACGACATTTCAAGTTAGTAGATGAGAAGAAATCACGAGTCATTTACAATCCGATATCTTCAACCAATAAAGAAACCCAAATTTTACTTCCAAAAGAAAAATATTTCCTGATTGCCAATCGTATTGATGACAACAAGTGCATTGAAGATGCTCTTTATGCTTTTGCCATATTTTTAGAGAAGCACCCGGATTTCAAGCTTTTCATAGCTGGCAAAGCAGATAGCAAAGCTTATTATGAACGTTTGCTCAAAATAGTTGGCGAATTAAAAATAGAAGAGTCCGTAGAATTCATAGGACACGTTCGAGATGTATTTAGTTTGATGAGACCTGCTACAGCTCTGTTGGTCACTTCTCGGTTTGAAGGTTTCGGCAGAATGACTGCAGAGGCTAATATGTGTGGGTGTCTGGTCATCGGCAGGAATTCAAGCGGCACTCAGGAAATTTTAAATCTCACCCATGGAGGATGGCTTTTCAACGATGTGGACGATTTAGTGGAAAAAATAGAACATGTTGTCTCATTATCCGACAATGAGTATCTCTCCTTGTCAAAGCATGCCCAGGCAATTGCATTACAAAAGTTCTCCACTGAGAGACATGCTAATGAGATCAACAGTCTCTATTCATTAATCAGCACAAATTTTAAAAAACACTTGTATTAGGTTTATTTATGGCAAAATATACCTTTATTCTACCTGCCTACAAAGAGAAATTTTTGGAACAGGCTCTTGACAGCATTTTAAGCCAAACATACCAAGATTTTATCATTCTAATTTCAAATGATTGCTCTCCAGAAAACATAGAAGATATTGTTAACAAATATAATGACTCAAGAATACAATACCGGTGTAATGAAACGAACATTGGCGGAAAAGATTTAGCGCTACACTGGAATATGCTTCTTGAGTTAATTGATACTGAATATTTTGTTGTTGCTTCTGATGATGACGTATATGAGTCCACTTTTCTTGAAGAAGTGGACCGACTTACTAAGAAATACCCAGAAGTGAACTTGATTAGGGCTGGTGTACGACGTATCGATAGCAAAGGAAAGACTACATGGGAAGAGTTTCCCTTCAATGAATATTTAGAAGGTTTGAACGCAGAAAAAGCCATCTATTGCCAAAACTATATCAGTTGCATCGGAAACTATGCTTTTAAAACCGAAGCCATCAAAAAAATAGACGGTTTTTTTTATTCTGAGTATGCTTGGTTCAGTGATATCTTCACAGTCACTATATTTGCTCAGCATGGCATGGCCAGTACCAATCAGTTATTATTCAATTTCAGGCTATCACAATCCAATATATCTGGAGGCAACCAGACCCGAGATATTGTTCGTGGTAAACTTGCTGCAGTGATGAGATATGATCAACAAATGGCAGACTTCTGCAGCAAAATAATTGTAAGAGAGAATGCCTTAGAAAGTAATCTGTTTCACTTTCTTGTCCATGCTTACAAGACTAACGTATACCTATTCTTTGGGTACTATGCATGGTCTGTTTCATTACTGAAGTGGTTGAAACTATACAATCAGCTGAGACATGTGAAATATTTCTCTTATTCTGCTTTTTTTAAACAATATACAAAAGCTTTATTAGCTCGCAAAATAGGCAAGGTAATTTCTTTAAAATTATGACACTACTCAGTATCATTGTTCCGATTTATAATGTTGAAAAATATCTCGCTAAATGTTTAGATTCAATCTTAAGTATTAGCGTAGACAAGGATTTTTATGAAGTAATACTTGTCAACGATGGCAGCAGCGATAGAAGTGTTGATATTGCAAAAGAGATTTGTTTGTCTAATAGTAATATAAGATTTTATTCTCAAGAGAATTGCGGTCTGAGTGCCGCTCGGAACTATGGTCTTATTACAGCCAAAGGCGAATACGTATGGTTTGTTGATTCTGATGATTATATCGAGAGTCAAAATATTGACAAAATTGTCAACATCATGATGGTTAATAATGACTTAGACATTATAATGGGAACCCATAATTTTGTTGATTCTAATCTTGCTCGGGTTATAAATGACAATGTCGCAGATCCAGGCCAAATTATATCAGGGAAGGATGCACTTTTTAATGGATACAATCCTGGAGGCGTGTGGCGGCTCATTTACAAAAGATCATTTTTATCAGAACATAATCTTGATTTCCATGTTGGCATATCAAGAGAAGATGTTGAGTTCAACTTAAAAGCAATGGCACTTGCTCAAAAAGTATTCGTGACTGGCATTATAATTTATAATTATATAAAACACATCAATACTCTCACAACAGCGACAACAAGAGAGGGAGTCTATTTTAATATTTCAAGTGATATTGTTGTACACAACTCTATCATCAAATTCGCTCAGGAGATCAGAGATAAAGAGCTTGGTCAAAATCTTACAAAAAGAGTAAATTCAATCGTTTTTGGCATGCTATTCAATTTGATTAGAAATAAAGAGCCTCTTATTGATTTGCCTTTCAAACAACAACTCATCTCCGAAATGCGCTTGAATGGTGTTTATCCTTTAAGAGGGCCCTTTTTGTCAAAAAAAGCATTATTTTTTAGTAAGATACTTAATATAGAGTTTATTTTGCGGAAACTGCTAAAATATTAATGAAACTCATCCTAATTGCAACCATTTTACCATTTGCAGAAAACAAAGGAGGGACATCAGCACTACCCTTTCATTTGTTGAATGGTTTAATGAATTCATCCCGTTCAGCACGCCTTGAAGAGAATGGAACGCCAAGATGCATTATCTACTCGTTTAATGCTAATAAGCTGACTCATAATCAGATTGATGAAGTTGCACGGGAGTTGGGCGTAGAGATTCAGCTGTTATCATTGCCAAGGTGGTATCGATGGATGTTTAAGTTTCATCTCCTGTGGTTGCGGGTGTTCCTAAAGTATCCTTTTGTCAATTATATCAAGCTCCCACAGCGAGTTGTGAAGGAGATCAAGGCACAGCAGCCAGACCTAATTTGGGTGAATAGCGAGGAGATGTCTCGTATCCCGAAGCAGTTCCCTGGATTTCGCCGCATTCAGATTGGGCCTGATGTGGAGTCGTTGTACTACTATCGAATGATGGGCAGGCGGTTTGTGATGAACAATCCCCTTGACTATTGGAAGTGCGCAATGATGTACCGCAAGTACGCTCGCATGGAACGGGAATTTTGCAGTGATGACAATTACACTTACTATGCCGTTGGCGAGGCCGACATCGAGCATCTGCGGCAGATAGCACCAAACGTCCACAGCAAGTTTCTTCGACATCCACACTATGCAGTTGCTGAGCGCAGAGCAATTCGATTTCACCAGCCGAAGATTCGCTTGCTCATTGCGGGGCAATATAACCTGTATATGCAGCAAACGGCTGATGAAGTGTTGGAGTATATTCAATGCACAATGCACAATGCACAATACACAATTCGCGACCACTACTCCATCACGTTCTTGGGCAAGGGCTGGGAACGACATGTGGAGGTGCTTCGGAATTTAGGGTTTGAGGTTGAGCATATTAAGTTTGCTCCTGATTATATCGACGAAATTATCAAGCATGATATCCAAGTAACACCCATCACTGTTGGCACTGGGACTAAGGGCAAAGTGTTAGACGCGTTGGCCAACGGGCTGCTGGTGCTCGGCACACCTTATGCGATGGAGAACATCGCTGTTGAGCATGGCACATCGTGTGTGGTGTGGGAGACACCTGAACAACTCGTTGAAACGCTGATGGATATCCCGACACGAGTTGAACACTACGAGCAGATGGCGCAAGCCGGACGCGAGGCGGTACTGGAGCAACATAATCCAGTAAGAATTTCGAAGCAACTATTTTCTTGCAAATAGGTTTGTGCTAGTTCTCTCTGAATTATATTTTTTATATGTGGTTATATCTATTGATTTTTTTAATCGCTGTATTAATATATCTAGCAGCACGCGATGAAAATGAAAAGAAGTGGGTTCCACTCGCCATATATTTGGGAGGATTGGGACTATTTGTAGCGTGCGCCGACATGCTGGGTGGTTATGATCGATATATTTATGGCGAAGTGTTCGACCAAATCAGTCTAGTGACACGGGCAGGCGGCGATGTCACACAAACTACTGGTTATCGACTTTATCGTACCGAATGGCTTTTTTTGGCTTTCAACCAATTAATGTCTTTTGTCACAGTTAATCGCTACATTTTTATTTTCACACTTACCCTCATCATTTATACTCTGCTGTTCTTCAATATCAAGCAGTATTGTGATGACTACCCGTTTGCAGTAATTCTGTTCTTGGGTCTATGGTTCTTCTTTACCTTTACCTACCTGCGACAAGTGACCGCAGCCACTATCGGCTGGCTCGCCATTCGCTATGCTATCGAGCGTAAGCCCATCCCGTTCTTTGCCATTGTGTTGCTGGCCTTTGGTTTCCACAACTCTGCCATTGTGCTTGCGCCTCTTTATTTTGTGCCACAAAGGAAGTTCTCTCCGGCACTTATCGTGGTTGGGCTTGCACTTTGTCTTGTTATTGGCATGAGTAATATTATGGGAGGAATCTTCGGTGCTGCTGATGCCTTCACAGATGCAGCACGCATTGAGCAAAATATTAACACTTTTGAAGAAGGAGAGTTTCGTTTCGCCTATTTTATTGAGGCTGTGTTTTTTATTTCTCTCATTCTCTGGCAATATGACTTGTTTGACGAGGAAAACCCTAGTCAAATAACATTGATGAATATGGCTATCATCTTTTGCGTTCTCTTGTTGTTGTTCGTTCGCTCGGAGAACGGTGGTCGCATGGCATGGCACTATATTATTGGTATAATTGCCACAATCACTTTCATTGCTAAGAATACAGAGTTTACGGTCATCCGTTCAGGCATTATCATTATGTGTTTATTGCTTTTTCTACGCATCTTCAATGCTTGGCAAATAACAAATACTTTATACCCTTATAAAACTTTTTTCACTAATGGACACCGCACACCAGACTATATATATGAGCATTACGAGTATGACCCTCAATATGACAGGGATAAATTTTATAAGTAGGTAGTCACTGGCAATTATTCGCATTTTTGCTATCATTCCACGATAATGATCACCGTTTTTACTCCTACATATAATCGGGCACATCTGCTGACACGGCTCTATGAGAGCCTGTGCCAGCAGACATACAAGGACTTTGAGTGGATCATTGTGGATGATGGGAGCACTGATCAAACACAATCATTAATTAAGAATTTAGAATTAAGAATTAAGACTAATGGTTCGTGTGGCAATTCAGAATTTAAGGGTTTAGGCGGGATTCGTTACATCCGTCAGGCCAACGGGGGGAAGCATCGTGCTATTAACCGTGGTGTGCAGGAAGCACGGGGTGAGTTATTTTTTATTGTGGATAGTGACGACTTGCTGCCCGAGAATGCACTACAAACTGTGGTGGAGCGTTGGGCTGCGGTGCGTGATGATGTGTGCATAGGAGGCGTATGTGGTCTAGATATGACCCCTAACGGCACAGTGATAGGTTCTGGATTGGCCAAAGGGGAACAGATATCTAATAGCCTTGACATCAGACTAAAATATCATGTGACTGGCGATTTGAAAGAAGTGTTTCGCACATCGGTATTACGAGAGTTCCCATTCCCCGAATATGAGAGCGAGAAATTTTGTCCTGAAGCGCTGGTATGGAACCGCATCGCACAGCAATACAACTTACAATATTTTAACCAACCTATCTATATCGCCGAGTACCAGGAGGGAGGATTGACCGACCGAATTGTGAAGGTGCGGATGCAGAGCCCGATGGCTTCGACGACATGCTACCAAGAGATGGTCTCGTACGACATTCCGCTAAAAGAGAAGATAAAGGCTGCCATCAACTACTGGCGGTTTGCGGCCTGCCTGCCCAATGGTGCCAAGGCTCCAAGACTCGCATGGTACTGGCGCTGGTGCCAACCTGCCGGTTTACTCATGCACCTACGCGACTCTCGATTATGAAGATATTGCACATTATCACGTCACTAAGAACTGGGGGCGCAGAGCACTTGATGGTGGACTTGCTACCGAGACTGCGCGACCTAGGTAACGAGGTCGAGTTGCTGATTTTTGATGGCACGCGAACTCCCTTCTATGCACAACTGGAGTCAACAGGCATCCCTATCCACACATTGGGCATAGGCGGCAATGTGTATCATCCGCGTAATCTGTGGCGACTGACTAAGTTTTTGCACAAGCATCATTACGATATAGTTCATACCCACAATACTGCCTGTCAATTGTTTGCCCCAATGGCACGCATCATGATGCGAGGCGGATTCCGACTATTCACTACAGAGCATAGTGCGAACAACCGTAGACGCGGTAAGTGGTGGCTGAAGATCATCGACCGCTGGATGTATGCTCGCTATGAGCGAGTCATCTGCATATCGGAGCAACCCCGTATGAATCTCTTGAACTACATTGGCAAACAAAAAAACATTTGCACCATTTTCAATGGTATAAATGTGGCACGATTCAGTCATCCCATCAAAGATATCTCGCATAACTCGCAATTTATCATCAGTATGGTGGCAAGTCTTAGTGCAGCCAAGGATCAAGACACTCTCATCCGCGCGATGACGCTATTGCCAAAGCAATACCATCTGCAGTTGGTGGGTGATGGACCGCGCCGCCCCTTGCTAGAAGAATTGGCGACAAAGCAAGGAGTAGCAGATCGAGTGACATTCCTCGGCATCCGTACGGACATTCCTGAGATTATGAAGGCAAGTGATGTGATGGTACTTTCATCGCATTGGGAAGGGCTATCACTGTCAAGCATCGAAGGGATGGCTAGCGGACGGCCTTTCGTAGCGAGCGATGTGGATGGACTGCGCGAGGTGGTGGCGGGCTACGGTGTACTGTTCCCCGAGGGTAATTCCAGGGCACTTGCATCAGCCATCCATGGGCTTTGCGAGAACGCAAACTATTATCGTGATGTGGCTCAAAACTGCCAACAACGTGCACAACAGTTTGACATTGCCATCATGGCTCAGAAATACAATGAGCTTTATTCTTCACACTGAGTATTTAGTGCAGCGATAATTGAACTGATTTTTCTCAGGCAATCCTAAATTTTGGTTAAAACAAGTGTTATATTGGCAATACAATATTTCCGTTTACCATTGATTTTCAGCATTTTGCCCACGACGAACTATTTATTTGGAGTGAAAAATTGATTATTTCAAGTTTTTACTGTTATTTTGCAGAATATTTAAGTTAATGCTTGGAGAAGAGGAGGCTATTCTTATTGCAGTTCACAAATGCTCCAAGAATGAATGTTAAAGAGTTTCTAAAGGTTAATTACAGTAAAATGTACAAACACTTTCTGAAACGAATACTTGATTTCTGCATTGCGTTGGTAGCATTACTATGCTTATCACCGTTGCTGTTGGTGGTGACGGTGTGGCTGCACATCGCCAACAAAGGTGCTGGGGCGTTTTTCTTTCAAGATCGACCTGGGCTTCATGGCAAAATATTCAAGATAGTGAAGTTCAAGACAATGACCGATGAGCGGGATGCAGGAGGCAACTTGCTGTCAGATGCAGAACGGTTGACAAAGGTTGGCAAGTTGGTGCGCTCGACGAGCATTGACGAACTGCCTCAACTCTTCAATGTGCTGAAAGGTGATATGGCACTCATTGGACCGAGGCCGTTGCTGGTGAAGTATCTGCCACTCTATTCACCCGAACAAATGCGACGACACGAAGTCAGACCTGGCATCACAGGCTGGGCACAATGCCACGGCCGCAATGCCATCAGTTGGACCGAAAAGTTCAAACTCGACGTGTGGTATGTTGACCATTTGTCGTTCAAAACTGATTTGCTTGTGATTATCGAAACTATCAAGGCTGTCATCCACCGTGATGGCATCAGCCAAGAAGGACAAGCAACTATGGAAGAATTTAATGGAATGAACTAGAGTTTTTGG
Source organism: Porphyromonadaceae bacterium UBA4262 (assembly GCA_002396085.1). Taxonomy (GTDB): domain Bacteria; phylum Bacteroidota; class Bacteroidia; order Bacteroidales; family Muribaculaceae; genus Sodaliphilus. Next base: position 32,510 of record DGWI01000024.1, read on the forward strand.
CTATAAAATTTTGCCATTCTAGGAAAATATATTACTTTTGCAGAAAATATAGTAAACCCTAAAAATCGTGGTAAAAGACATTGCAATATATGGCGCCGGCGGATTGGGCAAGGAAGTGGCTTGCCTGATTGATCGTATTAATCAATATGCTCCTGAACCACAATGGAATCTCATCGGTTTCTTCGATGATGACAAAACCAAAGGCACAGCCATTTCACACTTTGGCTATGTTTTGGGAGACATAACCGAATTGAACGCATGGTCGACTCCGTTGGCCATCACAATTGCCATTGCCAATCCAAGGATACTGCACATTGTTCACGGCAGAATCCAGAATGCGTTAGTTGAATACCCGAATCTTATTGACAGAAGTTTTTATGTAGTTGACCCGAAAACTTTGCAAATAGGTCAAGGAAATATAATACAAGGTCCAGGTTCTGTTTCTTGCGATGTCATTTTAGGAAACTTTAACATCCTCAATGGCAATGTCGTCGTCGGTCATGATGCAATTATTGGCAATTACAATGTCATAATGCCAGGAGCAAGAGTTTCTGGTGAAGTGAATATGGGTGATAATAATCTTTTAGGTATTCAATCAGTCGTTTTACAACAGATCCAACTGGGAGATAACGTTACTCTAGGTGCCGGTTCTGTTCTCATGACCCCCCCAAAAAACAATTCTTCCTACATAGGAATCCCTGCTAAAATATTTAAGTATTAACTATTCAAAACTCAAGTATACTATGCAATTAGACGAATTCATTTCTAACTTCGCTGACCTATTTGATGATACCGATGCAAGCGAAATCACAGCATCAACCAACTATCGTGAACTTGAAGAGTGGTCTTCGCTGATTGCTCTCTCTGTAATTGCTATGGTGGATGACGAGTATGATGTTACACTTAAGGGTAATGACATTACTGGTTGTACCACTGTTGAAGACTTGTTTAACTTAGTTCAATCGAAAGCATAGTTCAGAATGGCTTTTCTTGAGATTAAAAATGTGAGGATCGCTGGTATATCTGCTGGCGTTCCTCAAATTGTTTTAAAAAATGACTCATCATCAGTTTTATCGAAAGAATATGATGCAGCAGCATTCGTTGAACTAACTGGTGTTGCAGAAAGGCGCTATTCTAGAGAACTTACTACTAGTGATCTATGCTTTGCTGCAGCAGAGAAGCTCATATCTGATTTGAGATGGGAGAAAGATGATATTGAAGCTATTATTTTTGTCTCGCAAACCCCAGATTATGTTCTTCCTGCCACATCATGTATTATGCAAGACCGGTTAGGTTTGAATAAAGAATGCTATGCTTTAGACATCTCTCTCGGATGTTCAGGATGGGTCTATGGCTTGAACGATGTCGCGTCGCTCGTCACAAATGGTATGATAAAGAAGGCACTGCTAATGGTTGGCGATGCCAAAGCTCGTGCTCGAATTCCAAACAGTAAAGGAGACCCACTGTTTGGCCATGCCGGAACTGTAACAGCATTAGAGTATGACGAGGGAAACAAGGGATTCAAATTCCACTTTGGCACAGACGGAAGTGGTTATGATGCCATTATTACACCCGCTGGGGGCAGTAGAAACCCAGTTACTCCACAAGCATTTGACAAGTATGAAATTGATGGCAAGGAGTATTGTGATCTGCAATCTCGCATGAAAGGCATGGACGTATTTGCATTTGGCATAACAACCGCACCGAAATCCATCAAAAAACTTGCAAAACATTACGAGTTTGACTATCTAGATGCAGATTATTACGTGTTCCATCAGGCTAACATGAAGATGAATAATCAGATTGTTAAGAAACTTAAACTTGCCCCCGAGAAAGTTCCCTCATGCATGCTCCACTTTGGGAACACCTCTTCTGCCTCTATTCCTCTGACCATTGTCACACAATTGCGAGGCAAGTTTGAGAACAAACCCACCAAATTTATTTGCTGTGGTTTTGGTGTCGGTTTGTCATGGGGTACTGTTGCCTTTGAGAGTGATGAGCGTATTGTGATTTCAGAACTGGTTGAAGTGGAGGATCCGTCATGAATTATAACCCATTTTCACTAAACGGCAAGACCATTCTTGTTACTGGAGCCTCTTCTGGAATTGGACAGACGACAGCAATCGAATGTTCAAAGATGGGTGCAACACTAGTTATTACTGGTCGCAATGCCGAGAGGTTGCAAGAGACTTTTACAAAACTGGAATCAAATAATGGCGACCATCAACAAGTAGTTGCTGACCTTGTGACTGACGAAGGTGTGAACACCTTAATTTCTTCTCTTAAGAAAATTGACGGTGTAGTATTGTGCGCAGGTCGAGGTTGTACACTTCCTTTCCAATTTGCTAGTCGAGAAAAATTTGACGAGATTTTCAACATCAATTTTTTCTCACAAACTGAAGTACTAAGACTACTTTACAAAAAAAAGATTCTGAACAAGGAAGCATCTGTTGTCATAATAGATTCTATCGGCGGCACAAAACGTTACTCAAACGGGAACTCTATCTATGGAGCGTCAAAAGCTGCATTGCTTTCAATTATGAAGTTCTGCGCGCGAGAGTTTGCGCCCAGAAAGGTTCGTGTCAATTGCCTATGCCCTGGAATGGTGGAAACGCCATTGTTACATAAAGGAAGCCTTACAGAAGAGCAATTGCAGGCTGATGTCGACCGCTATCCACTGAAACGATATGGGCGACCAGAAGACATTGCTTATTCTGCAATCTATCTCCTTTCTGATGCCTCATCATGGGTCACTGGACACGATTTGGTCATTGACGGAGGATGTTCAATATAAAACAGATTTATGGCATTTTTAACTTTTGACGGCGTTGGCATTGCAGCTATGGCAGCTGCAGTGCCAAGTCATGTCATCAAAAACTACGAATATACTGAGTTTTTTCCCCGAGAAGAGGTCAAGCAAGTAGTTGATAAAATTGGGATTTTTGAACGTCGCTTTGCAGATGCAAATACTTGTTCATCAGATTTATGTTTTGCTGCCGCTGAAAAACTGATCGAAGACAATCAAATTGACCGTAGTGAGATTGATTTACTGGTGTTTATCTCCCAAACACCAGATTATCGTATGCCTGCGACATCTATTCTTTTACAAGATAGATTGCACCTAGAAAAGACATGTATGGCATTCGACATAAGTTTGGGCTGCGCGGCTTTCAGTTATGGGCTGTCTGTTATCTATGGGTTAATGCAAACTGGCCACATTCGTAAAGCCTTACTTCTTGATGGAGAAACTCGCTCAAAAGTTTATTCAACAAAAGACCGTAAAACTGCATTTCTTTTTGGCGATGCCGGTGTTGCCGCACTCATTGAGCGGAATGAGAAATATGGAAAGAGCTTCTTTTCGATTCATTCGGACGGTTCACTAGGCGATCTCATCAAAATTGAAGGCGGTGGTTATAGACATCCAAGTTCTCTCGAAACGCTAAAAGAGCGTGTGGTTGATGAGTATGGTAACATTCGTAACGATGAGCAAGGAACGATGCGTGGAGGAGATGTGTTCAGTTTTGTAATTATGAATATTCCAAAAGATATTAAACAAACAATAGCCAAGGCAAACACAACCCTTGACCAAATTGACTACATAGTTTTCCACCAAGCCAACGATTTTATGAATAATCATATTTCAAAAAAGCTTAGGTTGCCAAAAGAAAAAGTACCTTCAACTATTGCAAAATATGGAAACACATCTTCAGTTTCGGTTCCTCTGACTATTGTCAGTGAACTTAAAGACGAACTTGAAGGCAATAAAAACCTCTTACTTAGTGCTTTCGGTGTAGGCATGAGTTGGTCAACAAGTATAGTACCCTTTGTTGATTGCAAGATCAGCGAGATTGTTGAAGTATAAGTTCAGATAGGCGTGTCGAGGCAGAGATATCAACTATGATTTCTATCATTATCCCCGCGTATAACGCCGAAAAATTCTTGTTGAACAGCCTTAATAGCATTTCAGCACAAACTATTAAGGATTATGAGGTCATTGTTGTTGATGACGGCTCAACCGACGGGACTTACAAAATTGGCGAACGATTTGCTGCCCAAGATAGTCGTTTTCGAGTAATACATCAGGAAAATCAAGGAATTTCGGGTGCTAGAAACTTTGGTTTAAGGAATGCTTTGGGTGATTTTATTTGTTTTTGCGACAGCGATGACCGTTATCATCCTCAATTTCTGGAACTTCTATATGACGCATTACTTCAGCATCCTGAAGCAGACATGTCTCTCGGTCATAGAGAGATTGTTTATAAATTCAGAGACACAGACACTATTACTCATCCACTGATTAAGTTACTGACTAGAAAAGACATATACCATCGTATGTTCTACGATTTTCAGTATGCCAGTGTTTGTAGTAAGATGTATAGACGAGAGGCTCTTGAAGGCTTATATTTCAGGGATACAGCCACTGAAGACATAGACTTCAACATGCAGTTATTCAAGCGGGCAGATGAGTTCGTTGTGGTGCCACACAACATTTACTTTTATTTGCAGCGTCCGGATTCTATTCTGCACCCGGTAAATGTTGCGCCACGTTATATTGTCGAATTAAATGGCTGGAGAAATCTCTATTTTGATTATTTTGATGACGATACAGAAGAGAATAAATCTTTTATTCTACAGCGTATCTACAAGCTCATCATTTCTCGATTTATGCAAGCATCAGATAATCCACAAATAGAATCCATTATCAATCGGCTAGTACAAGATACAGTAAAGGATTTCAAAGCTAATAAATACATCTCATCAGTATTGAAAGTTGCATGCTTAACGTGCATCAAGCATCCCTTGCTCTATCAATATGGTAAGAGCACGTATGGCATATTCTATAGACTTACACATTAATTCATGAAGATTCATCAAGTCATCAACTCGTTATTTACATCAAACTCGTGGATATTAGACTTTGAGAAGAATTGCTGGTTGGTGGACTGCGGGGATATTAGACCTATTGTTGAGATAATTGGCAAGATGCCAGTGGTTGGGGTGCTGCTAACCCATGCTCATTACGACCACATTTATGGACTTAATGAATTGTTTGAGTTATATCCTGGGATTCCAGTATATACAAATGAAGTCGGTAGGGAATTATTGCTTAATGATAAATTGAACTTGTCACGCTATCACGAGACACCATTTGTATTTGAATATCCCCAAAATATCCAAATCATTAATGATGGGGATGAAATTGTCTTGAATGGGGAATGTAAGTTAAAGGTTGCTGCCACTCCTGGCCACAACGATAGTTGCCTAACTTTTGTTGCAGACAAAGAGATCTTTACTGGTGACTCATACATTCCTGGAATAAAAGTAGTTACTAACTTGCCTGGAGGGAGAAAACAAATAGCGAAACAATCTGTTGACCGAATCCTAAAACTTGCCATTGATAAGACTATTTATCCTGGCCATGGAGATATAACAAGTTCTTTGGAGTAAGGTGCCATTGTTTAGATTTACAGATATGAGGATTAGTGTTGGCTGAGTCTTTGGGATTATTGACTTTGACCGATGTGATTTGCGAATCAGAAAATTTGACATGAGGAAATTGATAAGAGTAATGACCGCACCGACATCTCTGTGGGCGTTCTGCTCGGGATTGCTCAAAGAGCTGAGCGAGCAGGGGTATGAGGTGGTGGCGATTTCGTCGCCGAACACGACGGTTGCTCCTGAAAGTGGGAATACTGAACTGGAGGCCTTCGGCGAACAGGAGGGCATCAGGACTGTGGCGGTGCCGATGGAACGGCGGATCTCGCTCGTGAAGGACATGAAGTCGCTGTGGCTGATGTGGCGAGTGCTGCGGCGCGAGCGACCGGACATGATACACTCGATGACACCAAAGGCTGGCCTTGTCACGATGGTGGCAGCATGGTTGGCTCGGGTGCCTGTGCGCATACACACGTTTACCGGTCTTGTGTTCCCGACGGAAAAAGGGCTAAAGCGACGCATCCTGATGGCAACTGACTGGCTGACTTGCGCTTGCGCAACACACATCATCCCTGAAGGCGAGGGGGTGAAGGCCGACTTGCTAAACAACGGTATCACCCACAAGCCACTAAGTGTGCTAGGCCATGGAAACATCAGGGGAATTAATCTTGAACACTACAGTCGCGAGGCAGTTGCACAGCATGAGCAATGCACAATTCACAATGATGGGTTGGCTGATTCGCACACTCCTCCGGCACTTCGTACCACCTCCCCTAACTTAGGGGAGGACCTGAGCAAATTCAAGTTTGTGTTTGTGGGCCGACTTGTACGTGACAAGGGTATCAATGAACTAGTGGGGGCATTCAAGCGGCTACATGAGGAGTTTGAGAAAACTGAATTGACGCTTGTCGGTCCCTTTGAGGATGAAGTGGATCCAGTGAAGTCCGAAACGAAGGCAGAGATTGACAGTAATCCAGCAATACAAGCCGTAGGGTCACAAAAAGATGTGAGGCCATTCTATGCGGCAGCGGACGCATTGGTGTTCCCGAGTTATCGTGAGGGATTCCCTAATGTGGTGATTGAGGCTGGCGCAATGGGGCTGCCAAGCATTGTGACTGACATCAATGGTTCGCGCGAGATTATCATCGATGGACGCAATGGCACGATTGTGCCGCCGCGCAATGAGGAAGCATTATATCAGACCATGCGGCACTGGGTGATGCATCGTGATGAGGTGGCGCGAATGGCCGCTGAGGCGCGTCCACTGATTGAAAGCCGCTACGAACAAGGCTATGTCAGGCAGTGCTTGAAGGACTTTTACACGCAAGTGGCGAAATAAAGGCATTCACTATTATGATATTGGGGGCATCCAGCAATAGCTGGATGCCCTCATTTATAGACACCTGTAGCGCTTCTTATTTGAACTTCCAGCGAAACTTGAAAAGAAAAAACTGTCGCAAAGTTTTCTCGGATTGTAAAAAAGTCGTACAGTTGCGCGACAAAAGCCTAAAACATGGAAATAAATAGTAAATCGTTCGACAACAAGCGCCGTGTCATCGGGGCTATACTTGGCCCTGTGGTGGCTACAGCCCTGTGGTTTATCCCCATCGATGCCCTTTCGCCCATTGCCCATCATCTGCTGGCCATCATGTCACTGGTGGCGATATGGTGGATTACCGAGCCTGTGCCCATTCCTGTGACGTCGCTACTCGGTCCTACATTGTGCGTGACACTGGGTGTGGCACCAGCCGGCAAGGCATTTGCTAGTTTTGCCAACCCGATGATTTTCCTTTTCATGGGCGGTTTTCTGCTCGCCAAGGGCATGATGGTCAATGGCTTGGACAAGCGCATTGCCTATGGGATTTTGTCGATGAAATGGGTGGGCGACTCACCGCGGCGCATCTTCCTGGCCATCGGGCTAGCCAGCATGATATGCTCGGGATGGATCAGCAACACGGCCACAGCTGCGATGATGTTTCCCATAGCCCAACGCCATTGTCTATGCCTCGGGCTATGTTCCCATCACCAAGATGATTAAGTCGGGATTCATTATCGATGTTAATGGTGTGTTCTGCATCACCATCCCGCTGGTCCTTATTATCGTCAAGGCGGTTATGGGAGTATAGCCTCCATCAAGATTGTCTGATCGATGGTGGCCCATTGTTGACGCGATAATGATGGGAAAGAATGAATAAAACGACTCCGTGCGAGCCAATGTGGCTGCACGGAGTTGTTTGACTTGTTGGAGTGCGCCGTGTGTTTAGCGGACGCGGCCCTGATAACTGCCGTCACGGGTGTCAACCTCGATGATCTCGCCCTCGTTGCAGAAGAGGGGCACGCGAACTGTAGCTCCAGTCTCGACGGTTGCAGGCTTGAGCGAGTTGGTGGCAGTATCACCCTTTACACCAGGCTCGGTGTATGTGATCTTGAGTTGAGTCTTGACGGGCATCTCGGCAAAGAGAATGGTCTCGGTCGAAGCATCACTGACGACCTCGACGATATCACTCTCCTTCATGAAATCGGCACCAGTAATGAGATCCTTGCTGATGGGAATCTGCTCGTAGGTCTCCTGATTCATAAAGATAGCATCCTCACCGTCCATATAGAGGTACTGATAAGGACGACGCTCGACGCGGACGTCTTCAAGTTTCTCACCGATGTTGAAGCGGCGCTCGAGCACTCGTCCGTCGACGACGTTCTTGAGTTTCGTGCGCATGAAGGTGTTACCCTTACCGGGCTTGACATGAAGGAACTCGATGCAGAAGTACAGGTCTCCGTCGAGGCGGATGCAGGTACCGTTTTTGATGTCTTGAGCGTTAATCATAAAAGCTTTTTATTATATTATTAAAATGTGTAGTTTCGAAAACTGGGTGCAAAGGTAGTCTAAATCAAGGAGAAATCAAAAAAAAATGGTGTTTTTTCTTCAGTTGCTTGTGTATTTTGAAAATTTGCAGTAATTTTGCACCGCTTTTTCGCAAGCGCAGAAAATTTTAAAATTATTATAGCAATGAAACGTACATTCCAACCCTCGAACCTGAAAAAGGCTCACAAGCATGGTTTCCGTGCTCGCATGAAGACTAAAGATGGCCGCAAGGTGCTGGCTCGCCGCCGCGCCAAGGGTCGTTACAGCCTGAGCGTGAGCGACTCGGTCTACAAGTAATCAGTCGCTCAAATCCTCCGCCCCTGTGCCAATGCTCGGGGCAGACAGCATAGCCGTCGTGAATGCTCAGCACTCACAACGGCATTTGTTGTATAGTGACAACAACAGACAGAGGCTAGCAATTGGGATGACAAAAAAACTATCCCTATCCAGCACCATCCCAACCACCCAAAAGAGGAAGATTGACAATTGTTAATAATGTGTGGATATCTTTTGGGCGGTGAGGTTGGTGGGGCGAGAAAGATACATTAAATTTGCAGCGGTAAATCAAAGAATAAAATTTTATGCCCGAAGAGAGACAATATCGTCGCCGTCCACAACACGAACCCGAAATCGTGAGTGAGTTTGGCAAGTTACAACCACAGGATCTGCAGATCGAGGAGGCAGTGCTCGGTGCGTTGATGCTCGAGAAGGATGCCTACAGTGTGGTGAGCGACATTCTCAAGCCAGAGAGTTTCTATGACAACGCGAACCAGAAGATATACTCGGCGATAGTCTCGCTGGGTGCAAAGCAGCGTCCGATAGACATGTTGACTGTGACCGAGCAGTTGCGCGCTGACGGTACACTGGATGATGCCGGTGGCCCGTTGCGCATCAGCGAGTTGACTGGCCGCGTATCGAGTGCCGCCAATATTGAGTTTCATGCCCGCATCGTGGCACAGAAATACATAGCCCGCGAGTTGATTCACTTCAGCAGCATGGTCCAACAGAAGGCTTTCGACGAATCGATCGACGTATATGACCTGATGCAAGAAGCTGAGGGCGGCTTGTTCGAGATTTCGAAGAACACGCTCAAGCGCGATGTGGTGCAGATTGACCCTATCATCAGTGAGGCACTGAAGAAGATTCAAGAGGCGTCAAACAGCGAGAGCGGCTTGAGCGGACTTCAGACCGGGTTCCATGACCTGGACAAGAAGACAAGTGGCTGGCAGAATAGCGACCTTGTGATTATCGCTGCCCGTCCCGCGATGGGAAAAACGGCATTCGTGTTGTCAATGGCCAAGAACATGGCGGTCGACTTCTCAACACCAGTTGCAATGTTCTCGCTCGAGATGAGCAACCTGCAGCTGGTCAACCGTCTGATCAGCAACGTGTGCGAACTTGAGAGTGAGAAAATCAAGAGCGGACAATTGAGCCAACCCGAGTGGGACAACCTGATGGCTCGTACCAAACGGCTGTACTCTGCCCCACTCTATGTCGACGATACCCCATCACTGTCGGTGTTTGAACTGCGCACCAAGGCACGCCGCCTGGTGCGTGAACATGGTGTGAAGATCATCATCATCGACTACCTGCAGTTGATGAACGCCTCGGGCATGAAGTTCGGCAGCCGTGAGCAAGAGGTGAGTACCATCTCACGAAGTCTCAAGGGTCTGGCCAAGGAGTTGAACATCCCCATCATCGCCTTGTCGCAGTTGAACCGCAGTGTGGAGACCCGCGATGACAAGCACGGCAAACGTCCACAGTTGAGTGACCTGCGTGAGAGTGGTGCTATTGAGCAAGATGCCGACATCGTGTGCTTTATCCACCGCCCGGAGTACTACACACGCAGCAGTGAGGATGCCGAGGGCAAGGACATACGTGGCCTAGCGGAGTTTATCATTGCCAAGCACCGCAGCGGCAGTGTGGGTGACGTGAAGATGCGTTTCCGAGGCCAGTTTGCTCGTTTTGAAAACTGGGACGAAAGTTTCAACCTGACAGGTGAGAGCGAGAGCATCTACCAGTCGAAGATGAACACTGAACCTGACCCTAGTTTCGGTGGCGGTATGGACCCGGGGTTTAATCCACCTCCTCCAACAAATGTTGATTTTCTGGAAGGTCCCAACGACCCGAATGTGCCATTCTGACGGTATTCTTGCTAGGGCTGCAGCTGAGGTGCGTAACATCGAACAATGGGGTGACACGCATTAAGCACTCAGAGTGTCCCTTCGTCATTGTAACTATAGTAGAGTCCTCCACGACAGACGATAATATGGTCGATGAGTGCCATGTCCATAGTGCGGCATGCCGCAGCCACCTTCTTGGTCAGGTCGTTGTCCTGCATGCTGGGCCGCACGCTGTCGCTTGGATGATTGTGAGCAAGGATGATGGAGTCGGCCAGCCGCTCAATGGCTGGTTTCATAACCATCTTAATGTCGGCAATGGCCAAGGAAGTCCCGCCGGTGCTGATGCGCTCCACTCCCAGCACCCGCTTGCTGCGACTGAGCATGATCGTCCATATTTCCTCATGATTGAGCGACCCCATCTTTGCCCACAGCAGGTCGTATGCATCCTTGCTGGTGGTAATCTGGAAGTCATCGTCGAACCGCTCTAACTGATAGCGACGCGCCAACTCGAGTGCTGCCAGAATTTCGATGGCCTTGACCTCACCAATGCCTCGATACTTGCGAACGAGGTCACGTATTGAGTTGCGAGCCAGGTTATAGAATTTTCCGTTATGATCGTTTAATATGCGTTGGCACAGTTCCAACACGTTCTCGCCACGGCTTCCACTGCCAATGATCAGAGCCAGCAAGTCACGATCGCTACACTGCTTGAAACCGAATTGCTTGGCTTTCTCGCGTGGTCGGTCGTCCTCGGCCACGCACTGCTGCAGCGGTTTTGAACGGCGGTATTCGACATCGTACTCTTGAATCATCATATTCCAAAAGTATAATACTTATTTGCCCTTGCGCATGGCTATCTCTTCATTAATATCGCGTCCGTGACCCAGAAGAATCTTCCAGACGTATGCCTTAATGAAGCCTATGCCATAACTGCCCAGTTGCACAAAACTCGTGACCACCGCCATGAGCGAAATCTTGAGACTATGAGTCTTGACCAGCGCACTGACCCAGAGCATCACGGCGTAGAGCACCAGCGGAAGAATTGCCCACCAATGCCAGAATATGGCCAAAAGAATCAGTGTCAGACATCCAAGAACGAACACTGCTGGCAGTGTGTGCACCAACTTAAGGCTGTCGGGATAGAGCAACTTGAGGGTGATGCGCGACATCCCGAAAACATAAGTCTGCCGGGCAAACTTCCGCAGACTAGTGCGGCGCTTGTGATAAACAAATGCCTCGCGGATGAGACGAATGTTGAAACCCGCCTGACGGATGCGAGTGCTCATGTCGATATCCTCGCTGAACATTTCGCGGAAGCCCCCTACCCGCTCCCACACCTCGCGCGAGTAACCCATGTTGAACGAGCGCGGAACGAACTTCTCGAGTTGCACCTTGCCACCGCGAATGCCGCCAGTGGTGAGGAATGCGGTCATCGAGAAGCTGATGGCCTTCTGCAAATCGCTGAAGTCAGCTCCTGCTGCATCGGGGCCACCAAAGCAAGGCACATAGTCCTCTCGCAGCGCCTTCTGCAAGTTAGCGAAATAGTCGGGGGGGATAACACAGTCACTATCAAAGAAGATGAAGTACTGGCCGGTAGCCCGCTCAATGCCATAATTGCGAGCAATGCTACGACCCTCATTGTCCTTATAATAATAATGTGCATCAGTCTGTTGGGCATATCGTTCGACGATGTCACCACAGGGCTGCGACGAACCGTCCTCGACAATCATCACCTCAAAGTCCTTGACGGTCTGAGCCGCCAGACTACGCATCAAGTCTTCGACTTCATCGCGCCGATTGTAAACAGGTACTATGACCGAAAAATAGGGCATCTTGTTCTAATTAAGAATTAAGAATAAAGAACCTCAATTCACCCCATGAGTGAATATAGGGACAAAGATACAAAGAATTCTCAATTGTATCAAAAAAAAGCATTAACTTTGCCAAAATAACAATCGAAAAAGGAGACATCCTATGAAGATAATCTGTACCAGTGACTGGCACCTGGGGAACTTATTTAAAAGTTACGACAGGCTGCCCGAGCATGAGCACTTCTTGCGTTGGCTGCTCGACCAGATCGACGAGCAGCAACCCGATGCGCTACTTGTGGCGGGCGATGTGTTTGATAACGGCAACCCGTCGGGCAAGGCGCAGTCGGTCTATTATAAGTTTCTGGCCGATGCTACTCAACATTGCCCTGCGATGCGCATCATCATCACCGCGGGCAACCACGACTCGGCCAGTCGACTCGAGGCACCGCGCGAGTTGTTGACACACCACCATGTGGAGGTACGCGGCAACGTCCTGCGACATTGGGTCACTGATGCCAATGGGCAGGGCGACTGGCAGTTCGATTACGACGACCTACTGATACCCATCACAGGCCAGGCTGGAGACCATGCCGTTGTGCTTGCTGTTCCCTATCTGCGCAGCGACGTGGTGCGCGATGCAAGTTATTCGCGAGGCGTGAAAAACTTTCTGTGTGCACTTACGGCCCGCGCCCATGAGTTGTATCATGATGTACCCCTAGTGATGATGGCGCACATGTATGCCACCGGTTCGGAAATTGATAGCAGCGATCCCAGCGAGAAGATCATCATCGGCGGCCTGGAACAGGTTGACATGAAAGGATGGGCCGATCACCCCGACTACCTCACGTGCGGCCACATCCACAAGCGACAGCACATCTGGGGCACCGACTGGGCACGCTACTCGGGCAGTGTATTGCCCATGTCGTTCGCCGAGAAAGACTATACCCACGGTGTAGATCTGGTGACCCTCACAGACGGTCATCGCCCCAAGGTCGAGCAACTGGTCTACACACCCCAGCATCAACTTGTAGTGCTACCCGACGACAAGGAGACACTCACTCCAGCCAAGTTGAAGAGACTTATCAACAAGGTTTTGCCTGACCGCACTGAGGGTAGGATCAACGCGAGTGCGCCCTACGTTATGCTCAAGGTAGCACAAAAGAAGTTCAGCAGCGACGAGATCCACGAGTTGGAGGAGTTGGTCAGCCAGAAGAATGCGATCTTGTGCGGCATTCAGAAGTTCCTGCCCCAGATTAACGCAAACGATGCCCAGCAACCCGTACTCAAAAGCATCGATGACATCTTAAACAGTGACCCGATGCCCATCTTGCAACAAACATTTCAGACCCAGAAGGGACATGAACTGAACGAGCGCCAAAAATCCATGCTCAACGAAATCATACAAAACATTAAAAACGAAACCAACGACTAACTACCATGAAACTCTTACGACTCGAAATCCAGAACCTTGCCTCGCTCGACCGTCCCGAAGGAGAAGTCATCGACTTCACTCAGGGCGCACTGTGCGACAGCAACATCTTTAGCATTGTAGGCCCCACTGGCAGCGGAAAGTCGACCCTGCTCGATGCCATCTGCCTTGCCCTGTATGCCCGCGCTCCGCGTTATCCACGCAAAAAGGGTGACCGAAACCAAGAGATAAAAACCTACGGCACGAATGACGAGAAAGTCCGCCTCATACCCACCGACTGCCGCAACATCCTGACCCGTGGCAAGAAGACTGGCTACAGCAAACTCACCTTCCAAGCCAACGACGGCAGCCTGTACCGTGCTGAGTGGCATGTAAAGTTCAACAATGTACTTTTTGATGACAAGGTAAAGCCGTTGCTCTTCAAACTCACCCTGCAGCCCGACGGCACTTGCACTGAAGAAGAAGCGGTGTGGTCAGAACTGCCACAAATCATCGGTCTGGAGTATGAGCAGTTTCTGCGCACCGTCCTGATTGCCCAAGGTGCATTCTCCAACTTCCTCAACGCCAATGAAGAAGAGCGTTCTAAACTGCTGGAAAAACTTATCGGTAACGAAGAACTCTACTCGAGCATCGCCGAACAAATCAAGGCCAAAGCCACACAAGCCAACGAAGCCTATCGTGACATCAGTTCATCGATTGATGCCATCAAGCAAGACCTGCTGGACGAAGAAGCCTTGCACCAGATTGAACAGCAGATTGCCAGTTTAGAACAAGCCGAGAATGAATTAACCTCTAAACTGAAAAAAGTGGAGGAGGAACTCCGCTGGTATGCCGATGACAAGGTCATGATGGATGCAGTCAACAGCAAGCACAGCGTTGCAGAACAAACTGTTGCCAAGCAGGAGGCATTTGTCAACGATGCACATCGGCTGGCTCTGCATGATGCATTGGACGAGGCCATCGACCTGAGACGAGAGATCGAGCGCATAGAGGGCGAGTTGAGCAAACTGCGAAATGACATCCAATCGAAATGCGACCAAGCGAGTCGACAAGCCAAAGACATCGAAGGCATGTGCAAGGAACAGGAAAAGATGAACAAGACTGCCGAAGATGCCCGAAAGGCCCTGGACGAAGCCACACCGCACATCCATCGCGCCCATGAACTGCTGGCCGAGATTGATGGAGCCAAATCAATGCTTGATGAACGCACCGAGGCCAAGCGCAAGGCTGAACAAGATGCAACTGCGACTACTCAGGCTGTCGAAAACAACAAGGCCAGTATTGAGCAAAACAAGCAGGCTGTAGCCGATGCCCTGGCTAAACTGCTGAAGTCGACTGAAGAAATGGACCGAGAGCGCACGGCATTAACCGAGCAAGTGCAAGCCATCGAGCACCTCATCAACGGATTGCAATCGCAGATTGAGGGGAAAAATGCCGATGACTTGAGCCGGCGCAAATCGGCAGCCGACAAGATGTTGCAAGCCCTCATGCAGGGCATTGAGGTTGTTGACAGACTGACTGAGGCGACGACCGAAAAGCATAAGGCAGAGGCCGAGCAAGAAAGTGTCAAGCAACAGACCCAGCAAGCACGCAATGAGTTAGGCAAACTCGACATCGAAGCCCTGGACAAAGAGGTGGATGAAGACAAACGACTGTTCACCCTCATCACGAGCGAGAACTGGCACAGCCATCGCCACGTGCTCACAGACGGCACACCCTGCCCACTGTGCGGTGCCACATCACACCCTTACCAAGCCGATGACAACTTGCTCTATGAAGCAATTGACAACTTGAATACACGTCTGGCCACCAAGCAAGCAGAACTTGACCGACAGAAGAAGTTTGAGCGCGCACAGAGTGACATTATTCAGCGCAATGAAGGCCTGCTGCAAGGCATCGCCACACGACTGCAACAACTGCAAGCCGACATTGATCGACACAACCTAATGTGGGATGCCCTGCATGAGCAATATCCCTCATGGCCCAAGGAGGCGCTTGAGGCTTTGAAGCCCAGCCTGCAACAGCAGGATCAACAAGCAGACGAGGATTTGCGCCATTTTAACCGCATCCAGGCCGAAATTAACAAGCAGAACAAACAGAAGGACGATGCCATCAAGGCACTGGATGACTTTGCGACAAAGTCGCAAAACACCCTCAACCAGTTGCAGCAGCAGGTCATCGATGCCAAACAGCAGATGGCTGTGGATGAAAAACTCACAGCCACCTTGCTAACTGATCAAGTTAAGAAACATCAGGATCTAGCCGATGCCACCACTAAATGGCAAACAGCCAACGACACATTCAACCGTCTGAACGAAAAGTTCAAACAAGAACTGGGCGGCGAGATGCCAGACGCGGTTGAACAGCGACTGAAGCAAGCAAGCACCGAAGCAGACGCCTCCTTGTCGAGGTTGAACGAAAACATCGCACAGTTGCGCAATGCCCTGAGCCTACTGACCGGAGCCATCGATGAGCAAACCAAATCACTGGCAGAAAAAGAACAGGCGCTCAAGTCGGGTCAGGACAAACTTGCACAATGGATTGATGCATACAATGCTCGTCTCGACCGCCTCGATGAAATTGACTTAGACAAAGTGACTGCATTATTGCATGCCACCGACGACTGGGAAGCCTTGCGCCAACAGAAGGAAGCCTTGGCCCATGATGTAGCATCGGCCCAAGCATTACTCGCTGAGGCGCAGGAGGCACATGCTCAGCACCAAAACAGCAAACCAGTGCAGACTCAAGAGCAGTTGCTAACCCAACGGGCGGAATTGCAGCAGAGCAGTCAGCAAGACAAACTCATTGATGTCAAGACCACGAAGAAGAAACATGATGACGCGGTGCAGAAAATGGGCAGCAAAGCAGAGGAACTGAACCACGCCCAACAACTGCGCGACGACTGGAAAGAGATCAATGATGCCATCGGCAGTGATGGCAAAACATTGCGCATGGTTGCGCAGTGCTACACGCTGGGATTCCTCGTCGATCATGCCAATGCCGAGATAAGAAAGTTCAATCGCCGCTACGAGCTGCAGCAAATCAAGAATTCACTGGCCATTCGCGTCATCGACCATGACCGCGCTGATGACGTGCGTTTCACCAACTCACTGTCTGGCGGTGAGACGTTTATCGTCAGTCTGGGGCTGGCACTGGGATTGTCATCGCTGTCATCGCGCAACATCCGCTTTGATAACCTCTTTATCGACGAGGGGTTTGGCTCGCTCGATGCCGACACGTTGGCCACGGTCATTGACTCGCTGGCCATGCTGCAAACCTCGCAGGGCAAGAAAGTGGGTGTCATCAGCCACACCGACACCATGAGTGAGCGCATCACCACCCAGATACGTGTCATTCCCAACGGCTCGACCGGGAGCAGCCACATCGAGATAGTTTCGCATTGAGGACTTGGTGCTCCCGGAAAACTCCAAGTCCTTGGAGCATTAGTAGTTTTTTCTGAGCCATTATTGCGCTTGATTTCCAAAAAATGCGTACCTTTACGGCCTCAAAAGTTCAAAAGATGAAAAAACTTTACACCCTTGCCTTATATATTGCAACCCTGACTGCAACTTTGCAGGCATCCATCCCTGTAGGCTACTACAACACGCTGGCCGGCAAGAGCGGACAGGCGCTGAAAAATGCCATTCATGATCTGGCCATACAACGCACTGTGCACAGTTACGGAAGTCTGTGGACTTACTTCCCTCAGACCGACTGTATGCCCGATGACCACAGCCGCGTGTGGGACATGTATAGCGACTATACCTACTACTTCAGTTCACAACCGGGCAACAGCACCAGTGGCATGAACAAAGAGCACTCGGTGCCCAAGAGCTGGTGGGGCGGCTATACCGAGAGCCAAGGCTACATCGCCTACACCGACCTGAACCATCTCTATCCCAGCGACGCAACAGCCAACGGTGCCAAGTTGCACTATCCACTGGGCGAGGTGTCGCGTGTCGACTTTGACAACGGCTGCACTCGCACGGGCTCGCCCAAGGCCGGTCAGGGCGGTGGATCGAGCATGGTCTTTGAACCCGACGATCGCTACAAGGGCGACTTTGCTCGCACCTACATGTATATGGCCAGTGCCTATCAGGACTACCAGTGGAAGTACACCTGGATGATGGGCAATGGATCGTGGCTCACGCTCAACCAGTGGTCAATCGACCTGCTGCTGCGCTGGGCTCGTGAGGACCCTGTGAGCGACAAGGAGAAAGACCGCAACGATGCCGTCTACCGTTGTCAGAACAACCGCAACCCATTCATCGATTTTCCCGACTTGATGGAGTACATCTGGGGCAACCACAGTGGTGAAGTGTTCACTGGTGGTGATGATGTGATTGATGGCCCACCCGAACTCATATCACCCGTCCAGAATGCCGAAATCTACTTTGGCGAAGTGGCATTGGGACGTAACCTGAGCATCACAATCTACATCAAGGGACACAACTTGACAAGCAACCTGTCAGTGACTATCTATCGCGACGATGCAGCCATGTTCTCACTGCCCGTGAGCCAGATAGACCGCTCGACAGCCAACAGTAGTCAGGGTTACCCGCTCACCATCACTTACACCCCCACCGAACTGGGCGACCATAAGGCACGCTTGCTCATCAGTGACGGCGGCTTGACCGGCAGTTTCGGCATGAGTCTGAACGCCAGTTGCCGCGCTGTCCCCAACCTCAGTGCCGTCACAGCCTTGCCAGCACAGGAGATCACCGATAGTGGCTACGTTGCCAGTTGGCAACCCACATCTGATGAGGTCGATTACTTTGTAGTCAACCGCACCATCTATGATCGTCAAGGTAGCATCGTAGACAGTGAGTCATTCACCACCGATGATGCCACCGAGACCACCTATCGATTCACCGACCGTAACCCCGAGCACACGCACACCTATACCGTGCAGGCCTACCGATTGGGTTACTTGTCGCCCGAGTCAAACGTGATCACCATTGACCACAGCGGCATCACTGGCGTTGAGGCCGACCGTCCACTAGCCCTGCTGCCAACCGAAGGCGGAGTGTTGGTCAAGTGCAGCGAGCCGCTACTCAACGTGATGGTCTATACCACTCACGGCCAAGTGGTGCGGCACATTGATGAGGTGCGCAATGATGACATTATCTCGCTGCCAGCGGGCATCTACATCCTCACAATGCGCCAGAGTCGCCAGGCCTATAAAATTGTGGTGTTCTAGCAGTTGATTATTCGCATTAACCATATAATAAACAAATGCTTATGAAAAAAATTACATTTCTGATGATTGGATTGGCTGCATTGCTGAGCCAGCCAGTAGTTAACGCTCAAGAGGTGGTCACTCCCCCCGAGGGCATCGCGCCCGCCATGTATGTCTTCACAGGTCATGATACCTATGTCAACCGCGACAAGACATTTGAGGTGCAGATTGTCATGGACAATGACCAGGTCTATATCCAGGGACTGAGCGAGTATTACACCGCCGGTTGGGTTAAGGGTACCCTGGCCGATGCTGTTCTCACCATTCCCAGCATGTACATGGGGACATTTAACTTCTGGGGCGATGACTATCCCCTGGACTTCGATGGTGCCACATTCACCTACGATGAGGATGCCAACACCTTCACTGCCCCCGATGGATACACCACATCGGTCGAGGGTGAGGTGCTTGACGAGTTCAACAATGTGGTGCTGACCGGTGCTGTGGCCGAGGCTGCAACCCCTGCCACCCCCGAGATCACAGCCTTCACCAGCGACGATTATGGTTATTACGTCACCATGAACATCCCCGTACAGGATGTCGATGGCAATGACCTGTATGCTTCGCTACTGTCCTATGTGATGTACTATCAGAAGGGCGACCAGGTCTATACCTATGAGTTGACCCAGGACAAGTATGAGTTCCAGGAAGTTGAGAGCATGACCGAAGTTCCCTACAACTACACCGACAACTACGATGTGGACGAGGGTGGCAAGCAGGTTTACATCTATGCCGACGACATTGATGAGTGGACTGCCTTTGGTGTAAAGAGTATCTATCGTGCCGGTGGTGAGGCTAACGAGAGCCCCATTTTCTGGTTCCCGTTGACCACTGTCGGCATCAGTGACATCAACGCCACACAGGTGGCCGACACACGCTACCTTGACCTGCAGGGACGCATGGTCGATGGCAACGCCAGCGGACTGCTCATCAAGGTTGAGCGCATGCACGACGGCACTGTCCGCGCCACCAAGGTCGTGCGTTAACGCGCCTTTTAACCAACAACAAACAGGGACAGCGGGTACATTATCCGCTGTCCCTTGTCTTGTGAGCAGATGATTTGTCCAGAAAGTGCGCCCTATTCTGGCTACTATACAAACCAATATTCAAGAAATTTTTAGTATTCAACTAAAAATTGTACCTTTGCGGCGAATATGAAACGCAACATTATTATCTTTGACGACACCGAGGTGCGCCGTCACCTGTTGCCGCTGAGTTACACGCGGCCCGTGGCACACCTGCGTGTGGGCATCACCACCATTGACGAGAAGTGGCGTTCGATGCTCGGCGATGCCACCTATAGTTATCTGACCGTACCTTACCTCAAGGGAAAATATCCACTGCGTGCCCGCCGTGACAACCTACTGGTGGCAGGCCATGTCATCCCCACGCCCGAACTGGCACAACAAGTGCTGCAACTTCAACATGGCGAGGCGCTAATGGTGGGTGAAGACCTGATAGCCTTCAATGGGTCGGCCAACGATTTTGACAACAAGCACTGGCGTAAGGTGGTCTACCCCGAGGCCAAGCCCGACATGATTACGCGGCCCTATCATATCTTCTTGCTCAATGGCAAGGTGCTGGAGGCCGACTTCATGCGACTGACCGCAGGCCGCTCCTCGCAACCGCTGTCCGAGAGCAATGTAATCATCGGTGACCGCGACCGCATCTTTGTCGAGGAGGGTGCCTGGGTCGAAGGTGCATTCCTGAATACGCACGAGGGTCCCATCTACATTGGCCATGATGTAGAGGTGATGGAGGGTGCTATGATTCGCGGGGGATTTGCTGCTTGCGATCATGTCAAGGTGCGCATGGGTGCCAAGGTGTACGGTGCCACCACGCTAGGCCCCTATTGTAAGATAGGTGGTGAGGTCGAGAACACGGTGATGATTGGCTACAGCAACAAGGCACACGATGGTTTCTTGGGCGACGCAGTCATCGGCGAATGGTGCAACCTGGGCGGCGGTACCACGGCAAGCGACCTGAAGAACGACTACAGCGAAATCAAGGTGTGGGACTATGTCGAGCAGCGATTTGTGCGCACAGGGCTACAGTTCTGCGGCCTCATTATGGGTGACCACAGCAAGACGGGTGTCAACAGCATGATCAACACCGCCACCGTGCTGGGTGTGGGGGTCAATATCCACGGCGCTGGCTTCCCACGCAACTTTGTCGCCTCATTCCAGGAGGGCAGTGCCACGGCAGGCTTCAAGAACGTGCCGTTACAGACCTTCTTCGGCATCGCCGAGCGTGTGATGGCCCGTCGCAATGTCGAGTTGACCGATGCCGACCGCGACATCTTNNAAAATGATTACAGCGAGATCAAGCTGTGGAACTACGCCACACGGCGATTTGAGCGCACAGGGCTCCAATTCTGCGGGCTCTTCATGGGCGACCACAGCAAAACCGGCGTAAACTGCATGATCAACACTGCCACGGTGCTCGGCGTGGGAGTGAATATCCACGGAGCCGGATTCCCGCGCAACTTTGTGGCTTCCTTCCAGGAAGGAAGCGCCGAAGCGGGGTTCAAGGACGTGCCCCTGAAAGCCTTCTTCGACACCGCACAGCGCGTCATGGCACGCCGAGGCATCACGCTGACCGATGCCGACCGCGACATCTTCACCGCCATCTACAACCTGAGCGACCGTTACAAGTAGTTTGTTTCAGATTATAATGATAAGCAGTTCGGCTGGATTCTCAACAATCCAGCCGAACTATTTTCTTGTGTGTGCGTAAAGATTCTCGACTACTTCTTGTGAGCGAGAAGATACTGGGCAATCTGGACGGCGTTGAGGGCGGCGCCCTTCTTGATTTGGTCGCCCACGACCCAGAATGTCAGGCCGTAATCACTGCTCAAGTCTTCACGGATGCGACCAACGTAGACGGGATCCTTGCTAGTGCAGTCGATGGGCATGGGGTAGACATTGTTGCGCGGCTCGTCGAGCACCACCACACCAGGGGCGAGTTGCAAGGCTGCACGTGCCTGGTCGGGAGTGATGGGGTCTTCGCACTCGATCCACACAGCCTCGCTGTGGGCACGCATGACGGGCACTCGCACGCAGGTGGCACTGACGCGGATGTCGCTGTGCATGATTTTACGAGTCTCGTGATACATCTTAGCCTCCTCGCGGGTGTAGTTGTTGTCAAGGAAGGTGTCGATGTGCGGAATCACATTGTAGGCCAACTGATGCTGGAAGTGCTGCACGGTGGTGCCCAGTTTGCCATGAGCAATCTCGGCCTGCTGCAACGCCAACTCGTCCATTGCCTCGAGGCCGGCACCACTGGCTGCCTGATAACTGGCCACCTGCACATTCTTGATGTGCGACAGGTTGTCCAACGGCTTGAGCGCCACCACCATGAGAATGGTTGTACAGTTGGGGTTGGCAATGATGCACTTGGGAGCATCCAGGGCATCCTCTCCGTTGACCTCGGGCACCACTAGTGGCACCTCGGGATCCATACGAAACGCACTGGAATTGTCAATCATGATGCACCCATGCTTGGTAATAGTCGGCGCAAACTCAATGGCGGTCTTTGCCCCTGCCGAGACAAAGGCCACATCGATGTCCTTGAAGTCATCGTTGTGCTGCAACAGTTGCACCACATAGTCCTCACCACGGAAGGTGAAGATGCGCCCAGCACTGCGCTTCGAACCGAAGAGCACCAGCTCATCGACGGGAAAGTTCTGCTCATCGAGCACACGCATGAATTCTTGTCCTACTGCGCCACTGGCGCCAACGATTGCAACTCTCATCTTACAAAGAATTGAAAATTGTGAATTGAAAATTGAAAATTTCAGGGTGGCTATCAGCCTGCCCTATGCTAGATTGCAAGTTTCGTGCCAACGGTTTGTTATCAGTTATCGGTTGTCAGTTGTCAGTCGTGGCCGAAAACAGAGAACATTTTGGCTACTTGATGTGGGTGCCCAGGCTGGGCTTAGCCAGATTGGCAGCATTAGTGATGACCACCTCCTTAACCCCATGATCGATGGCACTAAAGGCATTATCAAGTTTGTTGACAAACCAGTCCTTAATGAGGTCCATCTCGCGCATGTTCTTGTACTGGGTGCGCTTGAGCACAGCGATGACGCTGTCGTTGTCGTCAACATTGAGCAACACGCCATTCTTCTCGAAGCAATAGATGAGTTTAACTTCATATCGCAATGCCAATGCCTTGGCAGTCTCGGCAGCCATAGCATCAGTCTCGTTGAAGAACAGGTTGCAGTTGCCGTCGTGAGTGATGGGCGCAATGACCGGCACGATGTCATGGTCAAGCAGATTGGAAATCGCCTGAGCATTAACCTGCTTGATGGCTCCTGTCCACCCCATGTCATTATCACCCAGTCCCGTACGCACACTTTGCATCAAGTTCAAGTCAGCTCCTGTGACACCGAGCGCGTTGACCTTACGACCCTGCAACAGGGCGACAAACTGCTTGTTGACCAGTCCACCATAAACCATGGTGAGCAGCTTCAACGTGTTCTCGTCCACGACGGGTCGTCCATCAATGATTTGGGTCTTGATGCCCATTTTATTACCGACCTTACCAGCCAAGTCGGCTCCACTGTGTATGAGTATCTTCCTGCCTTTGATATTAGCAAACTCGCGTACAAAGGTCTTGAGTGCCTCAGGCTTCTCAACAATCTTACCCGAAACCTTGATAATGGTCAATTTCTCTTTCATCACTGCTCGTCGCTGAATTCCATGAGATAAGCCTTGATGAACTCGTCGATGTTACCATCCATCACACCTCCCACATCGCTAGTCTGGTAATTGGTGCGATGATCCTTGACACGCCGGTCGTCGAAGACATAACTGCGTATCTGACTGCCCCACTCGATTTTCTTCTTGCTGTCTTCAATTTTGCGTTGTTCTTCCTGCCGATGCTGCAATTCCTTGTTATACAAGATGGATTTGAGGTTACGCAAGGCATTCTCACGGTTCTTGGGCTGGTCGCGGGTCTCGGTGTTCTCGACCAGGATTTCCTCCTCCTCGCCAGTATAAGGGTCTTTGTACTGATAGCGCACACGTACACCCGACTCCACCTTGTTCACATTCTGTCCACCGGCACCGCTACTGCGGAAGGTATCCCAAGAAATCTTGGCAGGATCCAGTGTAATCTCGATAGTGTCATCGACTAGTGGGGTGACAAACACCGACGCGAACGAGGTCATGCGCTTGCCCTGAGCATTGTAGGGCGACACACGCACCAGGCGGTGCACACCGTTTTCGCTCTTCAGGTAGCCGTAGGCAAAAGCCCCCTCGGCACTGATAGTGACACTCTTGATGCCAGCCTCATCACCATCGACCATGTGCTCGATGGCTGTCTTGTAGCCGTGACGCTCGCACCAACGCAGGTACATGCGCATGAGCATCTGTGC
>DGWI01000024.1:56843-108772 GCA_002396085.1 Porphyromonadaceae bacterium UBA4262
CCCAGTCCTGACTCTCGGTGCCACCAGCCCCCGAGTTGATCTTGATGATGGCATCCATCTTGTCCTCGTCGCGACGCAGCATGTTGCGCAACTCCAGTTTCTCAACCTTGTCAATTGCCTCGTTGTACAGCGCATCTAGGTCGCTCTCCTCGATGAGTCCTTCCTTGACAAAATCAAATCCTGTGGCCACCTCCTCGACGGCCTTCTCCAGATCGGTGCAACTGTCAATCCAGAAGTGGAGTGTCTTGATTTTCTTCATCTGTGCCTCGGCAGCCTTCTGGTCACTCCAGAAGTCGGGCACATGAGTTCGTAGTTCTTCTTCCTCGACTTGAATTTTCTTGTTATCGATGTCGAGATATTTGCTCAGCGCACTGGTGCGCTCTTGCAGTTCTTTGAGTTGTTCTTGAGTGATCACTTATTTTAATTGAGAATTAAGAATTAAGAATTGAGAATTAAGAGATGGGGGAGCCAGATTGCGCTTGCGGCAGACACGTCCCGACATTCTTAATTATTCATTAATAATTTAAAAGGCATTTGCTTTACTTCTTGCGACGGAAGTCGGCGGCATACATGGCATCGATGAGCGGAGCGTAGCGCTTGTTGATGACCGGTCGCTTAATCTTCATTGTATTGGTCAGTTCACCAGCCTCCATTGTGAATGCTCTGGGCAAGAGGACGAAACGCTTGATTTGCTCGTAGGAGGCCAAGTCCTTCTGGTAGTCGTTGATGCGCTCCTCAACCATCTTGCGTATGTCAATATTGTTGACCAAATCCTCGATAGTTGCAAACTCGATGTGCTTCTTCTCGGCATAGGCCTTTAGCTCATCAAAGTTAGGCACAATCAGTGCCGAGACATACTTGCGACCGTCGCCGATGACTGCCACCTGCTCGATGTACTTGTCTTGGCCCAACATGATTTCAAGCATCTGAGGCGCTATGTACTTGCCGTTGCTGGTCTTGTAGAGGTCTTTAAGACGCTCGGTGATGATGATATCGCCCGCCTCAGTGAGTTCACCACAATCTCCCGTGTGGAACCACCCGTCGTCATCGATAGCCTTGGCGGTCTCCTCGGGTTTGTTATAGTACCCCTTAGTCACTGTTGGTCCCTTGACCAGAATCTCATTCTCCTCCCCTATCTTGACCTCAATGCCGGGGATGGGGGTACCAACGGTTCCAATGGTGAACGGCCCATTCTGCTGGAAGAAACTGACCGACGCATTGGTCTCGCTCAGACCATAGCCAATGGTGATGTTGATGCCCACGGCATGGAGAAACTCGGTGATGTTGTCACTGAGCATAGCACCAGCTGTGGGAAACAGATAACCGTTCTCGATGCCTATTGCCTGACGGAACTTGCGGTAAATCTTGTTCTCGAAGTACTGATACTGCTTCTCGATGAGCAGCGGAGCCTTCTTGCCCTGGCGCACATACTTGATGTTGCGGGTCTTGCCCACAGCAATGGCTCGCTTGACCAGCATGCGCAGCATGGGAGGTGCCGCTTCAAGTTTGTCGTTGATAGCCGTGTAGACCTTCTCCCAGAAGCGCGGCACACTGCACATGATGGTGGGACTAATTTCCTTGACAGACTTCTGTATCTCGTGGGGGTCTAGATTGATGGCAACCCTCACGCCCGTCATAAAGCAGCACATGCTCCAACCCAGTTCAAACACATGACTCAGGGGCAAGAAACTGAGCGACACGTCCTTCTCGTCATCCACAGGGATGCGCTCAATGTGGGCCACCATGGCAGCGTCGAAGTTGCTGTGCGAGAGCATCACACCCTTGGGCACACCAGTCGTTCCGCTGGTATAGATGAGGTACATCAAGTCGGAGTTACGGCCAGCCAAGCGACGTTGCTCGACAGTGCTTGCCACCCGTGCAGCAACCGCATCACCGTGGTCATAGAGTTGTCTCCATCGCACTGACCGCGTGTCGTCCTCGGCCAACTTAACGCGTGGGTCAAGCACAACGACATGCTGCAGTCGAGGGCACAGCTGCCACAACTCGCGAGTGATGTCATATTGCCGCTGATCGCCGACGAGCAGAATGGTCGCGCCCGAGTCATTGACGATGTAGGCTGCCTCATCGCGGCTGCTGGTGGCATAAATGGGTACCGGCACAGCACGATTGTAGAATGATGCGAAGTGGGTGATGAAAATCTCGGGACAGTTCTGCGTGAACAGGCACACGCGCCCTTGTTCCTCAATGCCCAGGTCACACAGAGCAACAGCCACACGCTCGATGGCGTGACGCAATGTGTTCCACGACATGCTGAGCCACAAGCCAGACTCATAGTCACGATAGCGCAACTGTTCGCGGTCGCCATACTTGGCGGCTTGGCGATTGGGGAGGTCGGCAAATATATTCATACCTAAATGGGTTCAAAATATTGTACAACCCACAAAATTACAAAAAAAGCCCCACTCCACCAAGAAAAATATAAAGTGCTGACTTTTTTTTGCTATATTTGCCGAAAATTAATTGATTGAACGATGAAACAAGAGATTTATCTGGCTGGCGGGTGCTTCTGGGGCACCGAGCATTTTTTCAAGCAGGTGCAGGGCGTGGTCGCTACCGAGGTGGGCTATGCCAACGGGCACACTGAGAATCCGACCTATCAGGACGTTTGTACCGACCACACGGGCTTCGCCGAGACCGTGCATGTGACCTACGATGATCAGGTGGCGAGTCTTCGCTTCCTGCTCGACATGTATTTCAAGGCCATTGACCCGCTGAGTGTCAACCAGCAGGGTCCTGACGTGGGCACACAGTACCGCACGGGCATCTACTACACCGACCCGTCGCAGTTGCCAATTATCGAACAAAAGGTTCGGCAAGTGGCCGAAGAATTGTTCGAGCTACTTGCCGTGGAGGTTGGACCGCTAGTCAACTTCTATCCCGCCGAGGACTATCATCAGGACTATCTGGACAAGAATCCTGACGGGTATTGCCATCTGCCTCTAGAACTCTTCAAGATGGCGCGCGAAGCCAAGGCAACAAAATAATTTAGAATTGAGAATTAAGAATTGAGAATTGAGAATGACAGCCTCCCGTCTGTCAGCAGATGGGAGGCTGTGATTCTTTTCATTCTTATTTTTTGACCAGGCGCTCGTAGTCGGGGTTGCCGTTGCGCAGCAGCGAATCATAGCGGTTGCGGTCGTAAAGCACCTTGAGGGCCGCATCAAGGTCGGGATTGCGATGATTGACGATGCGAGTATAGGCACTGGAGTCGGCATAGACATCGCGAGCAATAAGCCCCTTGATCATCGTGCGGAACACGCGCTCGCTGGTGCGGAACTTCTCCTCGTCATACTTGACCTTGTCTTTCTCGCCAGCCTCGATGAATCGCTTGATGTCGGCATCGGTCAGGGCAAAGCGGGCATCGAAGTCCTCGAGCGTGGGATAATCCTTCTTGATGTCCTTGCGGTGCTTGTCCACATAGTCGATAACAAACTGGTTGACAATGCCCTTAGCCACCATGTCGCGATAATAAGTACTGTATTCGCTGGTGTCGACTGGCACAAAGATGTCGGGCATGATGCCACCACCGCCATAGATGGGGCGTTGATGAGTCAACGTTGTGTAACGCAGCGAATCGTTAAAGTGAATGCTGTCAAGGCAATAGTACTCTCCACTCTTCGATCGGTCGAGCAGGTCTTCCTCGTATGCCTTCTTGTTGCCCTTGGTATAGGGTTTCTGGATGCAACGACCGCTGGGAGTGTAGTAACGCGCTACAGTGAGTCGCATCATCGAGCCGTCGTCAAACCGGATGGGGCGCTGAACCAATCCCTTGCCGAAAGTGCGCCGCCCGACAACTACAGCACGATCCCAGTCCTGCATGGCTCCGCTGAAGATTTCGGCAGCCGAAGCCGAATACTGGTTGACCATGATGACCATGGGCAGGTCTTTATATTTGCCATTACCGAAAGCATTGGCCTCGTTGCGAGGCGACTTGAGCCCTTCGGTGTAGACGATGAGTTGCCCACGATCCAAGAACTCGTTGCACATCTCGATGGCAGCATTGAGATACCCTCCACCGTTGTCGGTGAGGTCAATGATGACTTGCTGCATGCCTTGCTTGGAGAGGCTTGACAAGGCATCCATCATCTCGTCGTGGGTTTTGGCACCGAAGTTGGAGATGCGCACATAGCCCGTCTTGTCGTCGAGCATATAACTGGCATCGACGCTGTGCAGGGGTATCTTGTCGCGCGTAATGCGGAAGGTAATCAGGTCGGGCGACGAGCCACGGCGCACCTTGACAGTGACCTTGGTGCCCTTCTTGCCCCGCAGACGCTTCATGATGTCGGTGCGCTTCATCTTCACACCAGCAATGAGGGTGTCGTTGACCAGCACGATGCGGTCGCCAGCCAGGATGCCCACGCGCTCGCTGGGTCCACCAGGGATGGTCTGGATGACATAGAGCGTATCCTCCTTCATGTTAAACTGAATGCCAATGCCACTGAACTCGCCTTGCAGCGGCTCCTCCATATCCTTGGTTTCCTTAGCATCGGTGTAACTGCTGTGCGGATCCAGTTTCTGCAACATGCCCACGATGGCATACTCCACCAGTTTGTTCTCGTCAACCGAGTCGACATAGAGCGAGTTAATCGCGAACTCAGCATTGAGCAGTTTATTCAAATTCTGCGGTATGCGCTGTGCCTGCCCAGCCACCACGCATGCCATCATAGTTAATGATAGTGTAATCTTTATTACGAAAGTATCAAATTTTAAAAACATATCAATAGGAATTTGTCACGTACTAATGAAAAAACGTGGTTTATCATAGTTTTATTTTATAAATCTACCACTAAGTCTTTCCCAAGCATGGTGTTAATGACCATATTGAGGTCAGCGACATCAACCACTCCATCATCATTGACATCAGCCAAGTCAAGAGAGACATTGTCATCACCTTTGCCCAGCATCAAATTAATGACAATGTTCAAATCAGCAATATCTACAATGCCGTCACAATTTAGGTCACGGGACTTAGGCTCTTCTGAGATTTCCATCATGTTCTCAAACTGATTCCAAGGGAATGCCGAGCGATATATATCTATGGATCCACCAGGAACCAATAGTTCGCACTGTGTATAGTTCAATCCACTTAACGAATGAACACCCTTGCTCATGTCCACTGCACAGATTGGAGGATAAACACATAGACTGGTCAGTCGCGTCAAGGGTGCGTTATTGAACACAGCAAGCCCAAGCGAAACCATCGATTCAGGTAACGTCACCCTTTTGATGCCAGTGTCGGCAAACGCATAGTCACCTATCACCCGCAGTGAATCTGGGAGCGTGATAGAGGTTAGAGATGTATTATACATTGCATAAGTCCCTATAGTCTGTACTTTCTGCGGCAAGCTTATATATTTTAAACACGTGTTGGCCAACGCATAATCTTCTATAAACCTCAAGGATTGCGGTAAATTAATTGAGATAAAGTTGCTTTGTTTGTTGAGCAAATAGGCGGGCAGTCGCTCAACTTTCGGACCGAGAATCACAGAAACGGGGTAAACATAAGGAGAGTAGATATGTGGATGAATTTGATCTTTCATATATGTAAAAGGACTCAACTTGCCCTTATGGTACTCAGAATAATATATCATATCATAAGACAAATCTTCATTAGCCTTGAAATCACAATTAATAGCGTTATAGTTCACCTGTTTCAATCCCAAGCATTCATGAAAGGCATACTCTCCAATTGAGCAGACTCCCTCAGGAATCGTTATGGTGTCTAACCAATGGCAACGAACAAAGGCATTAGGGCCAATTGCTACCACCGATTCGGGGACGTAAGATTCCGCAGCACCTTTAACCAAAGTGTTAGTCGTTGTTTCAATAACAGCCTTGCAATTATCACGGGAATCATATCTTGTGTTTTCAGCACTCACAAAAAATTTTGTCAAGTTTGGACAGTAATCAAAAGCACCATCAAATGCTTGAACTGACGCACCAATTGTCACCAGAGACAGTTTATTCGGTGAAAGAGCATCATCATAATCATTAATTTCGTTAATTGGGAAACTTGCCCCATTATAGTCATAGATGCCACCAAAAGCTTTGTCTGCAATGATTGTCACATGATCTGGAATTGTGACCTCTTGCAAACTGTTACATTCCCAAAACGCTTCAACACCAATCATTTGTAGAGAGAGAGGCAAATTGACTGTCTCGAGACGGAAACATTCACGGAAAGCCCTATAGGGGAGCGACGACACTTCACCTTCAATAGTCGCACTCTTCAAGTTTCCACAACGAAAAAACGCTTCCTTACCTATTTCTTTCACATTTTTAGGAATGTGAATAGAAATTAATCTCTTGTTGTAAATAAATGCTCGGTCGGCAATTGCAACGACAGACGTTGGAATTGTTGTTTCTGCACCACCTTTAATCAGCGTGTTTGTTGCCGTCTCGATAAGAGCCTTGCAATTATCACGAGAGTCATATTTTGGATTGTCTGGGCTCACCATGAATTCGACCAAATCAGTGCATTTGTCAAATGCACCTTGTTCAATAGTCTCTACCGAGGCACCTATTGATACAAACGAAAGTTTGGGCCTACCAAGTGAGACACCACTATAATTGCTGCCAAAAGCATTTTCACAGATTTTGGTTACTCCATCCGGAATATAAACCTTGCACAAATTGAATTGTCGAAACGAGTAACTCAAAATCTCTTTCACCTGATATGTCTTATTTCCGAACTTAACAGTTTGCGGAATATTGGCTACTGTCAATAACCTATCACAACCACATACTCCAACATAATCTGGATATTCGCTTGTGATGCGGTACTTGATACTGTCAACTTCGAACTCAGTCCCTATTGTTGTAAAGGCATTAGCACTATTCGCCACTAACAAAAAGGCAAACAGTGTAACATACAACACTATACTATTATTAAAACGTGCCATAATGTGAGTTCGAAGAAATTTAATCAGTTGGTAATTAGAAAATAGCTGAATCCTTAGTGATTATGTAGTGCAAAAACATAACTAATGACAAGCAATATGTATCCTTGTTCCCACCAATTGCTTAGAATGATAAAATCACGCCAATAAATAAATAGGGGCAGCATTGGGAATGTATTCACTGATGTCGTGGCCCAGGGCGTGGAGTTGGCGCACGAGGGTGGAACTGACGTGAGCCAATTGGGGGGCGGTATAGAGCAGAACGGTGTCAAGACCGCATAGGTCGTGGTTGGCCTGTGCCATCTGCATCTCATACTCATAGTCCTGCATGGAGCGGATGCCCTTGATGAAGCAGCAAGCGCCATTGTCGCGTGCGGCATCGGCAGCCAGGCCACTGAAGGTGACTACCCTCACCCTGTCGTGACTGGCCATACATGCCTCAATCCATTGCTTGCGCTGCTCGATGGTGAGGAAGCCACGCTTGTCGGGATTGATGCCTATGGCAATAACCACCTCGTCGAACAGCCGCAAGGCACGCAACACGATGTCCTCATGACCGCGTGTGAATGGGTCGAACGAACCAGCAAAAAACGCCACCTTGCGTTCTTGTGGCTGATTGTCAATGCACTGTGATATCTTCATCGTCCTCAATCACTAGGTTGTCGATAATAAAGTTTTGTCGCTCCATGGTGTTCTTGCCCATGAAGAAAGCAAGCATGTCCTTGACCGAGTCCTCCTTGCGCAGCGACACACGGTCGAGGCGCATCTCAGGCCCGATAAAGTCCTTGAATTCCTCGGGCGAGATTTCACCCAGGCCTTTGAATCGGGTTATCTCGGCATTCTCGCCCAACTTGTTGATGGCATTGACACGCTCCTCGTCGCTGTAGCAGTAGTAGGTCTCGGGCTTCTGCTCCAGGGCCTCCTTCTTGCTGGTGCGGCTCTTGCGCTTAGCTTCCTTCTTGTTGAGCACGCGGAAGAGCGGTGTCTGCAAGATGTAGAGGTGTCCTGTCTTGATGAGTTCGGGATAGAACTGCAAGAAGTAGGTGAGCATGAGCAAGCGGATGTGCATGCCATCAACATCGGCATCGGTGGCAATAATTACCTTATTATAACGAAGTCCATCGATACCATCATCAATATTGAGTGCCGCCTGCAGGAGGGCAAACTCCTCATTGGTGTAGACCTTCTTCGGCTCAAGCCCGAAGGTGTTGAGCGGCTTGCCTCGCAGCGAGAACACGGCCTGGGTTTCCACATCACGAATCTTGGTGATCGACCCGCTAGCCGAGAGTCCCTCGGTGATGAAGATTGACGACTCGTCGCGTCGATCGTTGTCCTTGGGGGCGCGGGTGTCGTTAAAGTGTACACGGCAGTCTCGCAGTTTGTCGTTGTGCAAGGCGGCCTTCTTGGCACGCTCACGCACCTGCTTGGTAACGCCGGCAATGGCCTTGCGGTCGCGCTCGTTCTCCTGAATCTTCTTGAGCAGAATGTCGGCTGTGGCCGGTGTCTTGTGCAGGAAGTCGTCCAGTTCCTTCTTGATGAAATCGTTGATATACTTATAGATTGTGGGGCCATCCTTCCACATGATGCTGCTGCCCAACTTAATCTTAGTTTGCGACTCAAAGACAGGTTCCTCGACCTTGATGCTGATGGCAGCAACGATGCCATTGCGTATGTCGCTGTACTCGAAGTTCTTGCCATAGAACTCCTTGATGGTGCGAGACAATGCCTCGCGAAATGCACTCTGGTGGGTACCACCTTGCGTGGTGTGCTGTCCGTTGACAAATGAGTAGAACTCCTCGCCCATCTGCGAGGCATGCGTGATGACCACCTCGACATCGTCGTTGCTGAAGTGCATCAACGGATAGAGTGGCTCGTTGGTCATGTTCTCCTTGACCAGGTCGCTCAAACCATTGCGCGAGTGGTATCGCTTGCCGTTGTAGTAGATTGAGAGGCCAGTGTTGAGAAACGAGTAATTCTTGACCATCGTCTCGATGATGTCGTCACGAAACTCGTAGTTCTTGAAGATGGAGGCATCGGGTGTGAAGCGCACCAGTGTTCCATTTTCCTCGCCCTCCTGTGCAGGCATGATGCCCGACTCATGCTCAACAACCCCCTCATGGTAGGTTACCTCGGAGCACTGCCCATCGCGTATCGAGCGGATATAAAAAGCCGTAGACAGCGCATTGACTGCCTTGATGCCTACACCGTTCAGGCCGACCGAACGCTTGTAGTTCTGGGTGTCGTACTTGGCACCCGTGTTCATCTTGCTAGATGCGTCCTTGACCTGATCCAGTGGGATGCCACGTCCGTAGTCGCGGATGGTGACCGTGCCTTCTTCCACATCAATATTGATCATGGGCTTGGCAAAACCAGTGTTGAACTCATCAATGCTGTTGTCAACGACCTCCTTGATGAGAACATAGACACCGTCATCGCTCTGCGAGCCATCGCCGAGTTTGCCGATGTACATGCCCGGTCGCTGCCTGATGTGCTCGCGAGGGCTGAGTGTAACCAGTTTGTCATATCCGCCGAAGTCGCTGGGTTGTTGCTGTTCGGCCATCAGTTCTAGTTCTTCTGCCATATTGTTATTTCATCGTCCGAGCCGATGGCTCGAATTACACGAACGGCACTGCGCCTAGTCGTGCAATGTATCAAAAAAATTTGTGCAAAGGTAGTGATTTTTTGTGAGATTGTCAAAAAATTCGTCGTGCAACGCGAGCCGATCCACGCTTGCCTGCCACTATCCGGTCATAGAGGATGCGCATGACGGGGGCAATCCACACCTTCCAACGCCAGCAATCACCATAACTGTCACGCAGCCCATCCATGGCACAACGGCGTAATAGACCGGCCAGTTCTGGGCAGCCCTCACGGTCGTAGTGCGCAGCCAACACCAGGCGACGATAATGCAGCAGTCGCACATATCGCTCAGATTGTGGCCATGCAGCATCTTGCACCTCGCTCTGCACCAAGTCGATGACATGCTCCCACTGTCCAGCACGCGAGTGAAACTCAGTGCCTGTGATCGAGTCCTTGCCATTATGGTTGATGAAGACCATGGGCGACTTGTCGCAATAGGACAAACGCGGCTTGCACAACAGCAACCGAGCACCTAGTTCCCAGTCGTTCCAACCTGGCAAGTCGATATTCCAACCATCAGTAGCAGCAAAAAACTCACGCCTGACAGCATAACGCTGAGTGGCCAACTGACTGTGCAGCAATTGGACGGCAAAGATGTCGCTTGTAAAAAACGGTGCCTCGCGCCTTGTACCATCAGGAAAGACCAAAACCGACCGTACTGACACAAGGTCTACCTCGCCAGAACGACGGCTCACCTCATCGACATAAGTTTCAACCAAATTCGCAGCCATCTCGTCGTCACTGTCAAAGAACATGACCCACTCGCCACGAGCCTGACCAAATCCACGGTTGCGAGCAGCACCGGCGGTGTGATGTGGCTCCTGAACAATCTCAATCAGGAAATCGTCGGCCTCGTGGCACTGCTTGAACTGCTGCAGCACCTGTAACGACCGGTCGGTGCTGCAATTGTCGACCAGCACCAGTTGCAGAGGCCGATAGGTCTGTGACAAGACAGTGTCGAGCGTGCGCTGCACGACGGTCGCACGATTGTAGACGGGTATGATGACGGTGAAAAGCATACGTTGGTTTCAAAAAACTTGTAAAGGTACACTATTTTTTGGTCACTAGCAAAAAATCATCTAACTTTGTGGCGAAATGAGGATTTTATTCGTTGGAGACGCCAGTAACCTGCACAATTGCCTAGCCAGGCAACTGCGGCTGATGGGGCACGAAGCAATCGTGGCCTCGAACGGTTCGCACTGGATGGACACCGCTCGCGACATCAACCTGAACCGCCAACCCGGGCGATGGGGTGCAGTGCGCTATGTAGTCGACATCCTCAAGGCTTTGCCACGCATGCGCGGCTTTGACATCGTGCATCTGTCGAGCCAGATTTTTCTGGAATTGAAACCACAGAAGGTGCGCCGCGTGTTTGACTACCTGCGACGTCACAACGGCAAGGTGGTGCTATCGGCACTGGCTACCGATCGTGTTTACTATGATGCTTGCCATGACGGGCACACCTACCGCTACAGCGACTATCGGGTTGGTGATGAGCCCAGCCCCTACGTGTGTTCACCAGAGTATTATGCCCAGGAACAAGACAACTGGCGGCTGCCCCTGATGAAACGTTACAGTGACTATCTGATTGACCACATCGACGGTGTGGTAGCCTGCCTGTGGGAATACTATGAAGCCTATCGCCCGCTGTTGTGCGACCGCCTAGCCTATGGCGGCATTCCCATTGATGTCGACTCGCTGTCGCTGCGCCCACTGGACCACGAGCCCGAGCGCGTCAGGTTCTTCATTGGCATCCAGCGCGACCGCACAGTCATCAAGGGCACCGACCGTCTGTTGGCTTCATTGCAACGCGTGCATGACCGCTATCCTGACTTGTGCGAAATGGAGGTGGTCGAGAACTTGCCCTATGCCGAGTATACGCGCCGCATGCGCGCCTCACATGTGCTGCTCGATCAGTTGTACAGTTACACCCCCGCCACCAATGCATTGATTGCCATGGCGCAGGGACTAGTAGCCGTGAGCGGTGCCGAGCCCGAGTACTACGACCTCATCGGCGAGCCCACACTGCATCCCATTGTCAATGTCACGCCCTACAACGATGAGGACATTGACCGTCAACTCGAATCCATCATCCACCAGAAGTCACTATTGCCACAATGGAGCCGTGACAGCCGCGAGTTTGTCATCCGCAACAATGCTGCCCAGGTCGTTGCTGAACGCCACCTGCACTTCTGGAACCAACTACTAGAGGAATCATGACACTGCAACTACTCATCTGCACCATCGATAGTGGCATCGACAACGTGGTCGACTTGATATTGCCGCCTCAACCCGGCATCGGCTATGTCGTGTCGTGGCAGCATAGCACCGCCGACGGTCACCGCGACGTGCCCGCCCCGCTGTTGCGCGATGACATCCAGGTGTTCCATCTGGAGGGTCGCGGTCTGAGCCGCAACCGCAACAACTGCCTGCGCCATGCCACCGCCGACATCTGCCTCATCTGCGATGACGACTGCCGATACACCATCAGTGGCCTGCAAGCCGTGCTTGACACCTTTGCATCCCATCCTGGCACAGACCTGGCCACCTTTGTAATGCAGAACCCCTATTGCACCAAGCCCTACCCCTCATCGGCCATCGACCTGCAGCAGCGCCCCAAGGGTTACTACCCCACATCGTTTGAGATAGCTTTCAGGTTGCAGTCGGTGCGCGGCCGTCTGCAGTTTAATGAGCATTTCGGCCTAGGTGCGCAACTGTTTCACTGTTGCGAGGAGGAGATTTTCATTCATGACGCTCAGGCACTGGGACTGCACTGCCACTTCTACCCGACAGTCATCGTCGAGCACAATCATCCCACCACCGAATCCTCACGCGCCAGCACGCCCGGCGTACTCATGGGCAAAGGAGCCTTCTTGTACATCGGCTATCGTCCGAAGATGCTGCTCTACCCCATCCCAATAGCCTGGCGACTGCACAAGCAACACGGTGCGAGTCTTGTCCATGGCTTGCATTATCTATACAAGGGCCTATTCTACATTCTGCGCCACCCAGAGGTTGCCACGACTGGAATTATAAAAAAATGACCACAATGCGTTGTGGCCATTTTTGTTGATAATATCACACGAAATCAGATGCGACGAGCAACTGCCGCCTCGAGTTGTGCACCGTCCTCAACACGCTCGACGATGTCGCCATCGCGGATGATGAACGTTGTGGGCACGCCCATGACTTGATAGATGCCGATGGTGCGCGAGTTCTGCCCTTGTGGGTCGTAGACCGTGATCCACGGCAAGTTCTTGGCCGCCTGACTCCAGAATACGTTATCGGCATCAAGGCTCACTTGAAAGATTTCGAGCCCTCTGCCCTTGTAGCGGTTATACAAGTCGTTGAGCAACTTGTTGAACATGGGCGAGAAATCGGCCTGATAGATGGTGAAGTTAAGCAGCACCAAGTGATTCTTGTGTGACACCTGCTCCAGGCTATAGTTGGTGCCATTATAGTCTTGTAACTTGATGTCGATGAGCGATGTGACCTCGGCGTTGATGGTATCGGCAGGTGCCGATGCAGCGCGCCGACGCTGCTGTCCCTCGGTGAGCACTTGCACCAGATAATCGGTACGGGGGTCATTGGGCTTGAAGGTATAGAAAGCATTGGCCACAGCACCGATGATGCGCAAGTCCTCATTGTCAAGTGGGTCAAAGAGCGGCTTATCGTCAACATACTTGTTGATAGCATAGTAAGCCACAATGCCCTTGGGGTCGGCCACAATCTGCTCGGCCAGTTTGCGTTTCCATGCCTTGAACTGCTCGGGCGAAGCCTTGCCACCTGCCATCTTGAGCGCCTCCTGGTCAATCTTCATCACCTGCACGGCGTGGTCGCTACCAGCCACAGTATAGTCGGTGCCGAACGCTGCCAGCTTGGTATTGATGGTCAAGTTGTCTAGACTGTCGATGGGAAAACAGATGGCCTTGTCGCCAAGGCGAAGGCGATAGATGTTGGGATACTCTGGAGCATCGGCCGCGATACTGAACTTTCCATTAGCCTGTGTATTGACAGTGTCAACCACAAACCAGTAGCCATTGCTCGACACTTCGAGTACAAGTTGCGTGGTGTCGGTGGCACCCTCGACAGTGCCGTCGACCTTAAACTTGTTATTGCTGCACGATGCCAACATAGCCAGCACGGCCAGCAAGAGAACGATATGCTTCTTCATTGTCATTGTTATTGTTCTGCAAAAATCGGCTGCAAAGGTAGTGCTTTTAATCGAAAATTGAAAATTGAAAATTGAAAATCGGGTAAATTATTCGCCAGCAGTGATGGCGAAAGTAACTTGTTGCGGATAATGATCACTACCCCCAGCACGATCCAGACGATAGTCGATGGCCTGGAGACCGCCTCGATAGAGGATGTGATCGATGTTAAAGTAAAAACGGTCGCGATTGAAGGTGAACACAGGTCCACGCCCACACTCAGCGTATGCGTCATTCAAGTCCTTGCCTCGTATAGTCCGATAGGTGTATGATCCCGGGGTATCATTAAAGTCACCACACACGATGACATTGGGTGCATTGCCATTGTCATTGAGGAAATCTCGCAGTTGATGTGCCTCATTGGCCCGACGCTTGAATGCCCTAGCCAACT
This sequence comes from Porphyromonadaceae bacterium UBA4262, assembly GCA_002396085.1. Lineage (GTDB taxonomy): Bacteria > Bacteroidota > Bacteroidia > Bacteroidales > Muribaculaceae > Sodaliphilus. The sequence goes on from DGWI01000024.1 coordinate 71,006, forward strand.
TGCTGAGCAGTGAATGTCTCACCTGCGACATGTCGCCACGCGTTTCCAGTTCGTTGCGTGTCAATCTCTTGTACAATTCCTTGTCGTTCTCGTTAAGCCCGATGGACTGCAAGTGCACATTGACGATGCGCAACGGCATGCCTGCCACCTGCAGGTCAAAGGCCTTGGCATAGAAGTGATACTCGCCAAGCATGTCATCTTGCGACCCGACGCCCTGCTTGAGGGTAGTGTCGTTACTGACGGTATAGGGCAGTTTGGACAAGATGGCCAAGTCGTGATAGCCCTGCGAATGATAGGGATACTTCTGCTCCAATTCATCACGCAAATCGACATGCTGAGGCAAGTCGCTGAAGTCCACTGGATCCAGCGAGGTCTCCTGAAGCACGACAAAGTCGACATTCTGGTCCAGGATGTACCGCAGGGTTTTTGCCTCCATGTCAAATCCAGCCACATTAAAGGTCATCACGCGGAATGTTGTGACACTGTCAGCATCACCACGTGCGCCACGCAGTGGCATGTGCAAATGGATAACAGGCCAGGCAAGCACAGTAGCCACTGCCAAAACCAACAGGGCCCGCCACTGCCGCATCAACAGGCAGGACAACGCAACCAGGAGGACAACGCCCATGACAACAGGTAATGCCAAGTGAGCGACCGCCGGCAATGCCCATAGGCGCGGATCAAGCCAGCCGCCATAAGCCGATGCCAGCAGAATCAGCGATGTGAGGATTGAAATGATCCCAAAGATAAACTTCATGGCTTGTGAATCACTTATTGCGTGAGGCACGGAACAACATGTCACGCTCACGATCGGTGAGCGAGGTGTAGCCCGAACGCTTGATTTTGTCGAGGATAGCATCGATCTGCGCCTCGGTAGGTTCATTATCGACTGCGCCCTGATGAGGGTCAAATGACTTTCCGCCCACAGGCGCCCCCACACCACGGTCGCGACGTGAGAAGAGCGAAGCCAGCCAGTCGAGCGAAGCATTGACAGGCCGGGTGATATCGGTGCCATGACGCAATGCGGTGGCATAAATGGCTCCCACAGCAGCACCGCCCAAGTGGGCGATGTGCCCGCCTGCATTGCCGGTGTCAATGCTCAGCAGGTCAATACCGACGGTAATGATGGCCACCCACTTGAGCGACACCTCACCGATAAACAACAAGCCTATCTTATAGTCGGGTGCCCAGACGGCAATGCCCACCACGATGGCAATGACCGAGGCCGAAGCACCAATCAGGAAACTGTTGCCGCCAGCAAAGTGGGGCAGCAAGTTCATGGCCAGCAAATAGAGTGCGGCACCACCCAGTCCACCCAGCAGATAGAGAGCACTCAACCGCTTGGGGGTGAAATACTCCAGAAAGATGCGCCCCATCCAGTAGAGCCACAACATGTTGAACAGGATGTGCAACAAGTCGTAGTGAGCAAACATGTAGGTGACAATGGTCCAGGGGCTGTGCAGCAATCGTGTCAGGTCGGACGGCAGTTGCACCCATGACACAGCATCGTCAACAGCCACATTAAACAATATGCCCACCAATGCCACCAGATGCAGCAGCACAAATACACCTATATTGATGTAAATGATGCGCATGAGCATCGTGCCCTGACGATACTTGCGCTTGATGTCATCAATAATAGCCATGTCCACCTCCCAGCGCTCCGGAGCGCTTCCAGTACAACAAGATGATGATGCCGAAAATCATGCCACCCAGATGCGCAAAATGCGCCACCGAGTCCATCACCCCCGACACGCCGAAGAACAACTCGACCACACCATAGCCCAGCACCATCCACTTGGCCTTGATGGGGAAGGGGAAAGGAATAATATACATCGACATGTTGGGGAACAGAAAGCCAAACGCCAGCAGGATACCAAACACAGCCCCGGAGGCTCCCACAGTGACCATACTGTTGTAGAACGAGTCAAGATACTGGTCGATTCGTCCAGACGCTATGAGTTGCTGCACTTGATCGATCGACAAACTATTGAGTTGTGCAAATGACGGCACGAACATGCTATGCCAAGCGAATTCCCAAGTGATTTCTTGCACCAGTGCCGCACCGAGGCCACATGATATATAATAAAATAGGTATCGCTTGGCACCCAAGACCTGCTCAATGATGCGGCCGAACATCCACAACGAGAACATGTTGAAGAATACATGTGCAATTCCGCTAGTGTCGTGCATGAACATGTAGGTGAGCAACTGCGCAGGGTTGAAATCACTGCCCCGCCAGAAGTGCAGACCGAGCCAGTCTTGAATGTTGATAGTCATCGTGCGCTGCATCACTATCGTGGCAAGCCACAACAAGAAATTGATGATGAGCAGATGCTTGGTCACGGGCGGAATACTCGACCAAAACGAACCTCTATTATTCATAAGACAAATTATTCTTGATTAGGGGTGCAAAATTAAGGAAAAAGTCGCAAAAAGCAACTTAATTAGCCACAAATCATAGTTTTTTATCTGAAATGTACATTTTTCTTGATATTTTTTTTGCCAAATTCATTCTTTTGCCTATATTTGCCCCAAAAATAAGTAAACACTCCATTAATAAACATTTATTTTAAACTCAATCCATTATGAACAAGACAGAATTGATTAACGCAATCGCTGCCGAGGCCAAATTGACCAAGGTTCAGGCAAAGGCTGCTCTTGAAGCAACCCTGAAGGCAATCGAGGAAACACTGGTGAAGGGTGACAAGGTCGCTCTGATCGGTTTCGGAACATTCGCAATCCAGGAGAAGGCTGCACGCACAGGCGTCAACCCCGCTACTGGCAAGAAGATTCAGATTCCCGCCAAGAAGGTTGTGAAGTTCAAAGCTGGTGCCGAATTGGCCAAGAAAGTCTAAGCCCTAAAGCAAGACAAAACACACTTCGCAAGGAGTAACACACCCCTGACCTGAATGGTTGGGGGTGTTTTTTACAGAATCTCAGGGTTTAACATTTTTTTTGATTTAAAGAGATTCTTTTTAAAAAATAATTGGTAAATTTGTGACTTAAAATCAAACATGCCTTTTTAAAAACAATTTATTAGAACCCAAACACTAAAAATTATGAGCATTAACTTTACCAGACATTCATGGTTGCGTGCCGCAGTGATGTCAATGGCAGTGCTTATGGCAGTAGAGATGCTGCAAGCCGCCAGTATCACCCACAACGGCATTAACTACACAACCAGTGGACAGAATGCAACAGTGGCTAAGTACACTATCACCAAGGCCACCGAGACAAGCCCTGCCGACACGGCATTCTACAAGGGTGACATTGTCATTCCAGAAACCTTCGAATATGAAGGCAACACCTACACTGTGGTCGCTACTGCTGCCAATTCGTTCCTTGACTGCAAGCAATTGACCTCGGTCGTGCTGCCCGAGACTTGTGTCACCATTGGACGCAATTCATTCAAGGGGTGCACCGCGCTGACCAAGAGTCCGATTCCCACAACCGCCACTTCGGTGGGCAATGGTGTATTCAATGGCTGCTCAAGCCTTGAAGAAGTAACAGTCACTGCCAAATGGGGAAAGATAATCTCGGAGAATTTCTCGGGCTGCCCCTTGAAGAAGATGACCTTTGCCGGCAATGATCCTGTTGTGATCATGATCGAAGCCTTCGGTAAGACTAGCGACACTCAGTTGGCTGTCAAGACGCTCGAAGAACTGTACTTCGAGTGTAACATCGATGCATCGGCCTATGCCAACAACCAGCAGCCATTCCACAACCTGACTGCACTGAAGAAAATCACATTCACCGGTGCAGCATCTAGCCTGTCGAGCACCATGTTCCAGGGGTGCACGGCACTGAACGAAGTAATCTTTGCCGAGGGCAACCTCATCAGCAGCATTGGCAGCAGCGCGTTTGCCAGTTGCACAAGCCTTGAGAGCATCGCCATCCCCGAAGCCGTGACCGTCATCGAGCAAAGCACTTTCAACGGCTGCAAGGCATTGTCATCAGTTACCATGGGCAACGATGTGACCAGCATCGGCATCACCGCCTTCTACAACACTTCGTTGACCACGATTGCGCTTCCTGAAGCCTTGACCACGATTGGCCAGAGCGCATTCCAAAAGAGTGAGTTGACAGGCGAACTTGTTCTTCCCACTGGGGTCAAGAGCATCGGCAGTCAGGCCTTTGCCGAGACACAGTTGACCAGCATTTCGATCCCCGCCGCCACAACCAGTATCGGTGTTGCAGCCTTTGCGCCCATCCCTACACTGGCAAACCTTGTGCTTGCCGAAGACAACACCGCCTTTGGTCTCATCAACGGCATACTGACAACATCCGACGGCAAGCGACTCTTGGTAACGGCTCATCAAGATCCCGATGCGCAAACGAGCATCAATAACGATATGATCGAAACCATCGACAACTATGGCCTGGCTTACTCGCCCATGAAGTCGGTTGAATTAGGAGTATTGAAACAAATAGGCAATTATGCGTTCTACAACTCCAAGATTGAGTCGTTCATGCTGCGCAGCCATGTAACCGTTGGTCAAAATGCGTTTAACGGTTCAGCATTGAAGGAGATCACCATCGCCGAGGGCCGTCATGAGATTCCTATGGGCCTATGCGCCAACTGCCCCGAACTGACCACGGTCAATCTGCCCTCGAGTGCCACCAACATCATGCGCGATGCCTTCGGTAACTGTGCCAAACTCGAAACAATGGAACTGCCTGCCAATGTCAACTACATGGAGTCGGGTGCAGTGCCTGCCGCCATCAAGCACCTGCGCGTACTCAACCCCAACCCGTCGGCTCTCGCCGCAGACGTGTTCAATGCTAGTCAAAGTGATGTGGAGTGCAAGGTAGCAGTAACCTCGGTCGACAAATTTAAGGCGACCCCGCAGTGGCAATACCTCAACATCGTGGGCGACGCTACCATCGAGGCCGGCAATGCAGCTCTAGGCTGCCCCACGGGTCTATACTTCGCCACCACTGATGGCAAACTGATGTATAAAGACGAGAACGGTGACATCGTCGACACCGAGTTCAACGCGGGCGAGCATGCCTTCACGCTACAGAGCTACAAGAACCGCATCTATGTGGCAGTGGCCGGACACAACTTCACCTACCAGGATCCGGCGCAGCCACTGGGCGACGGCGAGCTGTTCTACGTCAACAACACCAACGGCATCTTCTATCGTGTGGGCGTGCTCAACAACGTGGGCTATGCACCCAGCGAGGACCCCTTCACCATGTTTATCCACGAGGCGACCAACAAGATCTACATCAGCGACCGCAACGTGGGCATCCACGAGATGGACGCCGACACCACCGGACTGTATGGCTCGCAGCCGTTCTTGCTTCAGAACCAGTGGCTGCCCTACTACAACGACCAAATCAGCTGGGGCTCAATCACCGGCGGATTCACTATCGACACCAACGGCATCTTCTGGATGACCAAGAAGTTCAACGGACTGGGACTGCTGCGCTTCACTCGCGCCGACATCTATCCCGACGGCGGACAGGGCAAGACGCAGCACTTCAATGTGCTGTTCAAGGACGACATCATCAAGACCATCTACCTCGACGAGGCCAATGGCTACCTGTACATGAACCTGCTGCGTGACCACAACAACACCTGTGTGCCTGGCATCTACCGCATCGCTCTGAGCAAACTGCAGAATGCCGACGGTAGCGATAAGGAGGGCAATGACCTGCTCACTATGTCTAACTGCGAGCTCATCGACGACTCGCCCATCGCACGCGAGGTCAACTCGAGCTTTGAGAGCAGCGGCGAGGTGCCCAACATCGCACAGATCACCAGCGATGGCGAGAACATCTACTGGGGCTACATCGCACCGACCGACGACAACGACGCCATCACCGGCAGTGTGGCCCTTGACCCGAGCAATCCGCTGCACAAGAGCGGCATCAAGTGCATCAAGGCTGATGCAGAAACTCCCGTTGTGCAATTTGCCGTCGAGGATGTCAAGGCCTATGGCATCGCCGGTACAACATTTGTGCCCGATGAGGAACCCGTCATGCCTGGTGATGTCAATGGTGACGGCAAGGTTGACATCTCGGACGTCAACGGCGTGATCAACATGATGCTCGGCAAGGCAGACAAGATTGCTGCTGCCGACGTCAACAATGATGGCAACGTCGACATCTCGGATGTCAATGCAGTGATTAACCTCATGCTGGGCAAATAAGTTGCCCCACCTTAACCCAAAAGGGCGTCAGGTCACTTGACCCGACGCCCTTTTGGGTAACCTGTGCAGATTGTTACTTGATATTGGCTGCAATAGCCTTGGCAATAGCTGTCATTTCATCGGCGGGGAGCGAGAGTTTCTCCTTGCGGAAGTCCATGTCGCTCTCCTTGTTGAGGGGGACGAGGTGGATGTGGCAGTGAGGAACCTCCATGCCCAGCACGGCAATGCCCACGCGTTTGCACTGCATAGCGGGCTTGATGGCGAGCGCCACCTTGCGAGCGAAAGCCCACAACCCCTGATACTCCTCCTCGGTGAGGTCCATCATATAGTCGACCTCATGCTTGGGGATGACGAGTGTGTGGCCCTTGGCCATGGGTGCGATGTCGAGAAAAGCGTAGTAGTTCTCATCCTCGGCGACCTTGTAACTGGGTATCTCACCAGCGACGATTCTGCTGAATATTGAAGCCATCTTTTATTAATTTAGAATTTAGAATTAAGAATTTTGTCTTCGGTTTTCAGTCTTCAGTTCTTCAGCCACTGCTGATAACCGATAACTGACAACTGATAACTGATAACCGATAACTGATAACCGGCATCAGATGGCGATGTCAAGAATCTCGAACTGCATTTTTCCAGCCGGTGCCTGAACATCGACCACCTCGCCCACCTTGTGGCCGAGCAGCCCCTTGGCAATGGGCGTAGTGATAGAAATCTTGCCCTCGCGCAGGTTGGCCTCGGTCTCGGTAACGATCGTATAGGTCATCTTCATGCCATTGGCCACATTCTTGATGGTGACGCGGTTGAGCAACTGCACCTCATCAGTGCTAATCTTACTCTCATCGATGATGCGTGCCCCTGCCACCAGATTTTTGAGCTCGGCAATCTTTGCCTCAAGCAGTCCCTGACGCTCCTTGGCTGCGTCATACTCAGCATTTTCCGACAGGTCTCCCTTGTCTCTTGCTTCGCGTATTGCGTTAATCACTTCTGGTCTTTCGACATTTTCCAGACGTGCAAGTTCAGCCATTTTCTTATCGTAACCCTCTTGGGTCATGTAAACAATAGCCATAGATTCCAGTTTTTTCTTTTCGTAAAAAAATTGAAGAACCTCGTTACTTGACGAGATCCCCCGTGAATATTCTCTGTTTTTCTTTAGTGATGCAAAGGTAATACATTTTTTGTTAATGGCAAAACTTTTGCACCAATAGTATGTTAAATTTTAGGATTATTAACCTAACCCCGCCATTGCTTGATGAGTTGTAAGCCACTAACAATCAGGCTCACCACAGTCACCACAACAGCCATCCACAACCAGTTATGCCCCATGGCGAGCACGACGGCCAGTGCCACGACAAGCGCCCACAGCCAGTTGAGCAAACTGGCTCGCGACAAGGTCATGCGATAATGTCCCCAATAGACCACAGCGATGATAACCGTATAGACCACATACCATGTCAAGAATGCCAGTCCCAACCCTGTGATGCCCCACCAGCGATAAAACAGGATGTTGAGCACAAGCCCCACGACAGCACTGATCGACTCGGTGATAACATAGGTCTTGCCATCACCTCGCGCCAAGATGACAAACGCCATGCACCATGACAGCGCACGCATGACCGTGCCCACCATGCCCCATGACACCATGCCCTGAATGACGGTGAAGTCGGCACTGTAGAGCAACCAAATGATGGGCTGACACAAGATGACAAACACCGCCACCACTGGCGCCAACACCAGCATGGCCACGGTGACCTCTTGCGAGACCGAGTCATGCAAGCGTGCCGAGTCCTTGACTTGCTGCGCTAGCCTCGGGTAGTACTCCATGCCCAGAGCCGACAAGATCAGCCCTGTATACTTATTGACCAGGGTATAACCTGCCTGATAATGACCAACAACGGCGGTGCCCGCCTCCTGATTGAGCCAGGCATTGAACACATAACTAGCCAGAATGGTGACGAAGTTGCCGATGGTCATATAGATGCCCAACCGCACGAAATCACGTCCCATAGCCACAGTATCTCGCCGTGACACTTGAGCCACAGGATATTCCTTGTTGCGCAGTAGCCACATCATCAGCGCGTTGCAAGCAGCGTAAGCAATAATCGAAGGCAGCACACTGCGCTCACGCAACCAGTAGAACAAGGGAATGGAGATGAGAAGTCCCAACAAGGTGCCATAGACGCTGGCTTGTGCCAATCGCTTGAGCCTCTGCGAGCCTTGCAGCACGGCCTGTTCGCCATTACTGATGGCCATGAGCAGTACTGCGATGCTCAGTGCAACAAAGCCCCACATCTGGTCTTGTGTGCCAAAAGTGACTTGACTCAACAAGGGCGACAACATCAGTGTCAATAACGCTCCTCCCAGACCTAGCCATAACGACCAGCGCCGCACCACCACAATGATGCGGGCAATGAGCGAGCGGTCGGCGCCGGCGACAGCCTGCGAGATATCACGCACGCTACTGCCTCTGATGCCCAGGTTAGTGCCTGTGTTAATCATCTCCAGGGCATTGTTGAACAGACCGAACAACCCCACCCCCACCGGGCCAATCCAGATGGCTACAAGCTTGGTGCGGATGATGGAGCAGAGAATGCCCATCACCTGCACACCACCGAAGAGCCCCATTGCCTTCATCGCCAGACGTGATATGTTGTTCTCTTTTTTCAACTGGTGGGACTAGAAGTTCCAGATTATCTAGAAAAGTCTAGAGGTTCTAGATTATTAATTCATAGATGGAATAGAGGATGCCGCGACCGCCCAGGCGACACTTCTGCTGCACGAGCCCCCGGTTAAGGATGGTGCCGTGCTGCTCGGTCGAGATACCGAAGTCAAAGAATCGGAATTCGCGCTCGGCATAGTGGCCAATGAGCCAGTCGAACAAGAGCGTCAGCGCCTTGAGTTCACGTCCCTGCAACGATGCGGCAATATATTGTGCATGAGCTACAGAACCCAACTCAAATATCACCACGCCAGCAACAATCTGGCCCTGCACAGTGGCCGTGTAGAGACGGATGCGGTCGGGGAAACGCTTGACCAACAGCATGATCTCATCGATGGTGTGAACGGGTTGCGTGTCGTGTCGATCGGCCAGCACCTGACTAAGAACCAGCCAATAAGCCTCCCAGTCTTGACTGCGCGCCACCTCCACCCCACTGCGTCGTGCTGCATTAGCGGCACTGCGGCAGCCGCGGTCGAGCGGCAATCGGTTGGTCAGGTCGATGGTCGACGAGATACCACACTCCAGCAGCCGCCCACCACAACGCCACAAGCCATAAAGGTCGTCCTCGGCAGGATAGCGATGATAGATGTGAGGCACGGGCTTATAGACCATGCGCTTGAAGCCATACTCGCGCAGATAGGCAACAGTTGCCTCCATCACATCAAGCATCACACTGGGCTCGATGTGCTTGCTGGGCATGATCCAACTGCCATAGGTCAACCCCTTATGCGACCACAAGGTGTCGCCGTCAACGTTGGCAGGCAACACGGCAAGCATCGTGCCTTCGCGCATCGCCACCAGCGAGTGATCAACAAAACGGTCGCTGTGATAGTCCATGAACCCTCGCAAATGCAGCATATTGCCATTGCGTGACCCTGCCACCAGGTTGTCCCAGTCTGCACGCATCTCGGGGGTATATCGTACAATCTCTATCATTGTCTAAGTTTTGAAACTACAAAGGTAGCAAAAAAAAATCATTCTCCCGGTTTTGGCCTCGTGTTTTGAGTTTTGAGTTTCAGTTTGCGAGTTGCTCGCTACACACTTGGCTGAAAGAGTTGTGGATGCGACAATGCGTACGAAATTATAAAAATGACAATATAGAATGTCAAGAAAATGAGACAGAAAGGAATCAAGGCCACGAGCATCCGCCAGATAGTACTCCAATAGCTGTAGCCCGACAACTGCTTGATGGGGATAACAGCCAGCAGTAGGGCAAACTGGTCGAATATCGCCTCATTCCTGAAACTGAAACACAGCACAGAGGGAATCATGATGAGAATGAGAAGCATATTGATGATATAAACCATCGCAACGAAGCACTCAGAAAGTCGCAAGTCGGGTATGGCAGGACAGTGCCTGAACAAGAGATAGAGTGGTCCCGAGAAAAGCAGCATGTAGACAAGTACCGCCAGTTGAGGGTTCTGCCTGACCTTGCCCTCTGCAATATAGATCATATCGTAGACAGCCACTTGTATCTCCTTCCACTCAGCAGTGTGTGTCTTGTCGGCCTTTGCCTCGGCTTTCTTTCTCGTGGCGTATTCCTTCTCCATCTCCATGTACTGTTGATAGCGATTTATGCCCTTGATGTTCAATCCGGTCTCCACCAGCAGCGACAGTGCACAGATGAGAAAAAGCATCTTGAATGGCGGGAAGTAGGCCATCTGCATGCCTCTGAGATAGTCACGAATCATGTATCCCGGTCGCAACATCAAGTCGCGAATGGCTCGGAACATGCCCCGGTTGCCTAATCCCCAGACATCAATAAACAGCAGAAAAGCGTTTTTGAAGGAGTACCGCCCAATCTGTGATGACTGCCCGCACTGTGGACAGAAGTTGCCCACATAATGCCGGCCGCATGTGGCGCAGACATGGTCTTCCTGCGACATCGGTTTCACACGATGAGGCACTTTTTGCCACTGGGTGAATTTCTTGATTCGTTTTTTCATGATTTCTCAACAGCATGATAACAAGTTTTCCTTGTTTTTTTACAAGAAGCAAGAAACAAGCCTTCTGTTCTTAAAACTTTTTGTTCCCTAGTTCTTATGTCTTATCGAAAAGCAAGCCTTCTATTCTCTTGTTCTTATGTCTTTCCAGTAACGGCGCTCGTCGTCTGACATCTGCTCGATGGCGTAACGCAACGCAGTGCGAGGCATCTCATGAGCATGCTGCTCAAGGAATTGTCTGAGCAAATCCATATTGACACGCTTACCCATCTCACGCAGCATCCAGCCCACAGCCTTGTGCATCAAGTCGTGCGTGTGGTGCAAGTGACGCTCGGCATATCGCAGGCAGAATGTGGGATCGCCCTGCTGCGAGGTCTTCCAGGTGCAGACGATGCTCATGCGTTGCAGCCACAGGTTGTTGCTGTCGGCCAGATGGTCGAGAACACTCAGTTTATAGTCGGTATGCAAACCAATCTCCTCACCACCCAACCGAGTGGGCAGCAGCAACCAATGCCCCAGTATCTTGGGCGCCGACAGGTCGACGAGATCCCAATTGTTGGCACAAGGCGCATGGTCAAGGTACATCTGCACAATCTCATCACGGCGTGCAATGGCTACGGGATTATCCACGAGTCGGCGACGGGAATCGCGCTCCATTCGGTCGACCATGAGCAACAAGCCACACAAGCGCACCTCGTGCCAACGACTATGCAGCAATTGCGGCACCTCGCCGAGGGGAAGGTCGGTTGCCTGACGCACCACCAGACGCGTCTGCGGCACCTTTAGCCCCAAGAACTCGTCGCCATAGCCATACTCGCCCTCGGCCGTCTTGAAGAAGCGCATTAGCACCTTGCGCTGTGCCTCATTGCGCTGCTCCTCCATCACCGCTATGACCTCACTTGCCGTCATCTAGCGGATGAAGTGGGTGAAGACGTGGGGCTCATACTCGGGATAGTCGGGCTTGCCGTCACGATGTATCTTCTGCAACAGCCACGCCATGTTCTGACCCAGGGTTCGCATGGTCTGCATGCCCTCGGCATCAAGTGCGGCCTCGCCCTGCTCACGGCCATAGACGATGTTCCAGTACTGCGAGGTGACAATGGGCATATTGAGCATCTCGAATGGGAGATTCATCGTCTGATAGGTTGCCGAAGCCCCGCCACGTCGACACACAGCCACCGATGCAGCCGGCTTGCCCATGGCTGCCGGGGCGTTGCTGTAGAGCACACGCTGCATCAACGCAAGCAGTGCGCCATTGGGTTGGCCGTAGTAGGTGGGCGAACCGATGACCAAGCCGTCGGCTGCAGCCAACTTCTCGACCACACGGTTACACAGGTCGTCGTCAAACACGCAACGTCCCAGCCCCTTGTCCCAACAGGTGTTGCAACCGATGCAGCCACGCACAGGCTTGGTGCCTATCTGCACGATTTCGGTCTCAATGCCCTGGGCATTCAGGGTCTTTGCCACCTCGCTCAGCGCGAGGAATGTGTTGCCCTTGCTGTGGGCACTGCCATTGATTAATAATACTTTCATAAGGTCTTTTTGTCAATCGAAAGCACAAAGTTACTCATTTTTTTTGAACTAAGCATTATTTCATTGAATCAGGACATTATTTCCGTTTGATTTGTCATGCTCAATCATTAGAATCATTGTTATTTTGCAACTTGATTCTATTAATGTACAAAATGATTATGAAGAAAGCATTAAACTGGCTCTATGAGCACTGGATGAAGGCCACACCTTTCCTCGCCCTTTACACATTCATCCTTATTTGGTTGTATGTCAAAGATGTGAACTTCGGTCTGTTCCTGATTTGGCTACAGTGCCCATTCTACTGGGCACACGAGTTTGAGGAGTATGTCGCTCCCGGAGGTTTCCTCAAGTTTTTCAATCTGGGTCCCTTAGGCTCAACCGTTCCCGACAAGCCGCTGACCAAGGCAGGCTCGTTCTGGATCAACATCCCGCTGATGTATGTGTTGCTGCCGCTGTCGGGCATCCTCTCACACTACCTCGGCACCGACTGGGGACTCTGGACGGCTTACTACTCCACACTGAACGCCTCGGCCCATGTGGTGATGTTCTTCATCTTCGGCCGCAAGTACAACCCTGGTCTGGTGTGCAGCATCCTGCTCAACATTCCACTTGGCATTTACACCATTTGGTACTTCCTCACTAATGGTCTTGTATCGACCGGTGCCAACGTCGTCAGCATTATCGTGGGCATCATCGCCCAAGCCTCCATGATGGTCTATGGCTTCGCCTATCTCGTGCCCACCTCAAAAAAAGAAGGCTATCACAAATCAGTAAACGATAAAAAAGAATAACGACAATGAGCAAGATTACAGAACTGATGATTCGCAAGCCGTCGCTGAAGTACCGCGACGTGCGCAACTACGAGGGCGAGTATTACGACTGGGCAGCAGGGGAGCACCTGCTGAAGAAGGGGACGAGCGTCCATGAACTGTTCCACCCGCTGGAACATGACATCCGCTTCATCAAGGATGAGCAGGTGCCGTTGCGTGACGGGGTGAAGATTCTGACGGACATTTATCTGCCTGCTGACACCGACGAGCCGCTGCCCGCCATCATCGCCTAGAGTCCCTACGGCAAGAACTCTGGCAATGCCGACCGTTTCAAGAACCTCTTTGGACTGCTCGGCCTGGACCAAAAGCGCATGAGTGGACTACAGAAGTTCGAAGGGCCAGACCCCGACTTCTGGTGCGACAAGGGCTATGCCATTGTTCATCCCGACCCACGTGGCATAGGCCGTTCTGAGGGCGACAGCACCATGCTCGGCACACAGGAGGGCGTAGACGGTTACGACCTCGTGGAATGGGTAGCCCAACAGCCTTGGTGCAACGGCAAGGTGGCCCTGAGTGGCACCAGTTATCTCTCGTTCTCGCAATGGTTCATTGCTGCCGAGCGTCCACCACACCTTGCTTGTACACAGGTGACAGAGGCGCTGACCGACGGCTATCGTGACATGTGCCTTGTAGGTGGAATGCCCGATTATGTCTTTACAGAGGGCATTCAGAACAATCACGAGGGTTTTGGTCTGCGTGAGGACGTGGCAGAAGAAAGCCGTCAATACCCATTTGCCAACCACCCACTATGGCAAGACAAGATTGCCCGCGTGTGGGACATTGAGATTCCCATCCTCGTAGTGGCATCGTACTCCAACGTGCTGCACACCGACGGAACCTTCCGTGCGTGGCGACAGTTGGGCTCGAAGGAAAAGTGGCTGCGCATCCACGACAACCTGGAGTGGCAGGACTACTACGAGCCGAGGTATGTGGAAGAGCGCCTGCGATTCTTCGACTATTATATGAAAGGTATCGACAACGGCTGGAAGGAAACACCTACTGTGCGCTACTGCCTGCACGACATGCAGGGCTGCAACAAGGTGGACCAGCCCGCCACGCAGTTCCCACCCATAGGTACGGAATACAAGAAACTGTATCTGAACGGCCAGACCCGCCAGTTGCAGAGCGAGACTCCCGCTACAGACACGCCCGCCTTCTACATCTGCGAGAGCGATGCACCCAAGGCTTCGTTCTATCTGCCGATAACGGAAGAGACGAGTTTCATTGGCTATCCCAAGGCCCACCTCTATGTGGAGGCCGACGGCTCAGACGATATGGACCTCTTCCTCATCGTGCAGAAACTTGACAAGCACTACAACGTGCTGCGCCAGTTCACCATCCCCGCCACCTCGCCCCGCACCCACGACTTGCTGGAGAACCACGGCGGCGTGGCCAAGTACTCGGGTGCTTACGGTCGCCTGCGCGTCAGTCGCCGTCATCTCGACGAGAAGCTCAGTACCCACATCATTCCCGTGCAGAGTTTCGACCGCGACGAGAAATTGTCGAAGGGCGAAATCGTGGAGATCGAGGTGCCGCTGGCTCCCATGGGTATGCTCTTCCATCCGGGCGAGACGCTACGCTTCATGGTGAGCAGTCAGAACATCACCGGCAACGTGCATCCCGGTGTTCCCGCCTACGTCTCTCAAGACAACATCGGCAAGCACATCATCCATTGCGGTGGCCAGTACCAGAGTTATCTGCAACTGGGAGTTCTTGTCAATTAATCAGCAAGAGATAACAAGCAATCAGTGCCAGCCGAGCAGTCGGCTGGCACTGATTAACTATAGATGGGCGGTGGTCAGCTATTTTACCAGAACCTTCTTGCCGGCGACGATGTGGATGCCGGGAGTGCTGGAGTCGATGGGCTGGCCCAACAGGTTGTAGTGCCGTTCGTTGCCACTGACTGAGGCAGCGTCAACTTCATTGATGCCGCTCTGTGGCATCTCCTCAATGTTGAGGAACACATTCCAGCCGCTGGCGGCACGGTAGAGGTCGACTGTTCCCGCAGGCACATAGAGAGTGCAATCGCCCGTTGGAGCGCCAGGCAACATCGAGAATGTGGCCGTGTTGCCCCAGTCGCCCAATTCGATGGGCTCGGGCAGGTAACTATAGACCGAGGTGATGTTGGCATCACTAGCCAGCAGGAAGGTGCCAATGTGGGTGAGCGATGCCGGGAAGGTAAACGTGGTGAGCGACGTGCAGTTCCAGAAGATGAAGTCGCCCAGATACTCGATGCCGCCGGGCAGGTCGATGGCTTCTAACTGCTCGCAATTGGTGAACGCGCCATTGCTGATGCGTTTCAGCGTCGTGGGCAAGGTGATGCTCTGCAGTGCCTCGCAGTGCAAGAATCCACTCACATCAATCAGTGTAACTCCCTCGGGCACATCAATATGAGTCAGAGAAGTGCAGTAGGCAAAAGCACTATTTGGAATCGCCTCGATGCCTGCAGGCAGTTCAATACTCTCCAACGCATGGCACGATGTCACCATCATTTGCGGAATGCTGGTAAGCCCGGCGGGCAGCTTGATGCTCTTGGCCGACTCGCACCAGTAGAAGCAAGCATCGCCCAACTCCTGCACCTCATCGGGTATATCAAGCGAAGTGATGGCCGAGCAGTAGGCAAACGCCTGCTTATGGATACTGGTGATAGAAGTTGGGATTTCAAATTCTGTAACATACTCGCAAAACTGGAACGCCCCCTCGCCGATGGTTGTGACGGTGTAGCCGTTAGCCACGCTGGGAATGGTGACCTTGCCAGCATAGTAAGGGTCGATGGCGATGCACGACAAGTTGTCGGCACTGGCTTCCTGACTGGGGTCGATGAGTGCCAGTAGGTCCGTGCCGACACAGCAAGTCTTGTCGGTCTCGCTGATGACCTTGAACTTCATCTCAACGCCCTCGACTGTGGTGGCGGTGAAATCTTGTGCCCAGCCCATGAGGCTGGTGAGCAATAGGCCGATAAAGAGTAATGATTTTTTCATTGTGTTTGGGTTTTATTGGTGCTAGTAAAAAGAGGGATGCCATCCGCCTTGTGGCAAACGACATCCCTTTATACATAGTAATGATTTTTAGCGAATTACCTTGCTTGAGGCAACCTTGCCATCGGCACTGATGGTCTGACGGATGAGCACGCCATGAGCCGAGGCATCCACCATGCGGCCCTGCAAATCGTAGTAGCGCTCTCTCATCACATTGTCGGTGCTGATGCTATTGACACCAGTGGCAGTATCATCAACCGTGAAAGTGATGGTTTTAACATACTCGATATTGAGCGCGGTAATTTCACAAGCGGTGACTCCATCCTCGCTGGTCCATACCCCCATCTGGTCATCGCCACTTGATCCAGTCATGGTAAACGCATCACCGTCAACAACGATGTTGCTCAACTGGTAATGGTTGGTTATGCAGATGTCGATGGCGGTAATCTTGCTTTCCGAACTTACCTCAAGGTATGGTTTGTTTTTACCCATACGTAAATAGCCATCCATAAAACTCCAATCCACAGGAACTTGTGATTGACCGGCACGGTTAAAGGTAATGGTGACACCGTCCTTTGTCCATGAGTAGATTTGGTTTTCTTCGACTTCAGTCCAGTTGCTGACACTGAAGTCGGGACCGAAGGTTACCTCGGCTGCCCAAACACCTGCGCAGAGCAGCGACATCATCAGGAGTGATAAGAATTTCTTCATAATCATTGAATTTTGATAGTTTTAAAAAAGAGTTAATATCATGCAGTTCTTGTTGCATTATTCGCCTATTTACCCAGCATAGTGTTTATCAATCTGTTGACATCCGACACGTCTATATGCTTGTCACCATTCATGTCTGCATTATGCTTTAGCATCGCATCAGTCGACTTGCCCAGCATAATATTGATGACCACGTTGACATCCGACACATCGATTATAGCATCCTTGTTCATGTCACCGGGCTTCAACGGGATGATATTCTGACCGAAATTGCCGAATGTCTTCCACATATTGGTATTCTTATAAAGTTCAAGGCTTGCCTCTGGTACATAGAGCGTGAGATTGAACAAGCCCATTTGGTCGAAGGTGTAATTGTCGATGGGCAACGGTTCGGGGGTGTAACTATACACCTCTTCTATCTCATAGCAACGTCCAAAACACGCTCGCATGAGTGTATCGACACCGGCTGGTATGCATATGCGCTTTATCGTTCTGTTTCCTGTCAGACCTCCATAGAAGGCACAATTTCCTATCGTTGTGAGCGACAGGGGCAAGTCGACCTCGGTGGCTTGTGAGAGTTGCGACAATGCGTAGTCGCCGATGGTGGTAACCCCTTCGGGAATGACAAGCACCCCATTCTCGCCGCTATTTGATTTGGGGCAGAACACCAGACGGGTATTACCGTCGGCATAGAGGATACCGCCAATGACCGACAGATAGGGATTGCCCTGAGCAATGGTGACCTCTGCAAGACTTGTGCAGTTGTTGAAGGGATTCAGGCCCAAATTAGCAAGCGTGCTCGGCAATGACACGCTCACCAGCGAGGTGCAGTTCTCAAACAAGCGGTCGCCCAGCCGGGTGACGCCCTCGGGTATGCTCATCTGGGTGAGTCGCCAGCAACCTTCGAAGGCCCTTTCTCCTATCTGTTCCATTCCATCAGGCAGATCGCACGTTGTCATCGAGGAACAGTTAAAAAAGGCGAAACTATCGATCCGCTTCAACGCTGATGGCATATTGATATTGCTCAAGTTGGAGCAATTATCAAAGGCATGGCTGCGAATCGCGGTCACCCCATCGGGCAGCGTCACCGTGGCAAGTTGGGTGCATCCCTCCATGGCATTGATGCCAATCTCGGTGATGCCGGTGGGGACGTTCACCTGGGTCAACTTTGTGCAGCGGGCTATGATGCCGTTGGACAGGTAACCCACGAGCCCCTCGGGCAGATCGATGCTTGTAATATTCGAGCAGGCATAGAAGGCGTTATCACCGATGGTGGTCACCGTGTTGGGCAGCGTGATGGAGGGCACATTGCTGCACGACATGAAGGCAGCGGCCTCGATGGTAGTGACCGAGGTGGGGACTGTAATGGCCCTGCTATTGAGAGTTGCGCAACGAATGAGCCTGGTCTTCGCCTTGTCGTAGAGCACACTGGCCTCAGCACAGTAGTGCGTGTTGGCCTCATCCACTGTGATTGACGACATCTGGTTGGTTGCGCTGAAGTTGCCACGACCAATGCTCTCGACAGCAGCCGGGAAGTGTATTTTCCTCAGACTAGCGCAAGAGGCAAACGACTCGATACCGATGGTGCGCAGGTTCTCTGGCAGTGTAATGGTCGTTATACCACTGCACATATAAAAGGCCGAGTTTGCGATGTACGTGATTGTCTCAGGCATGGTGATTCCTGTGATGCTACTTTGTGCAAAAGCAGCAAAACCGATGCCCACGACAGTATACTCCCCTGCTTCAGGGGCATCAGGGTTCACCACAGTGGCGGGAATCACGATTTTGCCAGAGTAGCCACTCTCGCCATTGCTTACCTCGACCGTGCGGTTGTCGGCCGAAGTGATAGTGTAGCCAACACCATCGGCGACGAAGTCATAGGCATGAGCCTGAATGGCCAGTGCAGATAAAATAACTAATAAGGTGTAACGCGTGTAAGCGCTACGGATTGCGGATAGATGTTTCATAAGCCAGTTTCTTGTTAATTAGACATAAGAACAAGAGAACAAAAAGTGTTAAGAACAGAAGTCTCGCTTCTTGCTTCTCGTATCTTGTTAATAATTTTGATGCAAAATTACCAAGAAACCAACACTAACAAATTACCTATAAGACGGAGATAATATTCTGATTCAACGATTATTCTATTATTCTAATTATTTTCTTTTTATTAGTTTAAGTTTCTAATGTAGTTTAGCCGATACCTTTTGTAATGTATAATGGATACCCTCACACATTATTCATAAGAAAAAGGCCTCAAGTCTAGAAACTACCCTTGTTCACGGTACTGTTTAGGTGTCATGCCCGTCTCCTTCTTGAAAAACTTGGAGAAAAACGAGGCGTTGGCAAAATTCATCTCCTCGGCAATCTCCCATACGGGCTGGTCGTTGTAGCGCAGTTTGAGTTTGGCCTGCTGGATGACATAGCGGTTAATCCACTGCATGATGGTGAGTCCACTTTGCCGCTTGATGACAAAGCCCAAGTGATTGGGTGTGACACACAACTTGTCGGCATAGAACTCAATGTGGCGCTCGGTGAGTCCATACTGGTTGACCAGAGCCAAGAAACTGCGCAAGACGTTGTGCTGGTGCGACAGGCTCTGCTGACGTTGCAACTCCTGTGCCCTGGCCACACGTTTGACCTCGAGCATCAGTGCCGACTGAAGCATGGCCACGGCCTCATAAAGCAACGGACGGCGACACACCACCTGCCACAGAAGCCTAAAGTAGTCGCTGACCAGTTGACTCATCTCAGCATCGGCCTTGAACAAGAGATTGTGGTCAGAATGGGCAATGGCAGGGAGGTCTTTCATCGACATGGCCATCATGCTGATGTCCGGGGAATAATCCAGAATTTCTATTACAGTGCCAGACATCAGGACTTGCAAATCGTTGGCTTCGAATTGATGCTCCTCCAGATTCAGCATTATCCGAGATTTACCACCTGTGACGAAAATAAGACGTTCTTCGCCCACACGATAGGGTTGGTTCAACAGCAAGTGCTGCTGCCCGAAACTGGCGGCATGCAGTGACAGGTAGAGTCGGTCATCGACATAGAACCGCTCACGATCGTCGATGCGGCTGCCAATAAAAGCCAAATCCAAATTTTCGATATTCTTGTCCATAGGCGAATCATTGAGAAATGTGATTACCCTCTCTCAATTATATAACGCATTGCATGCAAGAATATTATCTTGTTTAAGGTTTCGACTTATGAGGCAGGATGATGGCGAGGAGTTCGATGGTCAGAGCATAGTAAACGGCATCGCCGGGGAGCGAGAGAAACTTGGCCAACAGCATGGCAGCGACACCGATGGGCATGGCCAGCAGGACGCGGCGCGGAGCAAAGCGTCCGGGCAGCCACAGGGCGAAACTGAGCGGAAACAAGATGGAGACAGCACGCAAACCCAACGAGAGGAAGCCCAGGTCGTTGATGAAGGTGTTGTTGCACAACAGGGCGACAATCACCGCCACAGTGAGCACAGCAGCGATGCTCAGACGCATTTGCAGCAGCCCAGACAAGCGAGACGCACCCTGGCGCAGATTGCTGTAGACATCACGCACCAGAATGGTGGCAACACCCAACGAGAGGCCACTGCCACAGCCCAGGATGTTGATGAGCAAAGTGCCCAGCATGATGCCACCCAGCCATGCAGGCAAGTGCCTCAAGATAAAGGCAGGGAATGCCTGCGCCGAGTTCTCGATAACTCCGATACCAGCAGGCAATGCCTCGCCTGCTTGCTGCATGGCAGCCAACTCGTCGGTGGTGACATAGTGACCGCGCATGTAGATGCCTACCATGGTGCATGCCGCGCCGATGATGGGCAAGCAAATGGCACAAATCAGCGCACCGCGACGAGCATGAGGTGTGCTGGATGCCGACCAGATGCATTGCGCATAGGTCTGCGTGGAGACTACCCCCAAGACAAGCGAGAGGCAGCCGCCAAGGTCTTTGAACGCTCCACGCGCCACTAGGCTGCCATAGCGGTGATGGATGCTCTCGATGTCGGTCAAGCCGTTGAATTGGCTCAACGCCGATGACTGATAGGCCGCATCGACACTGTCGCGCAATCCCGTGAAGCCACCCGCTAGATGCCATACAATGACACCAGCAGCCAGCGAACTGAAATAGAGCAAGATGAGTTTAATAATTCCGCTAAATCCGGCACTGCGGATGCCACCGAACAGAACGAACAACATGATGAGCACCGCACCCACCACCGAAGCCCACAGCATGGAGATGCTGAAGAAACTACTGATCATGGCACCCGACGAGAGCACCTGCGACACAATGCTGATGAAGATGCCCACCATGCAGAGGATTGACCCTACAGTCTCGGCCTTGCGACCATACTCGCGGCGCACGACCTCGAGCAGCGTTGAGCAACCACTGCGCCGCAGCGGGCCTGCATAGACATAGCCCAGCAGCAACGACCCGATAGCAGCACCCAGGGTGAACCACCAAGCCGACAATCCGTAGCAAAACGCCAGTTGTGCTGTGCCTATAGTGGACTGTCCGCCAGCCATAGTGCCCAACAAGGCACCACCCACAAGCCAAGTGCCTGATGTGCCACCAGCAATGAAACTACTTGCGTCCTTGACCCTGCGGCCCGACCACCAACTCACCAGTAGCAGCAAGCCCACAGTGAGCAACACGCCCAGAATATGTATTGATGATATCATTCTTATGGTTCTCAGTTATCGGTTTTCAGTTATCGGTTTTCAGTTGTCGGTTTTCAGTGACGACTGACAACCAATAATACATTTATAAAGCGGGTGCAAAGGTAGTGCTTTTTTTGCAAAGAGTGTATCGCTTGGCAATCTTTGAATGCGCTCATGGCAGCACGCAGCGTCACTACATTATTTATTGGCATTTATCCCTTATTCATTAAAAAAGTCGTAACTTTGCAGCAAAAACCAGACAACTATGCTTCAACTAGACAAAGTGCATCATATTGCCATCATCTGCTCGGACTACCGTCGTAGCCTGGACTTCTATACCCATGTGCTAGGACTCAAGGTATTGGCCGAGAACTACCGCGCCGACAGCCAGTCATACAAGACAGATCTAGCCCTGGGCGACGAGTACGTTATCGAATTATTCTCATTTCCCTCCCCGCCCCTGCGACCGAGCCATCCCGAGGCTGCCGGGCTGCGCCATCTGGCATTTGCGGTCGAGTCGATTGACGAAGCCGTGCACGAATTGGATGCACTGGGCGTGGCTCATGAGAACATCCGCATTGATGGCTACACGGGCAAGCGGTTTGTCTTCTTCTACGACCCTGACAATCAGCCGCTGGAACTATATGAGAAAAACTGATGTTATAGCAAGCATTATCATGGCTAGCATCACAATGACAACAATGGGCGCTGCACAAGCGCAACCCCATCATGAAGTGGAGAAAGAGGGCTACCGCCTGGTCATGCAGAGCGACGGCCCCACACTGGGCTACAGCCCCAGCAGTGGTGTGAAAATACTCACAGTCGACGGCAAGGCCTTCAAGGACCTGAACGGCACAGGCCGACTCGTCCCCTATGAGGACTGGCGATTGACTGCCGAGCAACGCGCTCGTGACCTGGCCAGCCGCCTGACGGTCGAAGAGATTGCCGGGCTGATGCTCTACAGTCTGCACCAACCTGTGCCACAAGCCACTCGCCCCTTCTATGGCGGCCAGACACTGAGTGAGAGTGGTGCCCAAGCAAGTGACCTGACCGATGAGCAGAAAGCCTTTCTGCGCGACGACCATGTGCGCGCTGTGCTGGTGACCAAGGTCGAGAGCCCAGCCGTTGCTGCACGTTGGAGCAACAACGTCCAGGCATTCGTCGAGGGTCTGCCCCATGGCATCCCGGCTAACAACAGTAGCGATCCGCGCAACGAGACAGCCACAGCCGATGAGTTTCTGGCCGGTGCGGGGGGACAAATCTCGCTGTGGCCTCGCCCCATCGGCATGGCCGCCATCATGGATCCTGCATTGATCAAGCGATTTGGCCAGATTGCCTCACGCGAATACCGCGCACTGGGCATCACCACCGCCCTGTCGCCACAAGTCGACCTCGCCACCGAACCGCGGTGGCGCCGCGTGCTGGGTTGCTTCGGCGAAGACCCGCAACTGGTCACCGACTATGCCCGTGCCTACTGCGATGGGTTCCAGACCAGCGAGGGCGACGCCCACATTGCCGGCGGTTGGGGCTATCACAGCATCAACGCCATGGTCAAGCATTGGCCCGGTGGCGGCTCGGAGGAGGGTGGCCGCGACTCGCACTACTCATTCGGCAAATTTGCCGTCTATCCAGACGGTCAGTTTGCAACGCGATTGAAACCATTTGTCGACGGGGCGTTCCACTTGGATGGTCCCACGCACTCGGCCAGTGCCACAATGCCATTCTATACAGTGCCCTGGGGCATAGCACCCAATGGCGAGAATGTGGCCATGAACTATAGCCACTACATCATCACCGAACTGCTGCGTGAGCAATATGGCTTTGATGGCGTGGTGTGTACCGACTGGGTGGTAACTGGCGACTATCAAGCTGTTGACCGCCACTGGGGCAAGCCTTGGGGTGTGGAGCACCTGAGTGTGGCCGAACGCCACTATCGTGCCTTACTGGCTGGTGTTGACCAGTTTGGAGGCAATCAAGACACAAAGCCCCTGCTCGAAGCCTATCAGATGTGGGTGCGCGACTATGGTGAGCAGAGTGCCCGTGAGCGATTTGAGGCCAGTGCGAGACGACTGTTGCTCAACAGCTTCAGGCTAGGCTTGTTTGAGAACCCATACGTTGACCCTGACGAAGCCCAGCGCATCGTTGGCAACGCCGAATATATGCAAGCGGGCTATGAAGCCCAGTTGCGCTCGGTCGTCATGGCCAAGAACCACGACCAATGTTTGCCATTGCCGCCCAGGGCTTGTGTCTATCTGCCCCGCCGTCACTATCCCGCCATGACCGGATTCTGGGGTGAGAAATATGACGAACACACCGACTACCCCATACGTCGTGCGCTGGTCGAGCAATATTTCACCGTCGTTGACACCCCCGATGAGGCCGACTTTGCCCTGGTCGACATTGACGAGCCAGCAGGCGGATGGGGCTACAGCCGCGCCGACCTGGAGGCTGGCGGCAACGGCTATGTGCCCATCAGCCTACAATATCGACCTTACACCGCCACGACAGCCCGACAGCCCAGCCTGGCCGGCGGCGACCCGATGGAGCCAAGCGATGACCGTAGTTACCGTGGCAAGACCGTGACAACGGCCAACGAGTGTGACCTGGATCTCGTGATTGAGACCCGCCGACTCATGGGCAACAAGCCCGTGATCGTGACACTGAACATTACTCGTCCTGCCGTGGTGGCCGAGTTTGAGCCACTGGCCGATGCCATCTTGCTGTGCTTCGGTGTGCAGAACAAGGCTAAACTCGACATCATTGCCGGCAAGTTTGAGCCACAGGGATTGCTCCCCTTTCAAATGCCAGCCAACATGGAAACCGTCGAGTCGCAGTGCGAGGATGCGCCGCGCGACATGTGCCCCCACACCGACTGCGACGGCAATGCATATGACTTTGCTCATGGATTGAACTGGAACGGGGTCATTGACGATGCCCGTACCCGTCGTTATAAGTGATAATTTGGAGCAATGACAAAAATTTGCTTATCTTTGTGGGTCAAATTGAAAAAACGATTATGAAAATCTTGAAAAGGATTCCGCTGCTTGTGCGGGTGATTATCGCCATCATCCTGGGTGTATTGCTGGGCAATGTCTTGCCCCAGTGGTCTGTACGCTTGTTTGTGACATTCAACAGTGTGTTCAGCAACTTCTTGTCATTTCTCATCCCACTCATCATTGTGGGCTTGGTGACACCAGCCATTGCCGACATTGGCAAGGGTGCGGGCAAGTTGCTGCTCATCACGGCACTGATTGCCTACGGCGACACTGTATTCTCGGGCTTATTCTCCTATGCTACCAGTATCAGTGTGTTCCCTCACCTGATTGATCCTGCCGCTGCAGCACAGATAGCCGCCGACGAGGCTAAGATTGAACCATTTTTCACCATCAACATACCGCCACTGATGGATGTGATGAGTGCACTGGTGCTCTCGTTTGCGATGGGACTGGGTATCGCCCACTTCGGGTCTGAGTCACTCAAGCGCGGCTTCGGTGAGTTTCGCGACATTGTGGCCAAGACCATTGAGGTGGCACTGATTCCGCTGCTGCCACTCTACATCATGGGTATCTTCATGAGCATGGCGCACACTGGCCAGGCATGGCACATCGTTAAGGTGTTCATTTCAATTATCGGCATCATCTTTGCCATGCACATCATCCTGTTGGTGGTTCAATACTGCATCGCCGGTGCCATTGCAAGGCGCAATCCATTCAAGGCCCTGATGACGATGCTGCCAGCCTACTTCACTGCATTGGGAACCTCGAGTAGCGCAGCCACCATCCCCGTAACGCTCAAGCAGACCCAACTCAATGGTGTGCGTGAGGGCATCGCAGGATTTGTGGTGCCGCTGTGTGCCACCATCCACTTGTCGGGCAGTGCGATGAAGATTACAGCCTGTGCCGTAGCGTTGCTGCTCATGCAGGGCGCTCCCATCGAGTTCGGTACCTTTGTGGGATTTATCATGATGCTGGGTGTGATGATGGTTGCCGCTCCAGGTGTACCTGGCGGTGCTATCATGGCCGCCCTGGGTGTGTTGCAGAGCATCTTGGGCTTCAATGCCGAGCAGCAAGCCATGATGATTGCACTCTACATCACGATGGACAGTTTCGGCACGGCGTGCAACGTCACGGGCGATGGTGCCATAGCCCTCATCGTCAACAGCATCCAAGAGAAGGAATAATTAATAATTAAGAATTAACAAAAACAATAAAAAAATGCGGAACTGATAAGTTCTGGTACGATTTTTGCTAATTTTTAAAATAAATTACTACCTTTGCATTCTAAATTCTAAATTATTAATTGCTTCATGAGAACTATATCCCTTTTTGTGTTGTCATTGCTGGCACTGACCACTGTGGCTCAGGTGCGTCACATCGCACCAAGTGAGAAGTATGCCTTGCCAAGCGATGCGGTTATGACCGAATATATCCGCTTGGTTGAAACCTCGAACAACCGCGACCTCACCCCTGCCGAAGTTCGACGCTCGGAACAGATTGTCGAGGACAATGCGGTCTTTGACGATCTGTATAGTGGCAAGTGCAGTTGGTATTGTGGTGGCGTTATCGACACGATTACCGCCAGCAGTAGCCTGCCCGCCAGTCGCACGATCAACTATGGTCCCAACAATGCCCACGACTTTGACCACACCACAGCATGGGTCGAGGGTGCCGACGGTCCGGGGATCGGCGAGTCGCTGACCTATGAGTTTCCGGGCGGATGTCCACGCATCACCACGGTCAAAATCCTTAATGGCTATGTCAAGAGCGAGAAAGCATGGCGCGAGAACAACCGTGTCAAGCAGTTGCGCATCTGGTATGAGGGCAAACCGCTGGCCATCCTAGACCTTGAAGACACACGCGATATGCAATGCTTCGAGGTGGGCACATTGGGCTACAATAACTCTGATGCCGCCAAGTGGCAACTGCGCTTTGAGATTGTTGCTGTCTACCCTGGTACAAAATATCACGACACCGCCATCACCGAACTCATCTTTGATGGCATTGATGTACATTGAGAATTATTCATTGTGCATTGAGTGAACGATTTTATTAATGAAAACACTGATATGAAGAAACTATTGATGATTATGGGCCTAATGGCAATGTGCCTGCAAGGACAAGCACAGATTGACCGCGGCTTTGTGCGCGGAATGTGGGACACCCGCGATGGTGCTCAAGCCATGCGCGACAACATCGCAAACGACTTGAAAAGCCGCAACGACAAGCGGCAAGTGTTGTCCAACAAGAAGTGGTTGCTGGATGAAGACCACTTCTGGACCAACGGATTCGTTGTGTTTGAGGCGGACTATGATGACGAGTCGCACGAGATTGGCTTCAGTCCCCAGTGCGACAATCCGCAAGAGATTGACGACCCCATCACAGTGCTCAACGTCAAGGGCTCAAAAGTGAGCAAGGTGCGCAACAAAAGCGCAATCACCGTCGAGCGACTGGGTGGTCACGTGATGATGGTGGAGCGCAATGGTCAGGGACAGCCCATCAGTGCCTATTACATGGTCACTGCCGATGAGTATAATCGTGGCACATGGGTGTTGCTGTTGCAGCAAGTGCTGGCTGGTAACTACACAACGCCCAACGGCAACAATGTGGTGTTTGGCCCTAAGATGCCATTCTATAGCGGCGAAGCTTGGCACACCGACCCAGGCGTATACGTCAGTTTCCGCCCCGAGAATGACTTCACGGCCCTGAGCATCCTCTACGGTGACGGGCGTGTGAGCCATGGCAACCCTAGCAGCCCTAAGTATGACAAAGTGCCTGGCGGCGGCGGTGCCGGTGCCCTAATGGGTCCGATGATGTGGCGCGTGACCCCCACTATCGACGGGCTACTCATTAACGTGCTGCATGACGAGAAGTTTGTCGACCACAACCCACGTGTCGAAGACAACACCCCGGTCACCCATGTCCAGAACCCTTACGAGGGACTTGAAGGCAAGTGGGCATTTGCCTCGGTGATTCCGCTGACACACCAGATGCTGCGATTGTTCCCCAAAGAGGTGCTCACGCTGATGCGCGGCGAGATCTATGCCCGTCATGGCGACACCTTCAGCGATCCCAAGACGCAAGCCTACTTTGATGCGCAGCCGTGGTACAAAAAGAGTAGTCGCCCTGTGGTGCTGACCGACCTCGAACGGTTCAACTACGCGCTCATCAAGCAAGTTGAGCAGAATCGGTAGGGTTTTCGGTTCTCGGTTTTCGGCTTTCAGCGACGACCAACAACTAATTACTGATAACTGATAACTGATAGCTAAAAACCGACAACCATAGGTTTCAGCTGAATATTTGTTGATGTGTGAAAGTTTTACTATCTTTGCGCTGTGATTTTGAGTAATTGCCCAAAATCACAGCGCAAAATCTTTATTAACAACCAAACCCAACAACACATGAAGAAAATCTTTACACTCGGTCTGATGGCATGTGCCCTGCTTGCACAAGCCAAGACTTACACGCTGGCCGACTTGGCCACGCTAGTACCCGTAATGGAAGATGGCAGTGGTGTTGCCGTAGTCGATGGCGCATACGTCATCACGCTTCCCGCTTCGTTGCCCGAGGGCGTTGATGGCATCGGCTTTGATGGCAACAACATCGTGCTCAGCAAGAACTATCTCACCGTCAATGGCGACATCGTGGTCAACGATGGCGAGACATTGCTCTTTGCAGGAGGCGCACAGATTGAGATCAACGGCAACCTGACCGCCACAAATGCGACCTTCGGTGCAGCCGAGGGCTCGGAGGAAACGGCTAAAGGCATCCGCATGTATCAAGAAGGTGCGTCGGCTACACTGACAGGCTGCACTTTCAACTATGTGAACATTAACTATGGCAACGGCACCGAGAATGGCTGTCTGACCGCCACTGGCTGCACCTTCAACGACCACAACGCCAAGGGCGGCAATGCTGTGATTAACTTCACCAGCCTGAGCAAGGGCAACTTGATTCAGGACTGCGTGTTCAACAATCCTTCGCTGTCGGCTGCGGCAAGTGGTGCCAATGTGGCTTGCGGCATCACCATCAAGGGCAACACCATCAACAAGCCCAACACCAGTACTCGTCTGTATCCGGGCATCAACATGAGTGCAACAGGTCCCTATGACATTTGCATTGAGGATAACGAGATCCATGGCCCCGCCGAGAACACTCGCTCTGGTGGCATCGCCCTGGCATGTCTGCTGGGCAACCCGCCCACAGGTACCCTGTATGTCCGCAACAACTTTGTCGAGGACTGCTCGTATGGCATCACGCTGACCGGTCCCGGCTATGTGGTGATTGAGGGCAACACCGTGCTCAACAACAAGTACATCGCCAACCCCAACCAGGGCGGTAGTGGCTTGAACATCACTTGCAACTCGGCCACCTTGATTGCCAAGGCCTACATGAAGGACAACCACATCGAGGGCAACGTGTGGGGCGTGACCGTCATCGGCAATGTTGACATCAACGCCGGTAAGGTCGAGGATCCCACTGCCGAGGACTACAATCCTGGCGGGAACGTGTTTATCAACAATGGCAACGGCGACCCGTTTGTGCAGTATGACTGGTACAACAACACCGCCAACGACAGCTGGGCTCAGGGCAACACCTGGAGCGTAGAGGTTCAGGACGAGGAGCACATTGCCGAGGTGATTGTCGACAAGGCCGATGACGCTTCGCTGGGCGAGGTTCACTACATGCCTGCCGGAGTCAATGTTGCCATCGATGAGGTCAAGAGCGACGCCGTCAAGAGCACTGGCCGCTACAATCTGCTGGGCCAGCCCGTGGGCGAGAATTATCGCGGCATCGTCATTGAGAATGGCAAGAAGGTGATTAAGTAAAGTTACGAGCTACGAGTTACGAGTTGCTAGTTGCTAGTTACGAGTTGCTAGTTACGAGTTACGAGTGACGAGTGACGAGTTTCGAGCGACGAGCGACGAACAACGAGTTTCGAGCGACGAGTTTCGAGCGACGAACAACGAGCGGCGAGTTAGCTCTTATTAATAAAGGCTCCTCATGGTGGGGAGCCTTTGTTGTGTTTAGATGAGTTTGAGCAGTTGCTGAGGGGTGGCGTTGGGGAGGATGCCGTGCAGGTGCTGCAAGATGCGGTCGCGGGAGTCTTGTGGCGAACGGTCGCAATGACAGGAATCGCGCCCATAGAGCCGCTCGGGTGTGGTGAGCAGCGACCATCCCCAGCCGTATTCGCGTCCATGGCGGTCACGAGGATAGACGAAGTCCTCGGTGACAATGCGGCACGCCATCTGCAGGCGGGTGACGTAGGCATCAAAGCGGCTGCGCATCTTGGGTCCGGTGAAGCCGCAAGCACTGCGCAACTCGCGGGTGATGAGGCTGCCATGTTCCTGCAGAGTGAGCAAGATGGCCTCCTCGATGCTGCCCTCCTCGGGCATGGGGTTGACGCTTCGCCGCCAGTTGCTGAAGTCGGGCCACCAGTCCAGGCTGATGTACCCCGCCTTCTTGTCAAAAAACTTGCCATAGACACAGCCGCCCTCGTTGATGATGGGGCCTTTCCACTTCCACATGGGCCAGTCCCAACCATCGTCGTAGACCACATAGCGGCAATCCTCGTCGACCATTTCCTCGGCCGAGAATCCCGGTATGCCGCTATAGAGCAGAGGCACAAACCCCAACTCCTGAATCGCCTCCATCATCTGGGGCGCACTGGATATCTGACTGTGATACATAGCGGTGCAAGTGATTACTCTTGATTCATGGCCTTCTCACGGATGAGATAGACGGGGCGGTTCTTGGTCTCGTTGAAGATGCGGGCC
Organism: Porphyromonadaceae bacterium UBA4262; assembly: GCA_002396085.1. GTDB lineage: Bacteria > Bacteroidota > Bacteroidia > Bacteroidales > Muribaculaceae > Sodaliphilus. Next base: position 101,309 of record DGWI01000024.1, read on the forward strand.
AGGTATTCGCCGATGATGCCGAGCGAGAGCAATTGCACTCCGCCCAAGAAGAGCATGACGATGATGAGCGTGGGGAATCCCTGCACGGGGTCGCCACCCATCACGAGCGTCTTGACGAAGACATAGAGCATATAGGCCAACGCCGAGAGCGAAACGATGAGACCGATGACGGTGGAGATGCGCAGCGGTGCCGTCGAGAACGAGGTGATGCCGTCGATGGCAAGATTGAGCAGCCTGAGAAAACTGAATGAACTCTTGCCCACGGCGCGCTCGGCCTGCTCGTAGGTGACCTCAATCTTGCGATAGCCAATCCAGACAAACAGCCCCTTGGTGTAGCGCTCCTGTTCACGCACCTGCCGCAACGCGTCGATGCACTTGCGGTCGAGCAAGCGGAAGTCGCCCACATTGCGCAGCACATCATCCTTTGAGAACTTCTGCAACAAGCCGTAGAACCACAGCGAGAACTTGCGCCGCAACCATGACTCGCCCGAACGCGATAGTCGCCGCGCGTACACGTCCTCATAGCCCTGCTCCCACAACTCGAGCATGTGTGGTATGGACTCGGGGGGTTGCTGCAAGTCGGCATCCAGGATGATGACGCAGTCGCCCGTCACGTGGTCAAAGCCGGCCAGCATGGCGCACTCCTTGCCGAAGTTGCGCGACAGGTCGATATAGCACACTCGCTTGTCCTGCTGACGCAACTGCCTGATGGCAGCCAATGTGTTGTCGCTGCTGCCATCGTTGATGAGCAGGATTTCCCAGTCGTATTGCGGCAACGAACGGCACAACTCGGCCAGGCGTGCATATAGCATGGGAAGCGACTGCTCCTCATTGTAGCAAGGTATGAGTATCGAAACTTTCTTCATGGGTACAAATTTATTTGGCAAATTTACGGCAAAGTCACGAAAAGACCAAATTTTTTTGTTTATTTGTCAAGATATTGCTATATTTGCAACGAAATAATAACCATCAATTGCCGTATTTTATGAAGAAAACTATCACCCTAATCATGATGGCGGTGGCACTGCTGGGGCAGGCCACGGTTATCGACGGAGCGTTCTACTTTGACGACGAGACGGCCTGGATTGGCCGCATCTACTACAACAGCCTGGAACAGATGCAGGAAGAGTTCACCGAGATGTATCATGGCTACCTGCCCGAGAAGTTCTGCGCCCTCAAGGCTAATGTCGACGGCGAGATTCTGGACGACTGCCTGTGCCTGAGCACATGCGACGAGCAGCTGCAACTGGTCTACAAGCACACCAGCCGAGGCGTGGAGGTCATCGGCACCTACATGGGCATGGCCGTGCAGCAAGACAATACCGAATGGCAACCCATCTACAAGATGGGCGAGTGGATCAGTCCCGACGACATGACCGTGCGCCACAACCCGCTGTGGGTCACGCCCATACAGGCGCAGAACGTGTTCCGAGCAGCCAGCGACAATGCTGTGCCCGATGCCGCCAAGCGCGACCGCATGATTTTCAAACCTCACGTCAATGCCGTGAAGTTCAACCGCCAGTGGCAGGACGAGGTGGGCTACCGCTATGAGTACAAACTCACCGACCCGGCCGTCGTCAAGAAGATGTTCCGCGGCTACAACGACTCGCAGATCACCGCCATTGTGGTCAACCACGAGTTTCTCGACACCCACACACCGCTGCAGTTCAGCCGCTGGCTGTATGGCGAGCCCGAGGTGACCCTGAGCCGCAGCGACAACAGCTATGTGTGGCAACAGATCAACCAGCGCTATCATGGCCGCAAGGTCACGTCGACCAAGTGGCTGGCCACGATGGGCGAGATGAGCGTGTGGCTCATCGGATTTGCTCCCCAAGAGGACAACATGCTGTTCAGCCTCATCGTGGTCAAGGAGGGCGAACTGGAGGAGGCCTTCGACGACTATGCGATGATCGTTCCCGGCGGCGAGCGCACCGACGACGGCAAGCCGATGCATGCCTGGATGGCCTACGACTACGGCGAGTACTGCGAGCCCGAGATCATGGCCATCATGCACAACACATGGGACAACAGCCTGGAGTTCTACATCCGCCAGGGCGGCAGCGAGTGCCAGCGCTACTACATCCTGCGCGAGCGCGGCCCATGGCTGGTCAAGATCAGCGAATTCGCCGAGAGCATTGTGGAATAGGACGTGAAAGTTTTTAGTTCATAGTTTAAAGTTGTGGCAACTAGGCATACTGCCCCCTTCCAACGCAGCGGATTACCAATGAAACGATCTACCAACGTGCAGCGCGGTTATTATCGTGAACTAAAACGTCATTGCGCACTGTGCTATGCGCTTTGTGCATTGCTCCTAGCCTGGGCCGGCGAGCCGGTGGACTATGTGAACACGCTGATGGGCACGATGTCGAGCTACGAGCTGTCGGCGGGCAACACCTACCCTGCTGTGGCCATGCCATGGGGCATGAATGCCTGGACGCCACAGACGGGCCGCATGGGCGACGGGTGGACCTACACCTACACCGCCCACCACTTGCGTGGCCTCAAACTCACCCACCAGCCCAGCCCGTGGATCAACGACTACGGCCAGCTCAGCATCATGCCCATCACCGGCATGCCACGTTTCGACCAGGACGAGCGCGCCAGCTGGTTCTCGCACAAGGCCGAGGACGCACGACCTTACTACTACAGCGTCTATCTCGCCGACCATGACATCAAGGCCGAGGTCACACCCACCGAGCGGGCTGCCATGATGCGGTTCACGTTCCCACAAGCCGCTGGGCACTATGTGGTCATCGACCCCTTCGACAAGGGGTCGCAGGTGACCATCGACCGCAATCGGCGGCGCGTCACGGGCTACTCAACGCGCAACAGCGGCGGTGTGCCCGAGGGATTCAAGCTGTGGTTTGTCATCGAGTTTGACCAGCCACTAACTTATTGCGCCACCGTCAGCGACGGCACCATTGCTACCGACCGCATGGAGGCCACCGCCGGCCATGCGGGAGCCATCGTGGGCTTTGCCGACGACACCCGGCTGGTGCATGCCCGCATCGCCGCCTCGTTCATCAGTCCCGAGCAAGCCCGGCTCAACCTACAGGAATTGGGCACACGCGGCTTCGACCAAGTGATGGCCGACGGCCGCGACCGTTGGAACGACGTGCTGGGGCGCATCGAGGTGCAGGACAATAATGTAGACAATGTGCGCACGTTCTACTCCTGCCTCTATCGGGCACTGCTGTTCCCACGCAGTTTCTATGAAATCAACGCACAGAGCCAACCGGTGCATTACAGCCCCTACAACGGGCAAGTCTTGCCGGGCTATCTGTTCACCGACACAGGCTTCTGGGATACGTTCCGCAGCCTGTTCCCGCTGCTCAACCTGGTCTATCCCGACCAGAGCGAGAAGATGCTGGCTGGACTGGCCAATGCCTACCGCGAGAGCGGTTTCTTGCCCGAGTGGGCCAGCCCCGGCCACCGCGACTGCATGGTGGGCAACAACTCGGCTGCGGTGGTGGCCGACGCCATCATTAACGACATTCTGGTGAGTACCGATGATGCCGCCACGCTGTGGGAGGCGCTGACCCACGGCGCCCATGCCGTGCACCCCACGGTGCGGTCGACTGGCCGCCTGGGGTGGCAGCACTACGACAGCCTGGGCTATGTGCCGTGCGATGTGGGCATCAACGAGAGCGTAGCACGCACATTGGAGTATGCCTACGATGACTGGTGCATCGCCCAGGTGGGGCGCAAGCTGGGCCGTCCGGCTAGCGAGTGGGCTGCCTACGAGCGCAGTGCCCAGAACTACCGCAACCTGTTCGACCCCTCCACGCGCCTGATGCGAGGCCGCAAGGCCAATGGCGAGTGGCAGTCACCTTTCAATTCCCTGAAGTGGGGCGGCGACTTCACCGAGGGCAACGCTTGGCACTATACATGGAGCGTATTCCACGATCCGCAGGGGCTGATCAATCTGATGGGTGGCAACGAGGCCTTCTGCGCCATGCTTGACTCAGTGTTCGCCCTGCCGCCGGCGTTCGATGCCAGTTACTATGGCGGCACGGTCATCCACGAGATACGCGAGATGCAGATCATGGGCATGGGCAACTATGCCCACGGCAACCAGCCGATACAGCACATGATTTACCTCTATGACTACGCCGGCCAGCCGCACAAAGCGCAATATTGGGTTCATGAGGTGATGCGTCGCTTGTATCAGGCTACGCCCGACGGCTATTGCGGTGACGAGGACAACGGACAAACCTCGGCATGGTATGTATTCTCGGCATTAGGATTTTACCCGATGTGTCCCGGCTCGGGGGAATATGCGATGGGTTCACCGCTATTCAGCGATGTGACGCTACATCTGCCGGGCGGCAGCCGTATCTGCATCCAGGCCAGTGGTGACGGCCCCTACGTCCAGTCGCTCACCATCGACGGCAAGCCCCACAACACCCCAATCCTCACCCATCGCCAACTGACCACCGGCTGCTCCCTGCACTACCGCCTGTCCCCAGAGCCTAACAAAGACTAAGCAGACTGTGCTGATAATCAACACAATGCAATAGAATCAGTCTCGCCAAATGAAATAATTGGGGACGGTTCTGAATTTATCAAAAATAGGGAATAATGCAGGGTGGCCTTCAGCCTAATCTGCTAGATCTGCATGAGACAAGATCAGCCATGACTAAGGACGTGCCAAGGCACGTCCTTACTATTATTATCCGTGGATTGGGTGTATTCAGTGTGTGCTCGGTGTGAGATTGGGGGTACACAGCGAGCCGAACGGGAATCTTAACTCTATTTCGCTATTACTAAAATTAGGGGTAGGTTGAGATGCCGCGCTCAAAGATGATCTGCTGCACTGGCTCGGGGGTGTTGGTGGTGATGAAGTCGATGTCCATGTCGAGCAGCATATCCAGCAGTGCCGCGTGCTTGTCGTCGACAGTCCAGACATTGACTTTGAGTCCCAGCTGGTGGCATTGGTCAACCCAGTCGCGGTGCTTGAGCACCACCGAGCTGTTATAGTCCATGCCTGCAGCCCCCATCTCCTTGAGCTGCTCAGGCGTGAGTTCGCCGTTGAGGTAGTAAACCTCGGTGCCGGCGGGTGCCCGTTTGATGAGTTCCTTCATGCCCTCGAGCGAGAAGGTGATGTAGGTCGTCCGATTCTCCAGTCCATACTTAGCCACCATGTCTATAATTTTTTGGGAACTATATACCTGTTGTCCTCAGTAGATAAAATAGGTTTGTTAACCGCATAGAGTATCGTCGCCGGAGGCGACAATTTAAGTAACCGAGGGTGGAGCGAAGCGACACCTTCGGCTACTGGTAAACAAACTACCTCGCTGCAAGGTGCTCGCTTTCAGCGAGGATAATTGACAGCATTCTATCCGAGGGTGTCACTACGTTCCACCCCCGGTTATTCAAATCAATCGCTTTCAGCGATATTACAGTAATCGGGGACAACTGATATATAGTCCCCAATTTTTTTCACGGCCTTGACCTCCTGCTTCTCGTCGGCATGGGGCTTGAGTTCACACACCAGTTGTAGCCGCGGCAGACTGACGGCTGCTTTGAGCATCTGCTCGAGCGTGGGGATGGGTTCGCCGTTGGGCAGACGCTGGCGCGCAACCACCTTGGCCTTGGACTTCTGAATCTCCACGTCGCCAATGGTGGGGTCGTGGTTGACAAACAGGGTGCCGTCTTTTGACATCCACACGTCGAACTCGCTGCCCCAGCAGTAGATGGAGTCGGCCTTGACGAGCGAGCGGATAGAGTTCTGGGCCGACCCGTCGGTCTGCCAGTAGCCGCGGTGCGCCACCACTTTGGTTTTATAGCCTGGGCGCGGTCCCATGGCCCACACTGCGGTGGCCATGGCCACCATCATTGCAATCAACAGTATCTTTTTCATAATATAGGTTAGTTTTTAGACGTTAGAGGTTAGAGGTTAGACGTTAGATGCCATGGCTCAGGACATCGTTGACACTTTTGTATCAGGACATCGTTGACACTTTGTATCAGGACATCGTTGACACTTTTGAGTGAAAATGCGACTGGGCATAAGGCACAAATTGATATTAATTGTTTAACATAAAAATATTTTCAATATGAGTCCTTGATAAAATCAAGAAGTCAAACAAGAGCGTTCTTTGACATATTTTGTACATTGTTTGCCTTAAAATTAAAATTATCATTATGGCAAACGAAGAGGCATTACGTATTCAAGCAATTGCAATGCACAGTCAAGGCATGAAGGTGGCCGAGATAGCGAGAGAATTGGGCCGTTCACGTCAGTGGGTCCACAAGTGGATAAACCGTTATTGCAAAGGCTCTGAAGGTTGGGAACGATCGTTGTCGACCGCGCCCTTGCGCAAAGCTGGCAAGACTTCCGCCATAGTTGAGGACTTGGTCGTGTCAACGCGCAAACAGCTTTCGTCAGATTCCCATATGGAGTCGGGCGCATTCGCAATCTGGCACGCCATAAAAGCCGGTGGGCATGAGCCACCATCGGTGGCGACCATCAATCGGATTCTCAGCAGAAATGGACTTGCAAACCGGAAAGTTCCTTATCAAAAGAGCGGTATCGACTATCCTGAAGCGCCCATTAACATGCAAGTCATGGACTTGATAGGTCCGTGTTACATCCGAGGCGGCAAACGCTTCTACTTGCTGACTATTATCAGTAATGACACGCGTCATGCCGGGGTTTATCCGATTTTGAGTAAAAGCGCAGCCGACATCACCAATAGTGTCGTGGAGTTTTGGAAAAGTTACACTATCCCGGATTTTCTGCAGATGGACAATGAGCTCTCATTCAAGGGCAGCAACCGGCATCCTCGAGGGCTTGGTTTGCTATTGAGAACAGCCCTGTCACAGAACGTGACACCAATATTCATCCCTGTCGGAGAGCCTTGGCGCAATGGCGTTATCGAGCGATTCAACCAAAAGGTTGAGAAGACATTGCTCGCGCAAGAACACAAGGATTTTGAAGACTTGCGACATCATGCGGCAGAGTTCATGAATACCCACAATAGTTTGCATCACTACTCTACAAAAGAGCATAAAACGCCTTTGCAGCTTGACGTGGAACTAGATGTGCCGCTTATTAGGCTTGACCCTGATTACCAGGTTAAGGAGCGTCCAGAACTGGACTGCTTCAACCTCAACGAGATACACTTTATAAGACTGGTTCGAAGCGACCGTATTATCAGCGTGCTGAACACTGAGATTGAAGTTAAGTCAGAATTGACTCACACATATGTTGAGGCTGTCCTGTTGGTCAATGAGCATCAATTGATAATCAGACAAGATGGGCAGGCCAAGCAATGTGTGGAGTTTGTAATGCCTCTAAAATAGTACAAAATGTCAACGAACTCGTGATACATGCGCTGCCTTAGCGGCGCGACCCCCTAGGGGGTCCAAACATTTATTTAATCAGCTCTAAGGAATACGTTTACACCCCTTCTAAGGAATGGGAAAAGTGTCAACGATGTCCTGAGCTACGATAGTTAG
>DGWI01000007.1 GCA_002396085.1 Porphyromonadaceae bacterium UBA4262
GTGCCACCACAGTGGTGAATGCAGGAAGCGACGATGGCATAGTGATGCCAGCCACCCCGTGGTATCTCACCCCGATGTTCTTTGCATTGCTGTTGCTGGCCGCCACCATTATCGTCACCGTGCACGACTGGCGCCGCAATCGTGTCTCGCGGTGGCTTGACACCGTGCTCTTTGTCGTGGCAGGCTTGGCAGGATGCGTCATCTTCTTCATAGAGTTCATCTCCACCCACGAGGCTGTGATGCCCAACTATAACATCCTGTGGCTACAGCCGCTGCTGCTGTGCTTTGCAGTGTTGCCATGGATAAAGAAGGCAGGTGGCGTGCTCAAGTGGTGCCACATTGTCAACTTGGCTCTCATTGGCACCATGGCAGTGGTGTGGCTGAGCGGCCTTCAGGCTCCCAATGCAGCTTTCATCCCAATTGCTGGCACCCTTGCCCTGCGCTCACTGCTCAACACCCGAGCAAACAAATAAAAGCAGAAAGAAAGGGGAGGGTGCTGCAAAACAGTAAGGACAGTGAGAATAACACTTAGAGCATGGCAGGTGAGATGCTGAAGTTCCTCCACGAGGCACATGCATAAATTGCTGTCTGGCACCAAGCTGCGACCCCCTGTGGGGTTCAATGTTGGGTCGAGTTCATATGCCCTTCGGGCACCGCCCACCGCACTTCGTGCGACTATGGCTTTTGAATCTCCCCGAGCACTTCGTGGTTGCATGGTGTTACTATTGAATCGGCTCAATGTTGGGTCGAGTTTCAATGCCCTATCGGGCACCGCACACCGCGCTGCGCGCGACTTATGCTTTGAAATCTCCTCGAGCACTTCGTGGCTCGAGCCTTTTGACCTCTGCGAGGTGGCGGCGGCGCAGTTTTGCAACAGCCTCACACATTTATAATAATGTGTAAAAATGTTGTGGTTCAAACATTTTTTTGTAATTTTGCAGTTTGTAATTGATTTGGCACGTTTTTTGCTACAATCATTGTTTTAATTTTGCAAATAAAAAAACAATATAAAAATAAGACATGTCATTAACTAGTTTTTTGAAGTCAATCTTCGGCAACAAGAGTGAGCGTGACCTGAAGAAGCTCATGCCCATCGTGCGTGAGATACAGAAAGTGTATCCCGAGGTGGAGAGCTTGTCGAACGATGAACTGCGTGCACGCAGTGCTGCAATCAGAGAAGAGATTCAAGAGTATGTAAAACCACAGCGCGACGAGGTGGCAGCCATCAAGGCTGAAATCGAGACCCTCGAATATGAGGAGCGCGAGCCCTTGTGGGGAAAAATTGACAAGATTGAGAAGGAAATTCTCGACCGCATCGAGGAAAAGCTCGACGCGGTGCTGCCCATCGTCTTTGCTATCGTGAAGGAGACCGCAAAGCGATTTGCCGAGAATGAGACCATCGAGGTTACCGCCACCGATTTTGACCGCAAGCTTGCTGCCGATGGCCACGACTTTCTCGACATTGATGGTGATAAAGCCATCTACTACAACCATTGGGAAGCTGGAGGTAATGAAATGGTGTGGAACATGGTTCACTACGACGTTCAGCTCATTGGTGGCTCGGTTCTCCATCAGGGAAAGATTGCCGAGATGGCCACTGGTGAGGGTAAGACCCTTGTGGCAACGCTGCCAGTGTTCCTGAATGCACTTGCTGGCTGTGGCGTTCATGTGGTTACTGTGAACGACTACTTGGCAAAACGTGACTCGGAGTGGATGGGCCCGCTGTATATGTTCCACGGACTTAGCGTGGCTTGCATCGACAAGACCGAGCCTAACAGCCTTGAGCGCCGCGATGCATATAATTGCGATATCACCTTCGGTACCAACAGTGAGTTTGGTTTCGACTACCTGCGTGACAACATGGCCATGCGCCCCGAGGACATGGTACAGCGCATGCACAACTATGCCATTGTCGATGAGGTCGACTCGGTGCTGATCGACGATGCTCGTACGCCACTCATCATCTCGGGTCCTGTGCCCAAGGGCGAGGACCAGATGTTCAACGAATATAAGCCCAACGTCGAGCGTGTCTATCGCGCCCAGCGCGAACTGGTCACCAAACTGCTGGTTGATGCCAAGAAGATGATGGCCAGTGACGACGAGAAGGTGCAGAAAGAGGGCACGTTGTTGCTCTATCGCGCCTTCAAGGGTCTGCCCAAGTACAAGCCGCTCATCAAGTTCTTGAGCGAGGAGGGTGTCAAGGCCGCCATGCTCAAGACCGAGGCCGTGTACATGCAGGACAACAGTCGTGACATGCACATTGTCACCGACCCGCTATACTTCATCATTGAGGAACAGAACAATACGGTTGAGTTGACCGATAAGGGTATCGATGTGCTCACCAGAGGCACCGACGACCCGCAGTTCTTTATCTTGCCTGACATTGCCACCCAGTTGTCGCAGGTGACCAACGAAAACCTCAGCGAGGAAGAGAAACTGGCCAAGAAGGACGAATTGCTGCAGAACTACACGCTCAAGAGTGAGCGCGTGCACACTGTCACACAGTTGCTCAAGGCCTACACACTGTTCAATATCAACGAGGAGTATATCGTAGACGAGGAAGGCAAGGTCAAGATTGTCGATGAGCAGACGGGACGTATCATGGAGGGACGCCGTTACAGCGACGGACTGCACCAGGCTATTGAGGCCAAGGAGGGCGTGAATGTTGAGGCTGCCACGCAGACCTTTGCCACGATTACATTGCAGAACTACTTCCGCATGTATCACAAGTTGGCGGGTATGACCGGTACTGCCGAGACCGAGGCTGGTGAGTTCATGGACATCTACAAACTGGATGTCGTGACCATTCCCACCAACAAGCCTGTCATCCGCAATGATATGCCCGACCGCGTCTATAAGACAGCCAAGGAGAAGTTCCTTGCTGTTATCGAGGAAATTGAACTCATGCGCAACTCGGGACGACCCGTGCTGGTGGGTACAACATCGGTCGACATCAGCGAGATGCTCAGCCGCATGCTCAGCATGCGTCACATTCCGCATCAGGTGCTGAACGCCAAACTCCACCAGAAGGAGGCTGACATTGTTGCGCAGGCTGGCCAGCAGGTTGATGGCAAGGGTGTGGTCACCATTGCAACCAACATGGCAGGTCGTGGTACCGATATCAAGCTCAGCCCCGAGGTTCGCGAGGCTGGTGGTCTTGCCATCATCGGCACAGAGCGCCATGAGTCGCGCCGTGTCGACCGCCAGTTGCGTGGTCGTTCGGGCCGCCAGGGTGACCCAGGCTCGAGTGTGTTCTTCGTCTCGTTTGAGGACAAGGTGATGCGTCTGTTCGCCAGTGAGAAGGTGGTCAAGATGCTCGACTTCCTAGGGCTCAAGGATGGTGAGGCTATCGAGGATCGCCGTGTGACCAATGCCATTGAGAATGCGCAGAAGCGTGTCGAGGAGAATAACTTCGGCATCCGCAAGCACTTGCTTGAATATGATGATGTGATGAATGCGCAGCGCAAGGTTATCTACACCCGCCGCCACCATGCACTCATCGGTGAGCGCATCGGGCTGGATATCATCAATACCCTCTATGACAGCGTTGAGGACATTACCGACCGTTTTGGCCCCGATGACTATGAGGATTACAAGATGCAGGTGCTGCGCACCTACGCCATCGAGACTCCTATCGATGAGGAAACGTTCCGTCGTGCCGACAAGCAGGACAAGGTCGATGCACTCTATGATGAGGTGCTCAAGGCATTCAATCGCAAGACCGAGCGATTGAGTGAGGTCGCCAACCCTGTCATCCAGAACATCGTTGCCGACCAGCAGGCCAACGGCATGGAGCCACAAGGACTCATCCGCGTGCCCATCACCGACGGCAAGCGTATGTTTGGTATCGTCATCGACATCAAGGAAGCCTATGAGACACAGTGCAAGTCGCTGCAGAAGGCTTGGCAGAAGGCATTGATGTTGCTCACCATTGATGAGAGCTGGAAGGAACACCTGCGTGAGATGGATCAGTTGCGTCAGAGCGTGCAGAATGCCAGTTATGAGCAGAAGGACCCGCTTGTGATTTACAAGGTCGAGTCGTTCAACATGTTCAAGCAGATGTTGGGTGAGATGAACGCCAAGACTGTTTCAATCCTTATGCGCGGTCAGATTCCGGTGCAGCAGCAGGTCGAGCAGAATGTTCAGGACCGCGAGATACCGCAGCGCAAGCCTCGTTATCAGGAAAGCCGCGGTGGTGGTCAGGAAGATGCTGTCGCTGCTAACGCCCGTGCACAACAGGCTGCGGCCCGCGGCGCATCGCATGCTCCTCAGCGTCCTACGACGCCTATCGTCAATGCTGGCCCCAAGGTGGGTCGCAACGATCCCTGTCCTTGCGGAAGCGGCAAGAAATACAAGAATTGCCACGGACGCGGACTCTGATCGAAGGTCATCGTCTTGAAATACACAATTACCGCCAGGCTAGCGTGCAGTCTGGCGGTAATTTTTCATTTTTCAATTGCCAATTGAGCTAAGAGTTCGCGCTGGCGATGATCTCCTCAATCCAGCGGCCAACGCTCAGGGGCAGCGGGCCAGCGGCGGTGCGGGCCATGATGCGGTCATTCAAGTCGTGCAACAGCGGGGTGGCGTCGCTGTCGCCGCAACTGGCAATGATGCGTTGTGCCTCGGGGTGTGCCTCGGCGGCGGCTGCCTCTGCCCACGGACGCATCAGATAACTCTTCCAGAATAGCCAATAGGCCAGATCATAGGTGCGGCTAGCGTCATTCTCGTCGTTGAGGTCAACATCCAGCAGCAGTTGCAGGTCGACGGCTACGGGGGCGGTGACATATACCTCGTCGAGCAACGTGAAGAACACCTGCGCCAATGCCAGCAACTGTGGATCGTGTGGGTCGAGTCGGTGATGCAACCCCATGGTGTAGTGTAGCACCATGCGCAGATCATCAACGTTAAGTTCGTAGTCAACATATTCCTCGCTGCGCTTGTAGTGGGGCAGGGGGGTGCCGTGCTCCCGCTGGTGGAGTGTTGTGAACGTGCGCCACAATCCGGCATCGGCAACGATGTCCTGGAAGTAGCCGATCACTGCCAGCACAGCATCTCGGCGGTCTTCATCGTCGATGTCGCTCAGCAGTAGGCTCTCGTCCCAGGCAGTTGCCAGTTGACGTGCCAGTGCCAGGTAGTATTTGTCAGTGGGTGCCACCATGGGCCAGGTGGGCTGACGTTCCATGAAGTCTCGTGCACTGATTTCCATCATCTTGAAGCTTATGTTCTTAATCTTATGTCCAATTGATTTTCTGTCCTAAAAAAGATGACCGCTTTCCCTTGATGCGGAAAAACGGTCATGCTCGTGAGCCGCGAGCGGGACTCGAACCCGCGACCTTTTCGTTACGAATGAAATGCTCTACCAACTGAGCTATTGCGGCTGATGCAATGCGCATTTTGCATTGCGGGTGCAAAGATACTACAAAAATGAGAATTAAGAATTATGAATTAAGAATTATTTCTTCGGGGTCAAATGCCTTTAAATATTCTTAACAATTGTTCTCATCACATCATCATCTTGCTGTAGGTTATCTTGACTTTGGCCTTGTCGAGGCGCAGTCGTGTGATGGCTGGTGTCGACACTTGAGGCGCAATCTTGGTCACAACAGATGACTCTGAGGTGTAGTAGGTGGCTGGAACAGTGTAGGTCGTGATATCAACTGGGGTCACAGTCAGGTTGATGTCATCCTCGCTGGCTATGCCATCTTGATTGTTGATAATATTGAGGATATAGTCACGCAGACCACTGAATATATAAGCCTTCTTGGCACTGTTATACACTGCGTAGAACGAATCCTTGTTGTTGGTCAAGCTGTCGCCAGCGATAAACTGATCTTTCTTTGACGTCTTGACCATCAGTAGGTTGGTGGGCGGTTCTATGTTGTATGCAGTGCCTGGATCCTCGGCGGGCAGGGTGAGTTCAAGTTTGTTGATGACTCCCAGGTCGTCACCCACATTGTCACGGAAACTGTTGATGATTTCCTGAATGGGGAATCGCAACTGCACCTCATATCCTGCTGGAGCCACGATGATGGCTTGACCCTCATCAATGCGTTGTTCGACCTTGGCATCCACCTCCATTGTGATGATGTTGTCTTGCACGGTCTCGGGCGAGGCTGCCATGTAAGTGCTGTGATTCTCGGTGATGGTGTCGGTCTCATTAAAGGTGGTCGACTTGCGGTAGAACACTTGAAACTCAGTGCGATTGAAGTTCATCACTCGTCCGCTGCCATAACTGTTCTTGATGTAGATACCCGGGAAGAACTGTGCAAACGCGCTGGGCGATTTGAAGGTCTCGGGGTGTTGGCGATACTCGTTCTGTATGTCGCGTGCTAGACTCACGGGCATCGGCACAAATATTGCCTCGTAACTGCGAGTTGCACCGTTGGTTTCAAAATAGACGGTAGTGGTCGACTTGGGAGAATATGAGTTGGAGCCTAGAAGGTCGCTTTCGTCGTAATAATTCGATGGATCAAAGTCACTGTAGAGCGGTGTAGGCAACTGCTTGTTCAGGCGATAGACATTGAGGCGCATGGGCGGGAGCGAGTCACCAGTGAATCCATTGCCCGTGATGGTCAGCATCAGGCGGCACGAGTCAATCATATTGGTGGGTACGCCGGTCGTGTCGATGATTGAGGCTGGAATGAACTGTGTGACTACCTCGCTGCTGAGTGTGCCATAGCCGTCGGCCTTGAGCAGACCCACTAACTGTGTGCTTGTACGTGCTTGAAGGCGATGGTTGGGAACGCTGTGCCCTGTCAGGACAAACGATGAATCTTCGATGATGGCCGTGCGGGTGTCGGTTAGCGACGAGCCGATGGTTTCATCGGTGCATGACTGCGTGCCCAGTAACACAATAAGTGCGAGCAACGCATAGATGATTTGTTTCATGATGCTGATAAAAACAAAATTTTATAGCGATTCATAGAATTTAGCCACAGCCTCGACATGGCTTTCCTCGTCTGAGTAGGGGAGGAAAGGTAGGCCTGACTGTTGAACGAGGTCTAGCACCTCGGGCTTGATGTTGGGGCTGCACTGGATGACTGCGTCGCTGTGCTCTAGGGCCAGACGTGTCAGCATGGTGTGATCGACTGCCTTGCCCAGGAAGTCGTGCAGAGACTTATCGCTGATGCCGTCCTGATGCAGCAGAATGCCGAAGCGCTCGCTCATGGGCTCGGTGAAGTCGTCATCCCACAGCGCATACACAATCTTGGCATCACGGAACGAGGGGTCGTCAGGAAACAGTTCGCGCATATACAGGGGTACTAGTGCGGTCATCCAGCCACTGCACTGTATCACCTCGGGCGACCAGCGTTGCTTGCGCAGGGCCTCGACTGCGGCACGCACAAAGAAGATGCTGCGCTCGTGGTTGTTCTCATGGTAGAGGACTGTCTCGAGTTGATTATACATGGCTTGGGTTATCTCCTGAGGCGTTGCATCCTCGGGCAGAGTCTCAACCTTCTTGTGCTTGGTGGGCAAGATGAAGTAGTCATCATTGTAGATAAAGAACACTGAGATGCGCGACGGCAACAATGTCGCTGTCTTGATGATGAGCGGATGGTCAGTGTCGTCAATGATGATGTTCATGCCCGAAAGACGGTACACCTCGTGCAGTTGGTTGCGACGCTCGTTGATGTAGCCATACTTGGGCATGAATGCCCGCACCTCGGCTCCGCGTTCCTTCAGCCCTTGGGCCAGGTCGCGGCTCCATGAAGACATGGGTGTCTCCTCCAGATAAGGTGCTATCTCTTGCGAGATGATGAGTGCTTTCTTTAACTCCATGATGCTTCGAGTGTTTAATGTATGCAAAGTTACTGAAATTTCCGCATTTAGGCGATATCCTTTTGCTCATGACTGACTTTTTTAGCAAAAAAATCGCCATTTTAACATCTTGTAAACCTTTTCTCAGCCCTAGCAAGCCGTGTGCCCGACTAGAGAACTCCACCCATTCTATACACGTTCTGATTATTTGGTCTAGACATTTTTGGTTTTGGTCAAGATATCTATTCCTTTGGTCTTGAACTGATGTTTCACCGCTTGCGAGTCTCAAAAATAGGCATTAACTTTGCATCGTCAATCAATGACAAACTAACATTATTCATTTCATTAAAAACAAGAAAACAATGAAGAAGACATTTTTGGCAATGATTATTGCGCTGCTGGCCGTAGCCACGATGAGCGCACAGCCCCAGGGACGTCAACATCATGCCAAGGGCGGCATGAATCCCGAGAAGATGATCGAACACCGTGTAGCCATGCTCGACAAAGCCCTGTCGCTCACTCCTGACCAGAAGACGGCTATCGCAGCCCTCTACACCGAGCAGTCACAGAAAATGCGTGCCGAGATGCAGCAGATGCGTGCCGAAAAGCAGGGTAAAGAGAAACCCAAGCCCGAAGACATGCAAGCGCGTCGTGAGGCCATGAAGGCTGAACAACAAGCCGTTGATGCCAAGGTCGCAGCCTTGCTCACCGATGAGCAGAAGACAAAGTTTGAAGAAATCAGGGCTAATCATAATGAGCGCGGTCCTCGTGCTCGCCATGGAGGCCATGACCACCACAAGATGAAGACTGACGGCAAGGCTCCTGAGGCAAAGCAAGATTGCTGCAAGGGTGAAGCAAAGGCCGACAAAGCTGAATGTCAGAAGGATTGCTGCAAGGACAAAGTTGAGACAAAGTAGTCTGTTGTCCCGACCTGGAAACTGAGGTCGAAAACCGCTAACAGATACGCGAATACTAAAAACTGCGGATGAGAATCTGCAGTTTTTTTATTATCTTTGCACGATTTTTGCAAGCAACAATCATTGTGATGGACTCATTTGTGCAATTTTTTATCGACTGGGGCTATTGGGGCATGTTCTTGTCCGCATTCATTGCCGGTAGCATTGTGCCACTCAGCAGCGAGGCGGTGCTCATAGCCTGCGTCGGCCCGTTGCATCTCAATCCCTGGTTGTGTCTGCTTGCGGCGACGGCCGGCAACGTGTCGGGTGGCATGACTTGCTACTGGCTGGGCACGCTGGGCAACATGGAGTGGATCGAGAAGTATGCGCATGTCAACCACGAGAAACTGGAGCGTGCCGAGCGATTTATACATGGACGCGGGGCATGGATGGCATTCTTTGCCTTTGTGCCGGTGCTGGGCAGTGCGTTGACGGTCGTGCTGGGCATGATGCGTGCCAATATTCCCATTACCATCATCGCTATGACCATAGGTAAGATCATCCGCTATGCACTGGTCATCGGTGGCACACTGGGAGTTGCCGCCTTGCTCTAGACAATAGTAAAAGGTCCAATGGGGCTCCATCGGACCTTTTTGATTTAAAACACTGTTTCAATTCTTGATTAGAATTCAGCGTTGTTGGGAGTGCGGGGGAACGGAATGACGTCGCGGATGTTGGCCATGCCCGTGACGAACAGAATCAAGCGCTCAAAGCCCAATCCAAAGCCTGCATGTGGCACAGTGCCAAACTTGCGGGTCTCCAGATACCACCACATGTCTTTCATGGGGATGCCACGACGCTCAATCTCACCGATGAGCTTGTCGTAGTTCTCCTCGCGCTCACTGCCACCGATGATCTCGCCAATCTGCGGGAAAAGCACGTCCATAGCACGCACGGTCTTGCCGTCGTCGTTCTGCTTCATGTAGAACGCCTTGATTTCGCGCGGATAGTCGGTCAAAATGACCGGGCGCTTGAAGTGCTCCTCGACCAGATAACGCTCATGCTCGCTCTGCAGGTCGACACCCCAACTGACGGGGAACTCAAACTTCTTGCCCGATGCCTCAAGAATCTTGATGCCTTCGGTGTAGGTCAAGCGCACGAAATCCTCCTTGAGCACGCTGTGCAAGCGGTCAAGCAATGAGTTGTCATACATGTTGTTCAGGAACTCGATATCGTCCTGGCAGTGGTCCAACGCATACTGTACGCAGTATTTGATGAACTCCTCGGCAAGATCCATGTTGTCGGTGATGTCGTTAAATGCTACCTCTGGCTCAATCATCCAGAACTCGGCCAAGTGACGTGGCGTGTTGCTGTTCTCGGCACGGAATGTGGGGCCGAAGGTATAGATGGCGCCCAGTGCGGTCGCTCCCAATTCACCCTCAAGCTGACCACTGACGGTCAGGCTGGTGGGCTTGCCAAAGAAGTCCTTGGTGTAGTCGTTGGTGCCGTCCTCGTTCTTGGGCAGGTCAGCCAGATTGAGGGTAGTCACTTGGAACATGTCGCCTGCGCCCTCGCAGTCACTGGCTGTGATGAGGGGCGTGTGCATGTAGAAGAATCCTTTGTCGTTGAAGAACTTGTGGATAGCAAATGCCAGATGATGACGGATGCGGAACACGGCACCAAAGGTGTTGGTGCGCATGCGCAGGTGAGCCTTCTCACGCAGGAACTCCAGCGTGTGGCCTTTCTTCTGCAGTGGATACTCGTCGGGGTCGGCTGTGCCATAGACCTCGATGGTCTGAGCTTGTACCTCGACAGTCTGACCCTTGCCCTGTGAGGCAACGAGTGTGCCCTCGACATGAAGGCTCGAACCAGTGGTGATGGGTTTCAGTTCCTCATCGCTAAATTTCTCCAGGTCGATAACTATCTGGAGGTTCTTGATTGTCGAACCGTCGTTGAGTGCGATGAATTGCACATGCTTGTTGCCGCGGCGGGTGCGTACCCAACCCTTGACACATACTTGCTCACCCACCAGTTCGGGCGAGAAGATGTCGACGATTTTCGTTCTTTTCAATGCCATTATATTGTAGTCTTGTGATTGTTTGTTGAGTGGGCAGAGTTTTGCCTCTGCCCGATACATTTATTCAAATGAACCTTGACGCAGGAAGTTGACCTCCTCCTGGGTGAGATAGCGCCAGCGGCCACGGGCCAGATTCTTCTTGGTCAGGCCTGCAAAGTAGACACGGTCCAGTTTCACCACGCGGTAGCCCAGCGACTCAAAGATGCGGCGAACCACACGGTTGCGACCCGAGTGAATCTCAATACCTGCCTGCTTGCGGTCGGTTGTCGACACATAACTCACTGCGTCGGCATGGATGGGTCCATCGTCCAGTTCCACTCCATCGGCAATGTGCTGCATGTCCTCCTCGCTGATGGGCTTGTCGGTCCACACTTGGTAGATTTTTTTCTTTACATATTTGGGGTGAGTCAGTTTCGATGCCAGGTCTCCGTCATTGGTCAGCAGCAACACACCGGTTGTGTTGCGGTCCAGACGACCAACAGGATAGATGCGCTCCTCGCAGGCACCTTTCACCAGATCCATCACGGTCTTGCGGCCATTGGGGTCGTCGCTGGTGGTAACGCAGTTCTTGGGCTTGTTGAGCAAGATGTAGCACTTCTTCTCGGTAGCCACAACCTTGTCGTTGTACTCCACGATGTCCTTGGGCGTAATCTTCACACCCAGTTCGGTCACGACCTCGCCATTGACCTTCACTTCGCCACGCTGAATGAGCAAGTCGGCCTCACGGCGTGAGCACACACCAGCATTGGCCATGAACTTGTTCAAGCGGACTTCCATGTTGGGATCCAAGATGGGCTCTTCATACTCTACTGGCTTGGGACGCGGGACAAAGCGCATCTGCGGACGCGGACCGGCAGGCTTGCGCTGCTTGCGGGGCTTGCGATAGCCACCCTGCTGCGAGTAGCCGCCTTGCTGCGAGTAACCGCCTTGTTGTTGTGGATAACCACCTTGTTGCTGACGGTAGCCACCTTGCTGCTGACGGTAGCCGCCATGTTGGCGGTAGCCACCTTGCTGGCGATAACCGCCCTGCTGGCGATAGCCGCCCTGCTGACGGTAGCCACCTTGCTGGCGGGGCTGGTAACCGCCTTGCTGGCGGGGCTGGTAGCCGCCTTGTTCGCTCTGCATCTCTTCGGACATGGGTTCACCGGCCATTGGTTGGTCGTAACCACCCTGAAAACCTTGTTGATGCTGATAACCTTGTTGCTGATAGCCGCGCTGCTGATAGCCGCGTTGTTGATAACCACGCTGCTGATAGCCACGCTGTTGATAACCACGCTGCTGGTAGCCACGATGCTGATAACCACCTTGATAGCGTGGCTGATACCCTTCTTCTGATTGTTCGTTTTGTGCTTGTTGTGCGCCGAGTGACTCGCGCTCATAGTCTACCTTCTCGTAGCGGCCACCGTCGCTTGTGCTCTCGGGGTTAGACTTTGCCTCACCGATGCGGGGGCGTTTTGGTTTCTTCTCAAAATTTTCGTCCATAATGGTTGAATTACGGTTAGTGTTTTTTATATTAAATATATAATAACCCGGCCTCGCGGCCTTCTGTCATTTTGCTCTGGTTTGACTTGCGATGTCGTGTGCAGAATTCGTTTTGCAAATTTACGATAAAATGCCCACTAAATAGCACAACAAACGCCTTTTTTAGTCTTTTTTAATATCTCGGCTTTGCTTTTTGTGCTCGCATCTTGCAGATATGAGGTTTATTACCTATTTTTGCAAAATAATATTGTTGGACAATATAGAATTTGCAATATGAGAACTATCATTACGACTGCATGTCTGGCCATGTTGATGGCCGTCACGGCTATGGCCGAGGACTTCTACGACTTCAAGGTCGATGGCATTGCCTACAAAATTAATGAGGAAGACGCTAGCACTGTCTCAGTAACCAAAGAACAAGATCCTAATCTTCCGGAGACTAATTACACATCCTATGCCAACCTTACGGGCAAGCTCACTTTGCCCGAGCAGGTGACGCATGACGGGGTGACCTATACGGTCACGGCCATAGGGTTAGAGGCTTTTCAGGGTTGCAGTGGCCTGACCGGTGAACTGCTGTTGCCAGGCACAATCAAGCAGATTGACCACTGGGCATTCTATCAATGCTCAGGATTGACAGGACATATCGTCATCCCAACTGGGGTGACAACCATTGGATATGCTGCCTTCGGTGAGTGTGATGGATTGACTGGTTTTACCATTCCGGCAACAGTGAGGTCTATCAATCCCGGGGCGCTGGATGGAGCAGGAGTTCAGATGGTGGTGTCGTTGATTGACAACTTTACGTCTTATGCAGCCTGTCTGAATACTAGAATGTTCCACTATACGGGGGCTGGAGTTGATATGACTACATGTCGCTTGGTCGTGCCCAACACAGCGCTGTCGCTCTATCAGAGTTTCATGCCTTGGAATGGGTTTGAGCACATCGATGTCCTGGAAAATGCTGATGGAATGGGTGCTGTAGATGTGTCTGACGTCAATCTTGTAATTAATGCAATATTGGGTAAGGTCAGCGACCCGCTAGTGCTGGCCAATGCCGATGTTAACCGCGATGGCGCGCCCGATGTGGGCGATGTGAACAGCATCATCAACGCCCTGCTGGGCAAGGCTCCATCGGTCTATGATGCGAGTGTAGTGGTTGATATGGCTGGGACCTTTAATACTGACATGGAGGCGTCGACCTACTCAGCCAACACCTACGCCGAACGGGCTGAGCAGTATGGTAAGACTACGCAGTGCACCGGCATCACTTTGGCCAACACTGTGCCTGGCATCTTTTATTGTCGCGACCTGTTTGCTGGATATTTCGACCAAATTAGTGGCTATGGTTTCGTGTATCGGATGGAAGGTTATCTGCGTGTCGACAATGATGGCAATGTCACGCTCTTGTCTAGCTACTGCCAGGGATGGGAGGATGGAATCGACAGCCTGTCAAATGGACATTTCGACTCAGCAACGGGTACGCTGACCTATGACTTGCAATATTCAGGAGTCTCCTTGCACGTCGTGTTGAAGCGGCAGTAGTGATGCTTTAGATATAGCGCGGGCATGGAAGTATATCCATGCCCGCGCTTGTTGTCTTCGGTCGGCTCTGGCTGTTGGGTATAGCCAGCGGCACGTTATCGAATCAATATCCCGTGTAGTTGCTGGGGGTGATGCGCTTGAGTTCCTGCTTGACCGTGTCGCTCACAGCCAGTGTGTCGATAAAGCGGGCAATAGACTCGGCATTGACCACCTCGTTGGTGCGTGTGAGTTCCTTGAGCGTCTCGTATGGCTTGGGATAGCCCTCGCGGCGCAGGATGGTCTGGATGGCCTCGGCCACCACATTCCACTGGCTGTCGAGGTCGGCGTGGATGGCTTCTTCGTTCAAGATGAGTTTGTTCAACCCCTTGAGTGTGCTGGCCAGTGCGATGGCCATGTGTCCCAGAGGTACGCCCACGTTGCGAAGCACTGTCGAGTCGGTCAGGTCGCGCTGCAAGCGTGAGATGGGAAGTTTGCGCGACAGGTGTTCAAGAATGGCATTGGCAATGCCCAGGTTGCCCTCACTGTTCTCAAAGTCGATGGGGTTGACCTTGTGCGGCATGGCACTGCTACCCACCTCGCCGGCCTTGATCTTCTGCTTGAAGTAGTTCATCGAGATGTACATCCAGATGTCACGATCCAGGTCGATGAGGATAGTGTTCAGTCGCTTGAGGGCATCGAACAGCGATGCCAAATTGTCGTAGTTGCTGATTTGTGTGGTCCACTGCTCGCGTTCGATACCCAGATGTCGGCGCAAGAAGTCGTTGGCAAACGCGCGCCAGTCGCGCTCGGGATAGGCGGCCAGATGTGCGTTGAAGTTGCCGGTCGCACCGCCAAACTTGCCGCTGATGGGTACGGCTTGCAGTTGCTTGAGTTGCTCCTCCAGGCGATAGGCCACCACACGCAATTCTTTGCCCAACCGGGTGGGCGATGCAGGCTGGCCATGAGTCTTGGCCAGCATGGCCACGTCGTGCCACGTCTGCGCATGCTCGTTGAGCCAGTCAATGACTTGTTGCAGTTGGGGGATGGTCTGCTCGTGCAAGGCATCATTGATGCTCATGGGCACCGATGTGTTGTTAATGTCCTGTGAGGTCAGACCGAAGTGAATGAACTCCTTGTACCGCTGCAGGCCCATCTGGTCAAACTTCTCCTTGAGCAGGTACTCCACAGCCTTGACATCGTGGTTGGTGATGCTCTCAATGTCCTTGACGCGCTGGGCATCGTCGAGTGTGAAGTTGCGATAGATCTCGCGCAGACGCTCGGATGTGCCGGCGGGCACACTCTGGAGCGCGGGCAGTGGCAACTCGCACAAGGCGATGAAATACTCTACCTCAACCTTGACGCGATAGCGTATCAGTGCGGCTTCCGAGAAATAGGGTGACAAGTTTTGGGTCTTGCTGTGATAGCGCCCGTCGATGGGCGACACAGCCGTGAGTGCAGTCAGTTCGTTCATGTGTCTACAGATGATTGATGGTTATTACGCCACAAAATTACTACTTTCTAGCCAATCTGCCAAATCTCATTCAGATTGCGCTAGGCGAGTTGATGGGGGAGATTCGGTGTGACAATGCAGTGAATTTGCCGAAAGATGTTAATGGTTGTGAAAAATATGGGCAAATCGCTTGCCATGTCAAAAACTTGTTCTACCTTTGCACCGCCTTTCTACGGGAGGGGTGCTTAGCTCAGCTGGTTTAGAGCGCATCCTTGACAGGGATGAGGTCACCTGTTCGAATCAGGTAGCACCCACAATAGGATAAGTAGTAATCGTTTCATAATTTTTGTGGGAGGGTGATTAGCTCAGTTGGTTCAGAGCATCT
>DGWI01000030.1 GCA_002396085.1 Porphyromonadaceae bacterium UBA4262
AGGAATAAGGGCTTTATGTAATTAAGTGATTCCGTCGGGAGTCGAGCCCGAGACCCACAGCTTAGAAGGCTGTTGCTCTAATCCAACTGAGCTACGGAACCTAACCACCTTAAAAAACCGGTGCAAAGGTACTATTTTTTAATTGATAATAGGTCATAGAGTATTGAAAATTTTCAATTTCGCCCCAATTTTTCTTTAAATCAAGGGCTAAACAGTGCCTCACATGAACCGCTCGAGTGTCTCCACCATGGTGTCGGCACTGTGAACTCCCGCCTCGCGCCACACGAGTTTGCCTTGCTTGAAAATCATCAGAGTGGGCACTGATTGGATGCCATATTGCATGGCCAGTGCCTCGTTTTGGTCTATGTCGACCTTGATGATGGTGGCGCGATCACCCACACGGCTCTTGATGTCCTCAAGGATGGGATGCATCGTCTTGCAGGGTCCGCACCAGGTAGCAAACACGTCGACCAGTGTCGGCTTGTCTTGCGTGATGATTTCCTGAAATTTGCTCATCTTGATGATGTGTTAAATGCTTATGTTCGAATATCTACTACTTAGGCAGATGCTGAGAGTTGGGGCTGTGCTCGATGTGTCGCGGATGGCTCGACTTGTTTACGCCTGGCTTGGGACGGAAGGTTGCACGGGCCTCATCGTCGGCTCTGTCACGCAACTCATGTGCGTCGGGCACAGGGCGGGTGGGGTGGGGCAATGCGCTGGCTGGCTTGGCAGGCTCGCCCTGTCGGTTAATTGTCATCTGTGACCCAATCAGCCCATAACTGTTGCGATCCAGATGGGTCCGAACCAATGCAACACTGTCAATCAGTGCCACTGTTTGGGGCTCCATGTTGTAGCGGATGTAGCCATAGATGCGTCGCAACTGGCGCAAACTATCGGTTTGCAGAGCCACCATGTTCCAGTCGGTCACTGTCAACGGACGGGTGACGGTAGTCGTGCCACCGTCGGTGTAGTCGGCTGCCAGGGTCACCGTCATGCCGTGGGTGTTGCTGGTCACCTTGACGCGCATCAGATACTTGTCACCCGGCTGGTGCTCGGCGTCGGGCTGTACATCCCAGCGCAGTGTGCCCTGCCGCATGCCGGCGGTGAGCAACCACCAGCGGCGACCTTGCCACACATCGGCGGTGTCGCCATGGTTGGCATAGGTGGTCTGTGAAGGGGTCAGATTGCGCGAGGGTAGCATCGACTCGTGTCCAGCACGTTTGCTCAGTTTCTTCTTCTCGTCATCCAACTGCCGCATGGCGCGGTCGCACACATCGACATACACATCCATGTTGTGTCCATACCACTCTAGCGAGTGGTCATATAACTCCTGATCCACACCATGCTTGGCAAAGATAGACTGCTTCAGTGCCATGCGTGTCGAGTCGTTGGGAAACTCGCCATTGTGCGACTCGATGTAGTACTCGGCCTTGTTCAGGTCGACAATGAGGCGTGCCATCTTGTTCTCGCTGATGACATCGTCGGGCGCCTTGTTGCAAGCCGACAGCACCACAAGCGAAAGCAGAATGCAATATGTCGCACGCAGTACACTCATTCGCGGTTGTCGTTATGGTCGGTGACTTGAGCCTCCTCGGCATTCATGTCATGCGACTCGTCGGTCGTCGAGTCGGCTGGAGTCAGATGCTTGGCGTAGAAGATGATGAGCACAATCACACTCACGCTCAAGGCTGCGTCGGCAACATTGAAGATGGGCTGGAAAAAGACGAAGTGCTCACCGCCCACCATCGGCATCCATGATGGCCAGTCCCACTCGCACAGGGGGAAATAGAACATGTCCACCACGCGCCCATGGAACCATGTGCCGTACCCGCCGTCGGGCGGGAACAACTGGGCCACCTCGGGGAAGGTTGGGGCATTGAAGATCACGCCATAGCAGATGCAGTCAATCACGTTGCCGGCGGCACCCGCTGTGATGAGGGCAATGCATGTCACATAGCCTCGCGGCAAGTCGGTACGCTTACTGATTTTAATAAGGTAATAGACAAAGCCGAT
The DNA here is from genome assembly GCA_002396085.1 of Porphyromonadaceae bacterium UBA4262. Classification (GTDB taxonomy): domain Bacteria; phylum Bacteroidota; class Bacteroidia; order Bacteroidales; family Muribaculaceae; genus Sodaliphilus. Next base: position 2,014 of record DGWI01000030.1, read on the forward strand.
AACAGCGATGATGCGGAACCATGTGAGCAACATCTTGCTGCCCAGTTCCATGCCGAATGCCATGCCGTTGTTCTCGATAAAGAGCAGACGGAACCACGATGCAATCAGCAGTTCCTCACCATAGTAGAAGTGGGTCTTGACCCAAACCTTCACACACTGGTCGATAATGATAACCGCCACGATGATGATCGCGGCGAGCCAACCGTTGGACAAGCGTCTCATCGGCGCATCTTGCGTTGTTGCTCAATCTCCTTGCCCTCGATCGATGTGGTGGCGTGGGGAACGGCCAACAAGCGGCCCTTGGGGATGAGTTTGCCTGTCACGCGGCAGATGCCATAAGTGCCATTCTCGATGCGACGCAGTGCGGCCTGCAGTTTGTTGATAAACTCCAGTTGTCGTTGTGCGCGCTGGCTGGCCTCTTCCTTGCTCAGTGTGTTGGCTCCCTCTTCCATCACCTTGAAGGTGGGGTCTGACTCGTCAACCATGATGTTGCCTTTGAGCAAATCATAATTGGCTTGAGCTTGTTCTATCTTCTCGAGGATGATCTGTTTGAACTCCTGCAGTTCCTCGTCGCTGTATCTTACTTTTTCTTCAGCCATTGTTCTTAATAAAATATATTATTGAATAATGTGTGATGAACAATTTATCTCCTCATGAATTCCCCGCCCCCTCACAGAGGAGGGGAAAGGGTAATTCTAGTAATAAAGTCTTAATTCTTAATTAATTCAAGCCTTGTCAACCGTCATGCGCACATTCAGGTCGTCCTTCTCGGCATCGACAGTGTCGTCGTGGTCAACAGGCTCGGCGGTCACGCTCACAGCCTGCACCTGGGCGGCGATATAGTCGCCATACTTCTCGACGGCGGCAGTCACGCGCTCGTCGGGCTGCAGACGCACCACCACCTTGTCGGTGATGTCAAAGTTCTTGGCCTTGCGGATGTTCTGGATGCGGTTCACCAGTTCGCGGGCCATACCCTCATTGCGCAGTTCGTCGGTCAGCGTGATGTCTAGTGCCACGGTCAGGTTGCCCTCGTTAGCCACCAGCCATCCGGGGATGTCCTCGCTGATGACCTCGACATCGGCAAGTTCGACCACGACGGGTGTACCCTCGATGTCAAAGGTCACTTGCCCGTTCTTCTCCAGGTCGATGATGGCGGGTTGTTCCATTTGCGTCAGGGCGGCGGCCACTGCCTTCATGTTCTTGCCCAGTTTCTTGCCCAGCACCTTGAAGTCGGGCTTGACACGCTTGACCAGAATGCCGGCATCGTTGCCCACCAGTTTGATTTCCTTGACATTGACCTCATTCTTGATGAGTTCGGCTACGGCCTCGAGGTCGGCCTTCTGCTTGTCATCGACAACAGGCACCATGATGCTCGTCAGCGGCTGGCGCACCTTCAGGTTCTGCTTGCGGCGCAGGGCCAGCACCATCGAGGTTGTGTCCTGTGCCAGTTGCATGCGGCCCTCAAGTTGACTGTCGATGAGTGCCTCGTTGGGCTCGGGATACAGGGCCAGGTGCACCGACTTCTCGCTGCCGGTGAGGTCGCGGTACAGCCGGTCGGCAAAGAAGGGCGACACGGGTGCCATGAGCATCGACACTGTGGTCAAGCACTCGTGCAGGGTCTGATAGGCAGACAACTTGTCGGTGGTCATCTCACCACCCCAGAAGCGTTTGCGATTGAGACGCACATACCAGTTGCTCAGGTGGTCGCCCACAAAGGTGCTGATGGCGCGGGCGGCGCGAGTCGGCTCATAGTCGTCAAGTTCGGCACGCACAGTCTTGACCAGCGTGTTGAGCAGCGAGATGATCCAGCGGTCAATCTCGGGGCGCTCGTTCATGGGCACCTGTGCAGCGTCGCGGTCGAAGCCATCGACGTTGGCATAAAGGGCAAAGAACGAGTAGGTATTGTAGAGAGTTCCGAAGAACTTGCGGCTCACTTCAAGCACACCGTCGGTGTCAAACTTCAGGTTGTCCCAGGGCGACGAGTTGCTGATCATGTACCAGCGCACAGGGTCGCTGCCATAGTCCTCGATGGTCTTGAACGGGTCGACGGCGTTGCCCAGTCGCTTGCTCATCTTGGCACCGTTCTTGTCCAGCACCAGACCATTGCTGATGACGCTCTTGTACGACACACTGTCGAACACCATCGTGGCGATGGCATGCAGTGTGTAGAACCAGCCACGCGTCTGGTCCACACCCTCGGCGATGAAGTCGGCAGGGAAGGCACGGCCACTGTCAACCAACTCCTTGTTCTCGAACGGATAGTGTTGCTGGGCGTAAGGCATAGCACCGCTGTCAAACCACACGTCAATCAGGTCCAACTCACGCTTCATCGGCTTGCCCGTGGGGCTCACCAGCACGATGTCGTCCACGTATGGGCGGTGGATATCAATCTTATTGTAATTCTCCTCGCTATAGTCGCCCGGCACGAAGCCCTTGTCGCGATAGGGGTTGCTTGTCATCACGCCTGCTGCCACAGCCTTGTCAATCTCGTTGTAGAGTTCCTCGATGCTGCCGATGCACAGTTCCTCGCCGTCCTCGCTGCGCCAGATGGGCAGCGGAGTGCCCCAGTAGCGCGAGCGGCTCAGGTTCCAGTCGTTGAGGTTCTCAAGCCACTTGCCGAAGCGGCCTGTGCCGGTCGACTCGGGCTTCCAGTTGATGGTCTTGTTCAACTCGACCATGCGGTCGCGGGCTGCGGTGGCACGGATGAACCAACTGTCCAGCGGGTAGTAGAGCACGGGCTTGTCGGTGCGCCAGCAGTGCGGGTAGTTGTGCACATGCTTCTCGATCTTGAAAGCGGTGCCGGCCTGTTTCATGCGCACGCAGATGTAGACATTCAGGTCCTCGGCCTTGGTTGCGGCCTCTTCGTCATACTTGCCATTCACAGTATACTGTGGGTCGTAGGCGTTCTTGACCCATGCACCGGCATACTCGTTGTACAACTCGACATTGACAAACTTGGCTACGAAGTCCTCGTCCAGGTCATCGAGTGTGTAGTATTTACCGCTGAAGTCTACCATGGGGCGAGTCTCCAGTTTCTTGTTGATCATGTACAGTGCGGGGATGCCGGCTGCCTTGGCAACAGCGGCATCGTCGGCACCGAAGGTCGGTGCGATGTGTACGATGCCCGTACCGTCCTCGGTGGTGACATAGTCGCCGGGGATAACGCGGAAACCGTTGTCGTTGCCCACAATCTTGTCGTCAATCTTGTCAACGGGCTTGACCCAGGGGAACAATTGCTCAAAGCGAATGTCAAGCAGGTCGTTGCCGGTGAACTCGCCGATCACCTTCCAGGGAATCACCTTGTCGCCAGGTTGGTAGTCGGTCAGTGCCTTTTCCTGGCCCTCGGCCTTGAAGTAGGCACTCACGCGTGCCTTGGCCAGCAGGTAGATGGCGGGCTGGCCGTTATAGGGGTTGTAACTCTCGACAGCCACATAGTCAATCTTGGGACCGACGCACAGCGCAGTGTTGCTGGGCAGGGTCCACGGCGTAGTGGTCCATGCCAGGATGGTCAGGTGCTCAAAGCCCGCGTCGGCCTTGTCCATGATGGTGCGCACCACGGGGTGGTCGTTCTTGACCACCGTGAATTGTGCCGTCACCGTCTGATCCTTGACGTCGCGGTAGCAGCCGGGCATGTTCAACTCGTGCGAACTCAGGCCGGTGCCTGCGGCGGGCGAGTAGGGCTGGATGGTGTAGCCCTTGTAGAGCAGACCCTTGTTGTAGAGTTGCTTGAGCAACCACCACAGGGTCTCGATGTAACTGTTCTTGTAGGTGATGTACGGGTCTTTCATGTCCACCCAGTAGCCCATGCGGTGGGTCAGGTCTTCCCACTCGCGGGTGTACTTCATCACCTCGCGGCGGCAACTGTCATTATAGTCATCGACGCTGATCTTCTTGCCGATGTCCTCCTTAGTGATGCCCAGCGACTTCTCCACACCCAACTCTACGGGCAGGCCATGGGTGTCCCAGCCGGCCTTGCGCAGCACTTGGTAGCCACGCATGGTCTTGTAGCGGCACACGATGTCCTTGAGCGTGCGGGCCATCACATGGTGGATGCCCGGCATGCCGTTGGCACTGGGCGGACCCTCATAGAACACAAACGACGGCGCACCCTCGCGCTCGTCGACGCTTGCATGGAACACGCCCTCGCGGTCCCACATCTCCAGGACTTCCTTGTTGATGTCCGAGAGGTTAAATCGGTTATATTCGTTGTATTTTTTCATATTTCAACACGTGTCTCAAAAACAATCCGCAAAATTAGTGCAAGTTGGGCGAAGTGCAAAATAAAAAACAAAGTTTTTCATTTTTACTTTCTAAACACTACCTTATTTCGAGCGTCATCACCCTCAACATAGTGTCGCCGCCTCCCTAGTGGGGTGCAAAGCGGCAGCCACAACATATTGTATAATATTCCATATTGCGATGATTCTTTTAATGACATGAGGGTGTCCAATAAGCGAGTCTCTCACGCTGCTTCCCATCCTTGATGCGGTGTGCTCCAGCTCGATGTAGATGTGCTTGGTGAAACTGTTTCATCAAACCAGTTGGTAGAATTAAAATGTTTAAAAAATGGGAAACTATATACCTGTTGTCCCCGATTATAGTAATATCGCTGAAAGCGATTGATTTGAGTAACCGGGGGTGGAACGTAGTGACACCCCCGGATAGAATGCTATCAATTATCCTCGCTGAAAGCGAGCATTTGGATAATCTTGGCTACACTCGCAATTGATGCAAGCATCATTGCGCTCGTTTGCACAAGATTTAGATAATCTTGGCGGCGCCTCAGCATTGCTCGAGCAAGCTCGGCACTGCATTCGGCTTGCACAAGATTTGGTTGCGCTACAAGGTGCTCGCTTGCAGCGAGGTAGTTAGTTTACCAGTAACCGAAGGTGTCGCTTCGCTCCACCCTCGGTTACTTAAATTGTCGCCTTCGGCGACGATACTCTATGCGGTTAACAAACCTATTTCATCTACTGGGGACAACAGGTATTTAGTTCCCTTCCTTTATATTATAAACATAAAAGTAACTGGAATCTAATTGCTCGGTTGGCAAAAAGTAATAGTTTTCCACAGGAATATACATTGTATTACCTTTTATGATAACAGGGGTTTGTAATTCGGATGTGCTAAATTCATATTCCCATCCATAAGAGGCATTAATGATAACTGGATGAAAAACCCATTTAAGAAAAAAGTCTTGCCGAGTTACAAATACATAATCGTTAGTGAAATCAATCAAATCTACGTTGTCTTCTTCTCTGAAAACATTATGAATAGTTTGCCAAACTGAGTGCAAAGTATCTTGAATAGATTTGTCTAGTTCAGTAAATCTGATTGTTCGGGACGTTTTTTCTATTTTTGAACAAGATCTACTGAACAAGCAAACACAAACAATTACAATAACAATGATTGCTAGTATCTTTTTCATAAGTCAAACCTATTGGCGGAATTATAGCGTTTAAAAAGATATTTGGATGGTTGTGAATGGCTTAAGCGCATGTGGACTATTGGGTTGTGTCGTCGTCGAAGAGAACGTTCTTGAGCCGCTGGTAGAGGAACGACAGCACGAGCAGCAGCAGGCCCAGCACGATGAAGGTGATGATCTTGCCCACGGCCGGCATGCTCCACAGGTCGTTCAGCACAAGTTTGGCCAGTACCAGCCCGAGGGTGAACAGGCTGACGATGCGCAAATCCTTGTGATGCAGCCGCATGCCCATGAGCATTTGGGCAAATCCTGCCACCGCCAGCGATAGCGACAGGCCTGCGCTGAAGTCGGTGATTGCACTTTGCAACAACAGCAATCGGGCACAAGACACAACTGCGACCGTTGCCAGCACATTGAGTACAATCGTCACCCAGCGTTCGCCAGGCCAGTTTGCCCGGTAGTACAGCCATGCGATGAATGCTAGGGTGGCGGCAACAGCCATCACGTTGAGCCACTGCACAGCGATGGTGGCGATGCCGTGGATGGTGGCGGTCATCACAACTGCCTGTATGGCAAGGGTCATCGTGCTCGCAAAGCCCATCAGCAGGTGTAGTGCCAGATTGTTGTCGATGGTTACGCGCTTGTAGAAGGTGAGGCATAGTCCCAGCACCAATGCGGCTGTGAACAACGAGATCATGGCTCCCGATAGCGGTGCGGGCAAGTGACAGTAGAATTCGGTGACAAATGCCTTGTAGAACACCCCGATGGCGGCCAGATAGGAGATAATGGTGATGGGGTCCCACTCAATCTTCCATGCCTGGCGCAACTGCCCCAGATTGCGGTCGCACATCAGCGCCACGGCCAGTGCGCTGCCGGCATAGACGATGCCGCGGGCAAAGTCGCTGTTGGCAAACATGTGCGCCCCCGATGGCGCAGTGAAGAGGCTGTGGCTCAGATAACTGATGAGGGTGAGTGCCGCCAGTGCGAAACTGCTCCAAGCAAATATGCGCGTGTGCGACCGAGCATACAGATAGAATACAATCGCCGTCTGAACGGCCCACACGAGCGTGACAATCTGGAAGTTGCTGAACTCCATGGGCACAGCGATGGCAAGGAATGCGATGGCCAGTGCCAGGTGAGTGTGGTAGGCCAGCGGACTGCCGCTGCGATGGCGCCAGATGATAGCGATGCATGCCACATGGCACAGCGCGATGAATGTGCAGAACAAGCCGTCATTCCAGTGGCTGAAATAGTGACTACAATCGATGTTGAACAGCAGATAGACGAAACTATTGAACACCAGCATCGCGGCCAGGATGCGGCCCTGCCAGCGACTCGCGTCACGATGCAGTGTATGGGTGGCCGAGGCCATGAAGAGCAGCAGATAGCATGTGCTCAGTGCCAACAAGATGCGTTGTGTGTGGTTATAGTTCTCATCGTAGTCTTTGCCGAACATGATGAGCAACGCCCATGAGGCGACGCATGCGATGCTGGGCAGTTCGCTCCAGCGTTTGATCAGCGACAATGCCGTCATGCCCAGATTCAGCACTAGGATATAGCCGAATAGGGCCACCACACTGCCATGCTCGTTGCTGGCGATGAACGGCGCGATAAAGCCGCCGACCAGGGCGATGATAGCCAACTCGCGCTTATCGGTGATGTAGGCTAGGGCTGCCATCAGGATGGTCACACCCACCAGGATGCCGAAAGCCACCGTCGACCCGAACAGATGGTAGAAGTGATAGGCCACGGCAGTGGTCACATAGGCCACACCGAAGGCACCGCCCATGATAAGCGAACTGTAGGTGCGGTACTGCCGATGCAGTCGGGCGCCGATGCCCAGCATCGCCACGCTCACCGCATATCCCAGGATGGTGCGTGCCACCTCGTTGATCCAGTTGTTGTCGATGGCATACTTGACAAAGAATCCGATGCCGATGATGAACACAATCACACCAATCTTGCCAAACAGGTTTTCGCCAATGAATTTCTCGAAGTTGCGGCCTTCGTGGACCACAGGCTCCTGAACTTCCTCTTCAGCAACTTGCTGTGGTTCAAACTCTGCTTCTGCAATGGGCTGGACAACAGCCTCAGGCTCCCATTGCTCAAGCGGTGGCGGGGTGGACGTAGGTTGAACAGGTTCGAGCACAGGTTCGGGCACGGGAACGGGCTCAGGCTCGGGTTCTGGCACGTTGGGTGCTTCTGTCTCGGCCATTGGTGTTCCAAGGGTGGGGTGTAACACCTCGTTTGCGGCAACCTGTTGCCAATAGGCTAGTTCCTCGACGCGTTGGCTCAGTTGGTCAACCTTCGAGTTTGTATCTCGCACCACGCTAATCACATAGATTAACGCAGCCAGTAATAGAAGTACTACAAATTCCATAGTCAGGTTTATTTAATGCTTCTTTAGTAGTTTGCCAGTTCAGTAGTTCAGCCAATACTTTCGTCTACTACCAGCGCAGCGGTCTCAATTCTTAATTCTTAATTCTCAATTCCCTCAGTCTCCTTCTTCGAGGCTGAAAATGCTCTCAATGGGCTTACCGAAGGTGCGGGCAATCTTCAAGGCCAACACTGCCGAAGGCACATACTTGCACGACTCAATGGCGTTGATAGTCTGCCGGCTCACGCCCACCGCCTCGGCCAACTGCTGTTGTGTCATGCGCACGATGGCGCGCTCTACTCTGATATTATTCTTCATCACTCGGGTGTCTGAAACGGTACAACTCAATCTCGAACTTGATGGCGAATACCAGGGGCACGCCGAACAAATAAATCCAGGTGAAGGCCAAGAAATTGCTGTCATATAAGAATAAGGTAGCAATCAAGATGAGAATCATGTTGACCTTGAGCGACCACACCAGTGACTTGGCGCGCAGATGCTCGACAAACTCATCCTCATCTTTCTCGCGCGAAAAGGCGATTAGACCCAGGGCAATGACCAGACCAATGATAATCACCTCTTCAATCATGTTGTCGGTGATGATCTGCGCCACAGGCGACGGACCCACAGCCTTCTCGGTGATCCACTCGGGGCCATTAAACAGGGCAATGACCTTGCAAGGCAAAGTGGGGAGCCAATCTTCGTGGCCGAACATCAGGATTAATCCCATGATAGCAAACGGCACAAAGAGCCCCCAGCCCACCCGTTTGCACACTGTCGGAAATAGATAATTGCTGTTCATAATTTCATGCTTTTTAGATGTGATGTAAAGTTTAACGCAACAAAGGTAAAGTAAACTTTACATTCAGACAAGTGAACAAGACAGAATTGTTTGAAATTTAACAATAATTAATATTTTGGCGTGACTGACCCTTCATCTTGTCGTAGCGGTAAGAAAAACAACAGGCGACCCATGCAGGCCGCCTGATGTGTAATGCGTTTGCCGATGAGACGCTTACTTCACAATCTTGCTAGTGCTAGTGGTTCCATCGGTATAGGTGGTCACCACGATGGTGGCACCGCTGGGCTGGCGCATCTGCTGGCCTGCCATGTTGTAATAGCGCACGCCTGCCACTGTCTTGTCGGCGGTCATGCCCTGGATGGCGGTCGCATCCTTAGTGTACTCGACCTCTACCTTAGGTAAAAATGCCTGAGCAGTGGCATAAGGGGTTGTGCTCCATGAGTAAGAGTACTGGAAGAGCGATGAGTTGTCAGTGGTGTTGGTACCATAGAAATAGGCGGTCTTGAAACTGGCTGTCTGCTCAACCACGGTCTGGACGAGCAGGTTGCCACCATTGTACACAAACGGCTCATCGAGTGTGAATACCAACTCAGTTTCGCCATCAACAGGAGCACCGGTGGCCACAGGATTTGCGCCCTCAACGGCTACGTTTGATGCAAAGGCATTCTGTTCAATAATGCCCATGCCTAACTGCAGGCTGCCCTCGCCGAAGGCAAAAGCGTCGCGAGCAAAGAATGTCAACTTGGAGATGGCAGCACCCTGCAGTTCGGTGAGCAAATCCTCAGGATAAATCATCTGGCAAGTCGTACCCTCGGTATCGTAGTACAAGCCGTACATGGGGGCATAAGAGTTCTCAACGGTGCCATCACACACGGTCAGTGTCTCGGCATGGGCGGCAGTTGCGATGGCTGCAGCAAACAGTAGTGTAAAGATTTTCTTCATAAATGTTTTGTTAATGAGATTGTTAATAATAAGTTATTTGTCAAAAACAGTCTTTTCGATTGTACCTAATATGAATCCAAAGATTACTATTTGACTATGCAAAAATACTCAGAATCTCAGAAACATGCAAATAAATGCTCATCAAACATCAAAAAACTATTGTTTTTGTTAGGTGACGATGGCTTGAGTGATTGTGTTCAGCAATGCGACCGATGCTCATTTTTCAGGGATATACTTGTTGTCATCAGTAGATAAAATAGGTTTGTTAACCGCATAGAGTATCGTCGCCGGAGGCGACAATTTAAGTAACCGAGGGTGGAGCGAAGCGACACCTTCGGCTGCTGATAAACAAACTACCTCGCTGCAAGCGAGCACCTTGTAGCGCAACCAAATGCTCGCTTTCAGCGATATTGCAGTAATCGGGGACAACAGGTATATAGTTCCTATTTTTCAATCACAATGATGGATTGCAACCGCAGTTTTAACATTTCTAACTTAATATTTGTTTATTTAACTAGCATTTTCTTGGTGATATCGCGGTGAATGTGATACCTTTGCATCAAGTTTTCGCGAATGGTTCGCGAGGACAACAATATGATAGTTACAGAAATGAGCGAAACAGTAAATATCCGCGAGTTGAACGACCTGATTGCCAGCCGCAGCAACTTCGTGAACATGATTAAGCAGGGTATGGACACCACAATCGTCGGCCAGAAGCATCTGGTTGATTCATTGCTAATTGCCTTGCTGGCCAACGGTCACGTGCTTCTCGAGGGCGTGCCTGGTTTGGCCAAGACACTTGCCATCAAGACGCTGGCAGGCCTGATTGACGCCCGATTCAGCCGCATTCAGTTCACGCCCGACCTGCTGCCTGCCGATGTGGTGGGTACCATGGTCTATAGTATCCAGAAGGAACGTTTCGAGGTCAAGAAAGGCCCGGTGTTTGCCAACTTTGTCTTGGCCGACGAGATCAACCGCGCTCCAGCCAAGGTGCAGAGCGCACTGCTCGAGGCCATGCAGGAGCGTCAAGTGACCATCGGTGAGCAGACATTCGCCCTCGATGACCCCTTCCTGGTGTTGGCAACCCAGAACCCCATCGAGCAAGAGGGTACCTATCCGCTGCCCGAGGCGCAAGTCGACCGTTTCTTGATGAAGGTGGTCATTGGCTATCCCAGCAAGGCCGAGGAGGCACAAATCATCAAGATGAACATCGCGCCCGAGCCTCGCCAGGTAACCCCGCTGGTCACGCCGGCCGACATCGTTGACACACGCCGCGTGGTGCAGAAGATTTACATCGACGAGAAGATTGAGCGATACATCGTCGACATCGTGTTTGCCACTCGCTTCCCCGCCGACTATGGCATGAAGGACTTGCAGAGCATGATTTCGTTCGGCTCATCGCCCCGTGCCAGCATCAGCATGGCCCTGGCCGCACGTGCCTATGCCTTCCTCAAGGGCCGTGGTTACGTCATCCCCGAGGATGTGCGTGCCGTGTGCCACGATGTGATGCGCCACCGTCTGGGCTTGAGTTACGAGGCTGAGGCCAACAACATCAACGCCGACGAGATCATCAGCAACATCCTCGACAAGATTGCAGTTCCCTAACTAAAGTCTAAGGTCTCAAAATGGAGCAGAACGAACTGCTGAAGAAGGTCCGGAAAATCGAAATCAAGGCCAAGGGACTCTCGCAGAACATCTTTGCGGGCGAGTACCACTCAGCCTTCAAGGGGCGAGGTATGACCTTCAGTGAGGTGCGCGAGTATCAGTATGGCGATGATGTTCGCGACATCGACTGGAATGTCACTGCCCGCTACAATAAACCCTATGTTAAGGTCTATGAAGAAGAGCGCGAACTCACTGTGATGCTCTTGGTCGACGTGAGCGGTAGCCGTGACTTCGGTGCCGTGGGCGAGGTCAAGCGCGAGGTTATGGCCGAGGTAGCCGCCACTCTGGCATTCTCGGCTATACAGAACAACGACAAGGTGGGTGTCATCTTCTTCACCGACCGCATCGAGAAGTTCATCCCGCCCAAGAAGGGGCGCAAACACATCTTGCTCGTCATCCGCGAATTGCTGGACTTCAAACCTCAGAGCAACGGCACCGACATCAATCAGGCGCTGGAGTACATGACCAGCGCACTCAAGAAACGATGCACAACCTTCCTGGTGAGCGACTTCATCGACACGCACGACTACTACAAGGCCATGTCTATCGCCAATCACAAGCATGACCTCATCGCCATTCAGGTCTATGACAAGCGTGAGGCACAGATGCCCGATGTGGGACTGATGCGCGTGCTCGATGCCGAGCGCGGCACCATGCGTTGGGTCGACACCAGCAGCCGCCGTGTGCGTCAGGCCTACGGCCGGTGGTGGTACGATCGCCAGCAGGCGCTCAACGACACCGTGCAGCGTTGCAAGGTCGACCTGGCCACCGTTGCCACCGACGAGGACTATGTGCGCTCGCTCATGGCGCTGTTCAAACAACGAGGATAATGTTTTTTAAAAAATGCATAATGCACAATGCATAATGCACAATGAGAATTAAAAGATACAGATTACTGATTGCAGCGGCCATCGTCGGAATGGGCGTTGCTGCCGGCAACGTTACCGTCAAGGCCAAACTCGATTCGACCCAATTGCTCATGGGCCGCGTCACTGCCCTGCACCTTGAGATTGTGCAGGATCAGGGCACACGAGGCGTCTTGTTGCAGGAGAAGAGCGACACGCTCACCTCAATGGTCGAGATTGCCGACAAACCCAAGGCCGACACCGTGTCGCTGGGCAATAACCGTGAGCAAATCAACCGCGACCTCATCTTGCAGGCATTCGACTCAGGCTTGTATGTGCTGCCCCCGGTAGCCTATGTTGTGGGTCGTGATACCTTTGAGAGTAACCCTTTGAGCCTCAAAGTGCTGCCTGTCCCAGTCGACACCACGCAAGACATCATCGGCATCAAGCCCGTCGAGGGAGTTCCTTTTAAGCTCTTTGACTGGGTGCCCGACTGGATGGCCGACTACTGGTGGGCGTGGCTGTTGGCTTTGTTGCTCATTGGTGGCGGGCTTTACTACTATCTCAAGTGGTACCGTCACGGTCGCAACCCGTTGCGGCCCGAGAAGAAGCGTCTGCCTCCCTACGAGGAAGCGATGATTAACCTTGAGGCACTCAAGCAGAGACAATTGTGGCAGAATGGGCAGGAGAAGGAATATTTCACTGGCCTGACCGACATCTTGCGCGTCTACATTGACCGTCGCTTCGGCATCAATGCCGTTGAGATGACCAGCAGTGAGATCGTGCGCACACTCAAGGAGCGCAACGAGACACGTGCCGTCAACGAGCAGTTGTCCATGATTCTTGAGATGGCCGACATCGTCAAGTTTGCTGCTGTCCGACCCTTGGCCGACGACAACGAGATGGCCTATCAGCGCGCTGTCAACTTTGTCGAGCAGACCAAGCCAGTGGTCGAGCAGGGCACAGGTGTCAATGAGGAGAAGGAGGTGAAGTCATGATGCAGATGTTACATCCAGGATGGCTGTGGCTGTTCTTGCTCTTTATCCCGCTCATCGCGTGGTATGTCTACAACCATCGCTCATCGTTCCCGACCCTGCGCATGAGCACGACTCAGGCCTTCGATGCTATTCCCAGCAGTTGGCGCGCTTGGCTCACTCATCTGCCGTTTGTGCTGCGCTTGGCTGCACTGGGATGTCTCATCATCATTCTGTGCCGCCCGCAGAGCCGCGACTCATGGTCGACAAGCGATGTCGAGGGGACTGACATCATTGTGGCCATGGACGTGTCGACCTCGATGCTGGCCAAGGACTTCAATCCCAATCGCATGGAGTCGGCCAAGAAAGTGGCAACGCAGTTCGTTGCAGGCCGCGAGCATGACAATATTGGCCTTGTCCTGTTTGCAGGCGAGAGTTTCACGCAGGTGCCCATGACCATGGACAATGCCACACTGGTCAATGCCATCGGGCAAATCAAGATGGGGCTGCTTGAAGATGGAACGGCCATTGGCGACGGCATTGCCACCAGCATCAACCGCATCAAGGACGGCAAGGCTAAGAGCAAAAGCATCATCCTGCTCACCGATGGCTCGAACAACACGGGGGTTGTAGCACCGCTCACCGCTGCACAGATTGCACGCCAGTATGGCATCAAGATCTACACCATCGGTGTGGGCAGCAACGGCACTGCTCCCTATCCTGTTGCCATCGACTATGCGGGCAACATACAGTATCAGACCATGCCCGTGGTCATTGACGAGGCCACGTTGCAAAAGATTGCAGCCGCCACAGGTGGCAAGTATTTCCGTGCTACTAGTGGCAGTGTGCTCAGGCAGGTATTCAAGGAGATTGACTCGCTCGAGAAGACCCACCTGGATGTGCAGCGCTTCACTCACACCGAGGATCACTATATGCCTTGGGCACTGGCGTTGCTGGCTCTGCTCGTGCTGGCCACAATCCTTGACTATACTGTGCTGCGCCACATACCCTGATACAGTGCACATGTCCCTGCCCACTGCCAGCGAGCAGCGCGGTCTTAATTCTAAAATTCTTAATTCTTAATTAAAGAAGAATGTTTAGTTTTGCTTATCCACAATATCTCTATCTGTTGCTGCTGTTGCCGGTGGTAGCGGCTCTCTTCTGGTGGGCACGCACGAGGCGGCGCAAGCAGTTGCAGGCATTTGGTCGTGCAGGTGTCGTGCCTGAACTCATGCCCGATGTGTCGACCATCAAGCCATGGATCAAACTCACGCTTGAATTGTTGCTGCTGGCTGTGGTCATTGTCATCTTGGCGCGTCCTCGTGCCGGGGCCAGCAAGACCACCGACAAGGTGCATGGCATCGAGGTCATGGTGGCCATGGACATCTCCAACTCGATGAACGCCAGCAGCACCGACAATCCCAAAGATATCAGCCGCTTGCAGCGCGCCAAACTCATTGTGCAGAAGATGATGGACTCGTTCGACAACGACAAGGTGGGACTCATCGTGTTTGCGGGCAATGCCTATATGCAGATGCCCATCACCAGCGATGTGAGTTCAGCCAAACTATTCTTGAGCAACATCAGCACCAATCTGGCACCCACACAAGGTACAGCCATCGGTGCAGCCATAGCATTGGCTACTCAGTCGTTCTCGCCCAGCAAAAAGGCACAGAAGACTATTGTAGTTATCACCGACGGTGAGAACTTTGAAGACGATGCTGTCGGGGCGGCACATCAGGCGCAGAAGCAGGGCATGCAGGTCAATGTCATCGGCGTGGGCAGCGATCATGGCGCACCCATTCCCATGCCTGAGGGCGGCTATCTGACCGATGACTCGGGACAGCCAGTCGTCACATTCCTCAACGAGCAGATGGCGCAGGACATTGCCAAGTCGGGCAAGGGTGTGTATATCAATGGCGGTGCCAATGACGCTGTCGAGACCTTGCATGAAACGCTCGACAAGTTGGCACGCACCGACCTGGAGTCCATCTCCTATACCAAGCATGACGAACAGTTCCCCGTGTTCGCCGCACTGGCCATAATCTTGTTGCTGGGGCTGCTGCTCTACACCGAGCGACAAAGCCCCTGGCTGCAGAAGTACAACTTTTTCACCCGCAAGGAGGTAGAATCATGATCAAGCGATTATTCATTGTCATATTATTGAGCCTGACCGTCACTACCACATGGGCTGCCGATGATCAGCAACCCACAACGGTCAAGAAAGAACGTAATCACATCCGTGCTGGTAACAACCTCTTTCACAAGAAGCGTTATGCCGAGGCCGAGGTTGAATATCGCAAGGCACTGCAAGTGGCGCCTCAGTCGGCTGTTGCGCAGTTCAACCTTGCCACCTCGTTGCTCATGCAGGGTGGGGGAGCAGCCGGGCAGGACGACAAGAACAACCCCGTCAAGCAGGCAGCCGACATGTTGACCGATCTGGCTAAGCATGCGCCCACCAAGTCGCTGCGATCCAAGGCCAACTATGATCTGGGCAATCTGGCGTATAGTAGTCAGCAATATGCTCAGGCCGTCGAACTCTACAAGCAAGCCTTGCGTGAGGATCCCAGCGATGACCAGGCTCGTTACAATCTGCGTCTGGCTCAACTGAAGCTCAAGGATCAGCAGAAACAGCAGCAAAATCAAGACAAGAACCAAGACAAGAACCAGAATAAAGACAAAGATAAGGACAAGGATAAGCAGGATCAGGACAAGCAGAAGCAGGATCAAGACAAACAAGACCAGCAGAAGCAAAATCAAGACCAACAGAAACAACAACAGCAACAGCAGCAGGGCGGCATGAGCCAGCAGAACGCTGAGCAAGTGCTCAAGACGATGCAGAATCAGGAAAATGCTACCCAGCAACGCATCAACGCGGCAAGGGCACAGCAAGAACGCCGCGAACGTGCAAGAACTAACCGCAAATGGTAACGCTGATGAGAAAATCGAGATTGATCATATTATGGACATTGCTCTGTGTCGCGCTGTCGGCCTCGGCCTCGGTGTCGTTCACTGTGCAGGCGCCTCGCCAGGTCAACGAAGGCAGCAAGTTCAATGTCACCTTTGTGCTCAAGAATGCCGAGGGCAGCGGATTTGTCGCCCCCGACATCCCAGGAGCCACCAAACTCTATGGGCCTGCGCTGTCGACCAGTTATAGTCAGTCGTGGGTCAACGGCAAGTCCAGCAGTTCGTCATCGCAGGAATACACGATGATCTACAAGGCCACCAAGCAGGGACGGCTCAGCGTAGGTGCAGCATCGGTCGATGTGAATGGTCGTCGCATGACCACCAAGCCTTTCACCATCGATGTCCTGCCGCCCGACAAGGCAGCCAACAGTAGGACCCGGTCGTTGCAAGAAGACCAGCAACAGCACGAGCGTCGCGGGGTGCAATATGACGACCCCATCACGCAGAGTGCCGACAAGGCGGTGACGGGCAATGACATCTTTGTGCGCATCGAGATGTCCAAGCCGCGTGTCTATGAGCAGCAGGCAGTGGTATGCACGATCAAGCTTTACACTAAGTATCAGGTGTCGCAGTTCATACCCACCCTGCAACCATCATTCGACGGCTTTCTCATCGAGGAAATCCCCATGCAGCCCAGTCTAAACAATGTCGAGACCCACAATGGTCAGCAATACATGGTGGCTGTGCTCAAGAAGTGTATCCTCTATCCCCAGCAGTCGGGCAAACTGACCATCACATCGGGCAATTATGATGTCAATGTGGTTCAATACGAGAACTACCGCACCATCTTCGGCACACTCTCACAGCCTGTTGAGAAAAAACTGGTGGTCAAGTCCAATACTGCCACGGTCAACATCCTGCAGTTGCCCGAACCTAAGCCTGCCGACTTCACTGGTGCTGTGGGGCGATTTACTGTTGCCACCAGCATCAATCCCACGCCGCTCAAGACCTATCAGGCGGCTACCTACAGTTATGTTATCACAGGCACGGGTAATCTCAAGTATATCAAGGCTCCCGAGATTGCTTTCCCCAAGCAGATGGATGTCTATGACCCCAAGACCAACCTCAAAGTCAATCCTGGTGGGGGTGATATGAGCGGTTCGGTGCAGATCGATTATCCGTTCATTCCACAGTTTGCTGGTGATTTCACCATTCCGGCCTCTCGGTTCACCTTCTTCAACCCCGAGACCGGGAAGTACGAGTCCATCCCTGTGCCAGAGCAACCCTTGAAGGTGGGCAAGGGCGAGGGTGCACCCAGCAATCACTATCGGTTGCAGAACATGGACATACGTCATCTGCATCAGGGCGACTTGCATCTGAGCAAGACACACACCTTGATTGTCGACAATTGGCTCTACTGGATGGGATATGTCATACCCGCCTTGCTCATGGCAGCCCTGCTCATCTACTATCGCAAGCAACTGCGTGAGCGGGCCGATGTGCGGCTGATGCGCACCAAGCGCGCCAGCAAGGTGGCTCAGCGGCGTCTCAAGCAGGCTCGCTCGTCGATGGGGCGGGGCGACCGCACTGCTTTCTATGCCGATCTGCTCAGTGCCATGTGGGGCTATCTGAGCGACAAACTATCCATCCCCGTGTCGGAACTCGACAAGGAGAACATTCAGGCCGAGTTGCAGAACTATGGTGTGGACGATGAGTTGCAGCAGGCCACGCTGTCGCTGCTCGACAAGTGTGAGTTTGCTCAATATGCACCCGAGTTGGCGGGAACCAACATGGCTCCCGTGCTCGACGAGGCTGCAACGCTCATCGGTCGCCTCGAGAATGTCAAACGCGCTAAAACACAACCAGCATGATCAGACGCATCTTTTTGTTCCTGACAATGGCGGTCATGAGCGTGGCTGTGCTCATGGCTGCTCCTGCGGCGCTCGACAAGGCTGCACAGGACTATAACCAAGAACTCTACAACCAGGCGCTGAACGCCTATCTGGCACAGGCCAAGACCGGCGAGGTCTCGGCTGACCTCTATTATAATATTGGCAACACTTATTACCGGCTCAAGGATAATGCCCATGCCATTCTCTACTACGAGCGGGCGTTGCTGCTCGATCCGGGTCATAGCGATGCCCGATACAACCTCGACTTCGTGCGCACGCGTGCCAACATTGATGAGGATCAGGGAGCCAACATCTTCAGCATCTGGATTGAAGCCGCTGTGAGTCGGCTGTCGAGCAATGCTTGGGCCGTCATTGCATTGGTTTCGTTCCTGCTCATGCTTGCCGCCATTGCAGCCTATATCTTCCTTGATGCTGTGGCATGGCGCAAGGTGGGCTTCTTCGGTGCCATCGTGGCCTTGGTGGTGACCATTGCATCGCTGGTGTGTGCATGGCACATGCACGACCGTGCGCTCAACCATCGTCAGGCCATTGTCATGGCCAATCCGGCTGCGCTGAGCACGTCACCACGCACGCCCAAGGACAAGTCAGAAGTTGCCTTCGAGTTGGCGGCAGGATTCAAGGTCACCATCACCGACAAGGTGACCACTGCTGGCACTGTGTGGTATCACATCGAGACCGCCAGCCGTCGACAAGCATGGATCACCGCACAAAATGTTGAGATTATATGATTGAATATCTGATTGACATTGACCAGCAGGCACTCATAGCCATCAACAGTTGGCATGCGCCTTACTTCGACCAACTGATGTGGCTCATCACCAGCAAACTCTCGTGGGCACTCATCTTGGTGGCTGTGCTCGTGGCGTTGCGCCGCGATCGCAAGCTGGCCCTTCTGGTCATTGCCACCCTGGTGCTGACCATCCTGATTTCTGACCAGATCTCATCGGGACTCATCAAGCACACCGTCGAGCGTCTGCGTCCGTCGCACAACCCCGACATCGCCTCGACGCTGCATCTGGTCAATGGCTACACGGGCGGCATGTTCGGCTTCACATCGAGCCATGCTGCTAACTCGTTCAGTGTCGCCTTGGTGTTGAGCCTGATATCTCGTTATCGCAGGGTCATGGTTGCGCTCATGTCATGGGCTGTGCTTCAGTGCTACAGCCGCATGTATCTGGGTGTACACTATCCTGGTGACATCATTGGTGGCACCGTTGTAGGGCTGTTGGTGGGTTGGATGGTCTATCGTCTATGGCTCTGGACTGAGCATCAGTGGATGCACTGTTACGATCCCATCTTCACACGTAGCGATGCCACGATGGTCGCATCGAGCGTTTATGTCACCATCGCCTTTCTTGCCATCCTGTCCATCTTCATATAATAACTCGGTTATCAGTTATCGGAATCAGTTCTGACCGAAAACTGAGAACCGAAAACTGAGAACTGAGAACTGAAAACTGAAAAAATCAATTTAGTATAATGCGAATCATTACCTTTAACGAACTGCGAAAAATTAAGAATCTTCTGCCCGAGGGTTCAACTCATCAGATTGCCGACAAGTTGAACCTCGATGTGCAGACTGTGCGCAACTACTTCGGTGGGTCAGACTACGACCAGGGGCTTACCATGGGCATCCACATTGAGCCGGGACCCGATGGCGGCTATGTCACCCTCGAGGACTCCAAGATCCTGGATATGGCCATCCAGATTCTTCAAGATGCCGGACTGCGCTAACATCTCTTCTAATGCATAGATTCCACTATCCACTACTAGTGCGGCGTTCTAACGGCACAACGGTAGCGCGTTCTGATTTAACAGCATGGATCGCGATGGCTGTTTTTGCCCTCGCGGTATTATTGCTCGTGTCCACCGACTCTTGGACGCATTGCCTTTACGACCATCATGACAGTGCCACATTCTTTGCTAGCGGCAAGGCATGGATGAGCGGCATGGTACCCTATGTCGACTTCAGCGACAGCAAGGGACCGTTGCTCTGGCTCATCTATGGTGTCGGTTATCTGCTCTCGCCGCGCACAGTGCATGGTGTGTTCTGGATTACCTGTCTCAACTATGCTTTTATCTTTTGGTGGTTGTTCAAGACAGCACGCATCTATCTGGCAGACAATTATCTGGCAGTGTGTGCGTCGATGCTCACATCGCTAGCCATCTTCTATCCCTGGGTGCGCTACGAGACGCGAGCCGAGGATTTTGCACTCTTTTTCTTGGTGTGGGGGCTCTATCATGTGTGCCGTCTGCTGCACGACGACAGGGTCGACACGCGTCGCCAGACACTCTATGCTTCGGTCGTATTGGGCGTGGGCATGGCGGCGACATTGCTCATCAAGTACAACGTGTCGGCCATCTTGGGTGTGATGGCGCTGTTTGTGCTGCACTACGCGTGGAGGCAAGGCACGGGCTTGTGGCGTGCGCTGGGCGCGATGGCATGCTCCTCGGCTGTGTTTCTCCTGCCATTTGTCATCTATATGCTCTCGGTTGGATGTCTCGACGACTTCATCCACGAGTATTTTATGGTAAACATTGATGTGGTAGCGCGGCAGCATGCCCGCATGCGGCACCCCATCTACATGTTGTGGGGGCACCGCTACACCATGGGCTTCTATCTGCTGGCCTGCGGCATCTCGGCACTGGCGGCAGCATGGCTGGCGCCGCGCTATCGTGGCTTTGTGCTCGTAGCGTTCCTGACAACCATCCTGCTCACGGTCAGCAATGCCTTCTGGCTCTACTATTATGCCATCTGTGCGCCCTTTGTGCTGTTCGGTGTGGTGGCAGTGTTGTGTCACCTCGATGCGAGCCGCGTGCGCACCGTTTCGGGCTGTGTGGTGTATGGCGCATTGTTCATCACGCTTGTCTTTGCCATGCACAGTGTCCACGGCGCTGCTTGGTCGTGGAACGACACGCCCGAGCAACAGGCATTCGACCGCTATGTGCGGCTGATGTCGCAAGTCGAACGGCCTCGCATCATCTACTACAACACTTGCACTTCGGGCTACGGCACAGAAGTCGAGAGCTTGCCCGGGTGCAAGTACTGGACTTCGCAGAGTGGCTCAACGCCCGAGATGGATGACAATCAGTTGCAGGCCATCATTGGTCGCAAGGCCGACTTTGTGTTCTCGCTCAAGGCTTATGATAACCCAGCACTGTTCGACTCGCTGAATTATCACCGTTATGGCAACGACAGTGAGCTGCCCACGCTGCTCTACAGTCGAGACAGCCTCACAATCCAGTGATTTATCTTGCAGATGATATGTCACTGCGCAAGAAAAACTGCCTAATAAAGAATCCGCTTGATCCGCATGATCTGCATGCCTTACACTGTTCATGCAGATCTTGCTGATTTTGCAGATAAATTTATCTCGCAGATGATATATTCCTCCACGAAAATCTGCCTAATAAAAAAATCCGCTTGATCTGCATGCCTTGAAATCAGATGTTGAGCGTCTGGCCGGGCGACAGGTGGACGCACTCGCCGTGGGCGGGATTGCGATAGAGTGACCACTGCGTGGCCTCGCGGTCGCGGCCCCACATGTGCATGGGGATGAAGGTGTCGACCTTGATGGCACGCAAAAACTCGCGTGGCCCATAAGCCCAGTCGCCGCCTATGTTGGGCACCACAGGCATCATGGCCAGGTCGATGTGAGGTGAGTTGGCGACGATGCGGTTGAGGATGGCGTGGAAGTCGCCCCGGGCCTTGCGCACGGCCTGCGTGTCCTGCTCTTCGCTGAAGTGCCAGCAGGTGTAGTCGCCGGCATGATAGATGCGCCGCCCGTCGACATCGACCAGAAAACCCACGCCCACGTCGGTCGAGTCATAGGCATGGATGGCGAGGCGGTCATCATTCCAGTCCTCATCGTGATGCAGCCAGGCGATGCGATAGGCATTCAGGTCGATGGCGCGCTTGAGCTTGCGTCGGCACTCGTTGGCAAGCACATATTGCACCTCGGGGCAGCGGTCGCGCCAACCGAAGATGTCCATGCACAGGTGGTCGCGGTGGCTGTGCGACACCAGTACATAGAGCCGCCGCGCCCGTGCCAGGATGCCGTCAAGCACCCCCGCCGGGTCGATGTAGTAGTCGAAGATGAGCGTCACGTCGCCCACCTCGACAGCCATCCCGCTATGTCCGATGCAAGTAAGTTGCACTTGATTAATTGAAAATTGAGAATTGAAAATTGAGAATCGCTGCTCGACCCCTCGACTACTTGTAACTCGTAGCTCGTAACTCGTAACTCGTAACTCGTAACTTGTAACTTGTAACTCGTAGCCATCTGCAAAGGTAGCAAGAAATTGGCACAAAGCAATGGGTCTGGCACAGAATATTTGCGCCAGACCCATTAACCTTAACCCTTAAACCAACTACTTGCCCAGCATGATGTTGATCACGGCGTTGACATCGGCGATGTCGACACTACCGTCGCCTGTGACATCGGCAGCACCAGTCTTGTCGACCTTGCCCAGCATCATGTTGATGACTGCGTTGACATCAGCAATGTCAACCTTGCCGTCGCCGGTCACGTCGCCATTGACCCCGCCCAGGGGCGATACAGTGAGTTCGCAGTCGAAGTAGGCGCCACCCCAGTTCTGTTGGACGTAGACAGCCAAGATGTTTTCGCCTGCCTTGAAGTATGAGGCAGGGATCTTAAACACCTCACGAGCATCCAGCCATGTGCAGCCGTCGGGAGCCTCGGTCCAGCCCTGAGCATTGATGACCTCGCTGCCGTTGACATAGACCACCATGTTGTCGTCGTGCACACAACGGAAGGTGAAGGTTTCGTTGGGACGCACCTCGGGAAGCGAGAACACGCGGCGGAAGAAGTAGCTGTTGTATTCGCCATACCAATAACTGTTGTAACGCAACGAGGTTAATGCACCGCCCGAATGCCCGGGGCTGGCGATGGGCATGGGCAGATCAATCCATTGGCTGTCGTCAAA
Source organism: Porphyromonadaceae bacterium UBA4262 (assembly GCA_002396085.1). Classification (GTDB taxonomy): domain Bacteria; phylum Bacteroidota; class Bacteroidia; order Bacteroidales; family Muribaculaceae; genus Sodaliphilus. The sequence continues at coordinate 24,811 of DGWI01000030.1, forward strand.
GTCGGCCGACTGGTTCCAGCCGAGTGGGGGTTGTGACCAGTAGGTCACACCGGCCGAGTCGGCACGTGTGCCTCGGTAGGCTTTTATGAAATAGGGCGCCCACTGCCCGTTGTGCAGCAGCACCGTCTCCCCCTCATCGATGCCGCAAACGGTGCAGACACCTTCACTAAAACTATGGGTACCGTGAGCAGGGATATCTGTCCACTTGCGGACGTGGCAGTCCTGGCATTCGTGGACCAGCAGTCCCGGCATGCCGCACGACGGTTCGGAAATCACAGTGTATTCGTTGGGCCACGTGTGGTTTTGCTCATTGATCCACACCTCGCTCAGCTGCACTTCGGAGCCATCGGTCGCCATGAACTTGAAGAACCGGAACTTGCGGGTGTCATTGACCTGGAAGACAACTTCTTTCTGGTCGGCAAATGGAAAGGGGTAGTCGGTCTTCACATCGATGTCAACCCAGGTGTAATAGTCGTTCGAGCCTTGCAACTTCCAACTGCGCAACGTGCGCTGGAATTGCCCCCACGAGTCGTTGGCGGTGACAATCGTGTATTGCTTGACGGCCACACTGGTCGATGACTTCATCGTGAACCAGCAATTCTGGACGCGCCCGTAAAACTTGCTCCATGCATTGTGGTCACACAGGTTGTTGGATGATTCGCTGGCGTTGAACCCCAGGCCGCCATCAAGGTAGCCATAGCCCACACCGTCGGCATCGTAACGCGTCCACTGCGGGTCGGCGGGCAGGGGCACACCTTCCTTGGCCAACTCAACGCTGAACACGCCCTTGGTTTCAGTGCTGTATTCCATATAGTTATATGAACCATACTGATCGCCGTATGTAGTCTGATACAAGTAGTTATCGGTGTTCGTATAGCTGAGATAGAAGTGCAGATAGAAGTTGGTGCCATCCTTGTCTTGATAGTAGGTGTAGGGGTAGACGTCTTGATCATACAGACCCTCGGCTTGCAAGTATCTGCCTAAACCTTTGTTATACACCTTGTAACCACTGTTCTCGTCGCCCACAAAGCACCACAGATGATTGTCGTTGCTGGAACTGACCGAGTAGACAAACTGGATATCATTACTGTAGGACGACGCTACGCAGTAGTAGCCATTGGTCTTCAAGTAATACCAGTAGTTGTTGGGTGAGGTGGGGTCTAGCGTGGGCACAAACGGCAACGCCAGTGCCGCAAGTGGCAGCAGGGTCGTTACCACTGCAGCCAGCAGTTTGAGTTTGTCAAAGTGTTTCATATCGCTTGATTTGTTTTGATGATAATGCACAATAGCCAAAAGTTACTGCAAAATTACTGCCCCTCGCTGCCACCTACCAAACAAAGTAGTGTGGACTTTTGCGCACCGACGCAAAAGTCCACACATCGAGCACGAAAGTCCACACTCCCCGCACAAAAGTCCACACTCCCCGCACAAAAGTCCGCACATACTTGCTGGCAGGGTTTGCTAAATAAAGAGTTGTCATCAGTTGTTTAAGTTGTTTTCTTAATAATTATCTGCTAAATCTGCATGCCCTAAAATGCTCATGCAGATCTTGCAAATTTTGCGTTTCCAGATTGAAAAGTGTGGATTTTTCTTGGTAAATTCGTTTGAAAAGTGTAATTTTGCAGCACTAATTCTGTTTGAAAAGTGTAAATTCTATGCTCTATAGGAAAATTGAAAAATATATAGAAGATTATCTGTCAGGTGGTTCTGACCAGATTCTTGTGCTGGAGGGGGCGCGTCAAGTGGGTAAGTCGTTCATCATCCGTCATGTGGGCAAACGATTGTTCAAGAACTTTATTGAACTGAATTTTGTCGATGATGATGAGAACGAGCAGTTGTTCAAGCGTGTCAGTTCGACCGAGGAGTTTTATCTGACATTAAGCATGATAGCAGGCAATCGCCTGGGCACTCGTGATGACACACTGGTGTTCTTGGACGAGATTCAGCACTATCCGCAATATCTGACCATGCTCAAGTTTTTCAGGCATGATGACCGTTTCCGGTTCATTGCCAGCGGCAGTATGCTGGGAATCGCGCTTAGGCAGACCACTTCCATCCCTGTGGGCAGCATCATCCGCAAGGAGATGTTCCAGCTTGACTTTGAAGAGTTTCTCATTGCCAATGGTTTTGGAGCCGAAGCCATCGAAAACCTGAGAGACAACTTCGGCAGAAAAGCTTGCTTGACTGCCGAGCAACATCAGCACATCATGAATCTGTTTCGTCGTTATCTGCTAGTCGGTGGGCTACCGGCTGCGGTCAATGAATATCTCACCAGCCACAACATCGTCAAAGTCAGGCAGGTGCAAGACTCCATTATGGGCCTGTACGGTGTTGATGCATCAAAGTATGAGACTGACAATGGCAAACATCTGCTTATCAGGCGCATCTATGAAATGATTCCATCACAGATGGAAAACAAGAAAAAGCGCGTTGTGGCCAAAGACATCCGCGGTGTCGAAGGAGACCGATTTGCACGGTACCAAGCCGAGTTTGAGTATCTGATCTCGTCGGGCATTGCACTCAACGTGCAGGCTATCAGCAACCCGGTGTTTCCTTTAGCTGAGTCTTTGCAGAAGAATCTGCTCAAACTTTATCTGAATGATGTCGGATTGTTGACTTTGCAATTGTTCCATCACAATATCCGCCCTATCCTTGATGACACACTCAGCATCAATCTGGGGGCTGTCTATGAGAACGTTGTTGCACAAGAGCTTCGGGCACATGGGCTGAGGTTGTTCTATTACGACAACCGCAAGAAGGGTGAGGTTGACTTCTTGATCGATGACTATGACACGCTCCAGGTCTTGCCCATCGAGGTCAAGTCGGGCAAAGACTATCGGGTACATAGCGCTTTGAACAATTTCCTCTCAACACCTGACTATCGCATCGATCGTGCTTATGTCCTGACAAACGGGCGCGAGGTCATTCAGGACGGTTCGGTCACCTACATGCCCATCTATTATGTGATGTTTCTTGACCGCGACAGGGCAACATCACAGCTCTTCTTCTGACCTCTAGCACTCGTGACAAATTAGATTATGCATGCAGATCTCGCAGATCTCGCAGATAGTTTTATCTTGCAGATGATATATGCCTTCACGAAAAATCTGCCTAATAAAATAATCCGCTTGATCTGCTTGATCTGCATGACCTAGAATGAGAATCCGCTAGCCGGAGGTCACTGGGCAGCGACACCAAGCAGCGTCAGCTCGGCCAGCTGGAAGACGTAGTTGTTGGAGTCCCATCTGTACTTGCCACCAATCTCGATGACTTCAAACCGGTAGTACTGATAGGCCTTGGTGACGCCGTTGAACTCAAATGTGTAGTCGGTGGTGTTGGCCGTGCCCAGCCCTGTGCCGTCGGTCACATGGGCCAGTTCGGTCCACGACTCGCTCTCGCTGTTGCGACCATAGATTTTCCAGTTCTTCGGGTTGCGGGTATAGAAACTGTGCGTGTCATTACCCGTGGTCATGATGTAACTGGTGGGCTTGAAGGGGACGCTGCTCTTGAGGTCGACCCAGATGGTCTCCCAGGCTCCCGACTTGTTCTCCACGCACCACTTGGTGCTCTTGTTGCCGTCCACTAGCTTGGCATAACCCTCGTTGCCCTCATTGTCGATGCCATTGTGGGGAATATTGTAGCCCGTGGCTGTGAGTGACTGCGCGGTGGGGTCGCCTCCTGATGGGGGTGTTTTGCCCAGCATGATGTTGATCACCGCGTTCACGTCGGCGATATCGACCGAGTTGTCACCCGTCACGTCGCCTGCAGCGGTCGGTGAGGCCTTGCCCAGCATCATGTTGATGACAGCGTTCACGTCGGCGATGTCCACTTGGCCGTCGCCGGTCACATCGCCGGGCGTAGGAGTGGGTTCGTCCACCTTCGTGCCGGTGAACTGCAACTCGGCTAGCTGGAAGGTATAGGTGTTGTCGCCGGTGTTCTTGCCATTGATTTGCCGCACCTCGAAGCGGAAGTAGCGATAGCCCACACTGGCACCCGTGATGTCAAACGAGTAGTCGGTGGTGTTCTCGCTGCCCAGCCCGGCGCCATCGGTCACATGCGCCAACTCAGTCCACTGGTCATCCTCAAAGGTCTTGCCATAGATGACCCACTCCTTGGGGTTGCGGTTGGGGACGCTCTTGGTGTCGTTGCCGGTAGTGAAAACATAGCCGTCGGGGATAAACCACCCGTCGCTCTCAAACTCCAGCCAGATGGTCTCCCAGGCTCCGGAGTTGTTCACCACACACCACTTGGTGCTCTTGTTCTGGTCAATCAACTTGGCATAACCCTCAACGCCAGTATTGCTCATTGTGTTGTGGGGGATGTTGTAGCCGGTGGCCGTGAGTGACTCGTAGGGCAAGATATTGGGTTCGTCCACCTTCGTGCCGGTAAACTGCAACTCGGCCAGCTGGAAGGTATAGTTGTTGTCGCCGGTGTCCTTGCCATTGATTTGCCGCACCTCGAAGCGGAAGTAGCGATAGCCCACACTGGCACCCGTGATGTCAAACGAGTAGTCGGTGGTGTTCTCGCTGCCCAGCCCGGCGCCATCGGTCACATGCGCCAACTCGGTCCACTGGTCATCCTCAAAGGTCTTGCCATAGATGACCCACTCCTTGGGGTTGCGGTAGGGGACGCTCTTGGTGTCGTTGCCGGTAGTGAAAACATAGCCGTCGGGGATAAACCACCCGTCGCTCTCAAACTCCAGCCAGATGGTCTCCCAGGCTCCAGAGTTGTTCACCACACACCACTTGGTGCTCTTGTTCTGGTCAATCAACTTGGCATAACCCTCAACGCCAGTATTGGATAACACGTTGTGCGGAACATGATAATCAGTCGCTGTGAGTGTCTCGTAGGGCAACTCGGTGGGCGGTGTCGGTGGCTCAATCGCCACCTCTATAGATGTGAAAGTGTCAACTTTTCCATTAGTGCCAGAAAAACAGTTATTATCGCTGTCGTAATAGATATACATCTTTTGGGTCACTTGTCCAAGTCGATCGTTATAGTAGATGTAGAAATTGTTGCCGCTGGCCATCTCTACATAGCTGAGGTCATTATCGCCAGACGAGCCGCTTACAAAAAGGCCATTTATATAGGCCCGAGCGCCGCGGTTGTAAATCGTGTAGCCGGTCGAAGCGGTGCCCACAAAGCACCACAGATAATAGTCGTCGGTCGAGGCTGTCGTGGAGGGATATACATCATCCCAACTCGCATGATTAGAGTACATATAATGAGTGCCGGTCTTGATTTGATACCATTTTGTAGTCGAGGCCGCTGGGTCGGTCGTGGGCTCAAACGGCAACGCTTGTGCCATCAGCGGTAGCAGCACCGTCATGAGCAGTGCGTTTTTATTAAAGTGTCTCATTGTCGCAATTATTATTGTTCATACTTGGAAATTCTTGATGGGTGTGTACTAGAGGGCGAGGCGCAGTCCCATGTTAGATTGGGATGGGGTGTTGTTTTTGCGCCATGTCACGGTGCAGGCTCCTGCTTCGTCATTCCAGCTGCCGCCGCGGTACACGCGATTCTGGCCAGTGGTGGGGCCTGTAGGGTTGGATTGGGCATCAATGGTGTAGTAGCCAAACCAGTCTTGGCACCACTCACTCACGTTGCCACTCATGTCGTACAGTTCTAACTCGTTGGGGGCTTTTTGGGCGACAGGGTGGGTGCTCTGAGGCGTGCCAAAAGGATTGCCATAAGGGCCAGAATTGCCCCAGTAAAACCCCACTGAGCTAAGATTGTTGCCGCCAGCGTAAGTGTATCCCTTACTGAATCGGCCGCCACGGGCAGCATACTCCCACTCGGCCTCGGTGGGCAGACGGAAGCACTTGCCTGTCATCTGGTTTAACTTGGTGATGAACGTCTGGCAGTCGTCCCAACTCACGCTCTCGACAGGACACTGCGGGTCATCGGTGAAAGTGCTGGGGTTGCTGCCCATCACCGCCACCCACAGGGCTTGTGTGACTTCGGTCTGGCCAATGTTGTAGTTGCCGAGCGTCACCTGGTGGGCAGGCTTCTCGCTGTAGGTACTGTTGTTGTCACCCATGGTGAACGTGCCACTTAGCACGGGCATCATCTTGAACGACACGCCCCCCACTGTGTAGGTGGTCGGCTCGGAGCTGAACGAAGTCTTGCCGAGCATGATGTTGATCACCTCGTTCACATCGGCGATGTCGACACTGCCGTCACCTGTGACATCGCCGGCATCTGTTTCATCCTTGCCCAGCATGATGTTGATGATCGCATTCACGTCGGCGATATCGACCTTACCGTCATCGGTGACATCGCCGATAACAACAGACGAAGGGTCGGCATCAATGGGAACAACAGTGCAAGTGTGGGATCTGTTCTCCGCAATGAAAAGGCCATAGCTGTCGATGTCAAGGTACAGTTTTTCGCCATTATTATAACAGTAAATATTGAAACTGTTGTCACTGTTTAGTTCGGTGTAACTGACGTTGTGCTCTGTTGCATCGCCAAAGAACACGCAAAGCACCACGTAGGCCTTACGGCCACGGTTGTAAATCTTGTAACCGGTCGAGGCGTTGCCTACAAAGCACCACTGGAAATTCTTGTCGTTCGATGGTGACGATGACACATCGACAGCTTCACCATTAGCACTGACGGTTAGATACATACCCCCTATTTTGATTTGATACCATTGGGTTGTCGTCAACGACGGATTGGATGTGGGCTCAAAAGGTGGGTCGACGGGCGGAGCCACGGCAACCTCCGAAACGGTGTAGCTGTTGTATTTAGCATAGCTGCCGTAGATGCCATTGTCGCTATCATAACAAAGGTACATCTTCTGATTAGGGTTCATATAGTAGATATAGAAATTGTTTCCGCTACCCAGTTCGACGCGGTTGATGTCAACTTCATTACCCGTGCCATCGACTTCAAACCCATATTTCATATAAGCCTTGCAGCCGCGGCTATAAATTTTGTAACCGGTCGACTCGGTGCCCACAAAACACCACAAGTAGTAGTCGTTGGTTGTTGAAGCGGTCGATGAGGTCTGGACCTGTTTCCAATTGGCATCGGCATAGAGATACACATTTTCTGTCTTGATCAGATACCACTTGGTAGTCGGCGACGATGGGTCGGTCGTGGGCACAAACGGCAACGCGCGACTAGTCAGCGACAGCAGTGACAACAATGCCACTACCAAAATTTTTTGGGGGCTGAATTTTTTCATAAGCGGTGAATGTTTAGATTGAACAAAATGTTGAGACTTAGAAACCTATTCGGTACTGCAAAATTACTGCACCTCGCCGCCAACCACCAAACAAAGCACTGTGGACTTTTGCGCATCGACGTAAAAAACCACACTTCGTGCACGAAAAACCACAATTTCTGCACAAAAGTCCACGCTTTTATGATAAAAATGCTTAACTTTGTGCGATTTTATAAAAAGTTGAAATAATGACTTTCACGACATATAGTTTGCTCAATGTGGCATCGGCGGTGCTCATTGGCGGGCTGGGCGTGGTCATCGCCTCGGTGCGCATCACAGCCCGCACACAGAACCGCCACTACCGCACGGCACGCACCTACCTCAGCGTGGCATTCATCCTGCTGGCGCTGCTCAAACTGGTTGAGTTCGCCGTACCCAAGGATAACGAGAATTCGCTCACGGGCTGCATCGCCCTGATTGTGGGTGCCTTGCAGGCAATGTGCTTCACGGCATCGCTGCTGCTGTTCATACGCCCGCAGTGGGTGACCCCGCGACGGGTGTGGTCGCAACTGGCAGTCATCTTGCTTGCTTCGGTGGCATTGGTGCTGTGCCAGGTGTTGTTGCCCGCCGCCCACTATCGTGTTGCACTCATCGTCGCCTCGCTGCTCTATGTCGCATTGTTGGCGTTCTACACGGTGGTGTTCCGCAAGGCCTATCGTCAGTTTGGCAACGACATGTACGACTACTATCAGGAGGAAGACCTCAACCGCCAGTTGCGGTGGATAGGCTATACCTTCTACACGTCACTGGTGGTGGGATGCTTGGTGTTTCTCTCGGTCAGTGGGATACAGGGGCTCGACAGCCTGTTTATCATCATCTATTCGGCATTCTACGTCTACCTCACCAGCCGGTTTATCAACTATGGTCAGTATGTGTCCACAGTGATGCGTGCCGTCTTGCCCCAACCCGAACCCGTGGCACCCATGATGCCCGAGCCGCAACCTGATGCCGCCGAGGCCGAAGAGCCGGTCGACGAGGTGGCCGACCACGACGAGCAGGACCGATATGCCGGCATCGGTGATAGACTCAAAGTGTGGGTGGATGAGCGACGATATCTGTCGGCCGACCTCGGTGTCAAGGATGTGGCAGCCGAACTGGGTACCACGCCACGGCGGTTGAGCGAATACTTCAGCGAGGTCGTGGGCGAGGACTTCGTCAAGTGGCGCTTGCGGCTCAGGCTGCAATATGCCTGCCGCCTCATTGAACAGAACCCCGGCAGGCCCATGCGCGAGGTGGCAGCCGAGGCGGGCTTCGGCGACCGCAGTTACTTCTACCGCAAGTTTGCCGAGGTGCTTGGCATCACCGTAACCCGTTACAAGCAACAAGCCTCAACCACCAACGCCTGATGCACTCCCGCAGATTGCTTTTCTCTCATGCAGATCTCGCTGATTTCGCAGATAGTTTAATCTCGCAGATGATATATGCCTCCACGAAAATCTGCCTGATAAAATAATCAGCAATATCTGCTTAATCAGCATGCCTTAAAACGCTCATGCAGATCTCGCTGATTTCGCAGATAGTTCTATCTCGCAGATAAATATCATCTGCGCTGTCTTAATTCTTAATTCTCAATTCGTTATCAGTTGTCAATGTGGCAAAGAACCGAAAACCGAAAACTGAAAACTGAAAACTGAAAACCAGGAACTCAATTCTCAATTAATTCTAAGGCTTAGTGCAATGCGCTGTCGGTCGACATCGACCGACAGGACTCGCACCCTAACCACCTGGCCCAGCTTCACCACCTTCGACGGGTCGCTCACGCGACGCTCGGCCATCTGCGAGACGTGTACCAGACCCTCCTTGTGCACACCGATGTCGACAAACGCACCAAACTGCGTGATGTTGGTCACCTTGCCATTGAGCACCATGCCCTCGTGCAGGTCCTCAATCTTGGTCACATTGTCGTCAAACTCAACATTTTCCACTCCCTCGCGCGGGTCACGCCCGGGCTTCTCCAGCTCGTGCATGATGTCGAGCAGCGTGGGCTCGCCCACGTCGCCGGTCACATATCGCTTGATGTCGATCTTGTCGCGCTGCGCCTTGTCCTTGATCAGGTCGGCCACTGTGCAGCCGCAGTCGCGTGCCATCTGCTCGACCAGCGCATAGCGCTCGGGGTGTACGGCGCTGTTGTCCAGCGGGTTGTCGCTCTCGGGGATGCGCAGGAAACCAGCCGCCTGCGTGTAGGTCTTCTGTCCCATCTTGGGCACACGCAGGATGTCGCGGCGGCTGGTGAAGTCGCCGTTCTCGGCACGATAGGTGACGATGTTCTGCGCCAGGGCGGGTCCCAGTCCTGCCACGTAGGTCAGCAACTCCTTGCTGGCGGTGTTGATGTTCACGCCCACACTGTTGACGCAGCTCTCGACCGTGAAGGTCAGCGCATCCTTGAGGCGCGTCTGGTCCACATCGTGCTGATACTGGCCCACGCCGATCGACTTCGGGTCGATCTTGACCAACTCCGCCAGCGGGTCGAGCAGGCGGCGACCGATCGACACCGCGCCACGCACGGTCACATCCTGGTCGGGAAACTCGTCGCGAGCCACCTTCGAGGCCGAGTAGATCGAGGCTCCGCTCTCGTTCACCACATGCACCTCGACCTTGCGCCCCAGTTGCAGGCGCTTCAAGAATCGCTCGGTCTCGCGGCTGGCCGTGCCGTTGCCCAGTGCAAAGGCATCGATCTTGTAGCGGGTCACCAGCCGCTCGACGGTGGCTGTGGCTCCCTCGATGTCGTAGTGCGGTGCCACGGGATAGATGACATCGTGGTGCAGCAAGTTGCCCTGCTCGTCCAGACACACCACCTTGCAGCCCGTGCGAAATCCCGGGTCGACGGCCATGATGCGCTTGCGGCCCAACGGCGGCGCGAACAGCAATTGGCGCACATTCTGGGCAAACATGTTGATGGCTTCGCCGTCGGCCTTCTCCTTGCTGATGGCGGCAAATTCGGTCTCGATTTGCGGCTTGATCAGTCGCTTGTAGCTGTCCTCGGCAGCCTCGTGCACCAGGTCGGCACACAATCCCTGACCACGCACCACGGCGCGGCTGATGTTATTGATGGCTCGCTCGTCGTCGATGCCGATGGCTACACGCAAGAAGCCCTCCTTCTCGCCACGACGTATGGCCAGCAACTGGTGCGACGAGATGCGTCGCAGCGGTTGTGAGAACTCATAGTAGTTCTCATAGTTGCGTCCCTCAATCTCTTTGCCCTTGACAAAGTGGCTGGTGAGGATAGCGTGGTTGCGAAATGAATTGCGCACCTGGTTGCGCACCCGCTCGTTCTCGCTCACCCACTCGGCGATGATGTCCTGCGCTCCGGCGATGGCTGCATCCACATCGGGCACCTCATCGCCCACAAAGCGCACGGCACGTTGCGCGATGTCATCGCTGCGCCCGGCCATGATCATCTTGGCCAGCGGCTCCAGGCCACGCTGGCGGGCAGCCTCGGCACGCGTCTTGCGTTTGGGTTTGTAGGGCAGATACAGATCCTCGAGTGTCGTTGTGTCCCAGCAGTCGCGGATGCGGGCTGCCAACTCGGGTGTGAGTTTGTCCTGTGCCTCGATGGTCTTGAGGATGGTGGCGCGGCGTTTCTCCAGTTCGTGATAGTACTTGAGCCGCTGGTCAATCGACTGGATAGCCAGTTCGTCCAGCCCGCCGGTCATCTCCTTGCGGTAGCGGCTGATAAAAGGGATGGTGGCACCGTCCTCGAGCAGGCTCACCGTGCCGGCCACCTGGTTCAGCGCGATACCGAGTTCACTCGCGATCAGTTCTATAATCTTGTCATTCATGATTGTTTTTTAATAGTCGAGCACTAGAGCAGAATCTCAATTCTCAATTTTCAATTCTCAATTGAATAAGAGTGATTTCGGGCGTTGCCCCGATGCGCATGGGCACACCCACCATGCCGATGCCGATGTTGACATACAGGTGCTGATTGCCCTTGCTGTAGAGCCCGCCCCACTCGCTGTAGCGCATGCCGGCGGGAGAATACCGCTTGCCCAAGAGGGTGATCATCATCTGCATGGCATGTGTGTGACCGCTCAGCGTCAGGTCGATGTCGGTCTGGTCAACAATCTGCTCGCGCCACTGCTTGGGGTTGTGCTGCAGCAAGATCTTGTAGGGCATTTGCCTCACGCTGTCGGGATAGGCCGCGGCCAGGTCGCTATAGTTCACAAAGTGCCCCTCGCCATAGTTCTCCTCGCCGATGACCAGCACGCTGTCGCCGTCGTGGGTGAGAATCAGATGCTCGTTGCACAGCAGTCGCCAGCCCATCTGTCGCTGCAAGTCGCAAAGCGCTTGGTGGTCGCGTTCCTTGGCCAGCGAGTCGGGCCAGTAGCAATAGTCGTCATAGTCGTGGTTGCCCAGGATGGCAATCACGCCATCGCGAGCCTTGAGGCGGCTCAGTACGCCCGTGAAGGGCAGTGCCTCGCTCGTGCAGCGGCTCACCAGGTCGCCCGTGAAGATGATGACATCAGGCTTCAGTCCATTGATGCTGTCGACCATGCGGCTGACGATGGTCGTGTCGGTGCCATAGGTGCCCAGGTGCAGGTCGCTGATGTGAACCATGCGATAGCCGTCGAAGGCTTTGCCCAGACGCGGACTTGTCACCTCGACTTCATTGACTTGCAGCCTGCCAGGCGTGACCAACGTGCCCCAGCAAAGGGTGCCAAATACGCTCAGTCCCACCACGGTGCCGGCGGTCAGGAAGCCACGCTTCACACCACGCGGCAGCCGACGGATGAACGAAGGCCAGGCCAACAGCAGCCACAGGTATTTGGGCACATAGCATGCGATGTAGGTCCACAACAACCACATTGCCAGGTTCATCTGCCCATCGCTTGCCTGAGCGTCACCGAAGGGCTGAGCCATGCCCACAACGAGCATTACCTGCAGTGCTAGTGCCAGCAGGCGATGGATGCGTGAGGCCACTCGGCTCACACGTCTCAGTTTGCGGTCAATCAGCCAGTCAATCAACAGATTGACAAAGATGAATACCGCCAAGGCAACCCAATTAATTCGCACTTAAGTAATTTTGAATTAAGATTGTTTTCAGTTTTCAGTTCTCGGTTTTCAGTTTTCAGTTTTCAGTCATCACCGATCACTGCTAACCGACAACCGATCACCGACAACCGACAACCGATAACCGACAACCGATAACCGATAACCGAAAACCTATTAACTATCATTTCATCGCCTCCAGCTGGTTAGTCAGCGGGTTGCTGTACATCTGCAGCATCTTGTTGAACATGTAGTAGCGGTCAAACTCGCTAAGCTTGATGTCGACCTTGTCAATCTGGTCGCTCAGGTACTGTGTGAACGCTTCCTTGTCTTCAGGAGAGTACTTGTCGGCAAAGTCCTTGTTGTCAAACAAGATGTCGTGGGCGATGTAGTTGGTTTTGAAAATCTTGTAACCCAAGTGTATCGAGCGGTCGATAATGTGGCAGATGCGGTTCACAGTCAACATCTTGTCCAGATCCTCGGGAATTTTGTCCAGGTCATCGTTGATGCAGGGCGTGAAGGTGTAGTGAACCAGGCCTTTCTGACCCAACAGGCCCGTGCGCATGCTCAGCAGGTCATCATCGGGCGACTTCTTCCAGTTGGGGTTCTTGTCCTTCATCAAGAATTCCTTGGCCTTGAGGTAGTCGCTCGGGTCATACTCATAACTGATGGCCACCGGGGCGATATTCAGTTCCTTCAGGCTCTCGACGATGCTCTTGTCGCGGTTGCCGTAACTCAGCATCTTGATCAGGCTCTCTTGCGTGCGGTCGTTGCTGTCCTTGCAGCGGCCCTCGCGTTGCGAAATCCAGATCGACTCATGCTTCTGCGTGAGTGAGAAGTGCATGTAGCCCGACAACTGGATGGCGGCCTGCAATGTCTGGATGCGGCCCAGGTTGCGCTTGACAATGAAAGCCTTGTTCAGGCGGGCCAACTTGTTGATCCAGTCATAGACCAGCAAGTTGTTGCCAATGGCAATCTCGCACGACTCACGGCCACTCTTGAGCAACAGATAGCCCAACTGTGCCGAGTCGAGGATGATGTCACGGTGGTTGGTGATGAACATGTTGGGCACGTCGGGATCGCAGTTCTCCTCCATGCCGCTCATCGTCAGCCCTCGGGTCGTCTTGGCTATCAGCCCCTCAAGGAAGGGCCGCATGACACGCACCTGGAACTCGTGTTTTGTGTTCAGGCTCAACAGCACATACTTCAGTTCGCTGTATTTATAGTTGGGCAGAGCCATGCCGACAATGCGTTGAAACAGAGGCTCCTCGACGAGGATTGACATAGCGTTGTGAAAGTCCTTGTCGGCAATAGGGCAGATGTCCAGATATTCAGATGGCGTGATTACATTCTCGTTAATCATAGTCTTCTTCTGTTGGTTGGTTATTAAGAAGGCAAAGTTACAAAAAAAATCCCATCTGGCAACTTCCAGGTGAGATTTTTCACAAAGTGGCGAATTGGGGACGGTTCTTTTCCGCCAAAAGTTAATTGCGTTAACACTTGGCGAATAAGAACCGTCCCCAATCCGCCACTGGCAATCAGCCGTAGGTTTCAATCAGGTATTTGACAAACTGTGCGTCGGTGAAGTTCACTGTGCCCGTGTCGTGCTGGTTGAGCGAAGCGATTTGCTGCATCTCGTCGTCAGTCAGCCTGAAGTCCATGATGTTTAGGTTCTGCGCCATGCGCTCGCGGTGCGTACTCTTGGGTATGGCGACGATGCCACGTTGTGTGAGCCAGCGCAGACCCACCTGGGCAGCCGTCTTGCCATAGCGCGCTCCGATGCTGGCCAGCAGTTCGCTCTTGACCACGCCGTCCACACCCTGGCCACCCAGTGGTCCCCAGGCCATCATGCGGGTGCCGAACTGGTCAAGCATCGGTTCGATGCCGCGTTGTTGCACCAGCGCGTTGCACTGCAGCTGGTTGACCATGGGCTTGATGTCGACATAGTGGGCAAAGTCGAAGAAGCGGGCCTCCTGGAAGTTGCTCACACCGATGGCGCGCACCTTGCCGTCGCGGTAGGCTCGCTCCATGGCACGCCAGGTGCCGAACACGTCTCCGTAGGCTTGGTGGATGAGCAACAGGTCGATGTAGTCGGTCTGCAACTTGCGCAGGCTCTCGTCGATCGACTGCGCCGCCTTTTGTTCGCCGGCATTGCTGATCCACACCTTGGTAGTGAGGAAAATCTCGTCGCGTGCGATGCCACTCTTGGTCATGGCGGCACCCACGCCCTCCTCGTTGTAGTAGGCCTGTGCCGTGTCAATCAGGCGATAGCCCACACTCAACGCGTCGCTCACGCAACGCTCGCACTCCTGTGGAGTGACCATGAAGACGCCGTAGCCCAGCACGGGCATCTCCACACCATTTGATAGCTTGATGGTTTCCATTGTTTGACTTTTTTAGTAACCTAATGACTTGAGCCACTGCTCGACGGTGGCGCGGCCCGAACGCACATCGTGGCCATACATCTCAAAGCCGTCGTTCACCGTGGCGTTGGGGTAGGCAGCCTTCACGTCCTCGACACAGCGGCCCAGGCCCGAGCCCTCATGGGTGGTGAACGGGATAATGGTCTTGCCGCTCAGGTCATACTGCTTGAAGAAGGTGAACATCACTTGCGGATAGGTGCCCCACCACACAGGGCCGCCAATAAATACGGTCGTGTACTGGTCCAGGTTCTCAAGCTTGCCCTCAAACTCGGGCAACTCGCCGTTCTGTTGCTCGACCTTAGCCAGGTCGCACAGCGGCTTGTAGGCCATGCCGTCATACTTGTGGATGACCAGCTCAAACTGGTCGGCACCGGTAATGTCGCTGATGTAGTCGGCCACTATCTTGGTGTTGCCCACCTCGATGTTGCCCACGGCATAGTTGTCGCCGGCATGCGAAAAGAACACCACTAGCGCCTTGCCGCCAATGGCGACAGTTGTCGGTTGTGCATTATTCTGCACCTTGCTTCCGCTGCACGACATCGACATCAGCAATGCCGCAGCAGCCGTCAGATATTTGCTAAATTTCATCTTAATATTGAATTGAAAATTGAAAACTGAAAATTGAGAATCGCTGCTCGACTACTCGACACTCGTAGCTGGCAGCTCGTAGCTGGCCGCTCGTAGCTCGTAGCTCGTAGCTTGTAACTCGTAGCTCGTAACTAACCAATCTACACCTTGCTGGCAATGAGTTGAGCCTCGCGGTCGGCGTGTGCGGCCTCGGCACCGTGGATGGGCGTGCCGGCCAGCACGGTGGCGCCGGGGCACAACTTCTTGATGAAACGCTCCGAGCTGCCCATGCCGCTGCCCTCGTTGGTGCAGAACGGGATGATGGTCTTGCCCGTGAAGTCGTAGCTTTCGAGGAAGGTGTAGCACACCATGGGCATCGTGCCCCACCAGTTGGGGTAGCCCAGGATGATGGTGTCATACTCGTCGATGCTCTCGGGGGCGTTCTTCACCTCGGGGCGGGCCTGGTCGCGCAGTTCCTGCTTGGCCTCCTCGATGCAGGTCATGTAGGACTTGCTGTATTCGTATGTGGTATCGATCCGGAACATGTCGGCCTCAGGCAGCAGTGCCTTGATTTTGGCGGCAACTACCTCGGTGTTGCCCAGTTTAAGCTCGCGGATGCTGCCGTTGACATAGTTCTCGCCGCGACGCGAGTAATAAGCGATTAATACTTTAGCCATAGTGTTAAGTGTTGGAGTTTGTGTTGTCGTTATCTGGCGGGCTGGGTCGTCCACTCGAAGTGCTGTTCGCGCTCGCTGATCCACCAGCGGCCGTCAATCTTAACATACTTATCATAGTAGCGCACGGCATGCACGGTGAGTTTGTCTTTGCCGTCCTCCTCGGTCACCAGGGTGGCCAGCGCATAGCAGGTGCCGGTGGCGTGGGTCTCGTCGATGAAGTCGACGCTCTGCTGGCCGTTCATGTGAAATGACACCTTGGCGGCACCGAAAGCCTTATATTGGCTGATCATGTCGTGCACGTCGCGGGCCTGCATGCCCAGCTTGTCGCCAAAGTAGACGTCGAGCTTGATGTCGGGGCGGAAGATCTCAACGTAGCAGTCCTGGTTGTTCTTGTCGCTCTCGGTGGCATAGAAGTCTACTAGCGCCTTCAACTCCATGCGGTCTTGCATTCTGAAATCCATCGTAATTGTCTGTTTATTGTGGTTAGTAATATGCTGAATTGGTGTCATCATCTCGAATGACACTGCAAAATTACAACCATCGCCCGAAACCTGCTTAACACAATTTTCGGGCGATTTTACCAAAATCCGACTTTCGTCTCTATTCGCGCTTAGTGAGCAACTCCCCTCTATTTATCGTCATGGATACAGAATGCGGATTCTATGTTTGTATAAGCGCGTCATATAGCCGGTCAGACATACTGCCTTGATGAAAGCTATTGGGTGGTGGCAGATTCCGTAAAAGCGCAACTGCTTCTTTATGCTCATCCTTTTGGCCGCAGAATGATGCGATTTGATAACCGATGCTATATGGCTCACGATTTCCTTCTTTTCAGCAAAACTGATTCCACAGCGTACAATGTCTTTGGCACATTTGATGCCTTTTTCTACCAGCAATTCCTCGCCCAGTTCAGACATATCAGCCTCCAAGGCGAAAGAGTAACGTTCTTGTGCTGCCTCAAAGAGGTCAATCCGTCTGTGTGTTAGATTTCTGTCGTTGGTAATGCTCCCTCTTCGCTTGCGATAATGGTACAACGGCAGGTCTATGAACGAAATGCTTTCAGCGCGTGAAAACCATTTGTATGTGGTAGCATAGTCTTCATAGTATTTGCCTACTGGCATTGGTTCTACTAAAAGTTCACTGCGAAACATCTTGTTCCACAAATAACTCTGAATGCGGTCTGAAAGAATCCATTCAAGGGCTTTGACTTGTCCTGAAATGAGTTTACAAAATTGTAAACCATAAACAGGACTAACAATGAAGTATGACAAGCGAAAGACGGATTATGAGAAATTGCTCATAATCAAGGAGTACTGCGAGACGGACATAGACCGTCGCGGTATCATCGAAAAATTTAAGTTGCGTGGAGATGGCTCACTTATGGAATGGATTCGTAAATTTGTGGATCCAAACGTAAAAAGAGTAACCGAAGTGAAAGGAAGAAAGATACAACTGCCCCCAGTTCCTGGTTCAGAGACCCTGGAGCAGGAGAATGCCCGCCTGCGCAAGGAGCTTGAGTTGGCCAAGCTGCGCATCGAGGGCCTTGAGATTATGATAGACATTGCCGAGAACGAGCTGAAGATCCCGATAAGAAAAAAATCCGGGGCCAAACAGTGAGCCGCCTGCGCGAGCTTCATCCCCGTGTCACGGCAGATGAGGCATGCGGGCTGTTTGGCTTTACCCGGCAGGCTTATTACCAGGGCTTCAGGCGCGGCTACGATTGTTCGGTCGCGGTTGACCGGATACTGGACGCGGTGGGCAAGATACGCAAGGTGCATCCTAAGATGGGCATCCGCAAACTCAAGGTGGTGCTCGCGCGGGACTATGCCATTGATGTGGGCCGCGACAGCCTGTTCGACATCATGCGCAATGCCGGCCTGTTAGTGCGCAAGCGCATGCGGCACAGGCGCACCACGTTCTCGGGGCACGGCATGCGGACCTATCCCAACCTGATAAAGGAGATTGTCCCCAGCAGGCCTGACGAGATCTGGGTCACCGACATCACCTACCTGCATGTACAGGGCAGGCACA
>DGWI01000043.1:0-32033 GCA_002396085.1 Porphyromonadaceae bacterium UBA4262
ATCCTGCAAAATGACCCATAGGTCGAATTTCCATGAATTGTCATTAAATTCTTGACAATTTGTGGAAGTTCGTGGAAATAAAAACTAATCGGCTAAATCAGCTAGATCTGCATGCCTAAAAAACATCAGCGCAATCTGCGTGAGATTAGGCGAGATATCGCTCTCTCTTGATATAGTTCTTCTTCATTGCTATTCGGAATTTGCTGCAAATTTACAATGTTTTCCGAATAGGTGCAAATTGTATTCGGAAAAAGTGTCAAATATTGTCATTTTTCCGGTCTTGCCTCCCACCTCATGCCGATAGAAAACATCCACATGAATTATCATGTAATCTCATTAACTTTGGAGACTATGTAGCTGTCAATATTTGAAACGGACTCACACAGAATAATAATCTGATAAACGTGTGTCATCTATGGACCATGATTGATCTGCGGAATAAACCAATCAGCAAGATCAGCTTGATCTGCATGAGTTAATAATCTCTCTGCTAGATCTGCATGAGTTAATAATTAATCTGCGTAATCTGCGTGAGATTTAATCAGAGATCTGCATGCCTAAAAATCATCTGCGCAATCAGCGTGAGATAACGAAATCAGCGGGTGCGGGCGCGGCGGATGTATTCTGACGGATTCATGCCCGTCACGCGCTTGAAGGCCTGGGTGAAGGTGTTGCGCGAGCGGATGCCCACCTCGCCGGCCATGGCCTCGATGGTGTTCTGCAAGAAGCGCGGTTCGTCCTGGATGCGGCGACAAGCCTCCTTGACGCGGTGGTCGTTGACCACGATGTTAAAGTTGGCTCCATAACGCTCGCCAATGACCTGCGACACCTCGCGCTGTCGTGCCCCAATGAGGGCGGCCAACTGCATGACCGTGAAGTCGGGGTCGCAGATGACATCGGGTGTGTCGAGCACCTTCTGGATGAGTCTCTGCAGGCGATTCTTGTCCAACTCGGTGAGCCGGCTGTCCTTGTACTTGACCGGTTCGCCCTTGGGTTCGTCGGGCTCTTCGGTGTCATCGTTATCGACGAGTTCCTGTTGGCTGACGGCGGCCAGAGCCTCGGCTTGCTCGCGTCGTGTCTGCTCGAGTAACTCCTCAAGCTGCTCGCGCGTCATGCGCTCGTGCTTGTTGGCGGCGATGAGTTGTTGATTCTTGTCATATAGTGCCTGGTTGCGGGCACTCAACTGGCGGTTGCGGCGATGGATGAAGTAACCCAGCCCCAGCACCAGCAGGGCGATGATGCCGCACAGGATGCTTGTGACGAGCATCATCTGGTGGCGGTGGTTCAGCTGCGCCAATTGCAGTTCCATGTCGCTCAACTCTGACTCAAACTCGGCTTTGCTCAACTGCATCGCCTGCTGGTAGCCGATGAGGCTGTCCTTGAGCTCGGTGCGCTTGAGCGAGTAGTCCATAAATCGATTGCGGTCACCAGTCTTCTGGTAGAACTTCGCCAATTGTTCATATATCAGAAGCAGGCCCTCCTTGATGTTGTGCTCGCGCGACAACTGCTCCAACTGTTCAAGGATGTCCTTGAGACGCGTGTTGTCGCCCGTCTTTTCATAGATATTGGCCATGTTTGACAAGACCATGAATCGGATGCGCGGCTTGTCATAACTGGTCTGGCCATTAGGAATATGCGCAAGCATCAAGTTCAGTCGGTCGATGGCCACGCTCCACTGCTTGCGCTCGATGGCTAGCCCCGCATTGTATAAATCGGTGGCAATCAGGTGCAGGGAGTCGTCGGTCGCATGGTGCAGATGTGTGTAGCGACTCGCCACGTCGGCCAACTCGCTCACGCGACCCATCTCGATGGCGCTGGACGTGGTGTTCAAGAATGTGACACCGGCCGGAATCAGTTCCTTGTCGTCAAGCGACGCATCAAATGCCTTGATGCCGTAGTCAATGACCAGACTGTCGATGTGCGGGTCATGCACGTTGTTGTTGATGTACTGATAGAAGGTTTGTAGCAGGCTGTAGGTCAGCGGTTGGATGAATCCTCCTTGTCGCTCCAACTTTTGCGCCTTCTTGAGGTGGCTCAGCGCCTTGGGGTAGTCAAAGTATTCAAAGAGATAGACCTCGGCCATGCCGTCATGTGCCTTGCATCGCACTTTGGGGTCATCGGTCAAGCGGTTGACGATGACCGAGTAGCACTGCATGGCACTGTCGATGTGGCCGTTGTGGCCGAAGTCCCTACCGATGTCAAGCAGTCGTGCCGATGGCACATCGGCCCAGTGCCAGTAATAACTGGGCTGGGTGTGAGCGGCGAGTGTGCCTGGCAAGGCCAGCACACACATCACCATCACAATATATAACAATCGACGATACATTCGGCGTACAATTTAATTCCTGCGTGGGAGCCACAGATGTTACAGATTAATCAGATTTTCTGTGTAATCGGTGTCATCTGTGGATCATTTAACATCTGCGGAATAAACTCATCCGCAATATCCGCTAGATCTGCATGAGTTACTTGTCACACGGAAAAAATCCGTTAAATCCATGTAATCTGCGGAATAAACTCATCCGCAATATCTGCTAGATCTGCATGAGTTAATTATTCATCGGCGGAATCTGCGGGAGATTTAGTCGACGATGAGCATGGCGTCGCCGTAGCAGCCGAAGCGATAGTGCTCCTCGATGGCCACCTTGTAGGCGTTCATCACCTGCTCGTAGCCGCCAAATGCTGCGGTTGCCATGAGCATGGTGGAGTAGGGCAGATGGAAGTTGGTGATGAGGGCGTCGCACGTTGTGCACTCGTAGGGCGGGAAGATGAAGCGGTTGGTCCAGCCCTTGAATGCCTGGATGTGCCCGTTCATGCCTACAGTGGTCTCGAGGGCACGCAACACCGATGTGCCCACGGCGATAATCTTGTGGCCGGCATCGCGGCGCGTGTTGACATTCTCGACCAGTTGTTCGGTCACCTCCATAGGCTCGCTGTCCTGACGGTGCTTGGACAAGTCCTCGACATCGATCTTGCGGAACACACCCAGACCGATGTGCAGCGTGAGGAAGTCGCGGTCAATGTCATAGATCTCCATGCGGCGCAGCAACTCGCGGCTGAAGTGCATGCCGGCAGCCGGTGCCACGACGGCGCCCTCCTTGCAGGCAAACAGGGTCTGATAGTTCTCCTCGTCCTCGGGTTCGACCTCACGCCTGATGTAGTAGGGCAGGGGCGTATGTCCCAGCGAGAGCAGGTTGGCCTTGAATGAGTCGTGCTCGCCGTCGTGCAAGAATCGCAGCGTGCGGCCGCGCGAGGTGGTGTTGTCAATCACCTCGGCCACCAGCGAGTCGTCCAGGCCGAAGTAGAGTTTGTTGCCAATGCGGATTTTGCGTGCCGGCTCGACCAGCACGTCCCACAACTTGTTTGAAGCATTGAGTTCGCGCAGCAGGAAGACCTCGATGCGTGCCCCAGTCTTCTCCTTGTTGCCCATGAGCTTGGCGGGAAACACCTGTGTGTCGTTGAACACCATCAGGTCGTGTGGGCTGAAGTAGCCGATCACGTCCTTGAAGATGCGATGCTCGATTTCACCGGTCTTGCGGTGCAGCACTAGCAGTCGGGCCTCGTCGCGGTGCTTGGCAGGATACTCGGCAATGAGTTCCTCGGGCATGTGGTTGTTGAATTCTGAAAGTTTCATATTGGGAGAATTGAAAATTGAGTTCTTGTGTTCTTATGTCTGAAGAGACGTTATGTCTTTTTAGTCTTATGTCGGGCGGCCTTCTGGGCTGCGGCTCGGGCACGGTTGGCCTGGCGTTCGGCCTCGAGCAACTGTGCCTCGGCCTCGTCGGCGCTGACATACTGCTCGGCATCCAGACGGTCGAGCAGTGCGTGCAGGTTCTCGCAGTTCTCAACGCGGATGTCGCCCACACGGGTGCGTCGCAGGCCGTAGAGATGCGCCCCGCTGTGCAGTGCCTCGCCGATGTCGCGGGCCAGGGCGCGGATATAGGTGCCCTTGCTGCACACCACACGCACCTTCAAGGTGGGCTCGGCGGGCAAGCCGCACTCCAGCACCTCGATCTCGTCGATGACCAGTGTCTTGGGGCGAATTTCCACATCTTTGCCCTTGCGGGCCAACTTGTAAGCGGGCTTGCCGTCGACCTTGCATGCCGAGAATGCGGGTGGCACCTGCTCGATGGCGCCTGTAAACTGCTCTTGCAGCACGCGCTCGACCTGCTCGCGGGTGATGTGTTGCCACGGGTAGGTGGCGTCGACCTCGGTCTCCATGTCGTAGGACGGCGTAGTCTCGCCCAGACGAATCCAGGCAATGTACTCCTTGACACCGGCCTGCAACTCCTCGATGCGCTTGGTCAATCGGCCGGTGCACACGATGAGCACGCCGGTGGCCAGCGGGTCAAGTGTGCCGGCATGGCCCACATGGATGTTCTTGCGGCTCAGATGCTTGCGGAATCTGCCACGTATCTGCTTCACCGCACTGAAAGAGGTCATCTCCAGCGGCTTGTCGATACAGAATATTTCGCCAACTATCGGGTTTAACATACAAATTAATGTGATGGGTACTCAATGAACCTTTTTCTAGTCCACCATCTGCAGCGATTGGCCGCTCAATAGCAGGACGAGAATGACAACACCCACAACAATACGGTACCAGCCAAAGGCTTTAAAACCATACTTGGTCAAGAAGTTTACAAACCACTTCATGGCCAGCAGCGCCACGATAAAGGCTACCACACAACCTATGACCAAGACCAGAATATTGTGGGCAGTCGCCCACTCGGCATTGTCTTTGAATAAGTCCACCAGATCCAGCAAGGTGGCGCCAGCCATGGTGGGCACGGCCAGGAAGAATGAGAACTCGGCGGCTTTGCGGCGGGTAAGGTTCTGCGACATGCCGCCCACGATGGTAGCCATGCTGCGGCTCACGCCAGGAATAACCGAGATGCACTGGAACAGACCAATCATGAAAGCCTTGCGCTCGTTCAGTGCTACGGCCTCGCTACCCTTGTTGAAAATGCGGTCGCAGAAGAGCATAAACACACCTCCCGCAATCAGCATGATGGCCACCACCAGCACACTGTCGAGCAGCCAGTCGAGCAGCCCCGACTTCTTGGCTGCTAAGCCGATGATAACGGCTGGCAGCACGCCCACCAGCAGCAGCCAGTAGAAGTACCATTTGTGTTTGAACCGTTGCCACGACGATGCGCCATCGGGCGCAGGAGTGTGGTCAAGGCGAAAGAATCGTTTCCAGTAGAGAACCACAACCGAGAGGATGGCTCCAAACTGGATAATGAACGTGAACGCATGCACAAAAGCATCGCCTTGAACAACGCCCAGCATGTTTTGGGCGATGATCATGTGGCCTGTTGACGAAACAGGAAGAAACTCGGTGAGTCCTTCAACAATGGCAATAATGATTGCTTGAAGTATATCCATAGATTATTTCTTGCGATAGAGGATGGCGGGGGCCATCAGCACAAAACCCAGCAGCGCCAGCATCGGCCCGACAGTGGTGCGTGTCGATGAGAAAATGTCGTAGTTGAACGTGCTGCCTTGGTTGGGGCTTCCGCCCATCAGGCACAGGCCGATGACGATGAGTACCAGACAGATTGCCATCAAGATGTAGTTGAGTTTACACAATGGCATCTCATGCTTTGTGTCTTCTGCTTTCTTGTTTTCGTTTGCCATAATAATAAAGGTGTAGTTTAACTTTCTAAAGTATCTACTTGTCAGTAGTTGAGGAAGTTAAGGAGTTAAAGGAGTTAAGACGAATGCTCTTGTCGCTCTAAATTTTCCATCATTTTAATATCTGCCAGCCAGTCTGGAGCATTCTGCCACAACAGCGTGACGTCTTAACTTCATTTGTCTACATAACTACTTACTACTTCATAAATTTAAAGGTGTAGTTTGGAATTTTGCTGCAAAGATACAATCTCAAAAAGCCTTTGTCAACACTTTTAGCAACATTTTAGATTTTTGGCCCACAAAATTTTACTAACTTTGCATGATTTTTGCCCAAGGTTTGATGATTTTCTCATTACATATTTCATTGCTCACCAGCATATTGCTGTGTGTCGGCCTGTTGGCGGGATGTGTCTATGTCGTGTGGCAGTGTGTGCGTGCGGCACGGCTCAAGCGGTTTGTTGAGGTTGATGAGGTGCAACGCGCCTATGTCGACGTGCTGCCGCCAGTGTCAATCATTGTGGATGCCTGCACCGAGACCGGCCAACTGTCACGTTTTCTGCCCCTGGTGCTGGGGCAGGACTATCCTGAGTTTGAGGTGGTGGTTGTGGCCAGCACCGAGGCCGAGGCCACCAGCGATGCGCTGAGTGCTCTCAAGGTCGAGCACCCCAATCTGCACATCACCTTTGCGCCCAGGGGGTCTCGCACGCTGTCGCGCAAGAAGTTGGCCCTGATGATCGGCATCAAGGCAGCCAAGCACGACATTGTGCTCACCACCTGCGCCAACTGTCGCGTGACCAGCGATCGCTGGCTGTCGACGATGATGCGCAACTTCACCCCCGATGTCGACATTGTGCTGGGTTACTCGCACTATCGCTATCACCGCGACAAGCGTTGGGGGCGTCGCATGCGTGTGTTTGACACGGTGTCGACGGGGGCGCAGTGGTTGCTCAGCGCCATCCATGGCCACCCCTATCGCGGCGTGACCGAGAACCTGGCCTATCGCAAGCACCTGTTCTTTGATCACAGTGGCTTCTCGCACTCCATGCAACTGTTGTGGGGCGAGGACGACGTGTTCGTGAGCGAGATTGCGCAGGGGCGTGGGGTGCGTGTCGAGATTGCTGCCCCGAGCCAACTCAGCGTTTACTACGACAATCTGCGTCATGCCCATCGGCTGCTCAAGATGCGCCGCGACTTCACGTCGCGCCTTGTGCGGCGCAAGAGTTTCAGGGTGCAAGGCTTGATGAGTTGCATGTGGTGGCTGTGTGTGCTGTCGCTGGCGGCGGCAGTGGTCACGGCTTGGCCCAACGCGGTGGTGCTCATTGCCGCTGTGTCGTTGCTTGTGGTGCTGTGCGGGCTTGCCTCGTGGGCCATGGGTCGCATCGGGCTGTTGCTGCAGGCTCCGCGCCTGTGGTTCACCGCTCCCCTGCTGGCATGGTGGCGTCCGCTGGTGGGTGCCTGCTATCGCCTGCGCGAGTTGCGCCACCGCCACAGCCACTACACGTCCTATTGTTAGCCCTCCCTGCACGATGATGATGTATCGCTCACTCACATCGCTGCGAGGGCTGTTTGCCGTGGCTGTGGTGCTGTGTCACCGCCAGGTGGCGGGCTTTGACCACTGGGCGCACTGTGCGGTGGTGTTCTTCTTCATGTTCAGCGGCTTCCTGCTCACCCTGCGTCACGATGGCGCGGTGGAGGGCGGCTGGGGCGCGTGGGGGCGCTTTGTGGCGCATCGTGCCCGTCGTGTCTACCCCCTGCATCTGGCCGCGTGGGCGGTCTACGTCGGCATCTATGTGGCATTCTCGGTGCCCCTCGACTGGAAGCCTGCCGTGCTCAACGCGCTGCTGCTGCACGCCTGGGTGCCGCGTCACGACTACTATCTGTCGGTCAACGGGCCCGTGTGGTTATTGAGCGCGTTGATGCTGTGCTACGCCTGCCACCCGCTGCTGTGCCGGGCGTTGCGCCGCGTGAGGCTGCGCTGGCAGGTGCTGGGCGCACTGGTGGTGGCGTGTGCCATGTGTGGCGTGATGCCGCTGCTGCCCCAGGATGTGCTGACCTACGCCTACTTCTGCCCGCCGCTGCGCCTGCTCGACTTCGTGCTGGGCATGGTGCTCGCACGGCTGCTGCGTGCGCTGCCCACCGATGTGCCGGTGGGCTCGCTGCAAGCCACCGCCAGTGAGGTCAGTGCTGTGGTGATTGTATTCGTCGTGTGGGCACTGTCACATTACACCGACATCTTGCAGCCGTGCGAGGATGTGGTGTGGTGGCTGCCTGTGGCGGTGCTCATCGTGACGTGTGCCGCCCATCATGGCGGTGGCGAGGGCTGGCTGTGCCGCGCGCTGTCGTGGCGGCCGCTGGTGTGGCTGGGCACGGTCAGTGCCGAGGTCTATGTGCTGCAATGCGTGGTGCCGCTGTTCTACAGTTATTGTGTTGCTCCGGTGCTCTATCACTACCTGGGACTCAACGTGCCCGGGTTGCCCATTGTTGCCCACCTGGGGCTGCTGCTTGTGGTGGCTGCTGTGGTGCACACGATAGCGACACATCGCCGATCATAGCATAATTTAACGGTCAAGAGCGTGCTAGGTTTGTGTTTTTTATCTACCTTTGTGCCGTTTTTTTGGACAGTTTTAAACATGAATATTAACAAAACCTTAGCATGAACACAAAATTACGCAACCTCGTGGTGGTTGCAGCCGTGGCGGCGGCCCCTTTGGCGATGGCCGATAACACGCTGGTAGTGCACACCACCGACGAGCCGGCACAGTTTGCCATAGCATCTGTGCAGCGGCTCACACTGGGCGAAGATGCCCTGACTGTGCTGGCTGGCGCCGAGCACCAGTTTCCCTACCCATCGATTGTAAAACTTGATTTCCGGGCTCAAACTGTCGGTGATGTCACCGGCGACGGCACGGTCGACATCAGTGATGTCAATGCCATCATCAACATCATGCTGGGCAAAACAGTTACAAGCGACGAGTTACTAGTTGCAAGTGACTTGACTGGCGACGGCAAGGTTGACATCACCGATGTTAACAATGCCATCAACATGATGTTGGGCAAGTCTCAGGCCACCACATCGCCTGCAGGTAGCGACCGCATGCTCGTCTATCGTGCCGATGGCTCTACCGATGTCTTTGAGGTCGACCGTGTTACAGACATCACCTTTGTTGAGATACCCGAAGCCACAACATCAATCACGCTGGTTGATGCCGACGACTCGTCGGTGCGTGCTCGCGTGACCAAGACCGAGGGCACTGCGCGCTACGAGGTGGCATGCTATGCCGCGAGCGATACACCCGATGATATCGAGGCATATATCCAGGCCCACAAAAAATTCAACCGCAAGAACGATGGTGTCGTTGAATTCATCGACTTGAATCCGTCGACCGACTATGTCGTTGCTGCATTGGCCTACGATGAATATGACATTCCTTGCGAGGTGAGCACACTGGCTTTTGCCACTGCCGAGCGTGTAATCTCGGCTCCCGCTCAGGTGGGTGACTACCTGTATAGCGATGGCTCGTGGAGCACCGAACTCAAGACGACCAAGTCGGTTGTGGGCATCGTCTACTCTACCGATGTCACCGATGCCGACCGTGCACTGGGTTATACCAATGGATATGCCGTGGCGCTGAAAGATGCTGCCAAGGCCGCTTGGGCTACCGAGGGCAATGAGAATCAGAGTGGCTCGATGATAACCGACGAGGGTGAGGTCACCGACCGTGAAGGCCTGACCCGCACGCGCACCATGCTAGACAATGCCGAGATTCATCCTGCCGCCCAGGCTGCTCATGACTATGCCGCTGCGCCTTATGGTACCAGTGGCTGGTTCCTGCCTGCTGCCGGTCAGTGGGTCGAATTGATGGCCAATCTAGGTGGCTTGGATGCCGCAGGATTTGAGCGCTCAGAGTCGGGCGTGGCCACGTGGAGTGCTGCCGATGCCGCTGCTGCCATCGATGCAGTCAACACTCGTCTGTCGGCCGTGGGTCAGGGCAAATATGAATTGCTCAACAAGACCTATTATTGGAGTGCCACCGAGCGTAGTGTCGCCACGGCTTATTATCTGTATCTGAATGCGAACTACAACATGAGTCTGCAACTCTATTACAAGAACAATGAATTTGACGTGCGCCCTGTCATTGCGTTTTAATGTTAACCTTCTAAAGAATTCACTGCTATGAAAAAGATATCTTCTGTATTGATGATCGCCTTATTGGTGGTTGCCGTCGTGGCACAGACACCCAAGTCGCGCAAACGCATGATTGTTAACATTGGTGGAACGACCATGGCCTATGCTGTGGATCGTGTGGACAGCATCACATTTGATTATGTCAATCCTGTGGAGGTAACACTCGCGCTCAACTCGTCGGCAGGATATTCGATTAAAGTCAATGTCACAAAGCCTGACGATTGCAGCCACTATCAGGTTGCCATTTACCCTGCTGGCGAGCAAGTGGCAGATGTTGCAGCCTATGTGAGTGAGCATGCTTCCTACGACATGACAGTCTCTAAAGAACTGGAATTGGGTGGTCTCACTCCCAACACCGACTATGTGGTGGCAGCATTAGCCTACGATCGCTATGACATGGCCAGTGGGGTGACTACACTCAATGTGTCGACAGTTGAGGCAACCGACGCCGAGTTGCCCAAGGTTGGCTATATCCTCTATGCCGATGGCTCGTGGACACGTCGCCTCGACAAGAACCGCACCCCAGTGGGCATCATCTTCTCGACCACAACTAGCGAGGCCGACCAAGCTCGTGGATGGACCAAGGGCTACGCTCTGGCTCTGCGCAATGCTGCTAGCGAGATCAAGTGGGCGGTGGCACCAGCGGCCAATCAGGCAGGTGACCACTATACCTCGGCCGACAGTCTGGGTTTCCAGACCGACAAGGATGGCTACACCCACACCCAGACCCTGATTGTTCAGGGTTCCGGCAAGTATCCTGCTGCCGATGCTGCTGTGTCCTATGCAGCAACAGTGCCGGCAGGCACTAGCGGGTGGTATCTGCCCAGTTCAGGACAGTGGTTCGATATCTGTGTGAATCTGGGTGGCATGCCCCAACAGATGCCGCGTGTGGGCAATACAGAGGGCTATTGGAATGACCCACAGTGCGTTTCAAGTTGTCTGAGTCGCATCAACGAGTACTTGAGCCTCAGTGGTGCGGCCAACTACGAGCCCATCACGGTCGCCAGTGGCGATTATCTGTGGTTCTGGGCTTCGTCCGAGAGCAGTAGTGAGCAAGCCTATGCCGTGTTCTTCGACCAGGATCAGTTGGTGGTTGAGATTGCGCCTTATTTCAAGCACTATGGCTTCTCAAGCAACCGTGTGCGTCCGGTGATTGCATTCTAGGCGATCATAAACATTCTATAAATCAAAGGCATCAACGAGTAACCCTCGTTGATGCCTTTGGCTTACATTAAATATCGATTGGCCAGTGGTATCTTGCTCAGCAGCCATATCATCACGCAGGACACGGCAAAAATCCCTAATGTGTAGAGCGGGATGAAATAGACTGCAGGCAACCATGAAGAATCAATGCCGTGCGACACGCTGTAGCGTATGACAAGCACATGCACCAAGTAGATGCCGAAACTGAGCCGTGATGCCTGTGCCACTAGTCGTTGCCATCCAGCAGATAAATGCCATTGATGACTTGTCATCAGCACAAACACCGCTATCGATTCGGCCAGGACTGTCGGTGTGAGATAGTTGATCATCAGATTAGAAGCCTTGCCTGTGAAGCGCGAGTAGAAATATGTCCCGCAAATCATGGCGACAAAAGCGGCGATTCCCAGTGCGTAGAACACACGCCGCTGTCGCTGGGTGGGTCTGTAGGCATACAGGAAGTGACCCAGCACAAAGTAGCCGCTATATCCAGCCGCAATGTCGATGTAGAGCGAGTGATAGAACTTGTCCAGCATCTTCACCACCACGGGGCTGCCATGCTGCTTGGCGATAGCCAGTGCTGATGGGATGATAATGGCTGTCACAAGCGCGATGACGATAAAATAGCGTTCGGTCGTCTTGTCAACAGTGATGGCACGCAGCAACGGCACTGCAATGTATAGGCCCACCAGCATCTTGATATACCAGAAGTGACTGGGGCCTGTCAGCAACAGGATGAGTGACTTGGATGCAGGGCCGGCATTAATCTTGTCGAACGAGTAGACATAGGACCAAACGAAGAAGGCAACCACGATGCGCAGCAAGTTCTTGCCGTAGAGATGACGCAGACTCAGGCGGCGAGACGGGTCAAGAAACAATGCACCAGAAATCATCAAGAACACTGGCACACACCATCGAACAGCAGCATGATAGACCACCCTGACATTCCATTCGGCCGATGGAAAGCCATCGACAAAGTGCTGCGCCGATGCGTGCAGCATGATCACAGCCAATGCGGCCACCACACGCAGCAAGTCGAGCGAGATCACTCGCCCACTAGATGAAGCCATTTGAGTTTGTTGGGTCATTGCAGCGGCAAAGGTAGCAATTAATTTCGACACCGCGAGCCAGCAGTGCAGTTAAAAAGCCCCCGGCATGGATTCAGTACCTTGCCGGAGGCTTCATTATCGGTTCATTCAGACTTAGCGCACAATGTACTTGCGGCCATTCTGGATGTAGACACCCTGCGAGGGCTTGCCGTTGAGGCGGCGACCCATCAGGTCATAGATGGGAGCGTTCTCATCGAGTTGCTCCGCATTGACATCGTTAATACCAGTGGCAATGGTAGTCAAGACATAGTTCTTGTCCAGGTTGCCGTTGGCAAAGTTGACGACATCGGTGACAGGCTCGAAACCTTCGGCTGCAACGGTCACATCATACTCCAGACCTGCCTGGAAGACGGGCATAGTGTAGTTGCCGTCGGCATCGGTGGTGGCGGTATAAGTCACATTGTTGTTAATCACGCGACGGGGTGCGCCCTCGACAGACTCGGTGGGCTCCTCGGCAGCGGGTCGTGCAATCAGCGTGATGGTGGCACTGGCCACGCCGTTGCCCTGCTCGTCAGTTACCTTGCCGCTCATCGTGGCAGGTTCGTTGCTCACGCTCAGGTACATAACAGGCAGGTTGCAGGCGGTGTAAGTGTTGGGCAGTGAGGTGTCGCTGGCGCGATAGATGCTCTGGCCAGTGACCGTGTTGTCCTGCTCAAAGTAGGTTGTTGCCCAACCGCTGCTCTCGCTGTGGGCACAGATGCGCAGATTCTTACCCGTGTAGACGAATGGTTCGGCCAATTCAATAACAAGAATATCGGTGCTCTCGCGAGTGACGTCGAAGGTGTAGTTGTCATTATAGACCTGCGTCATGGCAGCGGTCTTGTCGGCATCGAGCAGCACCTCTTGCGGGGTGGCATCCTCGGTGTTCTCAATCCACACTTGCACATTGGCAGTGATAGACTTGGCGGTAGAACCCTTGCCACGGAAGGCAATGCGAGTAATCTTGGTGCCGGGAGCCATGTTGAGCAGGCTGGCGGGGTAGACGGTCTCACTCTCACTCTTGTTGTTGTAGAGTTCCAGAGGAGCGCTCTTGCGGCTGTCGGTCACCTTGACCTCACCCACCTGGATGTCGGCAGTTGCCAACTCCTCGGTGACAGTAACGTTGACCACATCGCTAGTGGCGGTGAAGTTGCTGCCGGTGAACTCAACATAAGCCTCAAACGTACCAGTCTCATGGGCCATGCCGCTGAACTCGTAAGTGTTCTCGCCGTTGGCGGCCAATTCGATAGCCTCGGTTTCGGCAATCACCTCGCCATCCAGGTAGAGGCGGGCGGTGTAACTCTCGGCCTCCTCAATGTTCTCGGTGAGGTTGCGCAGGGTTGCTGTGACATTGAGTGGGTTGTTGACCATTGCAACACTGGGGATGGTTGCGCTGGTGACGAAAGCATCGTGTTCGACCTCGGCCAACTTGTAGCCCAAGATGTCATCAATGCGGGCGTTGCCAGCAGCAAAGGCAACATAGACCTCACCAGCGGGGATGTTGTCGATGGTGAAGCGAGTGAAGTTGTACTTGGTGTTTGTGCCCCATGCAGTGCCTGTGTACTCGCTAGTCAGGCAATCGGCTTCGTTCTCTGCATTGATGTCGAGTGTGCGCACCAGTGTCCAGTTGTGGCGGTCGGCTGAATAGTAGACCTCAACCTTCGACACATCACCATAGTTGCGTGCAGCAGCAAACGACATGGCATCGCCCTCGGCAACCTCCATCTTGGGTGAGATGAGCATCGACGGAGTGGTGTTCTCGTTCACGGCATAGTACTGATTGTTGCCGCTGACCAGTTTACGGCTGACCTCCCAGTTGCCCATATTGATCATGTTGCTCGGCATCTGGCCGTCCTCAAAGTTGACAAACCACTTGCTGGGGTCGGCAACTTCGCCCTTGAGGTTGACAACGATATCTTCGATGCCCTCGCCCTTGATGGTGAGTGTGCCGGTCTTGGAGCCAGTGACAGTCGAGGCCAACTTGATAGTGATGTCCATCTGCTCGTGCTTGGCGATGGTGGTAGCAGTAGCATCAGTGCTGAAGCCCTCGCCCTCAACAGCGATGGTGGTCACTGGCAGTGGTGCGGCACCGTCATTATAGAGGGTGACAGTCTTGGTGACCTCGGTGTTGGTGGCACCCAGGTCGAGTTCACTACCCGTGGTCAACTCGGTCATGCCGTCATATAGTCCTGCGATGGGAGCATAAGGTACCGGTGTGTAGTTGCGGATGCCACGGTTCGTTCCTGTGATGCCCTCGAACACGTCGTAGCGGCGTGCCTTGGTGTCCTTGCCAACTTCAGGCTCAATCGAGGCCTCGTCAATCATTACCGACACCACAATCTCGTCGCTCTCGGCCCCCACGGCCAGGTCGGTAGTGATGGGCTGCGTAGTGAGCACACGGTCAATCACATAGTCCATCGAACCCTCGGCAGGCTTCATCAGAGCAATCTGCAAGTTGTAGCCCTCGTCGCCGCTGGTCAGGTCGATGTCGCCTGTGTTCTTAACCTTGACGGTGGCTTTGACCTCAAACTGATTGTTCTCGTCGCAGTCGATGTTCTGCTCGGCAATGGCGGGAACCACGCTAGTGATGGTCAGAGCGCGCTGCAGCACCACATTGGCACTGGTGGCGGTGAAGTCGTCGATGTAGACATTCTGGGCACGAATGCCGATGTAGGTGTCGGCTTCGATGCCAGTAAGTTCAATCTCAGTGTAGTCGATGCTCACCAGACCTGGATCTTCATAGGCAATCTCTTCACCCATGACCCAAGTAGTGCCATCTTTGGTCATCTTGAAGAACTTGACTGAACTGTCACTGGTACTGCTGGTTTTCATGGCCTGCAAGGTCACTGTACCACTCACGGCTGGAGTGATGAGCAAGTCGTTGAGATCGACATTGGCCTCTTCCCAGAAGTCATAGTAAAACTGGTCGCCTGCTTGGAGACAGCCCGACGCGTCGATGCCGTTGTCGCTGACATAGGTGTAGGTCACCTTCTGGGCCGAGTAAGATCCTGTACTTACCAGGTGACTCCATCCTGGAGCCGCCTTGAATGCAGGGTCGCTCGTGTCGATAGCCGTGTTGAAGTCGGCCTTGTAGCTCCCCTGTGCGCTGCCGGCTAGAGCCAGTAGCGACATCATGCTAAAAAAGAAAAATTTTCTCATTTCGAGTTGTTTATGTTAGTTTGATAGAGTAAATTTGGTGCAAAATTAGAAATAACATTCTATTTCAGCAATTTTCAACAAAAATCTTCAACCAAATTTATATTTTTTTAGTTGTACGCGTGTGGGAGACCTTTACTACCACAGTAGTCTAGAGCCAAATGACAGTCTTGAGTGCAAACGATTGCGCTATAAGTAAGGTGACAATTGGTTGGAATCAGTAGGGTGAAGTTGCGATTTTTTCTTATTTTTGTAGATATTTTTAGCAAAAAACATTAAAACACCAGAATAATGAAAAAACTATTTGCGACTCTTGCTGTGCTGGCACTGCCGGCACTGATGACGGCTCAAGGATGGCCGGCCAACTATGGCGGCGTGATGATGCAGGGTTTTCACTGGAACTCGTTTGTCGACTCGCGCTGGAACAACTACACCCAGCAAGCCCAGGAACTGGGACAGTACTTCGACCTGATCTGGCTGCCGCAGAGCGGCAAGTGCGGCGGCTCGTCAATGGGCTATGACCCGCTCTACTTCTTCAACCAGAACTCGACATTCGGCACCGAGGCCGAGTTGCGCGCCATGATTGCAGCCCTCAGTGCACAGGGCGTGGGCGTGATCACCGATGTGGTGATCAATCACCACTCGGCACTGACGGGGTGGCTCACCTTCCCCAGCGAGACCTATCAGGGCGTGACCTATCAACTGAAGAGCACCGACATCTGCCACAACGACGACGGAGGGGCGACGCTCACCTGGGCCACGACCAACGGCTACACGCTCAGCACCAACGACGACACAGGCGAGGACTGGAGCGGTGCCCGCGACCTGGACCACAACAGCAGCAATGTCAAGAAGATTGTCAATGCCTATCTTAAGTTTCTGCTCGACGACATCGGCTATGTGGGCTTCCGCTATGACATGGTGCGTGGCTTTAGCGGCAGCTTCCTGGGTGCCTATAACGCCACAGCCAAGCCCACCTACAGCGTGGGCGAGCACTGGACCAACTCGCGCGACATCATCGAGTGGATGAAGTCGACCACCTGGGACGGTGCCATACAGAGCGGGGCGTTCGACTTCGATTTCCGCTATGTGGTGCGCGACGCGTTCAACAACGGCACGGCATGGAGCCTGGGCGAGAATCGAGGCAACTATGTCAACTGGCCCATGGTGAGCAACGGCAATGCCGACTATCTGGAGGGAGGCAAGTATCGCCGATATGCGGTGACCTTTGTCGAGAATCACGATGTGGAGGACCGCGGCAACGTCGAGAACTACCATGCCGACCCGCTGAGGCGCGACACGGTGGCGGCCAACGCCTTCATGATGGCGATGCCAGGCACGCCGTGCGTGTTCTTGCCGCACTGGAAGGCCTGCAAGCAGGACATCAAGGGCTTGATTGACGTGCGCAAGGCGGTGGGCATCACCAACACCAGCAACTATACCGAACTTGCCAGGAACAACGACTACTATGCCATCGAGACCCAGGGCGCGGGCAGCAAGAAACTGGTGACCGTGGTGGGCAACAAGACATCGGGCTATGTGCCCAGCGCATCCGAGTATGTGCGCATCGTCGACGGCTACCACTATCGCTACTACATGAACAAGGCTTGCAACACGCCGTGGATCGACAAGGCATCGGGCTACTATGACAGAGCACAGAACGTGACGCTGACCGCCGTGTCGACCAGCGCCAACGCCAAACTGGTCTACACAACCGACGGCACGCAGCCCACTGCCACCAACGGCACGCAGTGTGCCAGCGGCACGGTGCTGCGCCTGCGCGAGTCGATGACGCTGAAGGTGGGTCTGCTCATCGGCTCGTCGGTCATCAAGGTCATCACCCGCGACTATGAGTTGCCCGAACTGAGCGAGTTTGAACCGCACAATGCCACGGTCTACTTTAAGGATCCTAGCAAGACGGTATCAACTTGGACCAAGGCCTACTATTGGGCTTACGACGGCAATGGAAGCCTTAATACTGCTACCAGTTGGCCTGGCGACCAGATGACCGACACGGTGATGATTGGTGGTACTAAGTTCTACTATGTCACTTATCCCATTAATGATGAGGACTACACGTTCAACATTGTCTTCACTAGTGCAACAGGAACACCTCAGACAGTCGACATTACGGGTATTAACAAGGACGTTTATTACCAGTTGAATGTGCTCAATGGTCAAGGCAAGTACACTGTGACCGATGTCACCAAGTTCTATGAGGGCAGCAACCCCCTCAATCAGACCAAAGACGGTGACATTGACGGCGATGGCAAGGTGGACATAACCGATGTCAATGCGGCTATCAACATCATGCTGGGCAAGGCAGCGGCCAGCTCGTTCAAGGGCAAGGCCGATGTCACAGGCGATGGCAAGGTCGACATCGGTGATGTCAACGCGGTTATCAACATCATGCTCGGTAAGAATTAAGGTTAAAGGACAAGGGGTGTTCTAAGTTCTCTGAGATTTCCGAGTCCTTCCAGTCAAGAAAAAACGAGAAAACAATGAAAAAACAGATAATCACAGCGATGGGGCTGGCATTGCCCCTGATGTTGCTGGCCCAGGGATGGCCCACGGGTTATGGCGGCGTGATGCTGCAGGGGTTCTATTGGGACTCTTACAGTGCCACCAAGTGGACGCGCCTCACCGCGCAAGCCGATGAACTGGCACAGTACTTCGACCTGGTGTGGATTCCGCAGAGCGCACGTGCCAAGAATTCAACCTCGATGGGCTATGACCCACTATACTGGTTCACCAACTACAACAGTTCGTTTGGCACCGAAGCCGAGTTGCGCACGATGATTACCACCTTCAAGCAGAAGGGCATCGGCACCATTGGCGATGTGGTGGTCAACCACCGCGGCAATGTGAGCAGTTGGGTCGACTTCCCCAAGGAGACCTACAATGGGGTGACCTACCAGTTGCTGTCGACCGACATCTGCAAGAACGATGATGGCGGGGCAACTCTCACCTGGGCGACAAACAATGGATATGAACTCAGTGCCAACAACGACACGGGCGAGGGTTGGGACGGCATGCGCGACCTGGACCACAAGAGCGAGAATGTGCAGACCAACGTCAAGGCCTACCTCAGTATGCTGCTCAACGATCTGGGCTACACAGGCTTCCGTTATGATATGGTCAAGGGCTTCTCATCGTCATACATCGGTATGTACAACAGTGAGGCACAGCCCGAATTCTCGGTAGGAGAGTACTGGGATGGCAATGCCTCGACCGTGCAGAACTGGCTCAACGGCACCAAGGTCGATGGCAAGATTCGCAGCGCGGCATTCGACTTCCCCTTCCGCTACACGGCACGCGATGTGGTCAACAATGCATCCAAGGGCTGGACAGCATTGGGCGGAACGTCGCTGATGAGTAGCACCACCTATCGTCGCTATGCCGTGACCTTCATTGAGAACCACGATACCGAGCGGCGCAGCAATGCGGCACAGGATCCCATCTTGGCCGACACACTGGCACTCAACGCCTTCATGATGGTGATGCCAGGCACCCCCTGCGTGTTTCTCAAGCACTGGATTGACTGCAAGCAGGACATCAAGGGCATGATTGACGTGCGCAAGGCCATGGGCATCAAGAACACGTCGTCGTTTATCCCCTATCGTAGCAACAAGGAGTATTACGCATCGATCACCACTGGCAGCGATGGCCGCCTGATGGTGGTCGTGGGCAACACCAACCATGCCAACATCCTGGCTGACATCGACACCGAATCATGGATTCAAGTGGTCGACGGCTACCACTATCGCTACTACATGGCCTCATCGAACGAAACACCTTGGGTCGACAAGGCATCGGGCGAGTATGAAGGCTCAGTGACGGTACGCCTCACTGCTGTGAGCGACAACCCTGAGGCCCAACTGGTCTACACCATCGACGGTAGCGAACCGACTGCCGGCAATGGCACGCTATGCGCCAGTGGCAGTACACTGACAATCAGTGATGCCACGACGCTGAAGGTGGGTCTGCTCGACGGTGGCACGGTGACCAAGGTCATCACCCGCGAGTATACAATCGCCAAGCCCTACGATGGCCCCACGGCGACCATCTATCTCAAAGACCCGACTGTGGATCCGCACAACTGGACATCGGTCTATTTCTATGCCTGGGACAGCACGGGCGACATCGATGATCAGTGGCCCGGTGTAAAAGTCACTGCCGACACCACCATTCGTGGCTCGAAGTTCTATTATCGCACCTTCCGTGTGCCCACATCGACCTACAAGTTCAATGTCATCTTTAATAAGGGTGGCAGTACAGGGCAGACGGTCGACATCATGGGGCTGAACAGCGACCACTACTATGAACTCTCGTCGACAACCAACAAGTACACGGTCAAGGACATCACCGACGAGATGACGCGCGACTGGATAGCGGGCGATGTCACAGGCGACGGCAACGTCGACATCAGTGATGTGAATGCGGTCATCAACATCATGCTCGGAAAGATTCAGGCAGTAGATGCCGCCGATGTGACAGGTGACGGCAATGTCGACATCGGTGATGTCAACGCTGTCATCAACATCATGCTGGGCAAGAACTAAAGTTAAAGTTGTGGGTACCATCGCAGTTGCATCAGGCCGAGTTGGTGCCCACACTCGTTTATTACTATAATAACAGATATGAAACACTGGATACTATCACTGATGGCGTTTGTAGCACTTGCTGTAACGGCCAATGTCGTGGGCGGCGATATCTCGCTGCTGACCAAGTATGAACAAAATGGAGCCAAATACTATGACAAGGATGGTGTGCGCATCACCAATATGTTGGGCTTCCTCAAGGAACGTGGGCTCAATGCTATGCGTGTGCGCCTGTTTGTCGACCCCAGCAAGGCATCGACCGATGACAAGGGCCAGGGCGTGTGCCAGGATTTGGACTACGTGGTGGCACTGGGTGCTCGCATCAAGGCTGCTGGCTTCCAACTGATGCTCGACTTCCACTATAGCGACAGTTGGGCCGACCCTGTCAAGCAATATACCCCCGACTCGTGGAAGAATCTTAGTGAGGAAGAACTGCCAGACAAGGTCTATGAATACACGCGCGACTGTCTGCAAGCCATGGTGGCTGCCGGCGCTGCACCCGACTATATCCAGACGGGCAACGAGATCTCCTACGGCATGCTGTGGGGACCCGTAGGTACCTCAAGCGGCCAACTCAAGAAACTGAACGTGAGCGATCAGGCCTCGGTGACACGCTTTGTTAATCTGTTGAACCATGCCAGCCAGGCTTGCCGTGAGGTGTGTCCCGACGCCAAGATTATCATCCACACCGAACTGGTGCGCAACATATCGTTGCTCAACAGTTATTACAAGGCAGTGGCACCCGTCGATTACGATATCGTGGGGTTGAGTTATTACCCCTATTACCACTATGCCTTTAATCAGTTGACCAGTGCTATCACCAACGTGATGAATAACCAGTCGTGCAACGGCAAGGAAATCATGATTGTTGAGACTGGCTACTACCACAAGTGGCAACCCGACAACATCAACTATGACTACTCTGGCACTTATCCCATCACCAACGAGGGACAGCGTGCCTTCACTGCCGACATGATCAAGCAACTGCTCAACTATCCGCGCGTCACAGGTTTGTTCTGGTGGTGGCCCGAGGCCAACGAGTATGGCCTAGACTGGGCAACTAAGCGCGTGACCGACGGGTGGTACAATGCCGGACTGTGGGACAACGAGAATGGGCGTGCGCTGCCCGCACTCTACGAGTTGGCAGCCTTTGCTCCCCGTGTCACAGGCGATGTCAATGGTGACGGCAAGGTTGATATCACCGATGTTAACATCGTCATCAACATCATGCTAGGCAAGGCCGAAAATGTGGATGCCGCTGATGTGACGGGCGAGGGCTCAGTTGATGTGAGCGACGTCAACGCCGTGATCAACATCATGCTGGGCAAGTAACCCCCTGCACATATTACAAAAAGATCCGTTACGAAAAAATCGTAACGGATCTTTTTGTAATACACTTTCTTGCACAACCATTGAGCAAAGAAGTGGTCGTAAATATAATATAACCTTACCCGATGGCGGAATATTATTGAATGAGGACTTTCTGGCGAATGGGGCCGATTGTCACTATATAAATGCCAGGTTGCAGATGGTCGATGTGGTGGGCATGCCCACGATACACCGATTGACCTGTGACAGAATACACGCTGACCAGTTGCTCAAAGTTAGCGCAAGCGATGATGATGCTTCGGCCACTGACACACACCGTGATGTCAGAACACTCTGTGTCAGATATCCCGGACAGGAACCACTGCTGTTGCAGAAACTCTACTCGTTTGGCCCAAAATTGCTTAAATGTTGCCCAACGAGGCAACATATTGTCAGTGTCATAGTCAGGCCAACGGTCATGATTAGCATCGATTGCACCTGCTATTTGCGATGTGAATGCATCGATAAAGTCATTGATCTCTGTTTGGCCATCATCATAGAATTTTGTCCAAATCCTTCTGACACAGTCCATGAATTGCTGATGCTTCACCAGTGACTCAATCCAGTGTTTGTTGAATCCGTCATTGGCCTCGGTGATGAAGTGTTGTTCACTGGCATAGCCACGAGTAAATGCATTGCCTAAATCCCAAACTGGGCCGAAATGCAATTTGCCGTCGTCTGTTCCATCGATGGTCATGAAGCAACTACCGTGAAATGCCTCAATGTTGTCAACCAACTCCTGAATGATGTAGAATCGTGCCAGCGATTCTACATCAACCCATTCAGTCCACAGGTCATCGCTCACATCGCAGTATCGTATCAAGGTGTCGATATGTACAAGCCGCTGCGTGATCCACTGGCGTTGACGCTCCGACATGGTTTGGGGCGAGTGTACCGTGACGAGCATGCGATGCACACTGTCAGCAGCAATGGCAATCTGGTTGGGTGAGGCATAGTTGTCAATCTCCAGTAGCCAACAGCCCTCACTGGGGTCAGAAGCATTGTCCTCGCTGATTTGTTCTGTGATATTGACTCGATTATCATCTACTCTAATCTGCTCTGTGGCAAAGTATAGCCCTCGATAATCACCATTAATGACCAGTTCCATGGGTTCTTGCCGTGGTGTGTAAGAAAACCCCATGCGACGGCTCAACTCAAAACCTACAGTGTTACGCAGATATCCCAGCCAGTCATCGGCGTGGGGAAGCAGCAGGAAATGTTGATTGGCTGGCATTCCCAGCAGGGATTGAGGTGATCTGAACTTGAGATGATATGGCTTTTTGTCGAATGTGTTCCAAGTATAGTTCCCATGCCCTTTTATCTGGATGCGAATCAAGCTATCGGGACTGCCGAAAGCACCATCGGCTACTTCATCGATATAGCAACCGCCAGTAATATACTCCAACTTTGTGTCAATAGATTGATCATTGTCAGTGAACAAATGCAGCACAGGCAAAGTACCGCTAGGCGATTGAGCGAGAGTAACAAACGCCACAAGTACAATCAGTGATGCACAAAACCTGTTCATACTATAAGAAACGATGCGATTTCAGAAATCTTGTGTTGATAAACTGAAATCGCATCGAGGGTTGTCCTGCTTGCTGTGCGTCAGAAGTCGAGGATGAGGGTGCCGCGGGCAGGAAGGGTGATGTCGTGAGTCAGGTCAATGTCACGACCAGTGGGCACGTCGCGGGCAAGGTCGGCATCGCCGATGACCTCAGCATATCGGGCAACCGGCATGGTGCGTGGTTCTTCGGCCCCATTGACAATGGTCATGATAGTGGAGTGGTCACCCAGATTGCGCGTGAGCACATAGATGCCGTTGTAGGGAATGAATTGCTTCTGCTGCCCCTGAATGATGCACAGATTGTCCTTGCGCCAGTGCAACACTGTCTTGAGCCAGTTGAACATATCGTTCTCCTCGGCTGTGCGGCCAGCCTCGGTGAAAGCACTACGCTCATCGCCCGGGAATCCGCCGATGAAGTCCTTGCGCACATAACCGTCGGTGATGCGCTTGGTGCCATTCATCAGCACCTCGCTGCCGTAGTAGAGTTGCGGGATGCGATTGACTGTGAGCAATAGTGCTAAAGCCTGTTTGAGCCGAGCGGCATCGTGCCCCTCCTTGAGGAAGCGGTCGGTGTCATGGTTCTCGATGAATGCCATCACGCTCTTAGGATTGGGGTAG
This sequence comes from Porphyromonadaceae bacterium UBA4262, assembly GCA_002396085.1. GTDB lineage: Bacteria > Bacteroidota > Bacteroidia > Bacteroidales > Muribaculaceae > Sodaliphilus. Next base: position 23,422 of record DGWI01000043.1, read on the forward strand.
AGATAGTCAAACACCAGACTGTTGTACACGCGGTTGAAGCCACGCCACTGGCCGTCGGTAGGCTCAATGCTGGCCGAGTCCATCATGGCGTAGAATGAGAAGTCCATCACCGTGTTGAGGTAACTGTTATCCTGAGCAATCTTGCTATCGCGTTGCCAAGCGGCGGTATAAGCGGGGTTCTCAAACCACGTCTCACCCACGACGTTGAAGTAGGGGTACTCGCGGTCGAGGGTTCGCATCCAGCGGGCCATCGGCTCGGCGTAGGCGTAGGGGTAGGTGTCCATACGGATGCCGTCGATGCCCACGGTCTCAATCCACCAGATGCTGTTCTGAATCAGGTAGTTCATCACATGCACATTGTTCTGGTTGAGGTCGGGCATGGTTGAGACAAACCAGCCCTGGACGGTCTCCTGCAGGTCGATGTCGCTGGCATAGGGGTCAAGCACCGGTGCCAGGCGGTAACTGGTCTGCTTGAAGCTGGTGCCGCGCGAGTCGCTGGTGCCCTTCGACTCCTTGAGCCACTCGTGCAGGTTGAACCAGTCGTTTGAAGGCATGTCGGCCACCCAGGGATGCTCAAATCCACAGTGGTTGAAGATCATGTCCATCACCACCTTCAGCCCCCGGGTATGTGCCTCATCCACCAGACGGCGATACTCATCGTTGGTGCCGAAGCGCGGATCAACACGGTAGTAGTTGGTAGTGGCATAGCCATGATATGTGTCGTTGGTGAATCCTACAGGCGAGTCATTCTCCAGCACAGGGGTGAACCACAATGCCGTTACACCCAGTTCGTTGAGGTAGTCCAGATGTTGGCGGATGCCCTCCAGGTCACCGCCGTGGCGCACGCTGGGCTTCGAGCGGTCGCAGGTAGTGCTGCGCATGCCCTTGATCACGTTGTTGCCGGGGTTGCCGTCGGCAAACCGGTCGGGCATGAGCATGTACAGCACGTCGGCATTGGTGAAACCGTAGCGCTCCGATCCCTTCTTCTCGCGGGCCTTGAGGGTATATTTCACTGTCTTCTTCTGCTTGCCTTGCTTGAACTTCAGCTCCATCACGCCGGGCTGGGCACCGCGTGTGCTCAGATAGATGAGCAGATAGTTGGGCGAGTCGAGCCGCACCAGACTGTCGATACTGACACCGGCATAGTCGGTAGTGACCTCGGCATCACGGATGCCCTGGCCGTAGACCATCAGTTGCACCGACGGCACAGCATTGTCCAGCCCCACATACCAGTCGGTGGGCTCGATGCGGTCGACCTTGATCGCCGCCTGCATGGTGGCGACTGCTGCCACCAGCGTGAGTAATATTGCTTTCTTCATTGTGTTGTATCGTTAAATCAAGTTGAGAAACCGTCAATTGTGGAAGATGAGTGCCGACTGGGCAGGAACGTTGACAGTAGTGCCACTGAAGGTGTCGAGGCCGATGTTCCTGATCTGGTCATCACGGCACACGATGGTGTAGTTGCCGTCGGGCACGGTGATGGTGCGAGACTGGCGGTTGGCATTGAGCACGACATAGATGTCCTGCCACATGTCGCCACCGGCATGACCCTTGAGTCGATAGGCCACCACACAGTCCTGCGTGGGCAGGAACTCCAGGTGATGGCGCACGAGGTCGGCGTCACCCAGTCTGAAGGCCGGATGTGCTTTGCGCAGGGCGATGAGGTCGCGGTAATACTCCATCACTTGAGGGTAGCGCTTGAGGTTGTTCCAGTCCAGGTGGTTGACTGAGTCGGGACTGTTGTAACTGTTGTGCACCCCTTTCTTGTCGCGCAGCATCTCCTCGCCACTGAGCATGAACGGAATGCCCTGCGAGGTCATCACTGCCGTCTGCGCCAGCAGGTCCAGACGGATGAGTTCGTCCTGCGTGATGCCCTTGACGCTGGCACGCAAACGGTCGACCAGGCACATGTCGTCGTGACAACTGACGTACGCTATCATCTGTGTGGGCTGCGTGGCCCACGCTGCTTTGCTATAGTTGACACGGGTCATGTCCACTTGCGGGTGCTGGATGGCACCGGCAATGCCAAACTTGACGCTCTCCTCGTTGCCCTTGACACCGCCCAAGAATGCGGCTTTGTCATCGCCATCCCATGGACCTCGCAGGCCGTCGCGCATCTCGTCGCTGAAGGCCGCGATACCTGGCATCTGGCTGATGTTGGCCTTCATGGCCAGCATACTCTGTGGCAGGGCACAGTTGCCTGCCGACCAGCCTTCGCCATAGATGAGCACATCGGGCAGTTCCTTGCGCAACCGGTTCATCGTCTTGATGTCATGGATACCCATCAGATCGAAGCGGAAACCGTCGATGTGGTACTCCTTGACCCAATACTTGCAACAGTCGATGATGTAGTCGCACATGCGAATCTGCTCACTCGCCGTCTCGTTGCCACAACCGCTGCCGTTGCTGTAAGTGCCGTCGGCATTCTTGCGATAGTAGTAACCGGGACGGGTGCGCTGAAACGCGCTGTTGTCGATGTCGAACGTGTGGTTGAACACCACATCCAGAATCACCTTGATGCCCGCCTTGTGCAGGGCCTGCACCATGCGTTTGAACTCTTGGATGCGTGCCACCGGGTCATTGGGATCGGTCGAATAACTGCCCTCGGGCACCCAGTAGTTGACTGGGTCATAGCCCCAATTGTACTGTGGCTCATTGAGTCGCGTCTCATCGACCGACGCATAGTCATACGACGGCAGGATGTGGACTGCATTGACACCCAACTTCTTCAAGTGGTCGATGCCGTTGCGCTCGGTTAGGGCCAGATACTTACCGGGATAAGTAAATCCTCCCGAGGGGTCAATCGAGTAGTCGCGATGATGCATCTCATAGATGACCAGGTCTTTGTGGGCAATGACCGGCGAGCGGTCTTTGTTCCAACGCTTGGGGTTGGTATCCTTCATGTCGATGATGGCGCCACGCTGTCCGTTGATACCCACTGCCATGGCTCTGACACCTTGTGTCTCACCCAGCCATCGGCCATCCTTCTTGACATTGAAAGTGTAGAACTTGCCCTTGAGATCCTCATAGATGATGGTACACCACAGCATCGACTTGTCGTTGATGATGGGGCTCGTGCAGTATTTTGCCATCGATTCCGACTTGACAGGTGTGCCCCCTGTTGCCGTGTCATAGATGTTAAGCATGACTTCCTGGGCATCGTTGTCGGTCATCAACTGAAAAGAGGTACTCTTTTTTGAGTACTTGACCTCGGGGTCGTGAAACTTGGGCTCGGCGGTAAATGACGTCATCAACTGCGCTTGGATGGGCATCATGATTAGCATAGCCAGCATCAGTAATATGCAGTGTTTCATCTTAATCAATTAAGAATTTAAAATTAAAGAACAAAGAGAGGGGCTGTGTAGGCCCCTCTAGAGTTAGCGACCTGCGTTGCGCACCAGTTCACGCACCTGTACATTGAAGGCATCGGCGTGCATCAGTTGCTCGATGGTCATGTGCATGCGGTAGCGCCAGTAGTGGCGGGGATTGGCGGGAATGTTGATGCGCTCGGCATCGGCATTGGGCAGACGCAACGACTCGTCCATCGCCAGCCAGTCTTGCAGCGACAGCAGGCACAGCATCGAGGGCGAGGTCAGGTGGTTGGACACGATGTCGCGAGCCAGCCAACCCGGCATGGGGTGGGGAGCCTCGTCGCCGCGCCACAAGATGATGTTGTAGTACTGCTGGGCGCGCTCGCGATCTTCATCCCACCACTGGCGCAGGGTGCTCATGTCATGGGTCGAGATAGTGGCTACCGACCGATAGGGGTTCTGGTTCAGATTGCCGAACACCAGTTTGTCATCCTTGGGCATTGATTGAATCTCAAGGCTGAGGATGCGCAGTTCATTCATCACCCATGCCACACAGTCGGGCACCATGCCCAGGTCTTCGGCACACACCAGCATGCGGGTGGCCTCGACCAGGCGAGGCAACTTCTTCATTGCCTCATGATACCAGAAGTCGTTGTTGCGGCGATAGTAGTAGTCGTTGTACAGCTTGTTGAACGCCTGCTTGTCGTTGTCGTACAGAGCCTCGTAGATAAAGTCGGTCTGCACGGCAATGCGCGGGTGATAGAGGTTGGGATCCTTGCGGTCGCGCACAAACAGCACATCGCTGATGAGCGCATACAGCCCGTCACGCACCCAGATGTCCTCATCGTCGGTGCGTCCGGCAAAGGCTTTCTCCACTTTGCGCTGAGTGTCATAGTCGGGGCGCATGCGCCAGATGTCATCGTGTACACGCTCGACATAGCGCTCACGCACCTCCTGAGCATGTGGACCGAAGATGCGATCCAGCACCCAGTCGGCAATGAACGGACGAGTCATCAGTTCTTCCTGGAAGTTGAGCCCATAACTGCGTATCTCGTCGGCACTCATGCCCTGCGAGGGCGAGAACTGCCCAAGCAAGCCGTGGACGGCATCAATGGGAATCTCCCAGATGCGGAAGAATCCCAGCACATGGTCGATGCGATAGGCATCGAAGTATTGCGACATCTTGCGGAAGCGCTTGACCCACCACGAGCAGCCGTCGGCCAACATAGCATCCCAGTTATAGGTGGGGAAGCCCCAGTTCTGGCCGTTGACCGAGAATGCATCTGGTGGTGCGCCCGCTTGCCCGTTGAGGTTGAAGTAACGTGGCTCGACCCAGGCCTCGACACCATCACGGCTGATGCCGATGGGGATGTCGCCCTTGAGGATGACCTGCTTGCTGCGGGCATACTCGTGGGCGCCGTGCATCTGGCGGTCGAGGCAGAACTGGACGAAGTACCAGAACGACACCTCCTTGTAGATGCGAGTGCGGCCATTGCTCATGGCTGCAATCTCATGTTCTTCGAGCGTGTGGTGGTCGGGCCAGTCGTTGAAGCAAGCCGTGCCATAGAGGTCACGATAGTGGCAGAATGCTGCGTAAGGCACTAGCCAGTCTTTGTTGGCCTTGAAGAAAGCCTTGAACTCGTCACTGCGCAATGTCTCAGCACCCTCTTGGGCAAAAATCTCGCGCAAATAGGACAATTTAGCCTCATTGACGCGCTCGTAGTCAATCTGTGGCAGCGCATTTAGTTCGCGGCGCAGGGTCTCGTAGTAGTCGGCCCGGGCCTTGTCGGCCAGCGGCGGCAACTGGTTGAGGTCGCAATACTGGGGATGCAGGGCATAGATGCTGATGCTGTTATAGGGGTAACTGTCCTGCCAGGTGTGGGTGATGGTCGAGTCATTGATGGGAAGCACCTGCAGGGCACGTTGCCCCGTCATTGCCACCCAGTCGATCATGCGCTTGAGGTCGCCGAAGTCGCCCACGCCGAAACTGTGTTCGCTGCGCAGCGAGAAGATGGGCACCACCGTGCCTGCTATCTTCACTGGCCCCATAGCAAAGTAGGCCTGCTGCAACTCGTAGGTCACCACATCGCCTGCACGCATCGAGGGTAGCACGACAGTGCGGTTGTCACCGTTCTCCCAGATGCCTGGGGCGTTGTCGCTGAGAATGACAAACTTGAACTCGATGAACTGTGAGCGCAACTTGACCACATCGAGTGCAACAACCCATTCGTTGTAGTTGTGCTCGGTCATGGGTACGGCTTGGCGGATGTCCCAGTCGCCCAAGAGGGCACCGCTGCCCACCACTGCCAGCCGCTCGCCAGTGCGCAATTGTGGTGCACGCACCTTGAACTGCACGGTCATCGAGTAGCTTGTCTCGGCCAGAGCATTGCGTTCGCGGCGAGCTACACAGTCGGTCAGTGCCGAGCTGTAGAGGTAACTATCCTCGGGCATATCATACCAGTGGTCGTAGGCAGTCTGTTTTTGCCCCTTGCTGGAGGCTAAATCCAGGCGGTGAGGCACCACGGTCCACTCGTGGCGCACCACTTGACCATCGCGCACCACGCTATAGTAGTAGTCGATTGTTAGCGGTTTGGTGGCAAGTTCTAGTTCACACTTCCAGGTGCGACCATCGGTGGTGCGCATGGCATGCTCCACCACCTGATCGTTGCCTGTGATTTGGTTCAACACCAGATTCTCGCCAAATTGGGTGCGATAATCCAGTTTAAATTTCAGTTTCATATCGTTGTGTTTATTTTTTGTCTTGGATGAAGAATACGGCTAGGGCACCAACAACAAGCAAGATGCCGGCCAGCATGAGCATGTTGCCCTGGATGCTGCCTAGTGCAGCCAGCAACACGCCACCCAGTGCAGCAGCCACAATCTGCGGGATGCAGATGGTGCAGTTAAATAAGCCCAGGAAGGTGCCCATGTATTTTGAACCCTCGAGGGCATTGGTCACCAGGGTGAACGGCATGGCCAGCATGGCAGCCCAGGCAAAGCCGATGAGGAAATAAGGTACAAACAGCAAGTACTTGTCGCCGATGTAGGGCACCATCAAGAATCCGATGCCACCGACGACTAGACTCAATGCGTAAGCCAACTTGATGCTCTTGAAGCGCGGCAACACCACGGCCCACAGCACACTGCCGATGGCTTGGACGGCAAACAGGATGCCAACCCAGTCACCTGCATCTTGATAGCCCTGGCTGGCGGCATCGGTCGAGTGCCACACAGTGTCGGCGATGGTACCGTTGGTGTAGGTCCACATATACATGAATGCAGCCCAGCAGAAGAACTGTACAATGCCTACCTGGATGAAAACTTTCAGGGCGCGGTTCTTGGTGCCTCCAGCCTCTTCGGCTGCATGTTGCTCCTCGACAGCAGCTGCCTGGAACTCGGCCATCTGCTCGGGTGTGTACTCCTTGACCTTGGCAGTGGTGTAGATCACGCAGAGAATCAAGATGGCGGCACCCACATAGAACGACCACTTGACCGACTGCGGAATCTCGCCTTCAGGGGCTGTGTTGGCGATGCCGATGGCAGCGAACAAGAAGGGGAACACGTAGCCTGCCAGCGAGCCAGCATTACACAGGAACGACTGGATGGAGTAAGCCTTGGCCTTCTGCTCCTCGTTGACCATGTCGCCAACCATCATCTTGAACGGCTGCATAGCCATGTTGATGCTGGTGTCAAGGAACATCAGCGAAATCAATCCGAAGGTCATGGCACTGGATACGGCCAGTCCCAATGAGCCGGCATTGGGTAGCAGGCACATCACTATCACGGCCACAGCTGCACCGACAAACAGATAAGGAATGCGACGACCAAAGCGTGTCCAAGTTTTATCGCTGAACAGGCCCACCAAGGGCTGGACGACCATGCCCATGAGGGGAGGCAGAATCCAGAAGTAGCTCAAGTTGTGCGGGTCGGCACCCAACGTGGCAAATATGCGGCTAATGTTGGCACTCTGCAGTGCATAGGCAATCTGTACGCCAAAGAATCCGAAACTGATGTTCCACAGATTCATGAAGCTAAGGTTCGGTTTTGTCTTCATTATCGTTGTTTTTAGTTTGATTTGTAATCAGGTTTTGACTACAAATTTACATAATAAGGTGTAAAATTGTTTCTCTCATCTGCCACCCAGTTGATTTATTGTCACGCAATCGTTTGCACAGGTTGTCATGACGCAACAAAAACGCTCCCCGACATCAGTCGAGAAGCGCCGTCGTACCCGGAGTGGGACTTGAACCCACACAGCCGTAATGGCCAAGGGATTTTAAGTCCCTCGTGTCTACCATTCCACCATCGCGGCGGCAGACCACTTAGCGAATTGCGCCTGCAAAGGTACAAAAAAAAGTGAAAAGCGGGAAGTGAAAAGAGAAAAATTTTACTTCCCGCCTTGTTTTTTGCTGTTTTCAGCGCTTTGACCACGCACAGCAGCGCCCGCTACAGGGCCTCGTCAGCGCTTTGTGCCGCACGACAGGCGCCCCAGGGGACCGGTGGTGGAGGCCAGATACTTCTCCAGCCCCTTGTCGCCCTCACGACCGTTCTGCACGATGCCGCCGTTGTTCATGTCGTAGCGCCGCTCGCACTTCTCGCAGGTGGCGATGCCGCTGGTCGACATCGACAGCGGATAGTGCGGATTCAGGTAGTTGTTCTCCTCCCTGACGCAGTTGGGGCACTGGGCGTCGTAGGCCACGAAGCCGCCGTTTGGCTGCTGGTTGTATAGCTGGAAACCCACTATGATGCCGTTGTTCACGCCCAGGATGTAGTTCGCGCGGCGCTCCTCCTCGCTGCGGGGCTTCGTAGACCGCATGTTCTGGTTGTTCTGGAAGACGTAGTCGAAGCCCGACTCCGATATTTTGCAGAAGGTACCCGGTGCGGCGGGGTTCATGGCCGTCATCAGCGTCTGGTCCTGGTGCACCATGTTGTCGTAGTCGAAGCCGCAGGGCCAGGTGGAGTATTCGCCGTCGGCCTGACACGCCGTGAGCGTGACGGCGCCCAGGAGCAGGAGGAAGCCACGTTTCAGCAAGCATCTCTTCATCGGCCTGACAGCTTTCAGCAAGCGTCTCTTCATCGGCCTAACAGTTTTTTCTCGGCGTCGCGCACGCGCTGGAAGGAGAAGCCGTCGCACACCTGCTGCATCAGCGCCTCTATGCGGTCGTTGCAGAGGTTGCCTATGGAGCCCTCGTGCGTGTGGTGGATGTCCTTGTCGGGACGGAAGGTGCCGGCCTCTATCTCCAGTCCCACCTTCTTGTAGGCGTCGCGGAAGGGCATGCCGTTGGCGGCCAGGCGGTTCAC
>DGWI01000043.1:32080-32214 GCA_002396085.1 Porphyromonadaceae bacterium UBA4262
CGGTTCACCTCCTCGACGCTGAACATGGGGTCGTACATGGCGTTGTCGAGGATGTCCTGGCGCACCTCAATCTTGTTGATGATGTAGGCCGTCATCTCGAGACAGTCCTTCAGCTCGTCAAAGGCAGGCAGGAA
>DGWI01000046.1 GCA_002396085.1 Porphyromonadaceae bacterium UBA4262
TGTAAACTTTTTTCAGGACGGTACACTTTGTCTTTTGATAGTTTGGGAGTGTTAACTACATGTTTCCTCTCATGCCGGTTCTGATATTCTCTCCAGTGGCCGACAACAACAATGTCGGTGTCATTGTTTTCAATGGTCTCATACATGATTTTGAGCATATCTGGCTCAATCCAGTCATCGCTGTCCACAAAGCAGATATAATTCCCGTGCGCTTTTTTAATGCCGAGGTTGCGGCTGTCCGACAGACCAGAGTTGGCTTTATGGATTACACGTATGCGGGAATCAAGCATGCCGTAGTGGTCACACATCAGAGCCTCTTCTTCAGTGCTGCCATCATCAATCAGTAGCAATTCCCATTCATGAAATTGTTGTGAAAGAATAGACTCAATGCATTGCTCCAAGTAGTTGGCTGTGTTGTAGGCGCACAAAATTATTGACACTTTCGGGTCTTTGGATACCATATTGCTTATTTTACGATAGTTCGGTAAATGATAAAAGATGTTTTACAATCGCTGGAGAAACTGGTTGGTTATTGAGAGATACCACTGATAAAATCATTAATAACGAATCTCCACAGTACTGAAATTCACTATCGAGCGGTCGTAATAACATTGAATTGTTTACGGATACAATCCTCAAAGAGGGGCATTTAAAATCTAAAGTTTCATTGTGCAGCCAATGATGAGTTAAATCTCAAATTGTGATTTCTCAGGGAATAATTGACTTAAAAAAGCTACTTCGCATGCTCGGTCATCATCATTCGCGAACTGGGAGTCATTCATGCAAAAAAGGACTGGTTTATATTTTAAGAATTTCTTATAATGTCTTCTGTTGTCGATATGAAATCTGAATGAAGTGTATTGTGACACGTATTGTAAGTGCCCCAGATTCTCTGCTAGAGCAACGTATGAATAGATGTTTCGTTGAATGTCGGTTTCTGAGCGCATGTGGTTGCAGAGTGTTGCATTGATTTCTTCAGCAAATGCCTCTCTTGTGTGTCGATAAGTGCTTTTTAGGTAAGCGTCAATATTGTGATGTGTCTTGCTGCCATAATAAATACCATATTTTTCCTCGACCAATGCGGCTGCGTTTTGGATGGTCTTCACATACACGCCCAAAGGTCTGTGTAATACTTTCTCTTTAAGATAGAGAGTGAATTTACGAAGAATTCGCCGATTAAATCTTATGATGGGCAAATTATCCTTACCAAAGAAAAAATCTGGTGTTACAGGTTGATTGATAAACATGTCATCGTTGGCATAAAGAAAATGTTCTGACAGGTCATAGATGTTGTGCAGGTGATGCTCAATAACCACCGAGTTGAAGCATGGCAGGCAATGGGGAGGCATGATCTCGGTGTGATCGACAATCTGCACCCTCGGATTCGAGCAATCTAACCATTTAGGTGTTTGTTGGTCGGTGACAATAAATATCTTGTGAATCCATGGGGCATATTTCTCGACCGAACGCAAGCTGTATTTTAGTTCATTGTTGTCGGCATAACGGCCTTCGCAGTGTTCTTGTTTTCCTGAAGGAATTCCAATGAATGCGTTTCGCTTGGCAATCCAGTTAGGGTCACTGCCATCAACATAGAGATATACTAAATCAATATCCGTCATGATACGTTCTTATTCTTTGATGTCATTTAGATCAAATTGTTCAAAGTATTCGTCTTTGACCACTCTCTGTCTCCCGCTGGCTCTGCCACGAGCTTGTTTTTCGGCAAATTCCTCATGCGACTTCACTGCATAGTGATTGATGCGGATGATATCATGCAACGGTTCACGATTACGGAAATTCTTTTTAATTGGTTTGCCATGGGAGTCAGCAGTATATCCCGTCATACGTGCCGCCTCGTGACAGCCAATCATATTATAGATCATCAGAGGGTTCACAATGCTTTTAACATGACGGTTTAGGATATGGTTTGGCAGAGAATGGCATCTGAATCTTTCCATTACTGTTCCTGGTGCCTTTTTCGTTTGCCCTCCACTGCCGTAAATCAGCCAGTTAATCTCAATAGCAGCAAATGTGTCAAATCGTTTCAAGAATTCAGAAATCGTCAAATCTTTAACTGGGACAATAAATTCGTCTAAATCAATAAACCCAATCCAACGCGAGGAAAAACGGTGACTCTCTAGGCAGTCATCGTATGCGGCTAGTTGCCGCCTATGACCTGGCCAGTATTTATAATTTACGATACCTTTTTTTATGTATGGTTCAAGAACCTCTTTTGTCTCATCAGTGCTCTCGTTGTCATAAATATAGAATTTTTCGACACCAATGCGAATATGCCAATCAATCCATTCCTTGAAATAGGGACCTTCATTTTTGGCTATAGCACAGATGGCCATGAAGTATTTAGGTGAGGATTGATTGCATTTTATGCGCTTTTTCAGTCGCATGGCATTAAAAATGCCATATCTCAAAATGCCCCTCATTCTGTTTCTTGTCATCTTGGAGGGGATGGGGGCGGCTATTATCTCAGCTAAGATTTTATGCATACGTTAAATTTCAAAACTAGACCGTGCAGGGAGAATTTGCTGGAAAGCAGAGCAGATACCGTCCATCACTCGGTCATAATTGCAGATGTGGGCATTGTCGTTCAGACAGATAAGCGAGTAGGATTGGTTGGTGATGGCTTCAACTGCTTGTCTGAAACGGAGCATTAAAGGAAACATCTTGGTGTCACGATATGTGTTGTACGGCTCGAAGTTTCCTTGGCATATCTGCCAAGTGCGGAACAACTCGGGCGTGTAGTCGGTTGAGTTACGAAATCTGTTTGACGATGTGGCAGTCAATTCGTTCCCCACGGCGGACCACACGTCCTCAAATGTCGACTTGAGATACGGTTGGGCATTGTGGGGAACAGCAAGGGTTATAAACTTATTGTAATACTTCAAGATATGGTTCCATCGCATCTTTGAGCCATAGCACTGGGCAAACCACTTGTCGTGCCAACGAGCCATTACCTCCTTTTTGTCGAAGTGCTGGTTGATGAGGCGAATGTTATTTTTAATGGTTACATACCATTGCGACCATGATGGGTTATAGTCCATCACAGCGATATCGCAAGGTAGTCCATTCTTGAAGAAACGCTCTTGGCTCACGTTATTGATGATAAAAAAGTCGTCGTTGAAATACACAAAATGCTCTGACAACCCGGGTATCTCGTGCATGTAGCGTTCAATCACCACCGAGTTGAATGTGGGAAGGAATTGCAAAGGTATGAAATCTTTGTGATTGACAAGGTTGATCTTTGGATTTTTTTCGTCAAGCCATTCTGGTTTTTGGCCACAGGTCACAAAATGTATTTTTCTGACCCATGGCGCGAATTTCTCAACACCACGGAACCAATATCTCAGCAATCCGTTGTCTCTGAACCGGGCTTTTGAAACCCCATTCTCCGATTTGTCATGGTGATGAGAGTATTTAGAGAACTCAGTTTGCCACTGTGGGTCATTCATGTCAACCCAAGTGATTACAAAGTCAATATCCATAACTTAGATGTTACAATTCTGATGGGCGTATTTGAATCTATTGTGGGTCCATAGATACAATTCGGGCTGCTGCAAGATGTCATTCTCCAGTCGTTGATAATAGAGTGTTGTGAGTTCGTAGTCAGGCAAAGTCTGAACATTGTCATGTAGCGGCGATATGATACACTCGTAATATCCCCGTTTACACTTTTTTACACTGATATATACGGCTGCAAATCCAAAATGTTTGGTTGCCTTTTCGGGGCCAGTCACTACTGGCACTCTGTGGTTCAAGAATGTTGTATAGTGCTTTGACTCATTCTTTCGCGGTGACTGATCAGCAATTAGGCCATAGATATGTGGCTCGCCATTGCTAGTTGCTTGAATCATGTATTTCACAGTGCTATTCATGTTCACACAGGCATTGCCCATGCGAGTGCGCATCTTGGTGATGATATGATTCATTGCTTGATTGTGCAAACGGTGATAGATTTGGACTACGGTTCCTTTATCATGAAACCACAAGCCGCTTGATGATATCCATTCCCAGTTGCCATGATGGCCCAAGAAAGCCGAGATAGATTGCCCTCGGCTGAGCATCTCTTCCAGCAATTCGATGTTGACAAATTTCATCCGCTTCCGCATCTCATCGGCCGAAATTGACATCAACTTGCAACTCTCCAGGAGCATATCAAGGAAGTGCCTATAGAAGTCTCTTTCAATTGTTTTTACCTCCGAGATGGTTTTGTTAGGAAAGGATTCTGTTAGGTTTTTTCGGACAATTTTGCGTCGATAGCGCGCCATGTAATAGAAGGGAAAATACAGTGCGTCGGACAATGCATATAGCAGCCGAAAGGGTATATGTGATATGAACTTGATTATCCCAAGTGTAATATAGTAGCGCATATTCATGGGGAAATCTTTATTCATCGGTTGTATGATTGGCAACTAACGATTTTGCTCTGTTGCTGATTTGCTCTAACAGTGAATCGTTGTCACATAGGTTTTCAAACCATTGAGAAATATCTTTTTTGGTGCGCACGATACTGAATATTTTGTGTTCTATCAATTGTTGAGTGATCGAGTATTGGCAAGTATGGTGATTACCGTATGCAACTGGCAGACCGTACGAGATTGGAATAATTATTTCCGCAAGGCCACAACCGACGTATGCCCATGTGCCATAGCGGTAGATCAAGGGCAAATCACCCAGATAATCTATGACTAGAATCTGCGTATCCTTGAAGTCGGTAGCCTCGTTACATTCTGAATACAGCAAACTATTGCCATTAAAACACATACGGATATTGTTCAGCCTTTCTTCACTGATCTTCCGAGGTGCAACAACGATATGTACGTCACGATGATGATTGGCTAGATGAGCAACGAGATCCAAGTCTTTTTGGTCGTTGATATCGGCAATAAGCAAACGTCGACTGTTGGCGTAATTTTTGAAATGTTCGATGATGGTGTTGCTGTATGGCTGTGTTGAGAGTCTTTTAGCGTCAAAAATTGCTTTGTCAAGAGTTGAGTAATCTTGCCATGAATGTTTACCGCATGACCGGATTGCCCATCGGGAGGCATAGTTGCGTATGTGGTTGAAAAATAGCATGATGATTATCTTCGTTGTTTCAGTTCATGACCCAGCCAGTTGAGGACTCCCCGCTCATCGATGATGTAGTGGGCATCCTGCGAGTTGTCCATGGCGTTCCAAGAGCTGGAGTCGGTGAGGTGATATGTCAATTGGCCTTCTGTTATCTGCGACCAAATGAAAGTATCAGGCTTGAACTTGGGTGATGCCTTGAAGTGGTCATGAACCCACATGACACCTGTGCTATCCTCATTGAATTGCACAACAAAACCTTGAGGCAAGAACCCATCGGGATAGAACAAATCCCACTCATACCAAGTGCCAACAAGATTGTCGGAATTTCGTTGACAACTTAAAATTACAATTGCCATAGCTATTGAAGCTCCAAAAATTAGACAGCGCATTACTTCACAATTGTTTCAAATCTCTGTTTGCCGATGCTTAGCAATCGATATGTTAACTCCTGAAAAAACTTGAAAGGGCATAGACATCTCATTTTATAGACAAATACCTCCATCTGATTCCCATTTTCATCTTTTTTGCTCTTTTTAATGTCCCCATCATAAGCCATTAGCATTTCACCGGGTGACACGATTAATATATGCTCATGGTCAAAAGCATTTCTGAAATGGCGAAAGAAACAAGCAGCCTGACTGCCATTGTCTTCATTGGCCATTAATAAATGGATATGATTGGGGATGTAATCCTCAGGGATAGGATTTGTGAAATCAGGAATGATGCCATGCTGATTACAGAAATCATTGATAGACTTGTCCCAATTAGCCCATAAAGCATAAGGGTTGTTTTTCCAGCCGTTAAATATGTCTTGAAAGAATTTGTTCTCTTCGTCCGAAAGCCTTCGTTTCGATTCGTTTAGCTTATATTTCATTTGTTTGTGTTTTAATAGAGAGTGACACGGCACATGCTGCTGTGCCACTCCCACAGTAAATGAAAAAAGTTTATTTTGTGTTTATTAGAATTCCAAGCTAGAAATCATAGCCAACATTGACTGAGAAGTTATGAGTCTTAATGCTCTGTAAATCCCAATTATCAGCAAATGAGTATCTTTCTTTATGAGCAATATTGTTCAACCCTTTTTCGTAACTGATGCCGACAAAAAAGCGATTTATCGTAATACCTGTTCCAATCTTGATGCCAATATCAAATGGATTAAGGTACTTGGGGTACTTATAGTTTTTGTCTTTTGTGTCTTTAAATAGGGTTTCGTTGTCATCACCATATTTGAACTTTCCTGCTACGCCATATGCGAAATATGGACCAAGATTTACTTGAAGTTGTATATTGTTGGACAGATCATACCGGTATGAGGCCAAGAGGGGTATCTCAATAAAACTTGGATTGAACTTGTACGTATGATACTCGCTTCGATAGCTGTTCTCCATTTTTGCCGTTTTAACAGTCCAATAAAGACCAGTCTGAATGTACATGCTCTTGACGATGGGAATGTCAACGTTGACTCCAGCATTGTAGCCAATGCCACTCTTACTTGAAAGGTAATTTTTCTCACCTTTCACGGCTTCGGAACTAAGGCCTGCAACATTGAGTCCGCCACGAATGCCGAAGGTAACACCATGGTCTGCCTTCTCGGTTGAGAAGAACGAGTTGCCGCCCGAAATGCGACCTCCGCCAACGTTCTGGGCGGACACTGCCAGTGCACCTAGCGCAAGGGCAGCAAGTAGCAAAATTTTCTTCATCTTAGATAAAATTTTGATGGTTAATAAATATAGTTACATTGCTTTAAAGTCGATTTAGAGAAAAGGGAGGGGCACGGCACAATGCGCTGTGCCCTTCCCACGGTAAAAGTCTATTTAAATTTCTGATTAGAAGTCATAACCTATATTAAAAAAGAAATTGCGGGCCTTTATATCTTTCAGTCCATCAATATCAAGGGTTTGATGTACTGCTTTATTCTTATTCCATCCATTCGGTTCACAGATGTTCTTCAGTCCAATTTCGTATCGTAAACCAATGAAGAATTTATTAAATGTCGCGCCTAGTCCAATGCTAATACCTGCATCAAATGGATTCAATAGTTTGACATTCTCATAGTCAGGATGTCCCCCTGGGTCTGCAAACCCTTCGTAATGTTTGGTTTCGGTGAAAAGATTGTAACCAAGATCTCTTTTAAGTTTCCCTGCAATACCGTATGCAAAGTATGGCCCAATATTTACTTGCATCTGCGTTTTCTCGTTGAAATCATAACGATATGAGGCAAGTAGGGGAATCTCAATAAACATTGGGCTGAGTTGGTGCTCAATATTTTTGTCGGAACAAGTTTCTTCAAATTTAACACTTTTGCATGTGAAGAAAAGTCCTGTTTGTATGTATGCACTTTTGACAATCGGGATGTCTAGGTTGATGCCTGCGTTGTAGCCAAAGCCAGTTTTGAATGAGTAGTTTTCACCTTTGCCTGTGTCGAATCTGGTACTCATGCCACCCGTTCCAATTCCGCCACGAATACCAATGGTAACCCCCTTGTCTGCTTTCTCGGTTGAAAAGAACGAGTTGCCGCTGGAGCTGCGGCCGCCTCCCACACTCTGGGCGGACACTGCCAGTGTGCCTAGCGCAAGGGCAGCTAGTAGCAAAATTTTCTTCATCATAGATAAGATTTTGATAGTTAATGAATTAGGTGAACGTGATTGGCTATCTCTTGTGCCATGTGGTGGCCACTCCATTTGTATACAACACCATTTTTTTGCTGGTAATTTCGTCGATATGGAACGTGGATGGGTCATCTGGTTCGTTATCAAAGCGCAGCGTGATGACATAATCACCATTCCCATCTTTGGCAACCGAATAGGAACCAGAGACTGTGTCTGTGTATCCATCAACAGCATCAAGCAATGTGAGAGTAAAGCGCGAGCCTCTAAAATAGATAGTTAAAATGTTGTTACTGTCATTCTCCAGTAGCCATGTGCCAATTAGCATTTTGTCTACATCATTATTGCTCTTGGGCTCATCGCTCCCACATGACATCAGGGCTATGCCAATCGTCATTATCATGGCAATCATCATTGCCATCCTTTTCAAGCTTATCGTCATAGATTGATATTTGTTTGTTGTGTTATTAAATCTGCTCAATCTGCATGAGTTTTAATAGTCCGCTAGACGTACGCGAGTGTCAGAGGTTGAAATCCATCTTCCAGATGTTGTAGCATTTCTCGGCCGAGCCGCGCTGCGACAGGAAGTAGATGCTGCGACCATCGGGTGACCAAACTGCCGAGAGGTCGTTGCCGGGATGGAATGTGAGTTGTGTCAATTGTGTGCCGTCCACACGGATGGCATAGATGTCGGTATTACGTTTTTGGGTCAACTCTGACACACTGCTGCCCGTACAGATGAGCCAACGGCCGTCGGGCGACAGCTGAGGAGTGCTGAAGCTCTTTTCGGGCTGGCCCAGAATCAGTTCCTCGTTGCCGGTCTCGTAGTTGACGCGCCAAATCTCTCCATCACCGCGGTCAGTCATGCGCGTACAATAGACAGTGTTCTTCTGGCCGGGGATAGGGATGGGATTCATGCCGCGCGAGAAGTTGGCGAACATGTTGGTCTTGAAGTCATACTCCCACAAACCGAAGTTGCCGCGCCCTTCCTGACGGTGAAACAGCACGGTGTTGCCGCCGTTGATGAGCACACCGCAGAAGTCGTTGTCGTTGCCGTTGTTGATTTGGCGCACTATCGACCCCTGGTCGGCGTTGGTCAGGTAGATGCCGTGATGCTTGTTGCGGTACTCGGTGAAGCACAGCGTCTTGCCGTCGCTGCTCCACGACAGGTCCTTGACATTGACGCGCTGGGTGCGCTGGATGCTGGTCCCGCCACGGGTGGTGGGCTTGACCATGATGTTCTGCATGCGGTTGCGGTTGTTGATATAGGCGATGCGCGTTCCGTCGGGCGAGACGGCCAGTTGCGGCCCCACCCACCACGAGCCGGCGTTGCGGCCCACCAGGCCGTTGTCGTTCACACAGTCGGCATCCTCGGTGATTTTCTCGAATCTCACTCCCGACTCCTCGGGCACGGCCTGCTGCGAGTAGTCGAACACAATGTCTCGGGCGGTGGCTGTCGTGCCCATGGCGATGAGGGCGAGAGCGACGAGCCATTTGGTGTTGCTCATTTTGTAATCATCTGTGCAACTGAGTCCCTGAAGTTGTCGGTTAATAAATTGGTTATTTGCTGTTGTCGTCGTTATGGAGCGAAGTGATGCTAAACTACTTTAACTTCTTGTCTCCCTATAACTACTAAAATAAAGTAGTGTGGGACTCTTCTGCTTTATCTTCTTCGAGGCATCGCCAAACGCCTTAGCCAAAATAAACAGTTCCCCCCACACCATGCCCACTATATGGTTTCCCCGCCTATCGGGGGAGAATAATAGGCACGCATGAGCGTTTCTTGACTGTCTATCCCTTGGCTGAAAATTTTGGCGAATTTCGAAGAAAGGATAAAACAAAAACGCTACTTTATGTATATCTCAGCAACAAGCTGCAAGCTGTTCACTACAAACTGCAAGCTGTTCGCTATTAGCTCATTGCTGAGCGGCTGCATCCCCTCTGGGAAGCACCGGATGGCAGGTGCGAGGACATGTCCCCAATTGCCATTTACAATAATTCAACGGCAAAATTACGCAATTATTTGCAATCAACCAAATTTTACTGCAAATTACCGCAAATCTTTTGCACTCACTCAGTGCAAAAAATGGAAAATTCCGCACTGGGTGAGTGCAATGATGCAAGTTTCTGAATTGAACCGCGAATCTTCTGTTTTTCTGTCTTTTTAAACAGCTAGATATTTTGTCCTCATGTCTTATTCACGGAAGTCGCTGGGCTTGGCACCGAGGTTGTTGACCACATAGCGCGTGAAGTGCGACATCGACGAGAAGCCGAACATGTCGCTGATGTCGGTGAACGTGAGCGAGCGGTCGCGCAGGCAGCGGCTAATGTCCAGGGCTGTGTAGCGCGTGATCCAGTAGTTGGCAGGCAGGCCGCTGGCACGCTTCGACACCTCGCTCAGGTACTTCGCCGTGACACACAGTTTGTCGGCATAGTATCCAATCTCGCGGTTCTGGCGGAAGTCGCCGTTCTCTAGCATCTCGATGAATTGCTCCATCAGTTGGTGCTGCTGCGCCGAGATGCGGTCCATGCCATAGAGCGTGGCGTGGAAGTCGAAGAAATCGAGAATCATCGTCCGGATGGCCGTGATGAGGATGTCGCGGTAGAACTTGTGCTCGGGGCGCTCGAGCCGCTGGCGGATGACGGCGAAGTTATTGGCACACACGCGCTGTTGCTTGGGCGACAGACGCATGATGGGGTTCTCGAACAGCGACAGGTGGCCCCGCACGCCATAGTTGCTCTGTGGCGTGCACACCTGAATAAACTCCTGCGTGACATAGATGACCTCGACCGTGAAGTCGTCGCTGGGCTGGCTGCTGCTGAACAAGTCGCTGCGGCCGGCGATGATCATGCAGTCGCCGGCCTGCAGTGTGAACTCGCGGTTGTTATACGTCAGCCGGCAATGGCCGCTGTGGCAGTAGGCATGGCACAGATAGCCGGCCAGCAACGGGTCGGCCACCCGGTCCAGGGTGTTGTCGAGGATGATGTGCTGTACAAATTCCATAGTGTTTTATCGCATGAGCACTTTGTGGATAGTGCCGTCGGCCACGACGATGTAGGTGCCGCCGGGCAGACGCATCTGGCTACCGGTGCCCATCAGTGCGCCGGTGATGTTGTAGACGGCGACTCGGCTGGCGCCACTCACCGTGAGTAAGCCATGGGCGGCAGTCACGGTGACGGACGGGTCACTGACGCGGTCGAGGCTCGTTGAGGGGCCGGCCGCAATCGCGAAGTGAGCTATCTCGCCCCAGATGTTATGCTCCGACGGGGCATCCATCGAGCGGAGGCACATGCCGTAGGTCAGCCCGGGCGTACCCTCGAACGTCGATGCGATGTTGATGGTGGCCGACTGGCCGGCGGCGATGGTGACCATCGGGGTTTCGCCGGTCAGCAGGACGTCATTGGCTTGCCGGTTGAGAATCATATAGGGAATGGTGCCCACAAAGTCGCCTGTGCCGTTGTTGACTAGCACGGCCGAGCCGGTCACATTGCCCGAAGGCATGCTGTAGGCAGTTGGGGCCAGTTGGGTCTGGATGTCCAGCGAGTGGCCTGAACTCTCGACCACCTTCAGCTGGTAGGGACCACCAATCACCGTACCGTTGGGGCCGCTCACCTTCAGCTCATAGTCGCCGGCGGTAGCAGGAGCGGTGATGACAGTGCGGGTCAGCACCTCGCCCCCGGTAGCCAGGGCCAGCATCTGCCCCGTGGTTGTGCTCACGGTCTGGCCGTCGCGGGTGATGTCATAGTGGACGTAACCGAGATATTCTGCGCCGTTGTTACGGATGGTGGCGCTCAGGTTCACATGCGACGATGTGCCCACCTGCTTGGGATAGTCGATGGCTGTCACCGCCATGTCGCAAGTCACTAGCTGCGGCTTGAAGTACATCACACCATCCTTGACCTCGACATCGATGTGAGCCGGTACATTCTCATTGTGGGTGTAGCCGCGGTACTCACTAACACCGGCCTCGGGGCATTTGTAGAATAACCATAGTTTGTACTCCCCATTGGCCAATGTGGCCGGTGCCGTGAAGGAGAACGGGTCTTTGGCCGGGTCGGTTTCGGTGTACTCATAGCAATCGCCCACTTCGGTCTTGTATAGGTAGTTGTTGCCGTCGGTGTCTTGCTCAATCTGCTCGCCGTTGGGGCCGGAGACAAACATCAGCAGGTTGAGATTCACTGTCGCGGGGCAGCCATAGCCCGTGGCTCTCACATGCTTGAAAAGCATGGGTATTTTCTCGCCCAGCTTCACCTGGTCGCCGCTGGCTGTGAAGCTGCCGGCCGAGACATCGAAGTATCGCTCCGGCTCTTCCTCGCCATGGCTGGGGCAGATGCCCACAATGATGGTCTGCGCTGTGTTATATCCGCCCTCAAACGAGCCGATGCCCTGGGTGTCGGGATTCAGGGCCGTGAGCATGAAGTAGCCATTGCTCTTACCGCCCCAGCCCCAGTTGATGTGGACATAGCCGTTCTCGTCGTAGCCGTCGAGCACAAAAGCGTGACCGCCGTCCGAGGCGGTGCCGTCGAACAGGACGGGACGCCCACCTGCTAGTTCGTCGTAGATGATCGACTCCCACTGGCTGGTGGTCATGCCGCTGCGGCAGTGTTGCCTCATCTGGCGGCTGTAACCGAAGTGGTTGCGCAGCGCGTTCATCATCTTGAAGATGCCCACAGCGCTGACCTTGCCATACTCCATGCCGGCAGCCACACCCACATGATAGAGTAGGGTGGCGACGGCATTGCCCTGTTCCTCACTGTATTCTCCCGAGTAGTCGTTGATCATTTTGTCCCACTGATAGGTGGTATGCTCAAAGTCGGCACTCAACGTCTGCAGGTCGGTCTCGTTCACCTTGCATTCGTAGGTTTTCGAGCCGGTGCCCTGCGCCGGATGCTTGTGGTAGAACATGATTTGCGCTGTGGCAGTCGCCACACAGCCCGTGACCGAGCGCTCGGTCTTGCCGCCGCTGGCGTAGGTGGGGCACAGGTTGTTGAAGGGGGTGCTCTGGTTCCAGTTGCAAGTGAGCATCGGTCGCACCACGTTCTCTCGCTGGGCGCGTAATGCCGGGGCATAGCCTGCAGGGCAGTTGCGCAGCATGGCCATCTCTTGGGCATAGACATCGAGCATATAGCGCATGCCATCGGGCATGTCGGCTGGGTCGAAGGTACCCTCGTCGCTGTAGGCCAGCACGCTGGGCGCGCGGTCATCGCCCGCCACAATTACATAACCGTCTTGCATGCCGCCACTGAACACATAGTAGTCTGCTACTGTTTGGTTGGCCGACCGGGCTGTCATGACCAGCGTGGGGTTGACTGCACGGCCCGGAGCTGCATGGCGCGAGGTGGTCGCGCGCAGATGTTGCGCAGCAATGCTCTGGGCAAGCTCTGGACTCACTGGCGATGCCTGCAGCATGACTGCGGGCAGCAATAGAGCCATTAAAGTTGTGATTTTTCGATACATATTTTGCTAATCATTTAATGTTATTGTCCTTTTGTCTTTATCCTAACCGCAAATAGCGCAAAACAATTCTTAATTATTAATTATGAATTGTGGCTTGTGGCAATGCGCGGCGGCCGGCATCAGTCATCAGCCCGCGGCGTTCAAGGTCGGCACAGCGCGCAATGTTCAGCGCGGTCCAGTGGCTGCGGGGCCGACGTGGCGACAGTCGTTGGGCCAGGCGTCCGTCGGGCAAGCGTTTCAGCGTTGAGTCAATCCAGCCAAAACACAATGCCTCTTCAACCACCTCAAGATAGGGTAGGGCAGTCCACTCAGGGCATCGCTTGCCCCGGTACGTGATTACCCAGCACTCGCGCACCGCTTGATGGTTGGCCGTAAGCCAAGCGCGCAACTGTCCGCGCTGGCTGTACTCCAGCAGATTGACAACTTCCATGAGGATTCCTTTTTGGACTCACAAAGATAGTCAATTTTTTTCAATTAAATTTGTTTTTTTTCTTTATATTATATAGGTGTAACTTGTTTTTTTCGATAAAATCAATTTTATAGATATTTTTTTGATGGATTATTTGGTTTATAAAATAAACTTGTTTATCTTTGCATCGTGATTCGAACACAAAGGGTGTGAACTGAGCCTTCTGCAGGGGCGAGGGGAGCACCGTAGCGTAATGTTAACCAAGTTATTAACGAATTAATGTTCAAAAGAAATTATGGAAGAGAATAATAATTTGACCGCTGAACGCAGTCTGGAAATTATCCGTGAGTCGATAGAGACGAGTCAGCGTACAATTACCCGTAACTCGTCATTGTCACTTATCTGGTGGGGAGCGTGTGTTGTTGCGTTTGCACTGTTGATTGCACACCTTTGGGCAAATCATGGTGGCCCTGCATGGAATCTGCTATGGGCCGTGCTTTGGCTTGTAGGTTATCTGGGCGAGTGGTTTATTGCTCAACGCAAGGAGAAAATTCCCAACACCTTTGTGGGCAAGACAATTGGTCATGTCTGGGGTACATTTGGGGTGTTTATCGGTAGTTTCGGTTTGATTCTTGGCCTTATAGGTGGAGGCATCATTCCCGTTAAATCTTTCATACCCGATAACCATCTTTATATCAACATCACCAGCATCATATCGCTCTGTTTTGGCATTGCCACTACAATCACAGGCTGCATACTCAAGAACCGAATCATTCAGGCTTGTGGTTTTGTCGCAGGTTTGGGCGGTTTCTTCTTCGCTTTGGGGTATCCTTGGTTTGAGCAGTTGTATGTGATGGCGGCCGTTGCTTTTATAGGTCTGGTTGTGCCTGGACTGGTTATCTATTTTCAAAACAAGAAATAAGGAGGTGTGAGGTTATGTTCAAGCCATTAGACCCATTGCTGCACTCCGAGTTGCGCTTGGCCGTCATGTCGCTGCTCATCAGTGTCGATGAGGCCGAGTTCCCCTACATCAAGCAACAGACCGGGGCCACGGCCGGCAACCTGAGTGTGCAGCTCGACAAGCTGGCCACTGCGGGCTATATTGCCATCGAGAAGACCTTTAAGGGCAAGAAGCCATGCACCCTGTGCCGGGTCACCCCCGTCGGCCTCAAAGCCTTTGAGGACTACGTTGCCGCCCTGCGCACCTACCTCAACGTCAAGCCCGACACCACCCAACAAACTTGACACCCAGTCGCTATGGGATGCTGCCACCTCTTCCCCTCATCTTTCCCAATGGTGGAGGGGAAGAGGTGGCGTTTGCCTTCTCACAGCATAGCTATCACATTATATCTAAAAGATAGCACTTTTTCTTGTCAATCTCTTGCTATTCATCCGAAAAATGCCTACCTTTGCCAACAAAATTAATCGTCATGAAGCGCTATGTCCTGATATTGATGTCGCTGCTCGCTGCGATTGCAGTGAATGCTGCTTGTGACTTGACATTGCAATACTATGGCATGAGCTTGATGGATGATTCATTGCGTGTGAAGGCTGTGCTTGTGGCACCTGATCGGGAGGTGAAAGTGCTCTGCGACGCGACGCAAAAGGCATTGATCAAGACCATGTTCTTGGAGCAAAGAGGTGACTATCAACTGGAGTTAACGATTCAGATCAATGAGTATATTGACTCAACAACTCGGGTGATTAGTATTGATAGTACAATGAAGAGTGTGTCGATTGATCTTGATGTGCGCACACAAGATGATGTTGAGGAGCCTATATCTGTAGGTGTCAGATTGATTAAGGCATTAACCTCGTCCCCACTCGTGACTATAGAGTATCTGGGGTATCATACAGGTGAAGATGGTGAGTATCCAGGTCCATTCTTTACAATTACTAACAAGAGTCAAAATACACTCTATGGTGAGCATTTGCCTGGCTATTTTTGGGGCTGGGTTTCATACCTGTTTGAAGACAAGGCAGTTAGAAAAAAGGGAGGACGTATTTGTACAACGTTTGATGATCGGCCACCCATCTATCCTGGAATGAAAGGGCAGGCTTATGTGGGCAGTTTCGGATGCAAATTACAAGCAGGGAAATATCGTTTTACCGTGTTCTATGCCGTGAATGGTTGGCCAAACAGAGCCATCCCCAATATCAAAAAGACAGCCTCAATGGTCTGGTATTTCTCTGAAGAGAATTGGTATGTGCTTGACTGTGATTTTGTAGTAGAATGATTTTGGACCTTTAGCAATATAATCCTGTGACTCATGAATAAGAAAATCTACTTTGCTGGCTCGATTAGGGGAGGGCGCGTCGATGCCGACCTCTATCGCCGCATCATCCAATTCGTGCAACAGACCGACACCGTGCTCACCGAGCACGTCGGCAGCAGCAATCTCATCCTGAATGAACAGGGACGTGAGCGCGATGCACGCATCTATGACCAGGATACCGCCTGGTTGCGGCAGAGCGATCTGCTCATCGCCGAGTGTACCTGTCCATCGCTGGGCGTAGGCTATGAACTCGCTTATGCCGAGCATCGTGGCATTCCCTGCCACATCTTCTACGACAAGACCAAGGCGCAACTGTCGGCCATGCTCACAGGCAATCCCTACTTTCACATCCATCCCTACGAGAACGAGGAACAGATTTATGCAGCCTTGACCCAGTTGCTCCACTAATCATCTGCGCAATCTGCGTGAGATTTAGCCGAATCACTTGGTCGGTGCATTTGTGGCGTTGGTCGGACAAAATGGGGCGACAATCTATTGCTCCCAAAAGCGCATTTAACTTCAGCCAGAGTCTTGTGTCAAAAAGACAAAGAAACACAATTACTCACCCGCCAGCAATGGCACAACGACACAAGATTATGAAAGCTAAAGTCCTACTCGCAGCAGTCGCCATGATGGCGATGCTCATGCCCAGCAACGCTGTGGCTCGTGACAACAAGATTCGTCACAGTGACGGCAACCGCAAGCACCGCGTCGAGATGCGCATGGCTAGCAACCACCGTCCCGTCATCGCACACCACATCGCACACCGTCCCGGCATCGGTGTCCGCTTCGACCGCCGTCCCGTGCATGGCCGTTTCGTCAACATGAACCGTGAGCGCCTGTGGCTCGCCGATGGCATCCTCTATCGCGTGATGCGCACACCCCACGGAGTTGCATACGTTGTTGTCGGATACTGGAGATGACACGACCACGACACCGCCAGAACGCCTCGTCGGCACTGGCAAGAACAAGACCCAAAGCACTGACCCGCTAACCAGCCCGTCGGTGCTTTCTTGCATTTTGTCCGTCATAAAACCACTCCGATTCGAATAATTGATGTATCTTTGCACCTGCTTACGACTAACCAGATAACTCGTATTTCGTGGCTCGTAGCTCGTAACTCGTAGCTCGTAACTCGTAGCTCGTAACTCGTAGCTCGTAGCTCGTAGCTCGTAACTTGTAGCTCGTAGCTCGTAACTTGTAACTCGTAGCTTGTAACTGGTAACTCGTAGCTCGTAACTCGTAGCTTGTAACTATAAAACAATATGATGAAAAATCGATTGATTAGGGCGGCTCTGGTGGCCGCATTGGTGATGATGGTGCTGCCCATGGCGGCACAGAAGCAATTCACGCTCGAGGACCTGAACTTCGGCGGAACGAACTACCGTAACATGATTCCACAGAACCGCTCGCTGCGCTGGTGGGGCGACCAACTGGTGCGCATTGCTGCCGACACTTGCTGGACTGTCAACCTCAAGAATGGCAAGGAGAAAGTGTTTCTCACTCGTGCTCAGGTCAACAAGTGGCTGGGCAACGACACTGTCCGTTCGCTCACGGGTATCACGTTCCCCTACGCCGACAAGCCTCTGGCTGCATTGGGCACTATGGGCAAGGTACAGATGATCGACTTCAAGGCCAAGAAGCAGGTGTGGAGTCAAAACCGTGGCGAGGAGCAGGCCGCCGAGTGGAGCAAGGAGAGTAGGGCACTGGCCTACGTGCAGGGCGACAACCTCTATGTCACTGATGGGGCAGGGCAGACCCGACAACTCACAACCGACGGTTCGCGCGACATCGTCTATGGCCAGGCCGTGCACCGCAACGAGTTCGGCATCATGGGTGGACTGTTCTGGAATCCGGCAGGCACACGCTTGGCATTCTATCGCATGGACCAGTCGATGGTCACCGACTATCCCCTGATTGATGTGCCTGAGATGACCGATACCACACGCTACATTGCCACCCCGGCTCCCGAGAAATATCCCATGGCAGGGCAGACCTCGCACAAGGTCACGGTGGGTGTCTATGACTTGGCAACAGGTCAGACGATCTATCTCAATGCTGGCGACCCCACCGACCGCTACTTCACCAACATCGCCTGGAACCCCGATGGCGACATCGTCTACATGATGGAACTGAATCGCGACCAGAACGACTGCCGCTTGGTCAGTTATGATGCCAAGACCGGCAACCGCATCGCCGAACTCTATCGCGAGACGCACGACAAGTATGTCGAGCCGCAGACACCCATTGTCTTCCTCCCTTGGGACAAAAACTCGTTTGTCATGCAGAGCCAGAAGGACGGTTACAACCACCTCTATCTGTTCACCGGCGGCAAGCAGGTCAAGCAACTGACCCGTGGCAACTGGGTGGTGATGGACATGCTCGGTTTTGACGAGAAGGGGCACAACATCTTCTTCACCGCCAATGCCGAGAATCCCATCCAGAAGAACGTCTATCGTGTCAATGTCGATGGTGGCACGATGGCGCGTGTCGATGAGGGGGGCAAGGGCTGGCATGATGCCGCCCTCAGCGCCAGCGGCAAGTGGCTCATCGACAGCTACCAGGAGCCTGATGTGCCCCGCAACATCGCCATCGTCAACACCACCGATGGCAAGGCAGTGCGCTACTTCACTGCTCCCGATCCCTGGCAGGGCTACACTGTGCCTGAGTATCGCTGTGGCAGCATCAAGGCCGATGACGGCGTGACCGACCTCTACTACCGCATGGTCATGCCTGTGGACTTCGACCCCAACAAGAAATATCCCACCGTGGTCTATGTCTACGGCGGCCCGCACGCCCACAACGTGGATGCCCGTTGGCACTACTGCAGCCGCAGTTGGGAGACCTACATGGCTCAACGGGGCTACTTGCTTTACATCATGGACAACCGGGGCAGTGAGAACCGTGGGCGCGACTTCGAGCAGGCCACCTTCCGCCAGTTGGGACAAGTCGAGATGCGCGACCAGATGCAGGGTGTCAACTTCCTGCGCTCGCTCCAGTATGTCGACACGGCCCGCATCGGTGTGCATGGTTGGAGCTTCGGCGGTTTCATGACCATCAGCCTGATGACCAATTATCCCGATGTGTTCAAGGTGGGAGTGGCCGGCGGTCCAGTCATCGACTGGAAGTGGTATGAGGTGATGTATGGCGAGCGCTATATGGACACGCCACAGACCAACCCCGACGGATATAAGAAGACCAGTCTCATCGACAAGGCCGCCAATCTCAAGGGCAGACTGCAAGTTATCATCGGTCTCAACGACCCCACTGTCGTGCCGCAACACGCCTACTCGTTCCTCAAGGCCTGTATCGCGGCTGGCACGCAGCCCGACTTCTATGTCTATCCCGGACAGGGACACAACATGCGCGGGCACCAGAGCGTGCATCTGCACGAGCGCATCACCCGCTACTTCGACGACTACCTCAAATAGTAGAGTAGTTTTGGGGGCTGCCTGGCTGCAGCCCCCTTCCTTAGCTTGTAAGGGATAGAGGTGGTATAGCTGCCCGGCAGATTGTCATACCCCTCTGCCCTTTTTGCATCTAATAATTACTAACTCATAATTCTAAAGAGATGAAGAAGCTATTATCGGTAATCATCATGGCATGCAGCACGCTGATGCTCATGTCACAAGATGGTGTCAAAGTGGTTTTTGAGGGCCAAAGCCCCACAATCAACGACTTTGCCCGAGCCTTCTTTGTTGACTATAGTTGCTCCTACACCCTGCCACATATCGGAAAAGACATCATCGTCACTGAGTGGGACGAGACAGGCCCTAACATTGACAGGCCGCTCAAGTGGAACGGCCACGGATTCAGCTACTGATCGAGGCGACTTTAACACTTCATAGCACAACGGCTGCACACGCCCTTGACCACATACTCGGTCTCCTCGGGCGTGAAGCCCTCGGGCAGCGGCACGCTGGGAATGGCGACATTGGGCAGGCAGAACGTGCGGTGGCAGCGCACGCACGTCAGGTGCACATGCCCCATGCAGTGGCGCGTGTCGTCATGCTGGCAAACGCAATACTTCTGCGCTCCGCTGCCGTCGTCAATCTCGTGCAGTAGGTGGGCCTCGGTCAGGCTCACCAGTGTGCGGAACAGTGTCGAGCGGTCGACCGTGGGCAGGGCCTCCTGCAAGTCGGCAAGGCTGAAGGCGTCATGTAACTGACTGCGCAGAGTGCGCCATACCAGCAGGCGCACCGCAGTCACGCGCAGGCCTGCCTGTTCCAGCACCTGCTCATCAGTGATTCTCTCCATTGTTTTTCATTTTAAGGTTCTGTGGGCCGAAGGTTTGCTTCGGTCATTCAACTCTTGCGGCGGAACAGGAAGGCCAGCAGGGCTCCGATGCCCAGCATCTTCCACAAGCCTCCCGAGCAACCAGGCATGCCGCCACCCGAGCAGCCGGGAAGTTGTTGCTGCCCCTGAGGCAGGGTATTGGGCTGGTTGGTAGGCAGATAGTCTTCCATGCCCGGAATGCCACTGCCGCTGGGTTGTTGCTGCTGCGGATATTGTTGCTGCTGCGGATAACCCGTCTGTTGCGGATACTGCTGTTGCTGCGGGTACTGCTGTTGCTGCGGATACTGCTGTTGCTGCGGATACTGTTGCTGCGGATACTGCTGTTGATAGTTATTGCCACCACGGTTGGTGCCAATGCCCATCTCGCGCTCCAAGTCTTGGATGCTGATGTCACCCGACGGCTGTCCTGTCGTGTTACCTTGTTGCGGGTACTGCTGCTGTTGCTGCTGTTGCCCTTGCATGCCGCCTTGCCCTTGGGTCATACCCTTGATAATGTCTTCTAAAAGTCCCATAATATTTTGTTGTTTGGTGATTATTCTTCGTTGTTGTTTTGAGCCTCTTCGATGGCCGCGGTGATCTGGGTCTGATAGCGTTTATACACCAGGTAGACAAGCCCAAGAATCACGGCCCATAGGGCTAAGCTCCAGATGCTGTCGAACGGGTTGCAAACAAAGTTCACAATTCGCTCACCCAGCGATGGCTTGACCCAAACGCGATTATCGGTGTAGGTGATGTTGACCACGCGTGACGGGATGTTGACCGCTATCGAGCACCGCGACTCTTCACCTTTAATAATGTAGGTGCGTGTCGAGTCGGTCTTGGTGATGTCGGCATCGTCCAGGGCATCCTGGCGGTTGACATACTTGGTCATAGCGCCCTTGTTGGCGTAGGTCTTGGTCAACTCGATGGCGGTGAACACATCGTCGCTCATGTCGAGCACCGCACGGTCGTAGTTGGTATTGCGCCACTTCACCGCGTCGCCCTTGCGCTTGCCGGTCAGGGTCACGGTCATAGGCTTGCTCTTCTCGTCGACCGTCACCTTGTAGGTCTTGGCATCTTTGAGTTGCTCCACCACATCGTCGCAGTCATCGCCCAGCGAGCAGCCGAAGAACTGGGTAGGGTTATTGGCGACACCCACCATGTCATCGCTGTTGCCGCCGTTGCCGCAACTACTCAACAGGGTTGCGAGGATCACTATAGGAATCAATAATTTGCCCATGACTTCAAAAATTTTCCACAAATATACTAAAAATTTCAATTGGTTCGTGATTTTTGACGTATCTTTGCACCGCAAAAACCAAAAAAACCTCAAAAACTAAATTTTCTAAACGAAAAGAATGAAAAAGTACCTCACATTGGCTGTGCTAGCCATGACCGTGATGGGCATGCACGCGCAGGACAATGCACTCATCGACCTCACTTTGCAGGCTCGTGGCGACTATCAGCGTGTCTATGAGGATGGTGCGACTGTCAAAGATGATTGCGGATTCAAGGGACAGTACCTCAACCTCATCCTCAAGGGTGATATCAACGAGCACTTCTCCTACAGTTATCGCCAGAGATTGAACAAAATCAGCAAGACTAGTTTCTTTGAGGCTACCGACTGGCTACACCTCGATTATAAGCCCATCGACGAGTTGACGCTCTCGGGCGGTAAGCAGGTGGTGGCCATTGGCGGCTATGAGTACGATCGTGCACCCATCGACCTCTACTACTGCTCGGAGTTCTGGAACAATATCCCTTGCTATGAGTGGGGAGCCAGCGTCGCCTATGCCATAGGCAAGCACGACAACCTCATGTTCCAGTTCTGCGAGAGCCCCTTCCGCAGTTTCTACAAGTACACCGACATGTATGCCTACAACCTTATGTGGATTGGTAGCCACGGCATCTGGAACACATTGTGGTCGGTCAACATGATGGAGTGGGCGCAAGGGCGATTCATCAATTACATCGCGCTGGGCAATGAGTTTAATTTTACCAAGAAGCTGCGCTTGCAGCTCGACTGGATGAACCGTGCTTCGTCGCACCAGACCTTCTTGCTCAAGGACTGCTCGGTTATGGCCGAATTGTCCTACCGACCCATTGATAAACTCAACATCTATGGCAAGTACACCTACGATGTCAACCGCAGTGGCACCGAGGCCGATCTGCTTGTGCACGATGGGACAGAGTTGCAAAGTGTGGGCATGGGTGTTGAGTTCTATCCCATCCGCAAGAAGATGGACATTCGCCTGCATGCCAATTATAGTTACGCTTGGGGCTACAACTCCAATCCCGATGGCATCATGCACGACCGCCAGTCATTCGTCACTGTCGGTGCAACGTGGAGCATGAATCTCCTGCAATGGCGCCGCAAATAACTTGTAACTCGTAACCTGTAACTCGTAACTCTTAACTTGTAACTCGTAACCTGTAACTCGTAACTCGTAACTTGTAACCTGCAACTCGTAACTAAAAAACAATAGAGGAATTATGCTTAAAATGTTCAGAAGAATACGTAATAACTACCAGGGTGGCATCATCTGTCTGTTAGTTATTGTCGTAATGTTTGGCGGCATCGGAATCAAGATGGGTGCCGCACCCATGCTTAACACCATCATGAACACGGCACACGACCTACTGCTCAACACCGTCTTCTATCTGATGGGCATCTGTGTCATCACGGGGGCGCTGGGCAAGATTTTCGTTGAGTTTGGTGTCGTCGACTTGCTCGAGAAAATCCTGCGCCCACTCATGCGACCTCTTTTCAACTTGCCTGGCATGGCATCGCTCGGTGCGGTCATGACCTTCCTCAGCGACAACCCGGCCATCATCGCGCTCAGCAAGGAGAAGCACTTTGCGTTGGCATTCAAGAAATATCAGTATATCTCGCTCACCAACTTTGGTACGGCATTCGGCATGGGTCTCATCGTCATCATCTTCATGATGGGACAAGGTTTCTATATCGAGCCGCTCATCGGCCTGTTTGGAGCTTTTGTGGGATGTATCGTCTCGACGCGGCTCATGCAGTACTTTGTGCTCAAGCAATATCCTAGTTATGCCGATGAGGCTGCCTACAGCGAGCAGATCGATGCTCCCGAGATGGAGAAAATCAATGAGCACAAGACGGTGTTTGTGCGCATCCTCAACTCGCTGCTCGATGGCGGGCGCTCGGGTGTGGATGTGGGCATGGCCATCATCCCAGGTGTGTTGGTCATTTCGACATTTGTCATGATTCTCACTTTCGGTCCCAGTGCCAACGGCACCTATACAGGTGCTGCCTATGAGGGCGTAGAACTATTGCCTTGGATTGCTAACAAGTTCGATTGGTTGTTCAACATCCTCTTCGGCTTCAATGATCCGCACCAGGTGGCATTCCCCATCACCGCCCTCGGTGCTGTGGGTGCTGCATTGAGTTTTATTCCTAACTTTGTACAGCAGGGTTGGGCCGACGGCAATTCTATTGCCGTGTTCACAGCCATCGGCATGTGCTGGAGCGGATTCTTGAGCACACACACCGCCATGCTCGACTCGCTGGGTTATCGCGAACTCACTTCCAAGGCCATCATTTCGCACACCATTGGTGGTATCTGTGCTGCCTTGGTCGCCCATTGGATTGTCCTGCTTATCGGGCTATTCTGATGACAATCGTTGATACACAAAAAGCCTCCATCGGGAGGCTTTTTTGTTCTAATGTGGTGAGGGGTCTCTACTTGACAAATTTGTGGCTGGTCTTGCCGTTGGTCACAATGTAGACGCCGTTGTTCAGGTTGCTGGTGCTCAGCATGGCCTCGCCACGATTGTTGACGGTGGTCTTGCACACCAAGCGACCGCTCATGTCATACATGCTCACTTCGCTGCCGGGCTTCATGCCCAGGGCACTCACTTGCGACTCGCCGGTGCGGAACACTGGTTTGCTTGCGGTCAAGTCGCTGATGCCTGACAGACCGGGAGTGGCAAACTCGAGCATGGCCAGCGGGCCCCACTCGCCGATGGCATTCTTGCCGATGGCAAAGGCGATGTACTCGGTGGCGGGGTCGGCATTCCACTGGGCTTCGTCAACGCCAGTGTGATCCCAACCGTAGACACTCTCCATGTTCTGGGTCAGGTAGGACATTACACCTTCTTCGCCCCATTCGGCTGTCTCGTAGGCCGACTTCTCGATGAGCATGTCATGGTAGATGTTCACTTGATCGTTGGGCGTATAGATGACCCATTGGTAATAGCCGGTATCTTCACTGCCACCGAATTCACCCAGTTCAATGGTGATCTCGGCAGTGCCTTCGCCCCCCCCGGCTAGCGTGGTGATGGGGATGATAATCAGGTCACCGTAGGTGCCATTGGCATCCCAGAAAGCCACATAGACCTCATAGTCCTTGCCTGGAGTGTCGCCAGTCCAGCTCATCTGTTGCTCGGCAGTGGCGTTGAAGCCCCATGCCTTAACCATGTCGCCCATGCTGGTGAATCCCATCCAGGCACCAAACGTGGCAAACTGCTGCTCGGCCGTGCCGGCATCAAACTGGCAAGCGGCATAGCCCGAGACATCCTCATTGGGAGTGAAGGTAATCTTGAAACCTGTTGTTGAGATTTCGTCAATGGTGTAGGTCACAGTCGGATTACCTACCAATTGCGCGTTCAGCCACAGTCCTGTCAGGAGCATGGCGCTCAGTGCTAGTAAATGTTTTCTCATATGAGTTTGTTGTTTTAGGTGGGTTCAATACTTGTTGTGATGCCGCTTTGCAAAACCGAACCCAGAGTCCTGAAGAGGGCATGTTGTGTCGTTTGCTTGCAAAATTAAGTATTTTGCCTAAAACATGCAATACTTTGATGCTTTTTTAACCTTATTGAAACGCAATCGAAGTTTTCTCGCATGTTTTTGCCCTCTTGGTCGAGTGACTAAACCCTAATAGCGATATTTTTGGCCTATTGGTCGGCTGGGGGTGCATTGGCACGTTTTTCTGGCTCGGTATTTGCAAGGTTGATGGGCAAAGAACCAATTGTCTAACCGCCGACCGAGAGGAAGGCACAACACTCAAGAACTATGAAGCGTTTAATTACCTCAATCGTAGCAATGGTCGCAATCATGACGGCCAGCGCAATGAGCTACAGCCAGGCTCGCGAGCAGGCATGGTTCCTGACCGACAAAATGGCTTACGAACTCTATCTGACCTACGCTCAGGTCGATGCAGTATATGAAATCAATCTCGACTACATCATGAATGTCGATGCGATGGGTGACATCTTCGGCATCTACTGGGAGCGTCGGACCAAGGAACTGAGCTATGTGCTCACCTACAGCCAAATGCACACTTTCCTGGCTACTGAGCACTTCTACCGTCCCATCACGTGGGTGAGCAACACATTCCACTTCACCATCTACGACCGCTATCCCCGCACTAAGTTCTACCGTTCGGCACCGGTCATCTACACGACCTACCGCGGAGAGAATCGTCACTACACCGGAAAGAGTCGTTTCGAGGGCAAGTTTGAGAATGTCAAGCCCGTCACCACTGGACGCACACTGAGCACTCGCACGGGCACATCGGGTGCTACTAAAACCGGCGGATTCACCAATCCCGGAAACGGAACGGTGACCAACGGAAGAACGCGCCCCAGCGCAAGCACCGTCAACACGACGACTACCCGCACTGGCGCAGGAACTGCCCGCTCGGACAACAAGGTCACCAACACGACCACGCGCACCGAACCCCGCATCACCTCGACTGCGACCATGGGATCGGTGAGAAGCGGAAGCGCAACAGTGACCCGCACCGAGTCGACCAACAAGACCAACCGCAACGTGGCTGCCACAAGTTCGAGCAACACTGGCACTACCAAGAGCGGAGCCGTCAACAACAATCGCCGCACACACTAGTCGCGCGGCACAGTGATCAAAAGTAGAGATTTTTCATAAGCACACAAAGTTAGTTAAGTAATCAGGCCGGAGCCTCCACAATCGGAGACACCGGCCTTTTTTGTGTGATTAGAGTTGTGTGCCACGGGGCGGCCGTGGCTATGTCGCTTTCATAAAAGCGACAAGTCGAAACTCAGATATCCGTCATCGATGCCAATCGTGTCGCCGATGTTTTGTCGCACCAACCGCAACTCATGCAGTTCAATGGAGGTCTTGAACTCATGTCGTTCTATTTCAACCCATCCGCTGGTTGCGCGATAGTCGCCGTCATATCCATCAGTGCCCTCGAGCGTGGCTAGCATCACCCCTTGAGCAACATCATATTCGGCATGATAGCCTTCGGCGCTTTGCAGCATGTGTTTGCGCGTCACGGCAGTACCGTCAGGAAGTACAAATTGCAGCAGCAGGTAGCCAGGCTGGTCACCTGTACAGATAATCTGACTCTCGTTGCGAAATTCAACCAGTGTGAAGTGAAAGATGTTGTCACCCACCTTCAGGTCATTCCACAACTCGATGTTGTCGTGGTGCTTGCAGCCAGCCATGAGCAGTAGTATCAGTATGTACAGTATTTTCTTCATAGTCCCAGCCGATATCCGACGATGATTGATACTTCGTTGTTGTTGACTTTTGCACCGCGCAGGTTATAATGCTCGCCTCTGAAGATGGCATCGCGCTTGACCATCGTCTTGCGTCCAGCCGATAGTCTTGCACCGATGCTGAGCCCGTTATTGAATGAGTAATACACGCCCAGAGGCACAACTATGTCGCTGCTGTAGAACAAGTCCTTGCTCTCCCAGTGCTCGTCTGCCACACGCATCACACTGTGCAGGGCAAATGACGGCGCGGCACCAAGCGTCAGTTCTACATGGGGACCAAAGGGGTGAAAATGCATCAGGATGGGAAAGCTCAAGTGGTCCTGACGGATATAGCCGTCCAGTTTGTTTAATTGCGAGCCACGAGGCACATACTCTACACCGCCCGACACACTCATGTAGTCGGTCAATCGGTAGCATACTTCAGTGCCAGCCACTACGCCGGGACGCATGCGGCAACCGTCGGCTTCGTCACCAATGAACTGATACAATGCCAATCCGGCGTATGGCTTTAGCGACCAACGCCCCGCATCCTGTCCCCAGCACCCTACAAGTGATGCCAGGACTATTGCAATGATTGTGCATGGCACTCTATCCATCACTCACCACCCCTTATTCACCCCTCATTCTTAATTCTTAAAAATGAATCCTGAATTAAATGAATTCTTAATTCTTAATTAGGAATTATGAATTGACTCAAGGTACCATTTGTACAGTGCCGGTACGCCATCCTCGATTTCCATGCGGTGTCGCCAGCCCAGGCCGTGCAGTTTGCTCACGTCAGTGAGTTTACGCATGGTTCCGTCGGGCTTGCTGCTATCCCAATGGATCTCGCCTTGATAACCTACGGTGTGCTTGACCAATTCGGCCAGTTGCCCGATGGTGATTTCCTTGCCGCTGCCGATGTTGATGTGGCAGTTGCGCACCTCGGGGCCGGTCCCACGTACATCGTCGAAGTCGATGTGCTCTAGGCAGTAGACGCTGGCATCGGCCATGTCTTCACTCCACAAGAACTCGCGTATGGGCTTGCCGGTTCCCCACAGGCTCAGGCTGTCGGGTGTGATGCCATACTTGCCCAGCACGTCCATGATCTCCTGCTCGTTGGCCTTGCCGTCAACACCCTCCACTGGTCGTTGTTCCAGGTCGGCACGCAACCCCGACCAGTCACCCTCATTGAGCAAACGGGCAAGGTGCATCTTGCGTATCATGGCTGGCATCACATGGCTGGTCTCCAAGTTGAAATTGTCACGCGGGCCATACAGATTGGTTGGCATCACGGCTATGTAGTTGGTGCCATATTGCAGGTTGAAACTCTCGCACATCTTCATGCCTGCAATCTTGGCGATGGCATACGGCTCGTTGGTGTACTCCAGTGGCGAGGTCAGCAGACTTGTCTCACCGATGGGTTGAGGTGCCTCGCGCGGATAAATGCAAGTGCTGCCCAAAAAGAGCAACTTCTTCACGCCATGTCGCCAACTCTCGCCAATCACATTCTGTTGTATTTGCAAGTTCTGGAAGATAAAGTCGGCGCGGTATTTCAGGTTTGCCATGATACCACCAACGTGGGCTGCTGCCAGCACCACATATTCGGGCTGTTCTGTGTCAAAGAATTCTCGTACAGCCACACCGTCCATCAAGTCCAGTTCGCTGTGAGTACGGCCCACTAGGTTGGTATAGCCCTTCTCTTTCAGGTTATTCCAGATGGCTGAGCCTACAAGTCCTCGGTGCCCGGCCACATATATCTTGCTGTTTTTCTCCATGTCTGTCTTCGGTCGTCTATGTTTCCCTTATCCCCACCTCAAGCAGGGGATAGGTTAATTCTCAATTCACAATTCTCAATTCTCAATTAATCATCAGGTCATGCTCCACCATCAATCGCACCAACTGGTCGAAGCTGGTCTTCCTCGGGTTCCAGCCCAGTTTCTCCTTGGCCTTGGTGGGGTCGCCCAGCAGTTGCTCGACCTCGGCAGGGCGGAAATACTTCGGGTCAACTTCCACCAGTACTTTCCCGGTCGCTTTGTCCACGCCTTGCTCGGCCAGACCTTCACCGCGCCATTCCAGTTCAATGCCGGCGTAGTGGAACGCAAGCGTGCAGAACTCACGCACTGTGTGGTACTCGCCCGTGGCAATCACATAGTCATCGGGCTCGGGCTGTTGCATGATCAGCCACATGCACTCCACGTAGTCACGGGCATAACCCCAGTCGCGTCGTGCATTCAGGTTTCCCAGGTAGAGTTTGTCCTGCTTGCCGTGGGCAATGCGGGCTGCAGCCATGGTGATCTTGCGGGTCACAAAGGTCTCGCCGCGGCGTTCGCTCTCATGATTAAACAGGATACCGTTCACGCAGTACATTCCATAACTCTCGCGGTAGTTCTTCATGATCCAGAAGGCATACATCTTGGCAACCGCGTATGGACTGCGGGGGTAAAATGGAGTGGTCTCGCTTTGGGGCACCTCCTGCACCTTGCCATACA
Source organism: Porphyromonadaceae bacterium UBA4262 (assembly GCA_002396085.1). Taxonomy (GTDB): domain Bacteria; phylum Bacteroidota; class Bacteroidia; order Bacteroidales; family Muribaculaceae; genus Sodaliphilus. The sequence goes on from DGWI01000046.1 coordinate 29,091, forward strand.
GTTCGCTCGTGCTGGCCTGATATATCTTCGTCACGTCAGCACGTCCAGCAATGCGCACGCTCTCAATCAAGCGCAATGTGCCGGTAGCGTCCACATCGGCAGTATACTCCGGCACGTCAAACGACACCTTCACATGGCTTTGGGCTGCCAGATTGTATATCTCGTCGGGTTTGATTTTCTCTATGATGCGTATCAGGCTGCTCGAGTCGGTCATGTCGGCATAGTGCAATTCAACAAGGCGTTTCTGCTTCATGTCACGCACCCATTCGTCAAGATACAGATGCTCGATGCGACCCGTGTTGAAACTGCTGCTGCGCCGCAGCGTGCCATGCACCTCATAGCCTTTCTCCAGCAAGAATTCGGCCAGATAACTGCCGTCTTGCCCCGTGATGCCCGTGATCAGGGCCACCTTTTGATTATTCTCGTTCATTGTTCTTCGGTTTTTATCCCGCAAAGTTAATGCTTTTTTTTCATTCAGTCAAAAAATCCCTCCATTCCCCATTCTGAATTTTCAATTTTCAATTCTCAATTCTCAATTTTCAATTCTCAATTCTATATATAAATAGGGTGTAAGGTTCGTATGAAAAATTT
>DGWI01000012.1:0-2764 GCA_002396085.1 Porphyromonadaceae bacterium UBA4262
TTCCAGACAAAGTGGAAACGGAGTCCACGGGCTTCATCGTTAGCAAATACGACTTTCACATCGTAGTGAGCGGCTATCTCTGGCAGCATCTTCTCTAATGGAATGTTGTCGTAGATAACAGGTTGCACGGTGACGGTATCTTTGTTAATCGTATCGTCAGGGAGTGTTGTGACGGGGGGTGTCACATTTTCCGCCATCTCAGTTTGTGGAGTTTCCTGCTTCTGGTACTGTCGGACGATGTGGATAGCAGCAAAGGCAATGCCAGAAACAAGTAGCACACCAATGAAAGATGCGGCTGTCTTCATCCAATTGCTGCTTGACTGCTTAGGCTGAAACTTTTGATTGAATCTCTGCCAAGCAGCATCTACATCGACAGGCTTTTTGTTCTGGCGATGGCGGCTACTGCGCTTGGCCTCTACCATGAGGCGGTAGTTTTCGCGAGTATCCTCATCATGGTTGATGATGTCTCGAATCTGCTGCTCGGTATATGCATCGGGATTGTCGAGCATTTCCAACAGTTGGCGGATGTTTTCGTCGGTCGTTTGACTTTGTCGAACTCCTTCTCGCTCGGCAGAACTCAAGCGAGCTTGGTTCTGCTCTCTCTCTTTCGTCGTTTCCATTGTTGTTGTCATTTTAATGTTTACCGAAGTGATGTCTGATTTGCTGAATGCTCTGCATGAGATACTTGTAGGCTGTATTCGGGTTCAGCCCCAGCCGACGGGCAATCTCGCTGACGGTCAGGTCTTCGTCGAAACGGAGGTGGAAGATGCTGCGGTGCGGTTCCTCCAGTTGCTCGTCCACGAAGACCGAAATATCTTGCAGCTGCTCCAATTGTCTGTCAAAGGGCTGTTGGTCTGTCTCGTTTTCTATAGGTAATAGGTTCTTCACCCGTTCGTGCAGTTGCATCTGCCTGATTCTGTTCAGGCTGGCATTGCGCACAGCAGTCTGCAGATAATAGTCATTCTTAGGTGGGATGTCGCTGTCTGCCACACGCAAGAAGATGTCCTGCACCACGTCCTCAGCCTCGCCATCATTGCACAACAAGACTCTGGCCAGATGAATCATCTCGCTATAGTTCTGGCGGAAAAGCTGTTCAAGTGTTCTCTTATCAAGCATATCAGTCTTTCAGATCATTACACCCCGTTTTAGGGTACTTCTATATATAAGACACTTCAGCCCCATCGTTTTTTTACGGAAAAACCAACTTTTTTCATTATTTCTTGTTTTTGACTAAGCTATTTGGATGCAAAGGTACAGAAATTCTGTCAGTCACATCCACATTTCATTGCAAAACCGCCCAGAGTACTATCTCCAAGATACAGTCTGCACTCATTTTTTTGTCTCAGCTGGTTTATAATCTCGGAAATTTTATTTAAATTTGCAGGTGAAACTTCATAAAGCGAATATTATGTTAAAAGTAATGAGACCCATCACCATCTGGCTGCTCCTAAGCCTCCTTGTAGTATCATGCTCGAAAGTTGATAACACAGAGCAAAATCCTGTGCTTGGCGCAGAATTCCGTGCCAAGCTCGCCAGTCTCAACTGGGGTACAGACACCACCTTCGTCTATGGCCACAAGACTCCCGACGTCGATGCCATCACCTCGTCACTGTCGTATGCAAAACTCATGCGTGCACTGGGATACAACTGCAAGGCAAAGGCTTCCTCTGCCATCAACCGCGAAACAAGCTATATCTCGAAGCGGTTCGGTTTTGCCACCCCCGAAATGAAGACATCGGTAAAGCCCAATACCCGGCTCATACTGACCGACCATACTGACTACGCACAGTGCGTGGATGGTGCCAGAGAAGCCATTATCCTACAGAAAATAGACCATCACATAGAAGGCGATATCCCCGATGCCACCATCCCATTCGTCCGTCGTGAGATGGTTGGCTCTACGTGCAGCATCGTCTATGAATGCTACAAGGAACTCGGCATCGCCATCGATGACGAGACAGCCAAGATCCTGCTGGCTGGCATCGTCTCCGATACGCGCAACCTCACCAAGACCACCACAAAGGGCATCGATTCCACTGCCTGGAAGGTGCTCGTCGAGCAGTTGCACCTGCAGGACCAGATAGCCGACATCAACCGACAGATGGTAGAGGCCGCCTACAATTACGATGGCATGACCGATGTCGAGATTATGCTCTCCGACTATAAAGAATACGAGATAAACCATCGTCTGGTGGGCTTCGGGAGCCTGGCCTGCAAGAGTGCTGAGATGAAGCCGTTTATTGCCCGTATGCTCGCCGTCATGCCCGAGGTCATGAGGCAAAAAGGGCGCGACATGATGTTTGCCAAGATTGATAATCTCGCTGCTAATCCTAACCCCACAGGGTCTGATGCCCCCTACATCGAAGAAGGTACCTATTTTATATATTATGGCGAAGGAGCAAAGGCCATTGCTGAATCCATCTTCGGCAGTTCGCTTTCCGAAGGTGTCACCTACACCCCTGAGAATCTGTCACGCAAGCAGATAGTTCCCAAAATCACTGAACTGTTGAAGTAGTTTTAATGAAACTACTGTCGGTGCAGAAATGTTTCTAAATATGAAGTTGCGATTGCGCTAGGATATTTGGTTAGGCTACATGGGGGCTAGAGACGTCGCTTGGCTCACCCTTTGTGCAGATAGTCCGTTAACGAAGGTATTTTTAGAATATTGATATTATGACATTATTCGATCAAATTAGTGAGGACATCAAGTCCGCGATGAAAGCTCGCGACAAAGTGTGTCTGGAGACGCTCCGCAACATTAAGA
>DGWI01000012.1:2840-16781 GCA_002396085.1 Porphyromonadaceae bacterium UBA4262
ACCGCTCCTGGAGCCAACGACACATTGGCCGATGCCGATGCGCTGAAGATTATCTCCAAACTGGCTAAGCAAGGCAAGGAAACGGCAGCAACCTATACACAGGCAGGCCGTCAGGACTTGGCCGATGCTGAGTTGGCACAGGTGGAGGTGCTGGAGAGTTATCTGCCAAAGCAACTCTCTCAGGAAGAGATAGAGGCAGAGGTAAAGAAGATTATTGCCGAGGTGGGAGCCACCAGCATGAAGGAGATGGGCAAGGTGATGGGCACAGCCAGCAAACAGCTGGCAGGCAAGGCTGACGAACGCGTCATCTCTGAGATTGTGAAGAAGCTCTTGGCATAAGCTTTAAGTGTCAGCGAGATAAGCAAGTGTCTCGCTATAGTTCTGGCGGAAAAGCTGTTCAAGTGTTCTCTTATCAAGCATATCAGTCTTTCAGATCATTACACCCCGTTTTAGGGTACTTCTATATATAAGACATTTCAGCCCCATCGTTTTTTTACGGAAAAACCAACTTTTTTCATTGTTTTGACTAAGCTATTTGGATGCAAAGGTACAGAAATTCTGCCAGTCACATCCACATTTTATTGCAAAACCGCCCAGGGAATTGGTTATAAGCTGAAGTTTTGTATCTGAAATAGGTTTGTCGAATTTACCCACGAATTCTTATCATATAATACTCCACTTCAACACAACTACTGCTCCTCTCTATCCAAGTCTTCCTTCGTTATTTCTACCACTGTTGTCCGATTGTTGTCCGATTGCAGTCTGATTGCTGTACGATTGTTGTACGTATATTGAATGAACAACAGACGTATATCAAACCCACTCCAATCGTATATGAATATTTGCAAAGCCTTCTTACTTTCCAGCCTCGGGCCAGTTAACTCACTTCATCGCTTGAGTTAACTCGATTCGTCGAATGAATTAACTCGCAAGTACTTTTGAGTTAACTCACTTTTTCCAGCCCCTTTGCTCACTGACATCTCTCCACCTAAAGAATCTAGACATCTTCTCAATTCATCCCCGCCGCCTGTCATTCGGCGGGGATGATGAGAAGAATGTAAAATGATCACAAGTCCCTCCTGATCTTCGACAAAGTGCTCGAAAGCCTGCATTTGGTGGCAGAGGGAAGCTGCTACTCAGTGGAGTTTGCGGATTTCTTAAAAAAAAACGGTTGGACACCTACCCAGTGACGGCCCAATGCGTGGGGCGCTTCTTCCGGACTGACGGCAAGTATCTCAGCCGTGTGTACAAGGAGCACCTGAGCGGTTTTGACGGCTGGGAGCAGAAGGAGCATGCTGGCGAGTGGGTGCTTCTGGAAGAGAACATGGGCGAGCGTCTGAGCATCGACGAGACGATGTTGCACCAAGCGCAAGAACGAGAAGTTCGACCCCCCACAGCTGAGCAACGGAGATACCAAAGCTGACTTGCTGACGCATGTGAGATACCCGCTGATGAAGAGTCCTGATGACTGGACAGACTTCCAGAGAGGGGAGATGCACCTGCTCTCCGAGATTGAACCCAGGATGAAGGTGGCATACGGACTGCTCTGCGCCCTGCGCAACATCTTCAGCAAGTGCAAGACAAGGAAGAAAGCCAAGAAGGCACTGCACAAATGGTACAAGAATGTCGGGAAGACCCGCATCAGGGAAATCATCTCCGTGCGCGACACTATCAAGGGCAAAGAGGAGTATATACTGAACTACTTCAACAACAGGTCGACCAATGCATCGGCAGAGTCCTTCAATTCAAAGGTCAAGGGATTACGTGCGCAGGTGCATGGTGTCAACGACCTGCCTTTCTTTATATTCCGTTGCGCTAAGATATTTGGTTAGGGGCATGGGGGCTATCCACGGACTTTTCCCCCTGCGCCAATAAATTTCTAATAAACAACTTTTTCTTGACTAAATTGCGGACTCTTATTAATATCGCAAGAAAAACCATGGAATTCGGTTCTCTCAACCGAGAGCACGACACTGTAATCCAAGGAGAAACCTATATACGAGCAAAGTATCCTTTCTCCAAAGTTACATCGGCAAGGATAAAAAGAAAAAACGAAACAGCAAAGCGTTTCAGTGGAAAAAACACTTGTTTTTTTGAGTACACGGGAAAATCTTTTTTAATACACACAAAAAATATTTCCCGTGAAGGCCAAACTGAGTGACTATGTGCTTGCTAAACGCAAGAGAGGCTTGGGAAATCCCCAAGCCTCTCATATGATAATCTGCTATTGACTATTTTAGAAGAACAGATAACGATTGTCCTTGATATCTGCCTTCAGATAGAGCTCATTCATGAAGCGTCCGGCAGCCTGCAGGCACTGCTGCTTGAGTGAAGCTGCAACCTGCTTCTCGTCAAACTTGGCACCCTGGCGGACCTTCTTGGAAAGTACCTGGAAGAAATAGGCTCCGCCATTACCCTTGATAACACTGTTGGAGAACTGCCCCTGCTTCATGGCAGACACGGCACCGCTAAGAGCGGGTTCGGAAGAGCCTGCGGCCTGTACGAACACAGGAGCAGAGAAGGTAATCTGGCGAACGCTGTCTACTGTTGCACCCTTTGCCTTGGCATCTGCAATGCTCTTCACACCAGCCAACAGTTCGGAAGCCTTCTGGAACTTCTTGTCACGAACAACCTCTTGCTTCACAGCATCCTGTACGGCAGAGAGATCGCGATAGCCCTCAGGGTGAACATTTGTCAAGGCAATAACCAACAGATGGTCGTTGTTACCGCACTCGTAAAGAGGAGAAACCTCACCAGCCTCAGCGTCAAAAATCCATTTCATAGCCTCACGTGTTGAACGCAAGCCAACAACGTTATGCTCAGAATTAAAGATATCCTTACGCTCCTGAACAGTGAAGCCAAACTTCTTAGCATTGGCTTCCAACTGCTCCAGTGACTTATTCTCGCTCACATACTGAGAGAACTTGTTGTAAGCCTGTGAATAAGTATCCTTTGAGAAGTCGATGGTGTGCTTCACGATGGCCACATCATACTTATCTACCATAGCGCGACGAGAGGTCACCTGCACAATAATATTACCTTGAGCCATTTCAAGGTTCTTAATCTCGCCAGCACCAGCTGTAGTCAGTGTGGTCAGGTAGTTTTTCGTATCAGAGTCAATATTCTGTGCACGTTCGTACATAGAAGATGTCAACCACTGCTTGTCGCCTGTCTGACCGTACTTTTTAGCCAGCGCCTCAAAATCAGCACCTCCCTGCAAGGCCTTGAATATGCTGTCACCACGCTGGTGAGCCTCATCAGCAGTCTGACCACCGACCTGAATCTGACGATACTCAACAGAGTCGGGCATCTGAACCTTGGCAATATACTTAACCACATTGAAAGTATTGTCGAACTTCGTTTCAAAAGGAGCAGAGACACTACCTACCTGCATCGAGTCGATCTTTGCAGCGATGTCAGTAGGCAGACTGCTGCGCTGAACAGCAATCCCAGAATAGGGGACCTGCGACTGAGCCTTGCGTACGACCTCAGCAACAGCCTGACCCGACTGGAAGTTCTGCTGGGCATCCTGCATTGTCTTCATCAGAGCTGCACGATCGGAAGCAGATGCCGACACCTGGAAATCGACATACTTGATGTCACGACTCTCAAAGTACTGCTTGAACATCTCCTTTTCACTGTCATACTTCGCTTTGAGGTCGGCATCAGTAACTTGCACATCGGCATCCTTAATAGCACTATAGGGATAAACAGCGAGCAACACATCGCTCTCCTCGTTCTGGTTGTTGAAAGCCATCTTAGCAGATACAGGATTAGTCAGCAGGCACTGACCCAGCAGCGACTGATACTTCTCCATCAACAACTGCGAACGAAGGTTCTTCTCGAAAAACTTCCAATAGTTATAGATGCGCTGATACTGCTCTGCCACCTCGCCGGCACCAGCTGTCTGCTGAGCTTTCTTGTAGTCAGAGAGGAACTTGGTGAGCTGGGCTACATCGAAGCGACCAGTCTGCTGATTGACGAACGGAGTCTGCATCAGCATCGGATTCGTACCGGCCTTGAGTATATTCTGCATCTCCTCATCGGTAACGGTAAGTCCCAGTTTCTTGGCCTCAGTCTCAATAATGGTATTGTTGACAAACTGCTGCCAGACCTGATCTTTCATCTGGTTGAGTTCTTCCTCTGACAGATTGTCGCGACCTTGAGTCATCTTAAGGACATCCTGGTATTCGTCGACAAGCGACTGAAACTCCTGAACAGAGATTTTTTTACCTAACACTTCGCCTACTTGCTGACGACGCTCATTGCCCGTGGCTTCGCACGAACGGAACATCTCTTCGGCAATGAATGCAAACAGGGCCAGACCTATCACCGTAGCGAGTACTGGTCCCCAGCTTCTAATTTTTCCAATTGCTGCCATTTTTAATGTTTAATATTTAATTTTATTCTTAATTTCAAATTCAGCCTGCAAAATTACTAAATTCCCCGCAAAATTCGGCATTTTTTCTTAAAAAAAAAGTTATTCTGCGACTTTTAGCTTTACAAGTTCTATTTTTGTCATCGTATTCTTGACGATTTTAAACTCGAAACGGCCAATATGAACTACCTCGTTGAGCTTTGGGAACGACTGATATTCGTGCAAGATGAGACCACCGACAGTCTTATAGTCATCACTTTCGGGCAGTTCTAGATTGAACAATTCGTTCACCTTCTCTATCTCCAGACGAGCCGAGAGCATATAGTCACCATCAGCCAAGTGCTTGGCTACGTACTTCTGGTTGTCGTGCTCATCCTCAATATCGCCTGTAATCTCTTCGACAATATCCTCGAGCGACACGATGCCACTGGTTCCACCAAACTCGTCGACGACAACGCCCAACGATTTTTTTTGTTGCAGGAATATATGCATCAGTTTGCGCGCTGCCATAGTTTCAGGCACAAAAGGCATCTGCCGGATATGCTGAGATATATCGGTAACATGCTTAAAAAGCTCAGAGGAATGAATATATCCTATTATATGGTCAATGTCGTCTCGATAGACCACTATCTTGCTATGCCCGCTCTCAATAAACTTATTTTTCAATTCTTCCACCGTACAATCCTCTATGTCGACGGCATCAATCTCTGTGCGAGGTACCATACAGTCGCGCACCTTGGTATCAGCAAAGTCGAGGGCGTTATGGAACAGTTCCACTTCATCTTCTATCTCAGTGTCATCCTTTGCACTATCTATGCTTGACTGAACGAGATAGTCCAGGTCTACCTTTGTAAACTCTTTCCCTTCTTCTTCTTTCGGCAGCCTGACTCCCAGCAGGCGCAACAATCCGCGTGAGAGAAGGGCTGAAAAGCGCGATATAGGATACAACACAAAATAGCATATATAGGCAGGAATGGCAAAAAAAGTGAGGAACCCATTCGGGTTTGACTTAAAGATGGTCTTGGGCAGGAACTCTCCTGTGAACAATACAACAACCGTCGACAGTAGTGTATCGCAGGTCACCCGAGCACCATCGCTCAGTGATGAAAAGAGCGTTGCATCGAAAATCCTGGCAAACAATATGCCATAGACTACCAAGGCAATATTATTCCCCACCAGCATCGTAGAGATAAAATTGTTTGGATGAGCGAAGAATACGTCCAACGCCCTTTGAGAAATGCCATTCTTCTCCCTGTCCATCTCAGCCCGTAGCCGATTGGTTGATACAAATGCGATCTCCATGCCAGAGAAAAAGGCAGAGAAAAGCATAGTGACCAGTAATCCTATAATGAGATTTGTCATGGAGCTGTAAAATTAGATTTCTGAGTGGCTTTATGACGCGTCGCAGCCTGTCGCTGTGGCACTGAAACGTGAGTGCTGTCGGTCTGCTGCGCAGTACTGTCTTCCTTGTTGCCCTCAATGTCCTCCGACTGGAATGAACCCACGCTGTTAGTAATCTCATAACGCGTCATGTGCTCGTCGCTACGGAAGTAGGTGCCTTGCATCGTGCGCTCAGGCGTTACCACCTTGGAGAATTTGTAGGAGTAGAACTCGTGCTTGATACCATCCCAATACAATTCCTCGCTATCGAACACCAGGCCATTCACATTACGGATGTGGACCCGTCCACGCAGTTCCCAAAGCTTCAGCTGGTCATAATACCAGGCTGTATCTGCATGGATATAGCCCTCGACATGAAACTGTGGGTCAAACTGTTCGAGAAAGATGCCTTTCTCAAATGTCCAGCGTGTAGGTTGCTTAATGGTGTTCACATCCCAGCGTTCGGTCACAATCTTGTACTTTATAATTCCCGAGTCAGAAATGAGTGTGTTCACCCCATAGCTAGTCATCATCGACACGGAGTCCCGGTCGCTGATGGCTGGTGCTGTATGCCCTTTCTGTTCTTCACACGAACCCAAAAACAGAAGAGCCAGGAAAATATATATAGGAATCAGTCTACCTTCCATTTAGCAAACCATCGTTCGTTGAAAGTCAGTCCAATCGTTACACGGAACGAATTCTCTGTCACCAGGTCTTTGGCTGACGCATTCACCCACTGTGCACTGATATTCAATGTAGTACGGTTGTTCCATGTGTTCACAATAGGGATGGCAAAGCCTGCACTGACAGTCAGCTCCTTGGGACCTTTTTGCGTTCCTATATTATAATAAGGTGTAGCATAGGAAGCTCCTATCCGATAATGTATGCGTTTCATAAAACCACGTGCCAGCGGATTGGGATCTGGTATCCAGTCGGCACCAATAGTAATCTTATGCCGATCCTTCAGCACCCCACTCGTTGCCGTGTACTTCTTGGTTGTTTCGTCCACCAGGGGGTAGTCCAGGCTGCCCCAACGTTGCAGCATGTAGTCGGCTCCGATTGTCAGACTATTTTTATGAACCAACGAGAAACCCACTCCAAAGGAATAAGGAATACTCAGTCCGTTGACTACGCTGTCTCTTTTGGTCGTCGATACGCCCGTTTGGGTGTTTGCATTGAGAGTAGTCAAGTTGGCATCGGCTCCCAGCTTGTGCCCAATGCCAGCCACCGCACCAACAGTCAACTGATTATCCTTGCTAAGCTGCTTGGTCCACTGAACCCCCAGATCCAGTTTCCAACTGTTGACATTCGACGAATATGTCTTGGTCAGCGTATTGGCATAAGAGTCTTTAAACACAGCCGAGATGACTTTGTTATACTTACCCCAGAAATAAGACATATTGACTCCGACAGAGAAGTCTTTAACAAATTCCCAACCAATACCGAGGAAAGCCTGACTAAAGCCGCCAGAACCCGTATAGCTGTTATTATAGTAGTTGTTGGCCTGCGTACCGAAATAGCCATTATCTGGTTCACCAATCCATTGGGCATCATAGTAGTTGAAGCCTATATTAGAATAAGGTATGATACCAATACTGGCTCCCAGTTTTGGCAATACCCGGAATGTAGCCACTGCATAATCAAAGTCGGCAGTCTTGGCGTTCACCTTCTTCTTGTTCTCTTTATACTGGGTAAACTGTCCCGACACGCCCAAGTCGAGAATCATTGTCAGAGAGTCCACAGCGGAATAGGAGGCAGGGTTAAGCACGTTTGCTATCTTGCCGTTGCGTACACCTATGCCAAGTCCACTCATTCCTCGATTGAAACCAGTAGACTGCTCTGCCAACATTCCTAAGCCAAACTGGCTGTATGGCGAAAGCGTTTTGCTGATCTGAGCCATCATCGTCAACGACACCACACTTGCCAGCAGGCTTCCAATAATTCGCTTTTTCATCTGTTTCTTTTTAATGAATTCGATTTCGGACTGCAAAATTATTGAAAAAAAACGAAATAAACGCACGATAAGTGGAAAATATAGGTTAATTTTGCATCGTGAAACATTTAAAAATCATTTTTAGGACATTTTTAGCACTCGTTGCGACATCCTTGATGCCACAACCAGCTTTCGCTGACAATGAGTTTAACACCGAATATTTTGATTCAGTGGAGGTAAGTTTACTCACCTGTCAACCTCACGACGAAATATACAGTCTATATGGACATACTGCAATACGCTGGCACAACTTTCACCGAGGTAAAGCCAACGAAGACCTGGCCTTCAACTATGGTGTGTTCGACCAACGTAAGCCTTTCTTTGTATTACGTTTCGTCTTCGGTCTCACCGACTATGAGCTTGGTGTCCTGCCCTACAATCTATTCTTGCGCGAGTATCGCTATTTCGGAAGCATGGTAACTGAGCAGGTACTCAACCTGACCAGCAACGAGAAAGCACTACTCTACTACGCATTGGCCGAGAACTTGCGTCCAGAGAACAGCATCTACCGATACAATTACTTTCATAACAACTGTACAACAAAAGCCCGAGATATCATTGAGCGATGTATTAGCGGAAAAGTAGAATATGCTGAGCGTAAAGATTTTACGCCAACATACCGAGACCTGGTTCACGATATGACCCGGAATCATCCATGGGCACGTTTCGGCAACGACCTGCTGCTGGGCATCATGGCTGATCAACCTACCGACAGAAGACAACAGGAGTTCCTTCCTAACCAGTTGATGTATGACTTTGACCATGCCCAGATTTATAACGATGGGCTATACCGTCCTTTGGTTAAAGAACGTCGCACGGCAGCTCCCGGTGGAGTACAAATCATCAAGACAGGATTCCCTTTGTCACCTTCTGAATGCGCTATTATCCTCACCATCATCGCCTTGATAATATTCATTGCTGAATGGAAACTGAAACGCAGCTTCCTCCCTTGGGACTTGCTGCTGATGCTCGTCACTGGCACCATTGGCATTCTACTGACACTAATGATATTCTCCAAGCATCCTACAGTTAGCCTAAATCTGCAGATACTACTGTTCAATCCCTTGCCGTGGCTCTTTCTGTGGCCTGTCGTCAAAGACCACAAGACACATTACTGGGTTATTTCTGCCATTCTGGCATTCGCTTTTCTCATCGGAAGCCTGTTCCAGTCGTATGCAGAAGGCACATGGAGCTTGGCACTATGTTTGCTCATGCAATGCTATATTCACAAAAAAATAGTTTCTTGATGCGTAATCGATACTTGTATATCACCCTCCTGTCGCTGCTGGGCTTTAATCATAAGGCCGCAGCACAGGCCATAGCAGAAGCTCCACGTCTGGTGGTTAGCATCATTGTCAACCAATTACGCACCGATTATCTGGAGACTTACTCCCCCCTTTACCAGCAAGAAGGTTTGAAACGCCTGCTCAATGAAGGAATGTTCTTTTCCAATGCCAGTTGCAGCTTCACCCCTGTCGACAGAGCATCGGGTACAGCATCCATCGCAACAGGCACTACACCCTATTATAACGGAGTAACAGGCCTGGAGTGGATTGACCGTAACACGTTGCGACCACAAAACATCCTCCAAGACCTGTCGCCGGCCCTCCTTGCCACCTCTACCCTATCCGACGAACTGAAGATTGCCACCAACGGAGCATCTAAAGTGTTTGCTTTTGCAGAACATCCCGAGAATGCCATCCTGTCGGCAGGACATGCTGCCGACGGAGCCATGTGGCTCGAAAACTACAAATGGGTGATAGCCCCTTGTTATAAACCAGAAAACCAATGGCTTAGCTGGTACATCCGCCAGTACTCACCCCAGACCGATGCCAACGAGAATGTTACCGACCTGGCCTTGAAATGTGTCGAACAGTCAGGAATAGGGCAGCACGGCACTACTGACCTGCTAAACGTTTCTTATACAGTAGAGCCTGACACGATGAGCTATCGCATGCTCGACTACTATGTAGCACGTTTAGTGAGCGGCATCCAACATAAATTAGGCCGTAAGCGCGTTCTGTTCATCCTCACAGGCTCGGGGTGCATCAAGGAGGAAAGCGAAAACGACAATGAACGTTTCAACATTCCTACAGGTAAGTTTTACATCAACCGTGCAGCCAACTTGCTCAATATGTATCTGGGAGCTATTTATGGTTCAGGACAATACGTGGAAACCTATTGGCGCAACCAGATATTCCTGAACCACAAACTTATCAACCAGAAGAATCTGGACCGCAGCGAACTACAACGGCGTGCACAGGAGTTCATACTCCAGATGTCTGGCGTACGCAATGTCTATACCAGCGCCCAGCTGCAAACAAGCGACAGCCAGCTGTTGCAGCATATCCGCAATGGCTTCAACATAGACAAGTGCGGCGACCTTCTCATCGGCATAGCCCCTGGATGGCAACTCACTAATGAAGATACGCACACTACTACTGTTTCGCGGAACAGCTACATACCATTCCCCATTATTTTTTTCGGTGCAGATATTAAAGCCCAGCGCGTTCCTGACTTAGTCACTACAGACCGCATAGCACCTACCGTTGCACGTGCCATCCGTATCCGGGCTCCTAATGCCTGCACAGCAGAGCCTCTTTTCTAAAGGTCTAAGAATTAGATTGCAAAAAGTAAATAAAAGAAAGAAAGGCAAATAATCTTCAGTTTTTGCAAGATTACGGATTTTTCTTCGTAATTTTGCACCCGTTTATTATAATTAAGGTAAATAAGAAAAGAATAAGATATGAATTTCAACAAATTTTTGCGTTCGCTGTTCGGTGATAAGTCATCGCGCGACATGAAACTCATCCAGCCGTTGGTTGAGAAAGTGAAAGCCGTCTACCCTGACATCATGAAGTTAGACAATGACCAGCTGCGCCAGCGTACTAAAGACATACAGCAGCAAGTGCAGGAATCTGCCAAGCAGCAGAAAGAGGAGATAGAGAAGCTGAAGGCCACTATCGAGGAAACACCTATTGATGAGCGTGCTGACATCTTTGCCCAGATTGACAAGTTGGAAAAGGAAGTACTCGACATTTATGAGAAGGCACTTGACGAAGTAATGTTCGAAGTGTTCGCTATTGTCAAGGAAACCGCCCGCCGTTTTGCAGAAAACGAAGAGACTATAGTTACTGCTACAGATTTCGATCGCGAACTGGCTGCCGACCCACGTAAGGACTTCATCACCATCGATGGCGACAAGGCCATCTACCATAACCATTGGACAGCAGGAGGCAACGACCTCAAATGGGAAATGGTACACTACGACGTACAGCTCTTCGGTGGTGTCGTGCTCCATCAGGGCAAGATTGCCGAAATGGCAACAGGTGAAGGTAAGACCTTGGTGGCTACCCTCCCTGTGTTCCTTAATGCACTGACTGGTAATGGCGTTCATGTTGTTACGGTGAACGACTATCTGGCCAAGCGCGACTCTGAATGGATGGGGCCGCTCTATATGTTCCACGGGCTCTCTGTCGACTGCATCGACAAGCATCGTCCCAATAGCGAGGAGCGCCGCAAGGCATATCAGGCCGACATCACTTTCGGTACAAACAACGAGTTCGGCTTCGACTACCTGCGCGACAACATGGCCATCTCGCCCAGCGACCTCGTGCAGCGCGCCCATAACTACGCTATCGTCGACGAGGTTGACTCGGTACTTATTGACGATGCACGTACGCCGCTCATCATCTCCGGTCCCGTGCCTAAGGGCGACGACCAGATGTTCGAAGAATATCAGCCGCTGGTTGAGAAACTGGTAGGTGTTCAGAAGCAGCTGGCCACCCAGTATCTGGCAGAAGCCAAGCAGAAGATTGCCGAAGGACGCGAGAAGAACGATAAGAAGTTGGAAGACGAAGGTTTCCTTGCCCTCTACCGCTCGCACAAATCGATGCCCAAGAACAAACCTCTCATCAAGTACCTTTCCGAAGAAGGCATCAAGAGCGGAATGCTCAAGACTGAGGAAATCTATATGGAGAACAACAACCGTCGTATGCCAGAGGTTGTAGAGCCCCTTTACTTCGTTGTCGATGAGAAGCTCAACTCATGCGACTTGACCGATAAGGGTACAGCATGGTTGGCCAATCAAGTAAACGACAAAGACCTGTTTGTGCTGCCTGACATCACGTCAGAGCTCTCAGCACTCGAGGGTGACACCAGCCTGACTGACGAGGAGCGTATCAATAAGAAGGACGAGCTGATGGCTCACTATGCCGTGCAGTCGGAGCGTGTCCACACACTCCAGCAGTTGCTCAAGGCCTACTGTATGTTCAACAAGGACGACGAGTACGTTGTGATAGACGGAGAAGTAAAGATTGTCGACGAGCAGACCGGCCGTATCATGGAGGGACGCCGCTGGAGCGACGGACTGCACCAAGCGGTCGAAGCCAAGGAGCATGTGAAGGTAGAGGCAGCCACGCAGACCTTCGCCACCATCACCTTGCAAAATTACTTCCGCATGTATCATAAGTTGGCTGGTATGACAGGTACCGCCTCTACTGAGGCGGGCGAGTTCTGGGACATCTACAAGCTCGACGTAGTGGAGATTCCCACCAACCGTCCCGTCATCCGCGACGATATGGACGACCGCATCTACAAGACCGCCCGTGAAAAATATCGTGCCGTCATTGAGGAAGTGGTTCGCCTGCGCAATGCCGGCCGGCCTACCCTGATTGGTACCACCTCGGTGGAAATCTCAGAACTTCTGAGCCGCATGCTTGATATGTATGTCAATCCTGAGACGGGCAAGCGCGAGGGTATACCTCATCAGGTGCTGAATGCTAAGCTACACCAAAAGGAGGCTGACATTGTGGCTCTGGCCGGTCAGTCTGTCAACGGCAAAGGTGCTGTCACCATCGCCACCAACATGGCAGGTCGTGGTACTGATATCAAGCTGTCGCCGGAAGTGAAAGCAGCAGGCGGTCTGGCCATCATCGGTACTGAGCGTCACGAAAGCCGTCGCGTGGATCGCCAGCTGCGCGGTCGTGCCGGACGTCAGGGCGACCCAGGATCATCGCTATTCTTCATCTCACTCGAAGACAAGCTGATGCGCCTGTTCGGTTCAGAACGCATTGCTACCGTCATGGACAAGCTGGGCTTCAAGGAAGGCGAGATGTTGGAGAGTCCCATGATCTCAAAGCAGGTAGAGCGCGCCCAGAAAAAGGTTGAGGAGAACAACTTCGGCATCCGTAAGCGTCTGCTCGAATACGACGATGTGATGAACAAGCAGCGCACCGTTGTATACTCTAAACGTCGTCACGCCCTGATGGGTGAGCGCATAGGCATGGACATCTCGAACACCATCTGGGACCGCGTGGTGAACATCATCGAACAGAACGACTACGAAGGCTGCAAGGAGCAGTTCATCAAGGTCTTCGCCATGGAGTGTCCATTCACCAACGAGGAGTTTATCAACAAAAACCACGAAGACCTGTGTGAAGAAGTGTTCCAGGTAGCTATGGGTAACTTCAAGCGCCGAATGGAACATGTCCAAGAGGTGGCCATGCCCGTCATCAAGCAAGTCTACGAGAACCAAGGTGCCATCTACGAGCGCATTGTAGTTCCCCTGACCGATGGCCGCAGAATGTACAACATTGCCTGCAACCTGAAGGAAGCCTACGACACTGAGTGCAAGTCAGTGGTCAAGGAATTTGAGAAGCAAATTCTGCTCCATATCATCGACGAAGCCTGGAAAGAGAACCTGCGCGAGCTGGACGAGCTGAAGCACTCGGTACAGAACGCCAGCTACGAGCAGAAAGACCCACTGCTCATCTTCAAGCTTGAGAGTGTCAAATTGTTCGACAACATGGTGAACACCATGAACAACCGCAGTGTCAGCATCTTGATGCGCGCCCAGATTCCTGAGATGCAACAAGTGCAGGAGGCTGCTCCCGAGCAACGCACCCAGCGCCAGCAGTACACTGAGTCGAAGCAGAACCTCAGCCAAGAGCAGATGACAGATCCCAACCAGGCAGCAGCTGCCGCCCAAGACACCCGTGCCCAGCAGCCCCGCACACCTATCATCAAGGATAAGCTGCCCGGACGCAACGATCCCTGCCCCTGCGGTTCGGGCAAGAAGTTCAAGAACTGTCACGGAAGAGGTTTGGTATAAAGATTTTCCCGAGACATCGAAATATCGAAACTTCGAACCATCGAGACATCGAGACATCGGGACTTCGAAACATCGGGA
>DGWI01000012.1:16852-184065 GCA_002396085.1 Porphyromonadaceae bacterium UBA4262
GGGACTTCGAAACATCGGGACTTCGGAACATCGGAACATCGAAATATCGAATTTTATGATTGAAATAAACAATCTAAAGAAGCAATTCGGCGAAACATGTGCCTGCGATATCCCCTCGTTTACTATTAACGATGGGGATATTCTGGGACTTGTCGGCAACAACGGTGCAGGCAAGACCACGCTCTTCCGCCTGCTGCTCGACCTGCTACAGGCTGACGAGGGGGCAGTACTGATTAACGCTGTCAATCCTGCAGAAAGCGAAGCATGGAAACAGTATGTTGGAGCCTACATTGATGAGGGATTCCTCATCGACTTCCTAACCCCCGAGGAATACTTTGCCTTCCTCGGCAAGATTTCCGGTATCAGCCAGCAGGAGACAGACCAGCGACTACAGCTATTCGAGCGCTTTGCCAATGGCGAAGTGTTCGGACAAAAGAAACTTATCCGCAACCTCTCTGCTGGTAACAAAATGAAGGTGGGCATCATCTCCGCATTGTTGCGACAGCCCAGGATTGTCATCTTAGACGAGCCTTTCAACTATCTCGACCCCACCAGCCAGCTGGTGCTTAAGCATCTTCTGACGGACTATGCCCAACAGACTGGGGCAACCATTCTTATCTCCAGCCACAACCTGCAGCACACCATTGACATCTCGTCGCGGATCGCCTTGCTCGAGAATGGCCGTATCATACGTGACCTTGCCAACGCCGAAGGCTCTGCTGCCCAGGAACTGCAAGAATACTTCGGAGCAGAATAATCAAAAGGGATCCTGCACCATACAGTGTGGGGATGAATAATGAAAAGGAATCCTGCATCACTGTGATGCAGGATTTCTTTTTCATTCGTGAGACTATCTTACTGTAAGATGGAAGCAACCTTGCTTGACCTCGTACTTGATGTAGCATCGCCCTTCCTGCCGCTTGTCGCGCAACACTTCGGAAAGCACCCACTTCAGAGTATCATCGCGGACGGGCTGGCTGACTGCCCTATAACGGTTGTAGCAGATGTCTACGGTGGTACCAAAGAGATGACATGAACGTTCTGTGGCGTTCTGATTGTGACGCTGCAACTTGGCCACATCGTCCATCGTACGCAACATGCTGGTCACGATGAGCTTGTTGAACGGCACCCCTTTGGCATAGAGACTATCGTAGAATGCCTGCCCGATATCCTGAAGCAGCACAGCAGCACGCGGCACCAGATAAGGTATGCTACTGTTCAGACGGTCAACATGGTAATAGGGACTCTCGCCTACATACACCAACTCCTTCTTGCGCTGCTCAGCATCCTCGCGGTTCCTTACTGGCTGGACGCCCCAACGCTCTGCGGCCACTATCTGAGTGTCTTGCAGATCGGGGAAGGCCTCTTTATAGCTCGGAACAGAGCGAATGGGATGAGGAATGTCCGCAAAATAGGAGCTCTTGCCATCATGGGTGTCAGAGGTTTCCTTTCCGTACGACAAGCGTTTGGCAATAGCCAGCACGGCTACTACAGCAAAGAACAGCAAGACATATTGTCGCTTACTCAGATGCTTATGTTTCATAATGTACTAATTACTCACCATCGGGTTACTTTTTCCTGATTCTGTCGTACCATTCGCGCAGCCACCCCCGCGGGATGCCACGACCAACCGCAGCATCCAGCACCCGACGGGCCTCCTCGCGACGATTCAGAGCAATCAGCAAGTCGACATGCGACACCACAAAGCCGGCGTCCTTCGGATCCAGACGCGAAGCCTGCTCCCAGTCATAGAGCGCCGCCTCCGTTTGCTGCAGCTCGCGCTCCAAGGCAGCTCGCGAGGCATAGGCAATAGCAGAGTCGGGATTCAGCTCCACCGTTTGGTTCAGCTGGTCAAGTGCCTCCTGCCTGCGCCCCGTCTGCTGCAGCACATAGGCCAGTGAGAGCCGGGCCTCAAAGTGGCGCGGAACCAGTTTCAGCAGTTCCTCATAGTCGTTACGGGCCATGTCAAACCGCCGCAGATGTGTGTTGGCATAGCCCCGATAGAAGAGAGCAGCCGGATTATGCGGTTCGCGCTGAAGCACCTGGGAATACTCATCAGCAGCATATTCCCACTGCTGCAGCTGCAGATTGGCAGTGGCTTTGCGCAGATGCAGGTCTGTAGACCAAGAGCTGCCGGCAATCAGCTGGTTGAGTACGGCCAGCGAGTCACGCCAGCGCTGGCTGTCCTGCGCATGGAGACTGGTCTGCAAAAGAATAGCTCCACACAGCAGGACCAACATTCTCGGAATCAGATGGGAATACGGTCTCATGCTTTCCGGATATAGTCTACAATCCATGCACCAACCTCATTGGTGCCATACTTGGCACCGCCCTCCACTTGTATTTCAGGAGTACGCACATTGGCGTCGAGCGATGCATCAACGGCGTCACGAACCAGCTGTCCCTCCTTGGTCAGTCCGAAATGCTCCAACAGCATGGCAGCAGAGAGAATCTGCGCCAGGGGGTTGGCCAGGTTCTGTCCGGCAGCCTGTGGCCATGAGCCATGAACAGGTTCGAACAGCGGAGTATGCTCTCCCAGCGACGACGATGGCTGCAGGCCCATGGAGCCGGTGATGCACGAGGTCTCGTCGGTCAGGATGTCGCCGAACGTGTTCTCCGTCACGATGACATCGAAGAAGCGTGGCTCCGTCAGCACGCGCATGGAGGCATTGTCGATAAACATATAGTCGGTTGTCACCTCAGGATACTGCGGTTCCATCTCCTTGGCAATCTGTCGCCACAGGCGCGATGATGCCAGCACGTTAGCCTTGTCGACCACGGTGAGATGCTTCTTGCGCGTCATCGCCATCTCGAAGGCCACCTTCAGGATGCGCTCAATCTCCGGACGAGTATAGACGTCGGTATCGTAGGCACGGTCGTTGTCCTGATACTTCTCGCCAAAATACATGCCGCCCGTCAGCTCGCGAATCACCACGAAGTCGGCCCCGCGCAACAATTCATCCTTCAGTGGCGACTTGTGGAGCAGACAGTCGAAGGTAGCCACCGGTCGCACATTAGCAAACAGCCCCAGTTGCTTGCGCATGGCCAGCAGTCCCGTCTCCGGACGGATCTTCAGCGTGGGGTTGTTGTCATACTTCAGGTCGCCCACCGCAGCAAACAGCACTGCATCTGCACGCATGCAGACATCGTGGGTAGCGGCGGGATACGGGTCGCCGCAGGCTTCTATGGCACAGGCGCCCACCAGAGCCTCCTCATAGAGGAACTCGTGTCCGCACTTGGCTGCAATGGCATCCATCACGGCCAGCCCTTGTTTCATAATCTCAGGCCCGATACCATCACCGGGCAATACTGCAATCTTTAGTTTCATAATTATTTCCTTTTTTTCGGGGGTTCGTTATTTCGGGGGTTCGTTATTTCGATGCTTCGATATTTCGATGCTTCGATATTTCGATGTTTCGATATTTCGATATTTCGAGGTTTCGAGGCTTCGATGTTTCGATGTTTCGGGGTTTCGGGGTTACTTCGTCAGGTCGTTCTCGATGATATTCAGCATCTTGAATGTGGCCTTTATGGCAGCGTCTGTCTGGTCGGCATCGAGTCCGCGCGTGCGCAGCAGACCGCCGTTATAGTGCCACGTGATAACGGTCTGCACCAAAGCATCCGTACGTCCTCCGGGGGGTATGGTCACCTGATAGTTGGCCAAAGTGGGGAATGTGCGGTTCAGATACTTGCGATAGATAAAGCGCAGTACCTTGACAAAGGCATTGTACTGTCCGTCGCCCGTTGCTCCTGCTTCATATTGTTTCCCGTTGATTTCCACGCGCACGTTAGCCCCGGGCTTCAGTCCGTAGGCTGTCGACACCTGATAGCTCACCAGCTTCACCTTGTCTTCCGACCCGTCGTGCTTCAGGACATCGGAGACGATGTATGGCAAGTCTTCCTGGGTCACTATCTCCTTCTTGTCGCCCAGCTCGGTGATGCGCTGTGTGACGCGGCGCGTCTGCTCCGGTGTCAGCTCCAGCCCCAGCTCCTCCAGGTTCTTGGCGATGTTGGCGCGTCCGGAGTTCTTGCCCAGGGCATACTCGCGCTTGCGTCCAAAGCGCTCGGGCATCAGCTCGTTGTAATAGAGCTTGTCCTTCGAGTCGCCGTCGGCATGCACGCCCGCCACCTGGGTAAACACATTCTCGCCCACGATGGGTTGGTTGGGTGCTACGCTGATGCCGCTGAAGCTCTCCACCATGCGCGAGAGGTCGTTGAGCTGGCTCTCCACGATGCTGGTCTTGGCATGGAACTGGTCCTTCAGGATAGCCTGCACGGACGCGATGGGTGCATTGCCGCAGCGCTCGCCCAGCCCATTGACGGTGACGTGCAGTCCGCGCGCTCCGCTGAGCACGGCGGCCAGCGAGTTGGAGACCGCCAGGTCGTAGTCGTTATGGGCATGGAAGTCGAAGTGGCAATCCGGATAACGCTTCATCATCTTGCGGAAGTACTCGATGACCTGCAGTGGATTCATCACTCCGAGGGTATCGGGCAGCATGAAGCGCCTGACGGGTGTGCCTTGCCGCTCCAGCAGGCTGTCCACCAGCTGGTAGACATAGTCGGGCGAGTCTTTCATTCCGTTCGACCAGTCTTCCAAGTATAGGTTGACACCGATGCCGAGCTGTTCGGCATAGTCCAGCTCGTGGCAGATGTCGGCAATGTGCTGCTCCGGGGTTTTGTGCAGCTGTAGTGTGCAATGCTTCAGCGAGCCCTTGGCCAGCAGGTTGATGACGCGCCCGCCGCAGTGTGCTATCCAGTCGAGGCTCTTGCCGCCGTCCACGAATCCCAATACTTCCACACGGTCGAGCATGCCGACCTTCTGGGCAAAGTTGCATATCTTGGTGACAGCCTCTCGCTCGCCTTCGGAGACACGCGCCGATGCCACCTCTATGCGGTCTACTTTGACATCATAAAGCAGTTTGCGGGCCATGACCAGCTTCTCGTGGGGCAGGAACGACACTCCGTTGGTCTGCTCACCGTCGCGCAGCGTCGAGTCCATGATTTCGATGTACGGCGCGATGCGTGTGTAGCTGTTTATCTGTTGAGCTGTTCCCATTGTTCTATCTTCTCCTTATTCTCCAACAGGAAGTCAATGTCGTCGAGTCCGTTCATCAGACAGTGCTTCTTGTATCCGTTGATGTCGAACTGCTCGCGCCGGCCCGTGGCCTTGTTGGTGACGGTCTGCAGGGGCAGGTCTACTTCTACTTCTGTCGCGGGATTGCTGCTGATGCTCTGGAACAATTCCTCCAGGAAGTCGTCGCTCACCTGTACGGGCAACACGAAGTTGTTCAGTTCGTTGTTCTTGTGAATGTCTGCAAAGAAGGAGCTGATGACTACGCGGAATCCATAGCCCGCGATGGCCCATGCTGCATGCTCGCGCGACGAACCGGAGCCGAAGTTCTTGCCCGCCACGAGTATGCAGCCCGAGTATGTAGGGTCGTTGAGCACGAAGTCCTCTACCGGCGAGCCGTCGGCCCTGTAGCGCCAGTCGCGGAAGAGGTTGTCGCCGAAGAAGCTTTCCTCGCGGGTGGTAGCCTTGAGGAATCGGGCCGGGATGATCTGGTCGGTATCTACGTTCTCCAACGGCAGGGGAACGCACGTGCTGGTGATAACGTTGAATTTCTGTTTCATAATAGTGTACGTGGATCGGTTATTACTCCTGTTACTGCTGCGGCGGCGGCCACCAGTGGCGAGCAGAGGATGGTTCGCGAGCCGGGTCCCTGACGGCCCTCGAAGTTGCGGTTCGATGTAGAGACGGCATACTTGCCTGCCGGCACCTTGTCGTCGTTCATGGCCAGACAGGCCGAGCAGCCCGGCTGGCGTATCTCGAATCCCGCAGCCTGGAGCACCTGGTCCAGTCGCTCCTCGCGGATCTGCCTGTCGACCGCCCATGAGCCCGGCACCAGCCAGGCCACCACATCGGGCGCCTTCTTCCTGCCCCTGACGATGGAGGCAAAGGCCCGGAAGTCCTCGATGCGGCCATTGGTGCAGGCCCCCAGGAAGACGTAGTCTATCTTCTTGCCCAGCAGGCGTTCGCCGGCGTTGAATCCCATATAGTCGAGTGCCTTCCGGAATCCCTGCTCGGGCGCCTTGGCCTGGGCAGCGGTCTGCGGAATAGGCTCGGTGATGCCGATGCCCATGCCGGGATTGGTGCCGTAGGTGATGCGGGGCTCTATGTCCTTGGCGTCGAACACCATTTCGCGGTCGAACACGGCGTCCGGGTCGCTCTGCAGCGTCTTCCAGTAGGCCACGGCCTTCGTCCAGTCGTCGCCCTTGGGGGCATACTCCTTGTCTTTCAGATATTCGAAGGTCACCTCGTCGGGGGCGATGAAGCCGCCGCGGGCACCCATCTCTATCGAGAGGTTGCAGAGCGTCAGCCTGCCCTCCATCGAGAGGCTGCGCACCACCTCGCCGCTGTACTCCACGAAGTATCCCGTGGCCCCGCTGGTGGTCAGCTGGCTCATCAGGTAGAGCGCCACGTCCTTGGCCGTCACCCCCTGCTGCAGCCGGCCCTCAATGCGGATGCGCATGGATTTGGGCTTCTGCTGCAGGATGCACTGCGAGGCCAGCACCATCTCCACCTCCGAGGTGCCTATGCCGAAGGCCACGGCCCCCATGGCCCCGTGGGTGGAGGTGTGCGAGTCGCCGCAGACGATGGTCATGCCGGGCAGCGACAGTCCCTTCTCCGGGCCCACCACATGTATGATGCCGTTGTCCGGCGAGAACATGCCGTAGTGGGTCAGCCCGAAGTCGCGGGCGTTCTGCTCCAGCGCGGCCACCTGCCGGGCACTGACGGGGTCCTGGATGGGCTTGTCCTGGTCGTGCGTAGGCGTATTGTGGTCGGGCATGCAGAATATCTGTGCCGGGCGCAGACACCTGAGCCCCCTGGCCCTCATGCCTTCGAAGGCCTGGGGCGATGTCACCTCGTGGCAGTAGAGGCGGTCGATATATAGCTGGGTGGGACCGTCGGCCACCTGCTGCACCACGTGCCGGTCCCAGATCTTGTCGAATAATGTCTTCATACCTTATTTCTTGAACTTGTTAATACAGTCGATATATGCCTCCACGGAGGCGGTGACGATGTCGGTATTGGCGCCGAAGCCATAGTAGAGGCTGCCGTCGTACTCCACCTGCATGTGCACCTTGCCCACGTCGTCGGAGCCCTTCGAGATGGCCTGGATGGTAAACTCCTTCAGCGTCATCTGCTTCTGGATAATCTTCTTCAGGGCCTTGATGGCAGCGTCCACCGGACCGTTGCCCGAGGCGGCGGCCTCGAACTTCTGGTTCGAGATGTCCAGCCCTATCGAGGCCACGCTCTTCACGCCCTTGCCCGTGGTCACCTGCAGGAAGTCGAGCTTCACGGCATGGGCCTCGGCCGTGTCGGCACCGGCCAGCATCAGCACGTCGGCGTCGGTCACCTCCTTCTTCTGGTCGGCCAGCACCAGGAACTTCTCGTACACCTTGTCCAGCTTCTCCTCGGGCAGGTCTACGCCGTTTACCATCAGGCGGTATTTCAGGGCTGCCCTGCCCGAGCGGGCCGTCAGCACGATGCTGTTGTCGTCGATGCCCACGTCCTTCGGGTCCATAATCTCGTAGGTATGCACGTTCTTCAGCACGCCGTCCTGGTGTATGCCGCTGGAGTGGGCAAAGGCGTTGCGCCCCACGATGGCCTTGTTGGGCTGCACGGGCATGTTCATCAGGCTCGACACCATGCGGCTGATGGGATAGATCTTCGTGGTGTTGATGTTGGTGTCGATGCCCAGCGAGCGGTGACACTTCAGAATCATCGCTATCTCCTCCAGCGAGGTGTTGCCGGCCCGCTCGCCGATGCCGTTGACGGTCACCTCCACCTGCCGCGCCCCGGCCATCACGCCGCTCAGCGTGTTGGCCGTAGCCATGCCCAGGTCGTTGTGGCAGTGGGTGGAGAGGATGGCGCGGTCGATGCCGTCCACGTGCTCCTTCAGGTACTTGATCTTCTCGTAGTACTCCTGCGGCAGGCAGTAGCCCGTCGTGTCCGGAATGTTCACCACCGTGGCCCCGGCCTTGATGACGGCCTCCACCACGCGGGCCAGGTACTCATTGTCCGTGCGCCCGGCGTCCTCGCAGTAGAACTCCACGTCCTCCACATAGCGCCGGGCGTACTTGGTGGCCCGCACGGCGCGCTCGATAATATCCTCGCGCGTGGAGTTGAACTTGTACTTGATGTGCTCGTCGCTCGTGCCGATGCCCGTATGGATACGCTTGTGCTTGGCATACTGCAGGGCCTCGCTGGCCACGTCGATGTCGTGCTCCACGGCCCGCGTCAGCGCACAGATGGTGGGCCACGTCACGGCCTTCGAAATCTCAATCACCGAGTTGAAGTCGCCGGGGCTCGACACCGGGAACCCCGCCTCAATCACGTCTACGCCCAGCTGCTCCAGCGCCTTGGCCACCTGGATCTTCTCCACCGTGTTGAGCTGGCAGCCAGGCACCTGCTCGCCGTCGCGAAGCGTAGTGTCGAAAATAAACAATCTGTCGTTCATCTTAGTTCTGTTTTTTATTGTGTCGTTAAAAATTTTTATGTCTCGATCATACGACTACGAAAAAAGCCCTTCACACTCGGAAGTGAGAAAGGCCCTAATCGTCGTTTGCTTTATATCTTCAAATTACATGCACGCCTTATCACTTCCGACCACTTTACGCAGTCGAATAATAATCAGGTTGCTAATCAGATTGAAACTTCTCATTTTGTTGCTGTTTTCTAAAAATCGCCTGCAAAAATACGTCTTTTTTGCGAAACAGCCAAACAAAAGGGCGACTTTTTTTCATGTTCCGTAAAAAAAGTATCCCCAGAGTATCCCTCAAGCCGCATGGCTTGAGAGATACTTGTCGGTTTTCCTGTACATCTTCGTGTCTTCCTGCCAGACGATGAATCCGCGCTTGGTCCATTGCGCCAGCTGATCCTTGGGGTTGGGATTGCGCTTGCCCTGCTGGATGCGCATGGAGCGGCATTCCTCGCGTGTGAACTCGTCGGGCATCAGGTCAAGCATGTTGGCCATGCCGCCGCGGCTTACCTTGCGCTCTATCTCCATATCCTCGTCAAGTGCCTCGCTGAAGAGCGACATCTTCACCCACATGTCGTAATCGAACGAATAGCGGCAGAAGTCCTCAATATCGCGCGACCACTTCATGCCGTTCATCACGTAGAGGATGCAGGCCTTACGGAATGCGATGACAGCGGCACGGCGTGCCATGATGCGATAGCCGTCGTCGTCGAAGAGCGCTGCCCGTTCGGTACCCAGCACGCAGAGGTCGTCGGCCATGCGCTTGGCTTGTGGACAGACGATGAGCCCTTTGGCCTCGTCGAGCATCTGCAGGTAGGGCAGCAGCCGTTGCTCGTACTTCTCGTCGTAGCGCTTATAGACGGGTATGTGGCCGTTGTCGTCTATGGAGGGAATGGTGCAGAAGTTCAGTCTCGAGACGGTGCCGTCGTTCACGTTCTTGCGGAAGAAGCGGATGGCCGTGGCTGGCGTAGTGCTTGCATTCCAGCACCATCGCATGGGTGCCCTGGCCGTCACCGACTGGGCTCCCACTCGCTCCTGCCCGTACATATCGGTATCGAAGTTGCGGCAGATGATGCGGCTCACCATCTCTCTGGAGCTGCCACCGGCCATCTTCGAGAGCATCTCCACCTCGTCCATGCGCGTATAGAGGCACTTGTGACCTGCCCGCTCGGCATCGGCCAGCCGCTGGGTGAAGGCCGCATTGGTCATGTCGGAGTCTACCACCTGGATGCAGATGTCCTTGGGTCGCTCGGTGCCTTTCTTGTTGGCAGCACGCGCATTTTGTTCGTCCTTCCACAGCTGCTCCTGTTCACGGCAGAGGGTGTCGCGGGCCACGATGTCCTTCAGGCAGATGTCGATGGGCTTCTTGATGCACGACTTTCCCGTTGCCATCGGTGCCACCAGCACACACATCAGCGTGGCTTCCATCTCAGAGTTGTCGGCATACTCCAGTTTGACACCGCCCATCCTCGTGGCCCATGCGGGAAAGATGGCGCAGGCCATCGCTGCGCGGCAGTGGTCGGGCACTCGCGAGACGGCCACTCGCAGCGGTGCGGGCAGTCGGGCAGGCATCTGAGGCTCGCGCATCAGGGCCTCGCGAGTAGTCCCCTGCTCCATGTTCTGACGGCGGCGGCAGAGGTCGAGTGTGAGCTTCATCTTCTGGCTCATGGCTGCCGTCTGCTTGCGCTTGCAGGCATTGCGGATGGTTTCGCTGACGCGCTCGTGCTGCTCTCCATAGTCGGGCATGATGGTGCGAATCCATCGCGGGTCGTCATTGCAGACATGGCGCAGATGACAGGCCATGGTGAAGATGAAGTCGTTGCGGTTGCCGTGCTCTGGTGCCCCTCCCAGCTGGTCGGCCAGTTCCTCGACAATCCTGTCGTAGGGGATGCCGCGATAGTCTTCAGGATAAATTACCCCGTTGTCATCGGTGTCATCGTCATCGGTGTCATCGCTGGCAGTGTCATCGCTGGCAGCGTTGGCGGCGGCATTGGCAGGAGTGGCCGTCGCGAACGGCCGCCCGTCCACATTGAGCCCACGCTCCTGATAGGCCTTACGGCGCAGGGCAATCTCATCGTCAGGGAGCGGCCTCTGCCAGTCATCGCTGATATAGAGCTGCGAGGCCTCGTCGACGATATAGATCATGCGCTCTGGCGAGCAGCAGTCTGCATCGAAGTCTACACCCAGGGCCTTGGTATAGGCTTGTTGAGCCTCCTCGATGGTCATGCCCACAGGGATGCGGATGTCCAGATGCAGCTTCCTCGAGGCCGAATACTCTGCGCGCAGCAGCATGCCCTGCCACTGCCCCTCCTTATTATTTATAAGGTACGCGCGTTGCAAGGCCTGCTCCACCTGACTGGCATCATCGATATCCACGCAGGTCTGAAACGTAAACTCCTCGGGCAGGATGGCATCTTGCGAACGATGGTTGTCGCGGAAACGGAAGTAGTGAGGACAGCGGAAGGGCAACTGTGCCTTCAGCTGGCGACGAACGTCCTTATCGTCCGTTTGGCGAATCTGAGTGATAATACTTGCCACCTCGTCGCTGCGGGTGACGTTAACGAACTCTTCGAGCTTACACTCGAACACTTGCCCCTTGGGGGCGCGAGCCTTGCGGCTCATGGCAATCATTCTTGCTTTTTCCATAACTTTACTATTACTTGTGAATAATTTGATTTTGCAACAGCAAAGTTAGCTATAAATAATAGTAGAAACAAGACCTTCCGCCCCATAACTGCAGGTCGGAACGATGTTGGCAGCACATTGGAAAAGTTCGGAAAACGGATGGAAAAACACGGAAGACTCTCGGCAGTCTTTTGGCTATTAAAACTCCTCTCGTATCTTGCGAGTCAGCACGGGAGCCAGTTGGAGGGCTATCTGATTGCAGACAATGCGCTCTTGGTTTAACCTTGGATTCAGATACGACTGAGGCCACATGGGCCACGGCTCCTCCTGCCCCATCAGGTAGGCATAATCGCCATTCTTGCGCACCGTGTCGCGCCCACGCCCAGGAACCATCGAGCATATCAGCTGGTCAAAGCGGTTGACGGTGACTCTGAACAGGATGCCCTCGTCGGTCATCACCCTCAGCACGTGAGCCCACGTCCAGTTGTCCTGCTTGGTGGCTATCACCGTGTCTATCTGCCGCACAATCTCTATCAGTCGCTCAGCCACCTCGGGCTGGCGATAGCGGGGCGTAAACTCGCGGGGCATCTGCCGCACGTCAATCTCCTGACCGTCGCGCAGACCACGGAGCAACTGCTGGGCCTCCGCCTCGCAACCCGACTCCTCGCCCCAGCGCCTGATCAACTCGACATACGGTTTGCGCTGGGCAGCCGTAGCCTTCGTCTGTGCGATGCCCAACACATACTCCACGGGAATGGGCTCCAGTCCTGTAAGCGTTGTCTTCATAGTCAGAGGTGGGCTTGGTTCAGACGGGCTATCACATCGTCCAGATAGCCGTCGTCAGAGTGGAAACGGATGCTGATGACCTCGTCGTAGAATGCACCCAGATACACCATCAGCTGGTAGTGCAGCTCGTTGTACACCTCGTCGGGTGTGCCCTCGGCCTCAAAATAGAAGCCCTGGTGGCTCGGCGTGTTCACACGGAACGTGCCCTCGCTGTCGTTGCCTACGGGCCCCGTCAGCTTCCATACGTTCAGCGACAGCGTGTAGTTCATCTTCGGCACCTCCTCCCCCTCGGCAGTCTTCTCCACAGGCATCTTGATGGTGCTGCCAAGCAGCTTCATACGCTCCAGGATATACTCCGCTCCGGCGGGCTCCAACTGCTGGAAGTCGTACTGAATAATCTTCGACACCCACAGCAGATTAGTCCCTCCCGGCGGGCAGAGCACTCGGCAGTCGTGCAGCTCGGCCCAGTCGCAGAGCGTGCCGGCAGGAAATTCCTCGCCTTCGTCAATCACGGGATACGAAGCAGCGTCGGTGATGCCGCCCGTCATCTCCGCATCGTCGTTCCATACCATCAGTGTGGCCACGTGTCGCCCCACCCTTCCCCCAGCGTATATCACGTTGTAGGGAGCATCCATTTTCAGCAGTTTCGAATTCATCACCGGCAAAGGTACGAAAAGTCGAGCGAAAAACCAAATTTATTTGAGTTTTTCCCAGCCGGACTCATCGATGACGATGACAGCGATGACAGCGATGACAGCGGTATTTATTTGTCATCGTTTTTGTTCATATTTATATATATAATATATTATATATATAAATATGGCTCTGTAAATAGCTATGCACTTGGGAAAATAAATAGCCCCACTGTCATCGGTGTCATCGTCATCGGTGTCATCGCCCAACCTGCCCAAATTGCACGAAACGTAATACACCATGCCGCGAAACGTAATACACCACGCGACGATATTACGTTTCATTTTTGTTTACATTCCAAAATCTGCCACGCGACCTCTTCCCTACTTGGAAATTACTGCCTGGGCTGGGAAAATTTACTGCCAGGCGAGGGCGCAAAATTTTGACGTCAATGCGGCATTGACGAGTTTTTCGCAGGTTTTGAATTATTTTAACAACAACCTACCGTCCACAAAACAACCCCGATGACAACGATGACGATGACACCGATGACAACGGGGCTGTTTATTGTAAACCCGATGACAACGATGACGATGACACCGATGACAACGGGGGTATTTATTGTTGACGACGCTTACTGATGCTTCATTAAGTGTCGTTAACTCGCAATGCTCGTTGACGACGCTTACTGATGCTGGTCGCGCAGCAGGTCGTTGACGGTCTTCACGGGGTTGAACGTCGAGAGGGGTACCTCCACGAATATGGTCGACCAGTCGCTCATGGCGCCGTTCCACAGTCCGGGCAGCTCCAGGGCCTGCAGCTCCTTGCCGTTCTTCGACTTCTGCGAGATGAAGCCCGTGGTGGGGTCGACATACTTGGGCAGGTCGAACGGCTTGCCCTGATAGTCCTTCACGGCGCATACCAGGTCGACGGGGTTGAAGTGGGTGCCCTTGGTGAACATCTCCATGTACTCCTTGTTCGACTTGTCAATCTGGCTCGACTCCAGGATCTGCAGGCTCACCGTGCCGTCCTGGTTGTAGGTGAGGAACGGGCCGCCGCCGGGCTCGCCCACATTCTTCACCACGCCGCAGACGCGCATGGGGCGGTTCAGCTTCTTGCGCAGGTAGATCACCAGATCGGCATCCTCCAGCTCCTTGATGTCCGCCTTGCGGCAGCACAGGTCTTGCTGCACGAAGCGGATTATCTCCTCCACCTGCTCGTGCGTGTACCGGCCCGTATCCAGCAGGCGCAGGTACTCGAAGGCCTTCTTCTGCAGGCTTACCAGCACACCGGCGATGATCTGCTTCCACTCCACGGTGTCCTGCTTCAGACGGTCGGGCACCACGTTGTCGATGTTCTTCACGAAGATGACGTCGGCCTCAATCTCGTTCAGGTTCTCTATCAGCGCGCCGTGGCCGCCGGGGCGGAACAGCAGCGAGCCGTCCGGATTGCGGAACGGAGTGCCGTCGGGGTTGGCGGCAATCGTGTCGGTAGAGGGCTTCTGCTCGCTGAACGTGATGTCGTACTTGATGCCGTACTTCTGGGCATACTGGTCGGCCTTCTGGGCCACCTTCTGCTTGAACAGCTCCATGTGCTCGTGCGACACGGTGAAGTGCACGTGGGCCTCGCCGTTCGAGGCGGCATAGAGCGCGCCCTCCACCAGGTGCTCCTCCATCGGAGTGCGCGGACCCTCGGGATAGTTGTGGAACAGCAGCAGACCCTTGGGCAGCTGACCGTAGTTCAGGCCCTCGGCCTTCAGCATCTGGGCAGCCACGGCCTTGTACTCCCCGGCGCCCATCAGCTCCTTGATGCCCTTGCCGCAGTTCTTCTGGCAAGCCTCGTCCAGCTCGCCATAGAAGGCAAACTTCTCGATGTTGTCGAAGTACTTCTTCTCGAAGTCGGTGGTCGGCACGTCGTAGTCAGCATCCACAAAGGCAAACATGTCCTTGAACATACGGCTGGCCGCACCGCTGGCAGGCACGAACTTCACCACCTTCCGGCCCTCGGCCTTATACTGCTGCCAGGCCTCGATGTAGGCCTTGCCCTCGTCGGCCGTAGGGGCCACGATGCCCTTGCCGATGGCGGCAGCAGCCTCCAGGCGCAGGAAGGGGAAACCGGTTTTAAACTCGCCTAACTGTCTCTCGATTTGTGCCTCAGAAATTCCTTTCTGGGCCAACTGATTCAAATCTTGTTGTGATAGCATAATTATAATATTGGTTTTTAGAATAGTTTGTCACTACTAAGCTGCAAAATTACTTCATTTCATGTAGAATGAAGAATGTAGCAGGAAGAATTTGACGCTGCATTGTCTTTTTTTAACGTTTTTGCTTTCCGCCATACATCCCCGCGGCGGTCATTGCCTGAGATAGGCAGCGCACTGGTCGGCACACCGCTCACCGTCGATGCCCGCCGACACGATGCCGCCCGCATATCCGGCACCCTCGCCGCAGGGGAAAAGTCCCTCCAGCCGCACATGCATCAGCGACGACGGGTCGCGCAGGATGCGCACCGGGCTCGACGTACGGGTCTCAACGCCTATCATCAGCGCCTCGTTGGTCAGGAATCCGTGGCTCTGCCTACCGAACTGCCGAAAGCCTTCCTGCAGCCGGTGGCTGATGGACTGGGGCATCCAGAAGTGCAGGGGCGACGAGATGAGTCCCGGCGCATACGAGCTGCGGGGCAGGTCGTAGCTCAGACGGCCATTCACGAAGTCGGCCATGCGCTGGGCGGGGGCCGTCTGACGGTGGTTGCCAGCCAGCCAGCAGTCGCGCTCCAGCTGTTCCTGGAAACGCAGCACGCGCAGCGCATCGTCGCCCTCAACATCCTCAGCCCGCAGCTCCACCACCATGCCGCTGTTCGACCATTGTCCGCCACGGCCGGACGGACTCATGCCGTTCACCACAATCTGCTCCGGCCCGGTGGCCGCAGGGATGACAAAGCCGCCCGGACACATGCAGAACGAGTAGACACCGCGGCCCTCGACCTGGGTGACAAACGAGTACTCCGCCGCCGGCAGATACCGCCCCCGGCCCTGCCGCGAGTGATACTGTATCTGGTCTATCAGCTCGGCAGGATGCTCCAGCCTCACACCCACGGCAATGCCCTTCGCCTCCAGCTCCACGCCCGATGCCGACAGATAGCGATAGACATCGCGAGCCGAATGCCCCGTAGCCAATATCACAGGCCCCAAGAAGGTCTGCTCCCTCACGGACGATGGTTGCTGGACCACGGACGATGGTTGCTGGACCACGGACGATGGTTGCTGGCTCACGGTCTCGATGCCTACCACCCTGTTGCCCTCCGTCAGGAGCCGCGTCATCCTGGTCTGGAAATGCACCTCCCCGCCACAGCCGACAATAGTCTGCCGCATGTTCTCAATCACCCTCGGCAGCTTGTCGGTGCCTATGTGCGGATGGGTATCGGCCAGGATGCGCGTCGACGCACCGTGCTGGCAGAACACGTTGAGTATCTTCTCTACCGAACCCCGCTTCTTGGAGCGCGTGTAGAGCTTGCCGTCGGAGTAGGCCCCCGCCCCACCCTCGCCAAAGCAGTAGTTGCTCTCAGGGTCCACCTGCTGCGTCTTGCCGATACGCGCCAGGTCCTTCTTACGCTCATGCACGTCCTTGCCGCGCTCCACCACGATGGGCCGCAGACCCAGCTCTATCAGCCGCAGGGCTGCAAACAGACCGCCCGGACCGGCGCCCACCACCACCACCTGCGGAGACTTACTCACGTCGGGATATTCCGTACGCTGGTACTCGTCCTCACGGGGCATCTCGTTGATATAGGCCCGCACCTTCAGGTTGACGTAGATGGTGCGCTGACGGGCATCGATGCTGCGACGCAGGATGCGCAGCGCCGTCAGCGTGCGCACATCGAAGCCATACTCCTCGGCCACATACTGCCTCAGAGCCTGCTCGGAGGCTGCCACATGGGGCGCAACACGTATCTGATACTCACTTACCATAGCTCTTACGGTCTCTCGATGGTTTACTTGTCGCCACCGGGCATCAGGTCGCCTATCTCCTCTATCTCGTCCTCGTCAAACCACTTGCTCAGACGCTCGCGGGCCTTCGTCTCGATGTCGGGGTCAACCTCCGTCCACACCTTCTTCAGCACATACACCAGCACACCCAGGTCGTCGGCCAGGCCAGCTATGGGAATGGCATCAGGCACCACGTCGAGCGGGCTGATCAGATAGCCCAGGGCGCCAATGATCATGGCTTTGTTGGTAGCACTCACCTTGTCGCTCTGCAAGGTATAATACAGTATCAGGGCTGCGTAAACCAGCTTCGCACCAGCACTCTTGGCAATGCGCGCAATCTTCTCCACAAAGTCTCGCTTCGAGAACTTGTTGGAATAGTTCATAAACTCGGGTAAATCCATCTTTTTCTTATTTTATTCTTATTATACTTATTCCGGTCGAATCCTTATGATCCTTATTCCCGTAAACGTAGGATGCTTGGTCATGTAGTAGCGCAGGGTCATGGGCTCCTCCACCACCTTGCGCCTTATCTGCGAGGCATTCAGCAGGTGCAGCCCGTCGCTGCGCCACACGGCAAACCCCAGATGGGCAATGTCCAGCCCGGGCTTGTTGCTGGTGATGGCAATGATGTCGCCGTCCTTCACCGACTGGCGCATCAGCGTGCTGTTCCGGATGTCCTCCTTGCGGATGTAGCGGGCCGTCAGTCCGCTCAGCGCCTGCTCCTGACGCCGTATCTGCTCCACCAGCTTAGGGTGAGCCTTCAGCGCGCGGTAGGCTCCGGGGTGCTCACTCATATAGCTCACCCTCACGGTCTGCACAGCACTGAACGGAGGCACGGGCTGCTGTATCTCGCTCACCAGACGCCTCTTCGCGTTGTCGGCTATCCAGTCGGAGAAATAGTGCAGCCGCGACGTATAGCCGTCTATCCTGCCGCCGCGATAGCGCAGGGCAGTCAGCTGGCCCACGTAGTCGCCCCATGTCGTCCGGCCCTGCTGCAGACAGAGCTTCAGGGCCGCAACGGTCTCAATGAGCGTGGTGCAGTCCAGCTGGCGAGTATTCACCACCAGCTGCTCGCGGTCGTTCACCTCCAGGGTGTGCGACACGTATGGCACTCCGACAAACTGCCGCGCCAGCGTCAGCACGTCGGTATGGGCATCGTAACGCTGCAGCAGACGGCAGACGGCCATGCTGTCGCGCCGCTGATAGGTCACCTGGCCATCGGACGGCAGCCAACACACCGCCGCCATCGCCACGACAGCCGTCCGCAGCATCCTCCTGTACACCTTATATATATATATAGCCATTGTCATCATTGTTTTATTGGGTCACTTCTTCTTTTTATAGGGTCCGCGCGGCCCGAAGTTAAATCCGAAGTAGATACTCAGGTCGCCAAAGATATTGTTGGTGGCAAAGCGCGACTTATGATAGTTGTATGCCCTGACGATGGCCGACACGCCGCCATACCAGCGGGTGTTGTTCCAAACCAGCGCAAAGCGCCCGATGCCGTCGATGTTGAAGTTGCCGAAGTTGAATCCCTCGGCCCGCTCGCTCTCATCCTCCGAATACGAGTTTTTGTAGGCCAGCGCCAGCGACAGGCTGGAGCTCAGCAGCCAGTTGCGGGCAAACACCCAGTTGTACGCATATCCCACCGATGCGTTGATGTTGCGATACTTCACTTTCTCGAAGTTGAATGCGCTGTCCAGCTGCACGTCACGGCCCAGCTTCTCCTTGGCCAGCTCTTCCATCCGACGGTAGTCGAAGGCTATGTGGTGGGTGTTATACCCCAGTCCGGCCATCCAGGTGCCGCAGCTGATCTTCTGGCACGAGCTCTGCGCGAAGGCGGCAGGATAGGAGAAGTGGCGGTAGTTGAAGATGTAGTAGAGGTTCAGTCCCGTGATGCTGACCTCCAGTCCGTCGAACGCCACGCCCTCCAGCTCTCGCGTGTCGATGCCCTTGCCCATGTCCGCACTGCGTATCTTGTAGTTGTTCACCGTTCTCCGATAGAAAATGTCGGCTCCGAAGCGGGCGCTGTATATGCTGGCGTCGAGCTCTATGCGGGGCGTCTTGCTGAAGATGTTCAGGTTGCGCAGGTCGATGGTGTAGCCCAGGAATATCCAGCGCCACCCGAAGTAGGGGCCTATGCGGATGTCGGTCTGCGGAGCGAAGGTAATCGACTGTCCGTCGCGCCCCGTAGTGCTCAGGCGGTAGTAGTCGAAGGTGGTCACCGACTGCAGCATCAGCGCCCAGTTGTAGTGCTGCGGCTCCACATAGGCGGTGTCCTGGTCGCTGAAGCTGTCGACGAGCCGCGCCAGCCAGCCTTTCTTCTTCGGCTCCGAGGTCGGGAGTGGGGTCGCCATCCCCGGCTGCTCCATCGTCAGCGTGTCGCGGGCTTGAGCCACAAGCGCATCGCCAGCAAAGGACATCAGTGCCGTCATCAGCATCACTATCAGCAACAACCCACGCATCACTCCGCCCTAGAATTTTCCAAGTATACGGTCCAGCGCCCAGTTGACGGGAGTGGCACTCACACTAGTACAGGTGCAGACGCTGATGCCCTGCAGGTGCTCTATGACATTTTTGATGATGGGATACTGCACGTAGGGAGGATTAGGCACCGCTATGCTCTCCTCACCATATAGGGTATGCAGGCGGATGGGCTGGAAGTCGAACACCGAGAAGCTCACCGACCCACGGTCGCCCATCAGCTCAATGCGGTCTTCCTGCGACGACTCATGGGCCACGAAGCACCACGACCCTGAGCCGGGCAGACCGTTCTCAAACTGGAAGCAGGCCGTCACCGAGTCTTCTGCCTCGTACAGGCCCCCTCGGTTGGCACAGATGCCACGGGCCTCCGTAATGACACCGAAGAGCTGCTGCAGGAAGTCGAGCTGGTGGGGAGCCAGGTCGTAGAAGTAGCCGCCGCCAGCCACATCGGGCTGCAGCCGCCAGGGCAGCGAACCGTCTGCCGCACGGTCGGCATCGCGGGGAGGAACGGCGAAGCGCACCTGCACGTTCACCACCTTGCCGATGACTCCGCGCTCCACAATCTCCTTCACCTTCAGGAAGTAAGGCAGATAGCGACGGTAGTAGGCCACAAAACAAGGCACACCCGTCTCCTCCGACACGCGGTTCACCCTGACGCAGTCCTCGTATGCCGAGGCCAGCGGCTTCTCCACATACACTGGCTTGCCTGCCTTCATGGCCATGATGGCAAAGGTGGCATGACTCGACGGAGGGGTGGCAATGTACACCGCATTCACCTCCTCGTCGTCTATCAGCTCCTGGGCATCGGTATACCAGCGCGGTATCTTGAAACGCTCGGCATAGCTGCGCGCACGACGCTCACTGCGGCTCATCACCGCTACAACACTTGAGCCCTCTACCTCAGAGAATGCCGGCCCACTCTTCTTCTCCGTCACCTCACCGCAACCGATGAAGCCCCACTTGATATTTTTCATAATTCGCCTGCAAAGATACGAATTTTTTCTTAATTCTTAATTCTTAATTCTTAATTTATTCGTACCTTTGCAGGCAAAAACAACAAAACACAATGGAAAAGCAACAAGATACCACTCCGCTGAAGGTGCGCAGCTTCCGCAAGGTGCTCACCACTGGCTACCAGCACTATACCAGCCACTTCCGGGCATTCTTCAAGGCTTCCTGGCTCATCGCCCTGCTTACGGCTCTGCTCTTCGGAGCGCTGGCCACAGCCCTACTCGTCTACCTGCCGCTCACACTGCTGGCACCCATCTTCCTATGCCTCATGCCACTGGCCATCCCCGTGGTGTATGCACTCATACGGCGACTGCTCAAACGACAGCAGCAGTTCTGGTTCACGCGCAACGGCAACTTCCGACTGCACCTGCGCCACTGCGGACTCATCGTCGCCGTCATGCTCAGCAGCACGCTGCTCACACTCCTGGCCAGCTGCCTGCTACTGATGCCCGCTGCCATACTCTGTCTGGCCAACATGCAGGCACTGCAGGGCATGCTCATCGGTGACCCGTCAGGTATGCCCAGCTATATGATAGCTCTCACCTTCGCCACCTTCGTATTCACGGCATTCATGCAGTTCTACGTCAGCCAGCCGCTGCTCGTACACCACTACTTCGCCTGCGGCTCCGTAGATGCCCGCGAGGCTGAACGCCGCAACGCCGGCATCAACTAAAGCACAAACCAACACCACATTATGAAGAAAATACTATTCATCGACCGAGACGGCACCATCATCCGCGAGCCTGCCGACGAGCAGATTGACTCGTTCCAGAAACTACAGTTCGTGCCGCGCGCCATCAGCAACCTCGTATTCCTGCGTCAGCACACCGACTATCTGTTCGTCATGGTCAGCAACCAGGACGGACTGGGCACCGATGCCTTCCCTGAAGACACCTTCTGGCCAGTCCATAACTTCATCCTCGACACCCTGAAGGGCGAGGGCGTAACGTTCGACGACATACTCATCGACCCCCACTTCCCTGAGGACAACGCTCCCACGCGCAAACCCAATACCGGACTGGTGGAGAAATACATGAACACTGCGGAGTACGACATCGAGCACTCCTTCGTCATCGGCGACCGCGACACCGACCGCCAGTTTGCACAGAACATCGGCTGCGGCTTCCTGCAGATAGGCGACTGGGACCGCGCGGCAGCCATCGCCTACGGTGGCGAGCGAACGGCAGAGCTGCGACGCACCACCAAGGAGACCGATGTCTACGTCAAGCTCGACCTCGACGGCAACGGACACTGCGACATCCAGACCGGACTGGGATTCTTCGACCACATGCTCGAACAGATTGGCAAGCACGGTATGATCGACCTCACCATCCACACCCGTGGCGACTTGAACGTCGACGAGCACCACACCATCGAGGACACTGCCCTCTGCCTGGGCGAGTGCCTGCTGAAAGCCCTGGGCGACAAGCGAGGCATTGAGCGCTACGGCTACTGCCTGCCCATGGACGACAGTCTGTGCCACGTATGCCTCGACTTCGGAGGCCGACCCTGGCTCGTCTGGGATGCCCAGTTCCATCGCGAGCGCATAGGCGACGTACCTACAGAGATGTTCTACCACTTCTTCAAGTCGCTCAGCGACACTGCCCGCATGAACCTCAACATCCGCGCCGAGGGACAGAACGAGCACCACAAGATAGAGGGCATCTTCAAGGCCCTGGCCCGCGCACTCAAGATGGCCGTACGCCGCGATGTCTACCACTATGAGCTCCCCTCTACTAAGGGAGCATT
The DNA here is from genome assembly GCA_002396085.1 of Porphyromonadaceae bacterium UBA4262. Lineage (GTDB taxonomy): Bacteria > Bacteroidota > Bacteroidia > Bacteroidales > Muribaculaceae > Sodaliphilus. The sequence continues at coordinate 38,669 of DGWI01000012.1, forward strand.
ATAACCCCACACCCACAACAAGCATGAAGAAAATCTTCCGTCGTCCACTGTCGCTGATGGCATGCTCCTGCATCGCCAGCATAGCCACACTGGTGCTCTACAACATCCCGTTCTTCCAATACGTCGCTGCCAATACCAATGCAACTGCAGCAGGCAGTGCATTCCTGATGGCATCGCTCGTAGTCATCATGCTGGCCGTCAACTTCATGATGACCTATCTCACCCTGTTCCTCCTGCGGAAGGTAGGGCGCATCCTGATGGCCGTCATCGCCGTCATCAATGCCACGGCCGTCTACTTCATCATCACCTACAACGTCATCATCGACGCCACCACCATCAGCAACGTCTTCAACACCCGCTACTCTGAGGCATCGGGCTTCTTCAGCTGGTCGCTGTGGCTCTTCATCGCCGCCCTGGGTCTGCTGCCCGCACTCTGCTGCCTGCTGCAGCCCATTGTCTACGGCAAGGCCCGCAGGATGCTCGTCTGCTGCGGCAGCGCACTGGCCCTCACCCTCGCCGTGGCTCTGGCCAACATCAACCAGACGCTGTGGATCAGTCAGCACGACACCGAACTGGGGGCACTGCTGCAGCCCTGGTCCTATCTGGTCAACACCATCCGCGTGGTCAGCCAACAGCAAGACAAGCAGGCTGAGGAAATCAAACTGCCGGCAGGCACCATCACCGACCAGGACAAGGCCGTCGTGGTGCTCGTCATCGGCGAGTCGGCACGCAAGGCCAACTTCCAGCTCTACGGCTACCAGCGACCCACCAACCCGCTGCTCTCCAGGCAGCAGGGACTGCACGTCTACCAGGCCAACTCCTGCGCCACCTATACCACTGCCGGCACCAAAGCCATCCTCGAACCCAAGAACAGTGACGATCTCTACGAGCTGCTTCCCAACTACGCCTTCCGCCTGGGAGCCGACGTAGTGTGGCGCACCTCCAACTGGGGCGAACCACCCATACACATCGACGAATACCTGACCGACGGCGAGCTGGCAAAACGCTATCCCAGCGAGGACTCCCACTACGACGGCATCCTGCTGGCTGGACTCCGCGAGCGCATCGAGTCGAGCAACAAGAACAAGGTGCTCATCGTGCTCCATACCAGCACCAGCCACGGACCCAACTATGCCGACAAATATCCCAAACAGTTCGAGCACTTCAAGCCCGTAGCCAAGAACGTCGAGGAAGGCGAGAAGCACCTCGACCAGCTGGTCAACGCCTACGACAACACCATCCGCTATACCGACTTCATGCTCGACAGTCTGATCAACACCCTACGCGGCATGACCGACTGGAAGACTGCCATGATCTTCATCTCAGACCACGGTGAGTCGCTGGGCGAGAAGGGAATGTTCATGCACGGCATGCCCATGCGGCTGGCCCCCAAGGTACAGTACGAGATACCCTTCCTGGTGTGGACCTCCGAGGGCTTCCGTCGCTATAAGCCCACCGCACCTGACGGACCGTCGCCTGCCGAAGGCCAGCTCCCCACCCTTCTTGAACAGCACTATATCTTCCATTCCGTGCTCAACCTGCTATCCATCAAGTCGCCCGCCTACGACCCCGCGTTCGACATCTTCGAGACACCGTAGCCACCCCATCAGCCACCGCCATAGCGGCGGCGGTCGACCTTGCCGTTGAAAGTTCGCTCCACACGGTCTGTTAGTTCGTAGAGCTGGGGAACCTTGTAGTCTTCGAGGCAGGACAGCAGATGCCGCGCAAGCAGACGGCGCTGCAGCTCCTGCCCGGGCTGCATGACGAGCAGGAGCTTCAGAGCCCGTCCGGCGACGGGGTGCTCTACGGCTATGCAGACGCAGTCCTGAACACCGGGGAACGACAGTGCAGCCTGTTCCACCTCAACAGGGTCCACTTTATATCCTCCCACGTTGATGATGTCTCCGGCGCGACCTTGCAGGTAGAGCATACCGTCAGCATCCATCCGTCCGATGTCAGCGGTATAGAGCATACCGTCTTTCAGTATGGCCGAGGTAGCCTCAGGGTCGCCCGCATATCCAGTCATAAGCGTGTCACCGCTGCAGGCTATGAAGCCCTGCGGAGTGACGGCAACCAGCGAGTGTAGCATGGGCCTGCCGACACAGCCTGCGAGACAGCGCCCGTCGTTGAAGTTGTAGGTACATACGATGCCCGTCTCCGTGGACGCGTAGGTATTGTAGAGCCGTGTGTGGGGCAGCAGGCGACAGAGAGCTGCCATGTCGGCGGGCGATATGGCAGCGGCACCCGTCTCTATGAAGTCAATCTTGTGTTCGAGCGCGGCCAGACGGTCGGCACCCCACAGCAGCAGCATGCGTATGCAGGCAGGCACGAGGAAAGTGGCGGTGCGGCTGGCATCAGGAAAGTCGAGAGCAGAGAAGAAGCAGTTGATGTCCTTCAGTCCGTCGACGATAACGAGCGTGGCTCCGGTCATGAACACGGTATAAGCCTTGGAGAGCGTGCCAAGATGGTTGAGCGGTCCGCTGGCGACGAAGGCCAGGTCTGAGGTATATCCTTGTCCACTGACCAGATTTTCGGCATTGGCTACCATGGCGCGATGGCTGACGATGACTCCCTTGGAGCGTCCGGTAGTACCGGTGGTGAAGAGGATGTCGGCCGTGCCGGGCGGAACGGAGCAGCTGGCCAGTCGGCTCTCTGCCGCGCTAAAGGCGGCATCAGGGATAGTGCTGCCGAGCGGAGCTGCCACAAGACCCGCACGGTGGATGGCATAATAGCTCACGAGGAAGTCGACGGTCGGCTGCGCCCTGAGGCACACCACCTGCCCTGGGCTGTAGCAATGGGCTAGGCTGTCGGCCCGCTGCAGGATGCGCTCGTGCAACTGGCCGTAGGTGCATCGCTCCTGCGGACTGACAACGGCCAGCCTCGTGGGTGACTGTGCGGCATGGTGCTCAATATATTGATAGATGGTCACTGGCCTTTCTCCTTCAGCTTTGTTTCAACAAGGGTGGCAATGGCATCGAGCGACATCAGGTTGCGTGGTGTGGCATCGGTGGCGTCGAGCGTAATGCCGTAGGCGTCGGACAGTGTCATGAGGATGGTGGTAACACCCAGCGAGTCGAGCTGGCTGAACAGGAAGTCGGCATCGAAGTCGACGAGAGGCAGCGCATCCTCCAGCATGGTGCGAATCATTTCTTTCATATCTTCAGTAAATGTAATGTTATTGACGCGCCCGTCGGCCACGTGACGGGCGACGAGCAGTTTCTCTGTATCTTTCTCGACAGCCACGAACTGCAGGCCGGGCCACTCCAGTGCGAGGCAGAGGGCTGCCGCACCATAGCCGCAGTCGAGGAGCACTACTGTAGAGCCGCCGGCCAGCATACTGTGCTGCAGCATGGATCTTCGCGCGTCCTCGCTGCGGAAGCAGTGCAGCTGGCGGCGGGCCTGGCGGTAGATGTCGGCCCCACGATAGCGGTAGCAGTCGGCGACCATCGCTGCGGGGGTGTTGCCACGCCCGCAGAGCATGCTGCGTAGCGTGAGCGGAAAGCGGCGCTCGCGACCGTGGTGATAGACGAGCCAGCGGAATATCAGCGGCGGCAGCAGACAGGCCATCAGCACTACGGAGAACATTCCGATCACGGTGACCTGAGCAAGCGAGAAGAGTGCGGGATGGCGCGCAAAAACGAGCGCTCCGATACCCGTAAACATGATGAGGGCCGACACGATGATGCTGCGTCTATAGGAGCGGAGCATGGGGCGGCGGTATGAATACTCATACTGGCAGCCCTCGGTCATGAAGATGGTATAGTCGTCGCCCTGTCCGAAGATGAACGTAGCCAGGATGACGTTGACCACATTGAAATGCAGGCCGAAGAGTCCCATCAGTCCCAGTATCCAGACCCAGCTGACGGCCATGGGCAGGAACGACAGGAGGGCCAGCTCGATGCTACCCAGCGATAGCCACAGGAAAAGGAACACGATGCCGCCGCATGCCCAGCCAATGTAGTTGAAGTTGTCGGACAGATTGGCGACGATACTGGAGGTAAGTGACGACGGCTGTGGCTTCGGGGACGTGAAGACGATATCGCGGAAGCCGCTGAAGGCATTGTCGGCGAATCCCATACGATCTGCTGCCGCCTCAATCTGGCGGCAGAGCCGTTGTCCCTGCTCCGTGCGCCACCGATTCCACAGGCGCAGCTGCACCGCATCCGCGCCATGCTGATGGAGAGACTGCTGCTGGTCAGAACCCTGCGCCGAAGCACCTGTCAGCAGTTCCACCGACTGCATGTCATAACGTTGCTCGTCAGTCATAAAGTTTATGTTGTGTAAGTCGGCATCAAAGGTGGTCTGCAAGCTGAACCAGCCCAGCACTGCCGTGAGCACGACGACCAGCCAGACCAGCCGCGGCCTGCTGTCGAGAGCAACGGCACTGACGCGGTCAAGCAGGCGGGAAGCCGGCTTCAACGCAGGCCGCACCATGTGAGGCAGCCACAGCAGCACAAAGACGATAGTACCCACGAGGAGGCAGGCACTGAACAGCCCCAGGTGGCGTAATGCTACGGCATTGAGCGGCATCAATGCCAGAAACGCCCCCACGGTAGTGACGTTGCCTACCAGGAGAGGCGGCGTAATCTCGCGCAGTGCCGTGGGTAGATCGGCCGCATGAGGTAGATGGGCTATGAGATGCAGCGGGTAGTTGACGGCAATGCCCAGTATCACCGACGATATGCCGACAACTATCATCGACACTCCGCCCGGCACCAGGGCCATGCACCCCATGGCAAAGAGCCACCCCCACCCTATGCTGAGGGCAATAAGCAACAGATGGCGGACGCTGCGGAACACATACCACAAGAGCAGCAGAATAAGCACCAGTGCTATCGAAATGGATCGAACGCTGTCGGTCTGGATTTGCCGCGCATTGCCCACCGCGACGATAGGGCCACCCGTGAGCCGCACGGACACAGAAGGAAAGCGGTGAACCACACCGTCGCACAACAGCTGCAACTGGTCGGTCAACCTGCCGTTGCACTCAGTTTCGCTGGCTCCGTACGGAGAGTCCACGAAGAGCATATGTCTAACAGACTCTGCCGACGGTAGCAGCCGCTGCAGGGCGGGAGTGAACAGCTGCAGAGGGTCGTACCACACCAGTGTTTCCATCATGCTGGCCCATGGGTCACTCATCCGCTGCATAACGGCAGTAAGCTGCCTGTCGACATAGGCCGTGTCGCGCGTCAGACTGTCTATCCGAGCATAGTCGGCATCCGTCAGCAGATACGGAATCCGGGCATACACCGCCCGCAAAGCCTCCTCCATCGCAGCAGGGTCGTCAGCAGTCATGTAGTCTATCGCATCCCCGCCAATGGCAGCACGGGTACTATTGAGACTGTCAAGCAGGTCGCAGTATAATTCCAAAGCCGACTCCCTCGCTGTATCAGGACCGTCGAAGACGACATAAATGCGGCGAGCGCCAGAGTGTTCCTGAAAGGTCTGAAAGGCTACTTGCTGCGCGCTGTCGAGCGGCAGGAAGTCGGAGATGTCTTCCTTATACGACTGCCGCGTGAGCAGCAAGCAAAGCACTGCCGTCGATACCAGGAGCGAGCCCCAGCATAATAGCCGATGAGCGCGCAGCGTATTGAAGATATGTAGTATCAGACGTGTCATAATCGTAATTTCAAGTATAGCCTGCAGGATTCAAAACACTTAGTATACGGTGCCACCAGTCATAGCGCACGTAACCACTCCAGAAACATTGACTTCCATCGACGGCACTCGGGCGAGCCCTTGCGCTCACTGGCGCCAAAACCGTGGCCCCCTGTCCTGAACTGCACATAGCGGTGGGCAACACCACGGGCCGTTAGTGCCGAGTCGAGAAGCACGGAATTGCGGTAGTCCACCACTAGGTCATCCAGGCAGTTCACCAGAAACACGGGAGGACAGTCGACTGGCACATGCCGCTCCAGAGACAAGCTGTCGCGCAGAGCCTGGTCGCCAGTGCGAGAGTCGCCCAGTAGTCCCCTGCGCGAACGTTTGTGTACGCACGGCTCCGTCATCGTCACCACAGGATAGACGGCACCTACAAATGCAGGGCAGTCCTCATGGTCAAACAGTTCTGCCGCCGACATGGCCAAGTGGCCACCTGCCGAGAAACCCAATAAACCCACCGACGACACGTCAATACCATACTCGCTGGCATGCGACTTGACATATCGGATGGCCTGCCGCAGGTCGTCCTGCGGATCGGGATAGCGATTGCCCCTGAACAGCAGTCGGTAATGGGTGACGAAAGCAGGCACATAAGCCGTGCGGTAACGCAGCACGAAAGCAGCAATGCCGTTGCGCTGTAGCCAGCGCGCCACCTCGTGGCCTTCCGTCTCCATATCGTGCCAGAAGTAGCTGCCACCGGGGCAGACGATGACCGCCTTGCACACAGATGATGGCTGCCCAGTAGCGACGTACGGAGTCAGCTCTACTCGCTTGCCATTGCCCGTCGCAGCCCAGATATCGACTTGCGCGTGCAAGGCAGTGAACCATATGTTCAACATCAATATAAATACCAATCTACACATACTGTTCTATCTCGTTGGCTATCTGTTCATATCGGGCCTGATACCACCGCCGCATGTAGGAGGCCTGCGCCTTAGTGTCGCCCATCTGCTCAAGCTGAGCCCTGCTGACAGGAGCATCCACCTCAATATGGATAGGACCCTTGCGCAGATAGTAGCTTCGCTTGGGCAACACCTTGCCCGGACCATAGACTACCATAGGAACAATGTCGAGGCCTAACTGCTCAGCAATATGGAATGCGCCTTTGTGGAAGCGCCCGATGCTGCAGTCCTCCGAACGCGTACCCTCTGGATAGACGGCAATGCTATAACCTCTGTCCACCAGCGAGCGCAGTTTCGGCATCAGCGCATCGATACCCTCGGTTACAGGATAATACTCAGCGTTGCGAATCAGGAAGCCATAGAGAGGACTGTTCCACACCCACTCGTTGGTCAGGAACACGATATTAGGGGTGAAGATAAGCTGACAGGCCAGGTCGAGACGCGACTGGTGGTTGCAGATGATGATGGCAGGGCGAGAGAAATCGGTCTCACCGGACCGTTTGCAACTAAATGTAGTTCCAGGTATCCCGTGGCTCAGTACCACGAAGCGCATGGCGCGATAAATCAGCAAGTGCAGACGGCGTTGCTTCTCACGCGGATTCCTGCATACTCTGACACAAAGCCACGCTATTGGGGTGACAACACAGAAACTGAAAAACAACACGAACAACAGCGAATAGAGCGTCCTCCCGACAGTGTCCAGCCACCTGTACAGACGCAGCGGCAAGCCATAAACGACAGTTAAGATGCACAAAACGGTATTGAGAACACTGATGCGGGCGAAGTCCTTCGCCGGACGGAAATGACTGACGCGCTGCTCCTTCGGTGGGTAATAGACGCTGACAGGCACGTGGACGAGCTGCACACCATGCCACGAGGCGAAAACCAGCAATTCAAGCTCGGCCTCATAGCGCGCAGTGAGCAGGCTGAGCCCATAGAGTTTACGGAGCGGATAAAGCCGATAGCCGCTCTGCGTGTCTGGCAAACGGCGCCCGGTCTGCACGTAAAACCAGAAGTTGCTGAAGCGGTTGGCAAAGTCGCTCCCCTTCGAACGCTCAATGCCCTCCATCCGGCGACTCCCGATAATCAGGCTGCCAGGGTGTTGACGGTTGGCAGCAAGCAGCTGCGCAATGTCGCAAGGATAGTGCTGCCCGTCTGCATCCAGCGTAATGGCATAGGCAAAGCCCATCTGCAGGGCGCGCTGGAACCCGCGCTTCAGGGCGTGGCCCTTACCTCGGTTGACGGCATACTCCACGATGGTGATGCCCTCGATGCGGTGCAGTAACTGCGACGTATGGTCGGTGGAGCCGTCGTTCACCACAATGACGTCGCGACACTCCTGGAGCGTTTGGACTACCACATCGGCTATTGTCCCGGCATTGTTGTAGGTGGGTATGACGACGCAGATGCCTCGCTGGCGAAGCGTCTGCCGCTGCTGCACTTTAGGATCGGCATTCATGGCTGCACGGACTATTTGGCTATTAATATACATCCTACCACGATGAGCATTACACCCACCCACTGCTGTACTGACACTTGCTCATGGAACAGGAGCATAGCGGCCAGCATGCCAAAGACAAAGCTCAGGCTGACCAAGGGATAGGCTGTGCTGAGGGGGTACGTCTTCACAATATACATCCATAGCAGTGAGGCCAGGGCGAATAGGGCTCCGCTCATGGCTAAAGGCCAGTTGCTGAGCAGGCTCAGAAGGTAGTGGCGGCTGCAGGAGAAGGTGGGCATGCGGGTCAGAGCCACCTTCAAGAACACCTGGGCGGCACTGAGCAAAAGGCTCTGCAGCAGTGATATGGGTATTATCTTCCACATGACAGGACGATGGCTTTAGAATGTATAGAAGGTATGTCATGGCATCCCAGACGCTGCATCATCTGCCGCAGCAGGGGGGTAGTCTCGTCGTGGCAGCCCACTAGCACGGTCTTGCACTGGCCGCTCAGTAGCAGTTGGCGGGCGTCGTGCATGGCCCAGCGCAGCGAGTCGCCGTCCTGACTATAGGTGATGTTGTAGCCATGACAGCCCAGGCGGATAGCAATGGCACTGCCGATGGTGTTGTGCGTGCTCTGCATGAACAGGGTGGGCTTCAACAGCACTTCGCCCTCGTCGCGCAGTTGGTCGAGCAGTCGCTCACTGTTGTCGAGACAGCCACGGGCGGTGGCTGTGATGATGGCATCGGGACAGTCGATGCCCGCTTGTTCCAGAGCCTGGAGCGAGGTGAGCAATGCAGCCTTGATGAGGCGTCCCATGCGGCGAGCCTCCATTGGTTTGACATACTGGCGGATATCGGCCAGTTGTGCCTCATCGGCGAGTGTGACTTGCGACAATACTTTGACCTCGGCATCGGGCAACAGAGGTCGCTCGACATGGGCATGGCTGTGGCGCGAGAACACCAGCGACGAGTCATTGCCACCGAACCCGAACGAATTGCACATCACATGATCCAATGGGCAGTGCTCTACGCCCATCGATGGGGTGATGCCATCGCACATGGGGTGTGCCCAACCGAGGTTGGCTGGCACGAAGCCGTGTTGCAGGGCGAGCAACGAGATGACCGCCTCGATGCCTCCAGCAGCGCTGGTGGCGTGGCCAGTAAAGCCCTTCGTGCTTGAAACCGGAGGCATGGCTTGACCAAAGATGCGCTTCAGTGCCATGCTCTCGCTCTGGTCGTTGTTGGGCGTGGCTGTGCCGTGAGCGTTGACATAGCCGATGTCGCAAGGTCTCAAACCCGCAGTCTCCAGTGCCTGGTTCATGGCCAGATAGGCTCCCTCGCCAGCATCTGACGAGGCAGTCTGGTGGAAGGCATCGCAGGCATTGCCATAGCCGCTGAGGTAGCCCAGAATGTGAGCCTGTCGCCTGCGGGCAGCCTCCTCGCGCTCAAGCACGACAAATGCCGCGCCCTCGCCCAGGTTCAGACCAGCCCGCTCGGCATCGAAAGGTCTGCACGGCTTGTGATCCAGAATCTGCAGCGAGTTGAAGCCGTTGAGGTGAAAGCATGTCAGAGCCTCTGAGCCACCAGCCACCACGATGTCGGCATCGCCCGCTTCAATCAACCTGGCGCCCAGGATGATGGCATTGGCTGCCGATGAGCAGGCTGTCGAGATGGTTGTGCAGTCGTGGAAGAAGCCAAAGTGCCGCGCCATCAACTCAGTGCTGGCACCACACTCGTGCTGCAACAAGTTGTCGAGATGGGTATCGCTTGACCCAAATGTGGCATAGTGGCGCTCGGTGATATCCATCCCACCCACTGTCGTACCCGAAATCAGGGTCATGTGGCACTTGGGTTCGTCACCACATGGCAGTCCGGCTTGCTGCAGAGCCTCACGCACGGCCATCATGCCCATCAAGGCAGTGCGGCTCACCTCGTGAGTGGGGTCAATGCCCAGCGAGGCCTTCATCTGCTCATTGTCCAGATGCACCTCACCCACAGGCAGCTCGTGATGCGTCGAGGGCAGGTGCCGCATGGTACCTATGCCCGTTCGGCGCTCTTGCAATGCCAGCAGCGTGTCATGAACGCCCACGCCCAGTGCCGAGATGATGCCTTGTCCTGTAATGACGATGTTCATGTTACTCAGTGCTTGTTATTTAGTGCGATGCTCGTTGACGTAGGCGGCAATTGATGCCACGCTCTTGAAGATTTCCTTGCCCTCGGCTGGGTTGGCGAGCCTGATGCCATAGTTCTTCTCGAGCAGCACGATGAGTTCGAGGGCATCGATTGAGTCCAGTCCCAGCCCTTCGCCGAACAAGGGTGCCTCGGTCTCGATGTCTTCGGGTGTCATCTCTTCCAAGTTCAGCGCGTCAATAATGCGCTGCTTCAATTCTAATACTAATTCCTCCATATTATCTTGTGTAATTATTTCTCATTGTTGGTGAGTGACACACGCCCCCGCCCTTCGGGCACCCCCTCTAACTTAGAGGGGGAACTGGGCTGATCCTCCCCTAAGTTAGGGGAGGTGGCGCGTAGCGCCGGAGGAGTGTGTCCACCTGCCTCAAAATCAGCCTCAATGATATACATTTCGGCGGTGAATGAGTTGGGTGAGTCGTAGTCGACCCAGCCGGTGAGCAGGCTGCGGGTTGACGGGTCGAGCAGCGACGCTCGCTGCACCTGTTGCATTGCTGTGTCGTCGCGGTGGGGCAAGATGTAGAAAGACGTTTCGCCGTGGTAATGGTTGCGCATGGCTATCTCGCCCACGGTCAAGTTGGGCAAAGTATAGACAAACACCGAGGGGCTGGGGAAGAAGCCCTCGTCACCATCGATGCTGGCCAGATATTGCCGGTCGGCAATGAGCGATGACGAGTGGTTGAACAGGATGACTCCACGGTCACTATTAGCAACAAAGCGTTCAGCCCCCTCGGCCTGCAACAAGAGGTCGGATGCCACCAGTGCCAATCGCGCCAACGGATCCATCTTGTAGAACTTGGGATAATCACCCATGCGGGTCTTGTAGAGCCAAGTGATGAGTGCATCGCCCGTCTCGCTCATGGCTTGCTCCACACCGTCAATCGCCACGCACTCAGGCGTGAGCACAATGCTATGGGTCGTGCGCATCTGGGGCAAAATGGGGTCTTGGCGAGTGAGATCATCACGACGGGACATGAGTAGTGCGGCATTTCCACCGCCAAAGCCCGAAATCATCTTGACAAATGCATCCTTGCAGAATTTCTGCTCACTGATATCCAGGTGCTCGGCAGAGAGGCGAATCTTGCCTGACACTCCTCGCTCCTCAAAGCCGCGTGTACCCAGTACCCGATGATGGCGCAGAGCATGCATCGAGATGACGGTCTCAAACACACCAGCCGCACCCATCGTGTGACCAAAGTAGCCCTTGAGACCATTGACAGGCACCTGGGCAAGACCAGCCCGCTCGATGGCAACCGACTCCATCTGGTCGTTGAACATGGTGGCTGTGCCGTGGGCGTTGACGAAGGCCAATCGATCGCTATATTCGCATGCGCCAATGGCCCGGAGAGCCAGATAGGCGCCCTCGCCGTTCTTAGACGGCGAACTCACATGGTAGGCATCGTTGCGCACCGCACTGGCCATGAGCGTCATGGGCCAGGATTGCGCAGGCCGCCTTCGCACAAGGACCATCGTTGCCGCCGCCTCGCCCAGATTCAGTCCTAGGCGCTCTAGGTCAAACGGACGACACGGCTCATCGGACACCGCCTTGAGCGACTGGAACCCCGACACCGTGAAGCGGTTCTGCACATCGGCACCACACACCACGGCGCGGTCATAGCACCCTGCGTCAAGGAGCCGCTGTGCCAGCACCAGCGCAGCCACACCCGAGATGCAAGCGTTGCACACCACTATGGGCTGGGTTGTGAAGCCCAGCGTCTGGGCTATGCGCACTGCGGCATGACCCGGATAGACGGCATCATCGACGGGGCCACCATGCTGCAGCAGGTCGATGTTGGCCTTTGTGGTGGCTAAAATCAGCACTGTGCGCGAGTCTGACACGTCAATGTGGCCGATAGCCCCACGCACCGACTGCACCACCAGCGACTCAAAGCGAGTCAGGCCATCAATCATCAGGCTTGCCCACTGTTCGTCACTGAACAGTGATGCCGTGAACGGCTCGGGCAACCCCCAGCGTCCCTCATAGCGGCACAGAGCAGACTGCCCGGCAAGCACCGCCTGGAAGTTCTGCTCACTGGTCGTGCCCAATGGCGAGATGATATGATCGCTGATGCAATAGGTCATTGGTTGTTAGTTATCAGTTATCGGTTGTCGGTTGTCAGTTGTCGGCCCTAGGTTCCAGCGAGCCTTCCACCGGGCATAGAACTCGGGATTGTCCCAAATCAACTCGTAATTCTTGTCCAGAAAGACTTGAACAGAATGGGCAGTAGCGATGAGCGAGTCATCGGCCACGTCGTGTATCTCGTAGTCAAACACAATCTTGGCGGCCTCGGTGGGGCGATAGATGATGTCGACACGCACCTTCATGCCATAGCGGATGATGTGCTTGTAGTGCATGGTCAACTCAACCAGTGGTGCCGTGCAATCGTTGTCGAAGAAGGTCATGTAGCCCAGCCCGAACTGACGGCCGAACTCCTCGCGAGCGTCCTCGAAGTAGACGGGATAATGTCCATGCCACACCACGCCCATCGAGTCGACCTCGCTGAAACGTACTTCTATCACTTTTGATGCCTTGAGTTCCATTTCGTTTAATGCAGTTAATAAGTTCTCGGTTTTCAGTTTTCAGTTCTCAGTTCTTACAACCGATAACCGACAACCGATAACCAATTAGCCTTTGATGGCTATCTTCATCTGTGTGGTGAGCAATGTGCGGTCGCCACAGGTGATGGTGGCCGTGGCCAGTGTCATCCCAAAGACTTCCTCAAGCACATCGACCGTGGTCGTGATAGTCTCACCCACACTGGGCAAACCATGCACTGTCAGGTCGCGGATGGCACCGATATAGCCCACCTGAATGCCCTTGAGCAAGATAAACTTGTTGACATAGCCGATGCGAGCAGCACACGTCTGGGCAATGTTCTCGACAAGGCCTGCCGCATTGAGGTGGTCACCCTCGACAAAGAGGTTGCCGGCCGTGACACACAACTCCGTGACCGTGCGCACTCGGTCGAAGTGGGTGAGCGTCCCAATCATCACAAAGGGCTCTTGCTGTGGCAGCAACTCGTGCACATCGATGGCACGCAACTCTTGCTCGGTGGGGTTGGTGGGGTCAATCATGATTGCCAGAATTCATAGTAGTTGTACCATTGCGTGGGATAGAGCCTCAAGATGCGTTCCAACTCGGCCACATAGGCATGTGCCAACTGGTCGATTTGGTCACTGCGGCGAGCCGTACGGTCGTAGGGCAACGGCGCGACATAGATGCGGTAATGCTTGATGCCAGTCTTCATCACATGCACCGCCAACACCTCGACGCCCCGTGAGGTAGCGACAGCAAACGGTCCCTGCGGAAAACGTGCGTCCTTCCCCAAGAAAGGAATAGTCACAGCCTTGGCCGAGCCGACAAAGCGGTCGGCAGGCATGCTCAAGATTTCGCCTTCTTGCAGGGCACGGTTCATCTCGAAGAGGTGGCTCATGTCATCCTTGACAGGAATCATCTGGATGTTGGTGTGAGCAAACATCTGGTTGCGACCCTGCATCACCGTGGCTTTCTCGCCCCAGAACACCAGAGCGTTGAATGGCTTACGCTCGGACACCAGCGTGTAACCTGCCAGTTCATAGTTACCAGCATGTGAACTGAGTTGCACAAAAGCCTCGTCACCACTAGCCAAACGCAAGAAGTGCTCATAGCCCTCGACATCAACCTCAAAACGCTTGCCACCATACATGGCAAAGCGGTCGATGAGCGCCTGGCCAAACAAGCAATGGCTTGTATAAGTCTTCCAAGCCGCCTTGAAAGGACCGAAACCGTGACGCTGGCGCAAGTAGCGATAGGCGATGCCTCGACTGGCATTGAGCATCAGACAGACAGGCACGACAAACAGAGCCGAGACGCCATACAACAGTCTCAGATCCATCCACCTAGTGGCCTTGATGAGCCAGCGCAACAGCCAGCCGGAGCCAAAGGTTCTGCCGTTCCACCTCTTGTCTGCCATGCGTCAAGCGCTGACCTTACTCTCGATATAGTCGCAGAATTGGCTGAGCGTCTTGATGTTGACCATCTCCTCGGGCTTAATCTTGAAGCCAAAGTTCTTCTCGACGATAACCACGATGTCAACAAAGTCCAGACTGTCAATGCCCATGTCATCCTTGAGCAGAGCGTCGTCAGCAATCTTGTCCTCGTCAATCTCCAGATCCTCGATGAGGAAATCTTTCACTTTCTGGTTAATTTCTTCTCTTGTCATATTATTAGTGTTTGCGATTTCTTAATTCACCAATCGACACACCACGATGCTGTGGCCTTGCCCCAGGTGATCGTGGATGGTCTCAATCTCCAGCCCGGCATCGTGGATGCATTGCTCCAGATCGGCAGTATTGTACATCTTGCTGTTGCCATTGGCAATGGCCGTGAAGTAGAGGCTGGTCATTGTCAGGCAGAATGTGGCAGGCTCAAACCGCTGTCGGTCCCACAAGGTCTCCAAGATGTAGATGCGAGTTTCAGGCTCCATCACAGCAGCAGCACGTCGCAGAATGGCCACAATCTCGTCCATGCCGAAGCAATCCAAGAACTGACTCATCCAGATGGCATCTAGCCCACCCTGACGGAGGGGCAACCGCGCATCGGGGTCTAGCAGATTGATGCCATGACCGTAGATGCGGTCGGCACCATGCCGGCCGGCAATGTTGGCACGCATCATCTCGATTTGCTGGGGCAAGTCGAGCACGGTAACCTCGACCGTCGGATCGTGAGCCACACATTGCAGCGCCCATTTGCCCGTATTGCCACCCACATCGTAGAGTGAGCGCACATGATGCTCGTCAAAGAGGATGCGCAACGCCTCGGGGAACGACGAGTCGCTGTAGAAGTGGTCGAAGCCGAACCAACTCTTCTGCACATGTTCGGGCAGACTCGACAAACCCTCATAGACCGTGGGCCATGGCCCGAAGTGCCGCAGTCCCGCAGGCTTGCCCTCGAGCAAAGATTCCTCTAGACGGAACATTCCCTCGTAGTTCACATCGTGGTTGAAGTCCATATTGACCCGTGTAGCCGGGTCATTGAGCAGGAACCACCCCGTCTTTGACAGGCCGAAGCGGTCGGTGGCTGGGTCAACAAGGATGGTACCTATGGCTAGCGAAGCCTCGGTCAGGCACTTCACCGCATAGTCGCTCAGACCCGTCTTCTTGCATATCTCGGTCCGGGTCAAGCCATCGGGCGCATCGCGCAGCAAGTCGAGAATACCCCACTTGACCATCAGGCGCGATGCCTGGAACACCACAGGAGCCCAGGCAATGAACTCGGCCTGCCGTTGCGCCTCGCGCGCCGACAACCGCTCTTGCGTATATCGTTTTTCTAGTTCAGGCGACAGATTCATCTGCTATCATTTCAACTGCTTGAGCAGAATCTTGGCCAGATTGCTTCCGGCGCTCCTGAAACCGTCACCCCACAGGTTAGACATTGTGCCGAAGATGCCACCCTTGCCTGTGATGCGGAACTTGACTATTTCTTCACCGGTCTTTTCATCCTTGATAATCACCAAGTCGGTCTGGTTGCCACGCTTGTCCAGTCGCTCGGGGCGAATGACAATGGTGTACTGCTGGTCGTGGTCGTCGGCCAACAGGTAGGTGCGTGCTTTGTTCAGTTTCTTGTTGGCTTCTTCAACCAACTCAAGCCAGCGGGGCTTGAGTTCATCTTTGAGTTCCTTGGTGGCATCCCACTGAGGCTGTTCGGCATCGCGGAAGCGCAGCCACTCCTCCTCGTTGAGGTTGTTGATTGTATAGGTCGACCAATCAACTGTGACATTGAACTTGGTCACTCCAGCCAGACGATCAAATGAACCGACAAATTGCTTGTCGTTGGCAGCCGTTGTGCTGATGCAGGCCAGCAAGGCAACCACTGTCATCAAAAAAAACTTTTTCATTTTTCTATGATTTTAAAAATTACACTTGTCTAAAAAGGGATTGTGTCACTGCTTGCAGAGCACTAAAGCAGAGTTGGTGCCACCAAAACCAAACGAGTTGCTCAACACGGTGTTAACGCGGGCCTCGGTGGTGCTCAGTGCCAGATTGAGGTGCTCGCTATGCTCATCGGGGTTCTCAAAGTTGATGTTGGGAGCCACAAAGTCGTTGTGCATCATGATGATACTGTAGACGACCTCGCTGGCACCCGCCATCCAGCACTCATGGCCGGTCATCGACTTGGTGCTGCTCACCAGGGCATGCTTGCCGCGGAACAGGCGGTCGATGGCGATGGCTTCGAACATATCGCCCTGTGGGGTCGATGTGGCATGGGCATTGATATAGTCGATGTCATCGGGCGTGAGGTCTGCATCCTTCAGCGCACGGCTCATAGCGGTGACGCTACCCTCGTCGCTGGGTTGCGAGATGCCACCACCGTTGCTCGAGAAACCGTAGCCCGCCACCTCGGCCAGAATCTGAGCGCCACGTGCCACGGCATGGTCATAGTCTTCTAGCACCAATGCGGCAGCACCGCCACTGGGGATGAGGCCGTCGCGGTCGCGGTCAAAGGGTCGGCTGGCACGAGTGGGGTCATCCATGCGCACCGAGAAAGCTCCCAGTGCATCGAACGAGGCCATTGAGTAGAAGTTAACCTCCTGTGCACCACCACAAAGCACCACATCCTGCAGTCCCTGACGGATGAGCATGGCTCCGAGGCCGATGCTATGGCTACCACTGGCACAAGCGGCACTGATGGTGAAGTTGACACCCCGCAAGTGGAAAATGGTGCTCAAGTTCATGTTGACCGTCGAGTTCATCGATTGAAAAATGAGACCATAGCCCAGCAGAGCGGTATCGTGCTTCTCATCCATAATCTTGCTGGTCTCAATCACGGGCTTAGCCGACGAGTCGTTGCCAAAGATGCAGCCCACCTCGTTGTGCAGCAGGTACTCGTCATCAATCATGGCTTGAGCGAAGGCTTGACGGCTTGCCATATAGGCATACTGTGCCTCCTCGCTCATGCCGGCACGCGTGTGTCGGTCCAGCATTTGCTTGGTAATGACAGGTTTCTCGACAATGCCCGTCAGACCAGAGCGATAGCCGTAGGCAAGGCGTTGCTGCTCAATGCCGATGCCCGACTTGCCATCGCGCAACGACTGTGTCACTGTTTCTATATCTGTTCCCAGACACGACCAAATGCCCATGCCTGTTATCACTACTCTGCGCATCTTTTCAATTCACTTTTTTTAGGAGCATCGCTCATCGCGATTAGCAATTGATAAAACGTGCAAATTTACGACTTTTTACCCAACCGCTCAAACTTTAGGTCTAAATTTAGGTTAACAGCACTTATTTTTGTGCACTCACTCAGCACATGGGTCGATATCTGAAAACAAAAAAGGGTGTGTTCAAAAATCACAAAATGTGGCCTCACTGTAGGGACGCGGCGTGCCGCGTGATTAGCCACCACTGCCCGATTGCAATGTATTGTCTTGTAAATCAGAACGATTCACAATCTGGCAATCACGCGGCACGCCGCGTCCCTACAATGTGAAATTGTCAGGCACTTTATCTTAACACACCCTCTTTATTTTGCGTTGAAACCTTAAAATTCAAAGCCTGCGCGCAGGCTGATGTAACTCATGTCGTTGTACCAGTCGGTGTTGTAGCCGTGGTAACTCCAGCCAGTGGAGAGACTCACGCGCTTGATGCGGATGCCGGCACCCATGTAGGCGTAGATGCCGCAATGGCTATCGATGACGTTACAGCCGACACGCAGATCGACAAAGGGCGAAATCTTGTGGTTGACGAAGTCGAGCCGCACCGCCGCATAGATGGGCAGTACAAAGTGGTTCTTGCGGTCAATGTCACGGTGAAAATGATGGTAATCCTCGTCATACCAGTAGCAATCGAGTGGCACTGGTTCGCGCCACAATGTGGGGGCAACACCACCACCCACCATCACCATGCGGCTCAACTGATAGCCTGCCGTGAAGGCCGCCGAGAACATGTAGTTGTCCTCGACATTGTCCATGCCGATGTGCAGCCCAACATCAGCGATGCCACGGAAGCCACGCTTCAGGTAGTTACTAGCCGATTGGGGCTCGTCGTCGACGGTGCGCATGCTGTTGTGGTCGACATCGATGTGGTCGACTTCAGACATCTGATAGACAAAGATGCTGCCATCGGCAGTCTCAATCTTGATGTCACGACCCTTGTTCATCTCGATGATGGTGCCACGGATGATGCTGCCGTTGAGCAGATAGACCACATCGGCAGCATGAATCAGGCCAGTCCAGACGCTGGCACATAACAATACAATTGCCAGTAAAATTTTTCTCATATTATCAACGTGTATCATTAGTCGTGAAGAGGAAGCATAATCGGGTCAACAATCTCCATGAAGTCAGGTGTAGAGTCCACCATTGATGTTGATGACTTCTCCGGTGATGTAACTGGCTGCATCCGAGGCCAGGAAAGCCACCGCCGCAGCCACCTCGTCGGGTGTGCCAAATCGCCCCATGGGCACCAATCGCTTGAGTTCGTCTTGTGGCAGGTCGCGTGTCATGTCGGTCTCGATGAAGCCTGGAGCCACTGCATTGACCGTGACTTGACGGGCTGCCACCTCCTGTGCCAGTGCCTTGGTGGCACCGATGAGTGCCGCCTTGGCAGCACTGTAGTTAGTCTGTCCGGGCATGCCCTTAACACCCGACAACGACGCAATGTTGACAATGCGTCCGCCTCGGCGACGCGGCATCATGTGCTTGAGCAAGCGACGGGTCAAGTAGAAGAACCCATTGAGCGTAGTGTCAAGCACCTGGTGCCACTCGTCATCGCCCATCATGAACATGACATTATCTCGACGGATGCCGGCATTATTGACCAGCACAGCCACATGGTCATCGGGGTGCTGCTGTTCCCACTGGTCGACCGCCGCCTCAATGGCCTGGGGAGATGCCACATCGAAGGGCAGCAACTCGGCCCGACCGCCCGCCTGGACAATCTCCTGTGCCACCGCCTGGGCAGCCTCGTGATTGGAATGATAGTTAATGATGACCGGCAGGCCTTGAGCAGCCAACCGCAATGCCACTGCACGGCCGATGCCGCGCGAGGCCCCTGTCACTAGAGCATATTTCATGTCGATAGAGTTTTAGATAAAATGCCACGCTCGGCAGATATTGAGCAAACTCAAATCTGCGCTCGCTTAATCGCATTTTTCATTAGTTTAAACGCACAAAATTACAACATACTGCATGGCTGTCCAAAATTTCAGGTCAAAAAAAAGACTGGACAATGCTCAAAAGCATCCTTTCAAGCATTGTCAAGCCCAATAATTACCGATAAAATTAGTGCGTATCCAATTCATCGCGAGTGAGTTTGTCATGATCCATGGCACGCCAACAATAAGCAATGTAGGCTAGCACAAATGGAACCAAGACACTCACGACGCTCATGGCGGTGAGGGTGAACTCGCTGCTACTGCTGTTGCGGATGGTGAGTGACGACCGTGCATCAAGCAGCGACGGATAGTAGGCTGTGCCATTGTAACCCAGCACCCAGAAGAGCGACAGAACCACCAGCACGGTGCCGATGCCTGCGGGCCAGATGCCCCTGAGATAAGTCGCGCGCAGCAACGTGCGCCCCAGGCCATAGAGCACCAGAGCCACACCGACCAGCAGGGTCAGTAATGCCCACCACATCTGCAGGTAATTGTTCAGATATTTGTAGTCAACCCATGCTGCATTGCCTTCATTGTCGACCTCTACACCGCTCGCCGTGAGCAACAGAGCCACGACCCACAAGAAGAAGATGACAAAAATCGGGCCATGGATGCCGAGCAACTTTCGTTGGCGCGAGCGCACAGCATCATCGTCAATATTGTTGATAAAATAGAGCGAGGCAAGCGTTGCGGCCAGGAAGTAGACCATCACACCAAAAACCAGGTTGCGCCAGTGGGCGATAGCCTCGAGCCCGTGCAGCGGTCCCCAAGTGCTGATGGCCGACGACTCGACATTGAGGATATTGCTCTTGGTGACCGTGAACTCAGCGCCAAAGAACATCGTTGCCACGGCAACACCCAGCAGAATCGGGCCTGCAACGCCATTGATGAGCAGAAGCACGTCATAGAAGTTGCGGCCATAGACATTGCCTTGCTTGGCTCGATACTCATAACTCACGGCTTGGATGACAAAACTCAGCAGAATGAGCATCCATAGCCAATAAGCGCCACCGAAACTGGTGCTGTAGAACAGCGGAAACGAGGCAAAAAACGCTCCACCAAATGTGACTAGTGTGGTAAACGTGAGTTCCCACTTGCGTCCCAACGACGTAGTGAGCAGATTGCGGCTCTCGGGGTCGCGATGATGAAACAGCATCGACTGTCCACCTTGCACAAAGAGCATGAACACCAGCAGCGCGCCCAGCACCGATATGATGAGCCACCAATAATTCTGCAGTATCTGATATATTTCCATTTCCTTCATTGTTTAGAATTACACTTTGTCCAGATCTTGTTGTGACCGTTTGCTGATTTGGCGGCAGATGATGCTGATGTCGGCAATGAGCAAAGCAGTGAATAGCACAGCAAATATCCAGAAGGTCAACTGCACATAGCCCGCACTGAGGTCACTGATAGCCACCTTGTTGGGCATTAAGTCTTGAATGGTCCAGGGCTGACGTCCCACCTCGGCCACAATCCAGCCGCTGGCACTGCAGATGTAGGTCAACGGAATGGTGATGATGCACAGCCAGTACCACCACTTGCTCCACTTGGCCTTAGCCAAGATATTGGGTTTGTAGACAAATAGCAATGCCAGCAGCAAGAACACCACCAGAAAGCCACCGATAGTGACCATGATATGGAACGTGTAGAAGGTCATGGGCACATTGGGCACGGCCTCTTCAGGCGCATCGAGATAGCCATAACCGAAGTGCTTGAAGTCGCGGTTGATGGCGGTGTAGAGACTGTCGGTCGCCACCTTGTCCTCGGCGCGAAGTGCCACATCATATTGCGCTATCATCTCTTGCAAGCGCTTGCCTATCTGCATACGCTCGGCGTAGGAGACCGTGTTAACCTTGTTGCCCTGCTCGTCATAACTCACACCCTCGATGATGTCCTGAATGCCCGGAACAAAGGCGTTGAAGTCGTGCGTTGCCAGGAATGACAGACCATAGGGGATGGAGATGCTGAAGAGGAAGGGATCCTCATCATTAGTCACCGTCTTGGCGGGATTGAGCACACCGGCTGCAACGATGCTCTGCTTGAAGTCACCCTTGTAGAGGCCTTCCATAGCAGCCAATTTCATGGGTTGGTATTTGGCGACTGTGACAGCACTGGAATCGCCGGTTATGCTGGTGAGAATGATACCCACCACACCGAACCAGGCACCCACCTTGAGGCTGCGTTGGCAATGGTCGTAGTTGCGTTTCTTGAGCAGCATCCAGGCACTCACGCCCACCACAAACACGCCACCCAGTGTCCAGGCACTGAGCACCGTGTGCAAGAACTTGTTCACCGCCATGGGCGAGCATGCCACAGCCCAGAACGAGGTCATCTCGTTGCGCATAGTGGCGGGGTTGAACTCGCAACCCGTGGGATACTGCATCCAGGCATTGGCCACCAGAATCCACAACGCGCTCAGGCTAGCACCGATGGCAGTGAGCCACGTCGAGGCCAGATGAAAACGGGGGCTGACTTTCTTCCAACCGAAGAACATCACGGCGATGAAAGTCGACTCCATGAAGAACGCCAGGATGCCCTCGATGGCAAGAGGGGCACCAAAGATGTCGCCAACAAACCAACTATAGTTGCTCCAGTTGGTGCCAAACTCAAACTCGAGGATGATGCCTGTGGCGACACCAATGGCAAAGTTGATGCCAAAGATGGTCATCCAGAACTTAGTTGTAGCCAACCACCTAACATCGCGCGTGCGATAGTAGATGGTCTCCATGATGGCGATGATCACACCCAGTCCCAGGGTGAGTGGGACAAAAAGCCAATGGTAGATAGCGGTCAAGGCGAATTGCGCTCGCGACCAGTCGACTAGAGTTGTTAATTCGTCCATACTTTTAGAATTTTAACTTTCTGAAGTAACTACTTGTTAGTAGTTAAGGGAGTTAAGGAGTTAAGAAGTTAAGACAAATGCTCTTGTTGCCCTAATTTCTTCGTTATTTATGCATCCGCCTGCCAGTCTGGAGCATTCTGCCACAACAGCGTGACGTCTTAACTCCATTTGACTACGTAACTCCTTAACTACTTCAGAAACTTAAGTTAGAATTTAAATTATTCGGTTCTCAGTTTTTCTAGTCTCGGTTCTCAGCCATTACCGACAACCGATAACTGACAACCGACAACCCATTGTGAATTGAGAATCAAGGGTTCACCAGTTCATGGCGCACATAGTCGGCCTTGCCCTCATCAGTGTCTGCCTTTCCGGCCAAGAAATTAGGGAAGAAGATAAACCGCACGATGACAAAGAACACAATCACCTTGATGGCAATGATGGCCCATAAAGTCCGCCCCAGCGTCATGGCCTTGAAGCCATCAACATAGAAGTAGAACACACGTTGCAGCCAGTTGTCGCCGCGCAGTTTATCTTCGCTCTGTGCCATATCTTTTACTTAATGACTTTGAGAGTTTGCACTTGGTTGCCAGCCTGAGCGCGCACGATGTAGGCGCCACTGGGCAGTCCGCTCAGACCAATGGTTTGCTGTGCCTTGGCACTGATGACGCAACGGCCATTGAGGTCATAGACATTGACGACATCGGCACCCGCAGTCAACACTTGATCGCCAGCGAGGGTCACGATAGCGCGGCCGTCGTTCAAGGTTGTGGGCAGAGCAGTCAAGTCATCCACATCATAGTCAAGAATGGGGCAAATGGCGAACGACATGGGGTCGTCGACATTCTCATACCATTGTCCAGTCTCGAGATAGCCCCAAGCGCCGTCATCATCGAGTACATATTGCCAAGCCGAACATTTCTCGCCCGCTGCACGACGGTGTACCAGCATGGCAATGTCGTCGCCGTCCTCGTTGGGGAAGCCACCGATGGTGACGAAGAACTCGCCATTGACAGGCACGGACTGGTCAAAGTTCCACACAGTCTCGACCACATTCTGTTCGTCATACTTCAGTTGCGAAGCCTTGAGGGTGCTCTGAGCCAGCACCTCACCAGGCATGCCATCGGCATCGGCTGCCTGAATCTTGACAGTGATGTCGGCATCGGTGGTGACGCAAGTGGTCTTGGCGAAGTAGACAGCCACACTGTCGATCTGCGCGGGTGCCAGCGGAGCCTGGAAATGTTCGCCAAATTCGGGCATTCCCAGCCAGTTGGTACCGCCATAGTTGCCATACCAGCCCATCTCGATAGCAGCCAGGTCGCTATTCTCCTCGGGGGCAATGTTCCAGATGTACTGTGCGCCACCTGCTTGCACGGCATAGAGCATCACGTCCTGGTCGCTGCCCAGGTCATTGCTGGCGGTGAGCATTACGCTATAAGTGCCCTTGTTGGGATAGGTCACGATGGGGTGCTGGTCGGTACTGGTCTGAGGTTCTGTGCCAGTAAACTCCCATGCCCACGAAGTGGGTCGTCCGCTCGACATGTCGCGGAACTGCACGGGCACCTCAGTAGGCACAAAGGCTGCGCGGAAGGGCGACAGATAAGCCTCATCGGGCATTCCAATCTTTGCCTCAGGAGCCTGTCCCTTGACGATGACATAACCCTCGCGAGTGATTGTGCTGCCATCAACGGTCAAGGTCACGTCGTAGGTGCCAGCCTTGTTATAGGTCACCACCGGGTTCTGCTCGGTCGAGGTGGTCGGCTCACCGCCAGCAAAGGTCCAAGCCCAGTTGGTAGCAACAGTCGAGAGGTCCTTGAAGTGGACCTGCTCACCCTCGTTGATGGTGATGCTGGTGGCATTGTCGTCGACCTGCACCACACGGAAGCCGTCCAGTGCCTCATCCTCGCCATAGTCGCCCTCGTAGACAAACGAGAACTGGACCGACTTACCCGCATATTCGGCCAAATCGACCTCAAACTTGACCCAGCGTGCACCATCGTAAGCGTTGTCCTGAGCCCATAGGAACTGGTCGATGAGCAAAGTCTGGTTCTCGCCCTCGATGGCATAAAGCTTCCAAGCACCATAAATCAAGTAGCCCGCATTGGCAAAGCAATAGAACTGCAATGTGCTGCCAGGACGGATGTTGATGGCGGGCGATGTTGCAGTCTCATGCTGATTGCTGCCATACTTCAGCGTCAGACTATACTGACTGTCGCTCTCGATAGTGGTGAATGGCGTGGCGCCGTATGTTGTTGGCGTGGCACGCAACTGCCATGTCTCGCTGCTAGTCGACTCGTAGGTCCATGTCGCAGCCTCGGCCTCACTGTCCCAGCCCTGTTCATAATAAGGAATTGTAGCCTCGTCGCACGAGAAATTGGCCACAGCACCTTGTGCGTGAGCCATGATGCCCAACCAAGCCAGGGCACCCAATAAGAGTAAAGATTTTCTCATAAAATATCGGTTTGATGTTAATAATCTGGGACAAAGATAGTCAAAAAAAACTAAATTTACAAATAATTGCACAAAAAACTGGCCACCTGGCAAATATTTTGCCCGATGGCCAGCATTTTCTTGCAATCAACAAATCTGCTGAATGCGGATCAAGAAATGCGAACTACTGATTCAAGTGCTGCCGCAGTTCGGCTTTGTCGATGACGACATAGACGGTGTCGACCACGCGACCGCCGCTCTCACCTTGGCGCATAATGTTGGCAAAGTTCTTGTCGAGCACCACCACATCATCAACAAAGTAGTCCGACCGACCACGGTTCTCAAACCAGTTCCAACCCATGACCCGATGATACTTGATCTTGATTTTCCATCCCTCGACTTGCGCTTGCTGCATGAGGCTGATGAGCGAGTCTTGCCCGCTGCGGTCGTTATCGAAAGAGAATTCAAACGGTTCGCCGGCAGTATTCATGCCGGTTTGGGTCAGATTCAGACGGCCGTCCCACGAGTCCCAGATGAGACCCGACTTGGCAAACTCGATGAGGGTTCCCACCTTCTCGCCGTCGGAATAATGTTCTTTGCACGATGTCAAGCCCAATGCCAGCGCAACTGTCAGGGCAAAAAATAGTAACTTTTTCATTGCTAAACGGAATTTTAGTTACAATGTTAGCAAAAATCATGCCAAGAGACCGTCTGTGCCTCGAAGTTCATCTCCATCGCCCCCTTGCGTGACAAGAGACCAACTTGATGCATATCCCATCGAAGAGTCGGACAACACGAACATCAAAACATAATCATGACGTTGCTACTGTTGTCTGACTATGAATCGGTTATCGCATTCGATATTCTTGCATGATGGCATCCACCTTCTGGGTAATCTGCTGTGCCAGTGCGGCATTGGCAGGACTCATGTTGGCAATGGCGTTGAGATGCCCAGTGGCACTCTCAATGACGCTGGCATCGAGGGCACCCTCGTCGATGAGGCCGTTGAGGTGGGTAAGCACTGCGTAGAGTTCACTGTCGCTGACGCGATAGTCCCACTTGAGCGCCTCGTCGATGGTGGCGCGACGCCAGCCCTGATTCTGGGTGCAGTCTACCGGAATAATCTCGATATCGGGATAAGCGTTGCGAATCTGGGCAAGGCGGCCCACATTGTCGCGGAACGAGTTGACCAGATGGTCGACTGCGGTGTAGCGCCAGGTGTTGTTGCCACGGTTGATGCTGTTTTTGTAACATGTGAGCGGGTCGTTGTAGACGGGCACAAGCGTAATCTTGGTCATACCGGCACGCTTAGCCTTGTCGATAACGGTCTGCAATGTGCCATCGCCCAGCAAGTTGGCATCATAGATAAGGCCAGCCTTCTTGAGGTTGAGCTGCTTGATGGCCGTACTCTTGCCGCTAGCCGGCGGACCGGTGATGATGACAAGGTCGGTCTTGCCATTGCGCTGCGCCTTCTGCAGCATGCGGTCGTAGACGGCATCGACCACCACCTGCTCGGCTTCCTGATAGTCGAGCGCATTGGGACCCGTGTAGCCCAACGGACGGAACATCATGCGCACATCGTCGGGGTCGAGTGTATTGCCTGCCGAGCCCAGATATTTGTCGACCAACTGGTTGAGGCGTTCTTGTGCCCACACGGCGGCATCGTGACGAATGTACTGGGGTTGCGGAGACTCGATGCTGTAGCGTGCCGGGTGGTCGTTGACGCGGTTGTGGCGACGGATGTCCATCAGTTTCTCGTTGGCAAAGTAGGTGTCGCCAGGCATCTGATAACGGGCATTGCCGTTGGGGTCTTGCTTGAAGAGCATGAGCGACTCCTCGCCCTTGTCGACAAAGGTGACGTAGCCACGAGGCGACATGATGTACTCGTCATCGCCCAGCACGGCATTGACCAGACAGTTGGTGTCCCACATGCGCTGACCCGTGTCGCAAGTATAGTAGGTATAGACCGACTTGATGGGATTAACCTCGGTGTAAGACAGGTCGACGAGCACATCCTTGGGCGGATAGTCCATCAGGTCGCCGATGTTGCTGGGCGACATGACAATGTCGACATTGTGGGGCAACTTGTCGTAGAAGATGGCCGACTGCCGCGAAGCGGCGCGCATATTGTAGCCACTGAGGCTGTCGCCCGACTCAAAGCGCCCCGACTGGATGTAGACAGCCTTTACCTTCTTGCCGAAGAGGTCTACACCGTTGAGGTGCGAGTACTCGTCGGCCTCGGACTGGAACAGTTCGGCCAACGTGGTGACAAAGCCAATGGCTACGACCACCACCGAGTGGTCCTCGGCCTGGCTGAGCAACTTGCGATAGAGTTTGTAACCATCGGCAAAGGTCGTTCCTGCCTGGGTCTGCTTGAACAGCGGAGCACCTGCAGCATCCTTGAGATCGACAATGCCACTGTAGGGGATGAAACAGCGTGGATTCTTCACGCCATTGCGCTCCAAGCCGATGGGAATGTCGGGATGACCATAATAGGTGTTGAACACATCGACCAACTGGGCATTCTTCTCGCCCTCACGGTCAACGACCACGCCCTTGAGGTCAACCTTGCCCTCGTCGATGTAGTGATGCAGCATCATCAGGGCAAACAAGTCATCGGTCGAACTGCCGAAGTCCGAGTCCAGAATCATGGGGATGGGTTTGTCCTGCGACGGTTGGGGTTGGTAAGTGGTTGGCGCAACTGTTGTCTTCTGGGTCACGCATGAGTTGAGGGTCGCCATCGCGACCACGGCCATCGCCATGATGGCCAATCTGATAGTTTTCTGTAACATATTGATAAAGATTAGTTAATTATCGATTATTTCGCAAAGATACATCAAAGATCGCAAAACAGCAAGTATTTTGCCGCATTTCGTCACGATTCCCGCTAATCTTGGCAGATATGAGCCGTGACGAAACGGGCATTGCCGAAGGTATCGAGATGCACGGTCGCGTTGATGAAGCCATGACTTGAAAGCAAATGAGCCACCTCATTGGCAAATCGCCGGTTGACCTCAAAGTAGACCCGCCCACCAGTGTCCAGGGCATGGGCTGCTTGCCTGACGATGGAGCGATAGAAGACTAGCGGGTCATCATCAGGAACAAACAATGCTGCAGCAGGCTCATAATCAAGGACATTTCGCTCCATTTGAGCCCGCTCGCTCTGACAGACGTATGGTGGGTTGCTCACCACGATGTCGAGCGACCGAGCGGGCCACAACGGCATCGTGAGCACGTCGGCCTGGCGAAAGTCGACACGGGCCTTCAAAGCCTGAGCATTGTCCCGAGCCACACGCAATGCCTCGTCACTGATGTCGATGGCACTCACCTGGGCAAACTTCAATGCCCGTGCCAGCGAGATAGCAATGCAGCCACTGCCCGTGCCCACATCCATCACCCGCAGGTCCTCACTGTCACGATTCTCGTCGATGACGAGATCGACCAGTTGCTCGGTTTCGGGGCGCGGGACAAGTGTGGCTGGCGTGACCGTGAAGCGGTGACCGTGAAAGGTGCACACGCCCAGGATGTGCTGGATGGGCTCGTATTTTTCCAACCTTGAGATGATGCCCGCCAACTTGGCATCAAAGAAGTCGGGCGCATCGTTCTGAGCCCGCAGGACAGTGTCGACGGGCGAATAGTGCAGCACCTCGTCCATGACCATGCGTGTGATGGCCTCGACCTCGCCCGAACCGTAGAGCGCATCCAGACGGTGGTGCATCAGTATTGAGATTTCATAGATTTTCATGCCCCAAAATTAGGTGTTTTTTGTCTCACGTGCAACTTTTCTAGTAGTTTTCGCGTTAAAAAGGTGTAAAAAATGCCTTTTTGCCCTTTTATATCTTAAATCATGATTGCAGTTATTGGGCATTGTTGTAATTTTACACGCTAATTTCACAAAGCAAAAAAATGATGATGCATAACAAATATATTCTAGCCATAATCGCTCTGCTTGCTCTGGTCGTGTGCTCATGCAAGGACAACAAGGACAAAGATGATGAGGTCGTGTATTACAGTACGAGCACGACCGATGCCCTCGTGACCAGTTTCAGGCTGAAAAATGACACCAAGAACTCGACAAAACTCGACTCGGTGCACTTCACCATCGATCCTGTGCGCGGAAAAATCTATAACGTCGACTCACTGCCCGTGGGGACCGACGTGTCGCACCTGCTCACGACATTGTCATTCAGCACGCCCATCAAAGAGGCCAAGTTCTACTTGACCTACAGCAAGTCAGGCGCAGTGACACGCGACACCATCACCTACAGATCGACGTCAACCGACAGCCTGAACTTCACAGGTTCGGCCCGGCTTGAGGTGTCCTCCTATGACGGCACCGTTGTACGCAACTATGAAGTTCACGTCAATGTGCACAAGACGCAACCCGACACGCTCAACTGGCCACTCTCGGCACGTTGTGACCTTCCGGGGGCGAAGGATGATGTTGTGGCTCAACGCACAGAGAGGTGGAACAACATGGTCATATGCCTGGTGCAGAACAGCGACGGATACAAGATTTCGGTATCCAATGATTTGACCGATGATTGGTCGGTCTACGAACTAAACACCGACTTTACACCTGATGTCAACTCATTGACTACCTGCGACAATATGGTGTGTCTGCTTGACACCGACGGATATCTGCACACCAGCAGCGACCTGCAATCGTGGACCAAGACCGACGTGCGCTGGCACTCAATCATTGGTGGCTATGATACCCGCGTGCTGGGTATCACTGCCGACGACACCCCCATGTTCGACGAATATCCTCGCCGTGAGGAGTTTTCAGCCCAGTCCATCCCAGCCGACTTCCCCACGCATGGCACTTCACAACTGGTGACCGCCGTCAACAGTTGGACTGTGGCTCAACAAGCCGTGATGGTGGGCGGTGTGCTTGCCGACGGTTCGCTGACCGACAAGACCTGGGGCTATGACGGCAACAGTTGGGCAGTCATCAGCAACATCGAGAACGGCCTGCCCGCCCTGCGCGACGCTATCTTGGTGTCCTATTTCACTTACTCGGTGAATAGCATCAACTACAAGGCCACCCTCCAAGATGCTTGGCTGGTCATGGGTGGATTCTATGCCGATGGCACGCCCAATCGCACAACTTACATCTCTAAGAACCAAGGCATCACCTGGACTTCGGCCAGCAGCACAATGCAGTGGCCGAGCCACATCCCATCGATGGGCGGTGCACAGGCTATCATTGATAATCGCAAATTCACCGCCAACGGTGCGCCCCGCCGCGTGTCCAAGCCCATCACTGAGTGGGATGTACCCCACATCTACCTCTTCGGGGGTCGAACCGCCTCGGGCGAATTACTGAACAACGTGTGGTGCGGTGTAATCACGCGCATGACCTATAAACCCGTGTTCTGATGATGAGACGAATTCTTGCAATCATCGTGCTGGCAGTGCTGACCATGGGTGCGGCACAAGCCCAGGACTACCGCTTCGAGTTCGGACCGGCATTGGGCGTGAGCGGCTATCTGGGTGACTTGAACAACAGCAACATGTACAAGCATCCAGGCTTTGTGGGCGGCGGCATCTTCCGTTATATCGCCACTAGCCGATGGGCCATCAAGGGCAACCTGCTCTATGCCGGATTGAAAGGCAACAGCAACGATGTGCAGAACAAGTTTCCATTCGACCAGCACTACGAGTTCTCGTCGAGCGTGGTCGACCTGGGCGGTCAAGTGGAGTTCAATTTCTTCCACTTCGGTGCCGGTCCCAAGTACAAGAAATACAAGCGACTGTCGCCCTACATCACACTGGGCCTGGGCATGTCGATGGCATTCACCAACGGCAACACGGGCTTTGCGATGAACCTGCCCATGGGCATCGGGTTGAAATATAAGTTCAAAGAGCGTCTTAACCTGGGTTTTGAGTTCACCATGCGCAAGTGCTTCGGTGACAAGATTGACGGGTTGAGCGACCTGTATGGTGTCAAGCACACGTTTGCCAAGAACACCGACTGGTACTCGGTGGCCATGTTCACAGTGAGTTACGAGTTCAGCAAACGATGCATCAAGTGCCACTATGTGGACTAGTTACTAGTGAAAAGTTAATCGTTCAAACGCAGTACTTAACGACTGAAACATAAAGTCTAGAAGAAATGATGAGCGGACAAATGGATATGACAAGGATTCCCCGGCATGTGGCCATTATCATGGATGGCAACGGCCGGTGGGCCAAGGCGCACGGGCATGAGCGCAGTTTTGGCCACGAGAACGGTGTGGCGACAGTGCGCCAAATCACTGAAATTGCCAGTGAACTGGGCGTTCAGTACCTCACGCTCTACACCTTCTCGACCGAGAACTGGAACCGTCCCCAGGCCGAGGTCGACCTGCTGATGCATCTGGTGGTAACCAGCATTGAGCAGCAGACGCCCGACTTGATTAAGAACAATGTCCGCCTGACCGCCATCGGCGACTTGCAGCGCATGCCGCAATTTGCCCGTGAGCGGTTGGAACGTTGCTTCCAGGACACGTCTCACTGCACTGGTCTGGTGCTGTGCCTGGCGTTAAGCTACTCATCGCGCTGGGAACTGGTCGAGGCTTGCCGCAGCCTTGCCCGTGAGGCACAACAGGGCAAAATTGACCCCGAGTCCATCGACGATGCTATGCTCAGTAGCCATCTGGCCACCGCATCGATGCCCGACCCCGACCTGCTCATCCGCACCGGGGGTGACCTGCGCATCAGCAACTACCTGCTATGGCAGATCGCCTACAGCGAACTATATTTCATCGACAAGTACTGGCCCGAATTCACCAAACAGGACTTTGTCGAAGCTATCATCGAGTTCCAGCAACGCGAACGCCGATATGGCAAAACAAGCGAACAGATACAGGCTACACAGCCTCAACCGACAACTGAAAACAACTGACGAAATATGCGATATAAGTCATTACTGCTCACAACAGCCGTGCTGGCGGGTGCCCTGACGATGGGTGCCCAGGAGACCTACACGGTCAATGACACCATCTTCAACCCCAAAATCGTGTTCACGAGTTCGCCGTCGACCTACGAGTTGGCAGGCATCACGGTCAAGGGCGTCGATAACTATGACAACAACATCATCCTGGGCTACTCGGGACTGACCATCGGGCAACGCATCGAGATTCCAGGCGATGACCTCAAGACTGTGGCCAAGCGATTCTGGCGGCAGGGGTTGTTCAGCAAGGTACAGATCGTGGTAGACAAGATCTATAAGGACAAAGCCTGGCTCACCTTCAACCTGCGTCAGCAACCGCGTGTCTCGACAGTCAATTATCAGGGCATGAAAGGTGGCGAGAAGAAGGAAATTCAAGAGCGACTGGGACTGGTGCAGGGCAGCCAGATGACACCCAACATTGCCAACCGTATCAAGCAGTTGGTTGAGAAATACTATGCCGACAAGGGATTTGAGAAGGCCGAGTGCAATGTTGTGCAACGCGAGGACCTGAGCAACAAGAACGAGGTGATTGTTGACATCATCGTCGACAAGCATGACAAGATCAAGGTGCACAAAATTTATATCACAGGCAATAAGGTGCTGAGCGACCGCAAGATCAAGCGCACCATGAAGAAGACCAACGAGAAGGGCGACTTGCTCAAGATCTTCAGCCAAAAGAAGTTTGTGCGCACCGACTATGAGGACGACAAGCAACGCATCATCGACAAGTATAACGAGAAGGGTTACCGCGATGCAGTCATCGTGGCCGACAGTGTGGTCAACTATGATGACAAGACGGTGGATGTCTATATCACTGTCGACGAGGGCAAGAAATACTATATCAACAGCGTGTCGTGGGTGGGTAACACCGTCTACCCGTCGAACGTGCTCAACGAGGTGCTGGGCATCCACAAGGGCGATGTCTACAACCAGAAGTTGCTCAACAAGCGTACACAAGAGGACGACGATGCCGTGGCCAACTTGTATATGAACAACGGATACCTCTTCTATCAACTCATTCCCGTCGAGTCGCGCATCGAGGGTGACTCGATCGATCTGGAAATGCGCATGTATGAGGGCAAACAGGCACGTATCAATAAGGTGGTCATTAACGGCAATGACCGCTTGTACGAGAAAGTGGTGCGCCGCGAGTTGCGCGTGCGTCCAGGCGACTTGTTCAGCAAGGAAGACCTGATGCGTTCGGCCCGCGAGATTGCACAGACGGGCCACTTCGATCCCGAGAAGATGGACATCCGCCCCGAGCCCAACGAGGACAACGGAACAGTAGACATCATCCTGAACCTGGAGTCGAAGGCCAACGACCAGATTGAATTCTCGGCTGGCTGGGGACAGACAGGTATCTTGGGTAAATTGAGTCTCAAATTCACCAACTTCTCAATCAAGAACCTGTTCCACCCATCGAGTTACAAGGGTCTGATCCCGCAGGGCGATGGACAGACATTCACCATCAGTGCACAGACCAACGCCAAGTATTACCAAGCCTACAGCGTGTCGTTCCTCGACCCGTGGTTTGGTGGCAAGCGACCTAACTCGCTGTCGGTGTCGGGCTTCTACAGTCGCCAGACAGGTATCAACTCGTCGTACTACAACCGCCAGTATACCAACTACCTGAACAATTACTACATGAATAATTACTACATGAACAATTATTTTGGCAGTAATTACTATGGCAGCAACTACTACGAGAACGCATACGACCCCAACAAGTACTTGCAGATGGCTGGTTTGACCGTGGGCTTCGGTAAGCGACTGAAGTGGCCCGATGACTACTTCACCCTCACCGCCGACATCAGCTACCAGTGGTACAGCCTCAAGAACTGGGAGTACCTCTACTATATGAACAATGGCGTTTCTAACTCCATCGTCCTGGGCTTCACACTGGCTCGAAACAGTATTGACAACCCACTATACACCCGCCGAGGCAGTTCGTTCTCGCTGAGTTTCCATGCCACACCTCCTGCCAGCCTGTTTGGCAAGAAGGACTGGAAGCGCCTCTCAGAGAGCAGCCTCGAGGCCGACAAAAAGGAACTCTACCGCTGGATTGAGTACTGGAAACTCAAGTTCCAAGCCCGCACCTACACGCCACTCACCGACCCCGACGGTCGTTGGACACTGGTGTTGATGACGCGTGCCGACATCGGTCTGCTGGGCAGTTGGAACAAGCACCTGAAGTCGCCGTTCGAGACTTTCTATGTGGGTGGCGACGGCATGAGCGGCAGTTACACCTATGCAACCGAGACTATCGCCCTGCGTGGCTATGAGAACGGTGCGTTCACTCCCTGGGGCTCAGAGGGCTATGCCTACGACCGCTTTGTCGTTGAGCTGCACTTCCCGTTGATGCTCTCGACCAGTGCCACCATCTATCCGCTCGTGTTTCTCGAGGCTGGTAACGCCTGGACTTCGGTCAAATCGTTCAACCCGTTCGACATGAAGCGTTCGGCTGGTGTGGGTGCCCGCATCTTCCTGCCCATGATTGGTATGATGGGTATCGACTGGGGTTATGGTTTCGACACTGTGTTCGGCAAGAAGGGTGGCAGCAACTTCCACTTTGTGCTGGGACAGGAGTTCTAAATCAGCGCCTCCAGAGACCTCTAGACAATCTAGGACATCTAGAAAAAAACAAGAATTTAAACTTTAAACTCGATATTAAGTCTAAAAGTCAAGTTTTTTAAAAACATCAAGACTATGAAAAAGATTGCATTAGTGTTAGTCGCTGTCTTGGCCGGCATGTTCTCGGCCAGCGCGCAGAAGTTTGCCCTTGTGGATATGGAGTATATCCTGAAGAATATCCCGTCGTATGAGATGGCCAATGAGCAACTCAACCAGGTGTCACAGCGTTGGCAACGAGAGGTGGACGATCTGAAGAAGGAGGCCGACACCATGTACAAGAACTACCAGAGCGACATGGTCTTCCTCACCGATGAGCAGAAGAAGAAAAAAGAGGCCGAGATCGTCGCCAAGGAGAAAGAAGCCTCGCAGTTGCAGTACAAGTACTTCGGTCCGCAAGGTGAGTTGTTCAAGAAGCGTGAGTCACTCATCAAGCCCATTCAGGACGAGATTTACAACGCAATGAAGAAGGTGAGCGAGGAGCGTGGATTCCAGGTCATCTTTGACCGTGCATCGTCGCAGAGCATCCTGTTTGCATCGCCGCGCATCGATGTGAGCAACGAGGTCCTGTCCAAACTGGGCTACGGCAAGTAACCTCTTGGTTAAGGATTAGGGGTTAGGGTTTGTCCTTTCAAGATTTCACCATGCAAGCCCATTAACGCCCCGTTCGAGAAATTTCAGAATAAAAAAACAACTAATAATAAAAAAAGAAATGCTTAAGAAATTATTGCTTGCAGCCTTTGTGGTTGCACCCATGTGCCTCGTCGCACAGGTCAAGTTGGGTTATGTCAACACCCAGGAAATCTTCAATGTGATGCCCGAGAAGGCTACTGCCGAGAGCACACTCAAGACCGCCAGCGACAAGTACGAGACTGAGTTCAAAAACCTGCAGACCGCATTCCAGAAGAAGGCCGAGGAATATGACAAGACCGACAAGGATGCCAGCACTCCTCAAGCCATCAAGGACCGCCACATGCAGGAGTTGCAGGATGAGTACCAGAAGATTCAGAACTTCCAGCAGACCGCTTCGCAGGACTTGCAGCGCCAACAGGAGCAGCTGCTCGCACCCATCACCCAGAAGTTGCAGAATGCCATTCAGGCTGTAGGTGCCGAGGGAGGTTACACCTTTATCTATGATATGTCGATTCCGGCCATCCTCTACACCGGTACAGGAGCCGAGGATGTCAGCGCCAAGGTCAAGGCCAAGCTGGGCATCAAGTAAAACATTTAATTAGGAGTTAAGGAGTTAAAGGAAGTTAAGTAGTTAAGACGACTCCATGCAGACGCTGCGCATGGATCTTAACTTCCCATGACTTCTTAACTCCTTAACTTCTTTTTTTATAAAAAATGAAACGAAGTTTATTCCTGATCAGTTTGCTCTTGCCCTTGATGCTCGTGGCACAAAGCAAGATTGCCGTCTATAACTCGCAGGCAGTACTCAACGCACTGCCCGACAAGGCACAAGCCGAAGCCAAACTCAAGGCAACAAGCGACAAGTTGCAAGCCGAGTACAAAATGTTGCAGGCCGACTTCGACAAGAAGTATGCCGAGTATCAGGCCATCGCCACCGACCCTGCCACACCGGCTGCCATCCGCGACCGCCGCATGCAGGAGGTGCAAGAGGGCGACAAGCGCATTCAGGCTTTCCAGCAACAAGCCGCTGCCGAACTCAAGGCTCGTGAGGCCGAACTGATGACTCCCATCGCCGCAGCCATCCAGGCTGCCGTCAACGAGGTTGGCGACCAGATGGGCTACGACCTCATCCTCGATGTGGTCAAGACTCCCATTGGTTACCGCAGTGCCAATGTCACCGACATCACTCCCCTGGTCAAGCAGAAACTAGGACTCTAACAACTATTCCCCACCAAAGCCACCAAAACTCGTCAAAGGCCATCTAACATAATAGAATATTGATGGAATTTGACGAGTTTTGACGAATTTGATGGAGAATTTCAAACAACAAGGCCACCAAAACTTGTCAAGCATGTTGCCACTTGACAGGTTTTGGTGGTCTTGAATCGTAGAAGTTTTTACCAGGGGTAGGTGTCAATCTGGCTGTGGAAGTTTGCCTTTATGGACTCAAACCCACGGAGCAGGTCGGCAGCGACAGCCTTGCCATTCTTGTCCAACTTAATCATAGGGTCAAGTTCGCCATCACCCACAGGTCCTATTTTCTCTGGAATCTGCTTGATGAGTTTGCCCTTGTCGAAGTAGAAGCGGTACTCCAACTTCTTGCCGTCCTCGCCTAACTGCGTGGAGACATACATGAACATCGGCTCCTCGGTCTGGACATCAAAGAGATACTCTCGGTTGAAGATGTAGATGCCACTGTTCATCGTATTATAGCTGGTGACATAGTAGAGTATGGGCTTGAGCATATAGTCCTCGTTCTCGTCGTCGGTCCAGTAAAAGGTGTCCCTAAACTTCGCCAGTCCCGTGCCGGGATACATGCGGTTGTAGGTTATGGTCAGTTGATCAACCTTATTGGCATCGTCGTCGTAGGGCTGATTCTTCATCAGGTTCAGTCGCTCAGCATATGCCTTTCGGATGACTTTAATGCGATCGTCAACGCTCTTCTGTGCGCTCATGCCCAGCGCCATGGCTGCCAGGCAGAACAATAGGATCAGTTTTCGTGTCATAGTTATGTAGTGTTGGTTTAATCGCTGCAAAGTTCAGAAAAAAAATCGTAAAAAGCAAAATCTGCACAAAAAAAGAGGTTGGCTTGATACCAACCTCTTCATGTTAGGGTGAAATATGGGATTCGAACCCACGACCTTCGGAACCACAATCCGACGCTCTAACCAGCTGAGCTAATTTCACCATGTTTCGTTTTGCGACTGCAAAGGTAATATCATTTTCTGAACTGAGCAAATCTTTCGCGCATTTTTTGCGAAAAAACACTATTCTATGAGATTTCCCATAGCATAGACTGCCTTCAGTTCACAATTATCGTCCAAAATAAGGATGTCGGCATCCTTGCCGCGTTGCAAGCTGCCCTTGCGGTCATAGATGCCCATGATGCGCGCCGGAGTTTCGCTGGCCATACGCACAGCATCGTTCATCGGAATACCCGCCTGCATGACCATGGTGCGAATGAGTCGGTCCATCGTTGCAATCGAGCCTGCCAGTGCCGAGCGATCCGACAATTTGCACACACCGTCCTCAATGATGACACGCGGGTCAAAAGCCTTGTCGCTGTCGCTATCGGTCACTGCCAAGGCATCGGTCACCAGTGCTGTACGCTCGACACCCTTCATGCGATGCACCAGCCTCAAGATGGGCAACGGCACATGTATGCCATCGGCTATGACCTCCACGCTCATGCCATCAAGCAGATAGATGCTCTCGACCGTTCCTGCATGCTTGAACTCACGCACATTGTGGAATCCTGGCATGCCGTTGTAGAAGTGCGTAGCATGGGTATATCCCGCATCATAGGCTGCTTTGACCTCAGGGTACTCAGCAGCAGTGTGTCCTATCGATGCCAACACGCCCTTGCTGGTAATGTAGCGACCAAACTCCAACGCTCCAGGCAGCTCGGGAGCAGCATCCCATCGACGCACACACTCAAAGTCCTCGATGATGTGCACAAACTCCTGCTGGTCGGGCAGACGGATGATTTCGGGCATCTGAGCCCCGGCCTTGCGGGGGTTGAAATAGGGTCCCTCAAGGTGCAGTCCCATGATGGGGGTGCCCGGCTCGCGCATCAGGTTGTCGCAGG
Organism: Porphyromonadaceae bacterium UBA4262; assembly: GCA_002396085.1. GTDB lineage: Bacteria > Bacteroidota > Bacteroidia > Bacteroidales > Muribaculaceae > Sodaliphilus. The sequence goes on from DGWI01000012.1 coordinate 76,554, forward strand.
TCTCACACGCCGCCTCCATCATCGGCAATGTCGATGATGACAACGTGGGGAAGATGGCAGTCGTTCCGTGACGCATGTGCGTACGGACGGCTGTCAGGAATGCCTCCTCGGTACCCTCCATGAAGTCACTGCCACCACCACCATGGCAATGAAGTTCGATGCCTCCAGGCACGACATTCATTCCATGAGCATCGATGGCACGGTCAGCCTTGTCGATGACATTGCTGCTGCGCGTCACCTCGACAATGCGTCCGTCCGAGAACGTCACCGACCCCTGATTAACCCACCCCTCAGGTGTGAGAATATGTCCATTGTAGATTTGAGTTAACATTCTCTACTGTGCGTCTAGTCTAAAATTCTTTTGCAAAAATAACATGATTTTTGATAGCTCGCACACAAAATAAACATTATTTTTGTATTATTGACAATATTTTAGAAAATCACCAATACTAGCCCCAGTCGTTGACACAAGCCATCTCATCGTCCTAAGACTTAAATTTAACACTTTAAACGCTTGCATAAGTCAAATATTGTAACTAACTTAGCGCCAAAATCAATTAGAACCCATTAAAGCCTAACTTATGAACAAATCATTACTTTTCATGGCCCTTATGGCCTGTGTGTGCCTCAACACTTGGGGCGCAATCGACAATCAGCAATATGCCACCATCAATGGCATCAACATTGCCAACCAGTGGATTTATGACCGTGTGCACACCCCTGCAGCCTATGTCGCTGACGCCATCTGCAACCAACGTGCCCGTACAGCTACTATGATTGGTGACAAAATCTATGTAGGCCGCAGCGAGGAGAAACTCGTTATCATCGGCAACGACTCCATCTCACAGTCGGTGCTGCACCGTTTCAGTGCCATCGACGGCTCTCCCCTACCCGATCTTGAACTGACTCTTAACGGTGCCCCCTACGGCCGCTTCTTGGGAGTGGCCAGCGTGGGCCGCGACCACTTCGGTCACCTGTGGGTGGCACCCATGACCAGTAATGTGCAGGCCACCGTTCCTGTCTATATGGTCAACACTGAGACGGGTGAACTGACTCTAATTGTAGAGATGGACAAGGGCGAGGCTCCGCAACGCACCGACTATGTCGATGTGATGGGCGACATCACGCTTGAGCAGGCCGAATGTAACATCATGACCGTTGCCGGATCAACTGCCGATCCAGGATTCCCCACGGTCTATCGCATGCATGCCGATCAGGGAGGTGACTGGGAAGGAGGGTTCGAGGGCGATCCTTATCTTGACTTTATCGATTTCTTTCCCGAGAAGAAGACCGGCTTCAGTCTAGCCCCAGTGGTCAAGATGGTGCAGCAGTCCGAGGACGACTATAGCGGTGAATTGTTCTATATCGACTGCTTTGATGCAGCACCCGTGCTCTACGACATCAACGGCAGTATCATCGACACGTTTGAGAATGTAGACCTAATGCTTGTGCCGCAAACCACCCCCAATGGATGTGCCGAGTTCGCGCTAGACGGACGCAATTTCTTTGTCTATGTGCGCGCCGACATGAATGGCAATGGTCATGGTTGCCAAGCCAACATCTGCGAAATGGGCGAAGGGCAGACCTTTGAAGGAATGCAGAAGTACTGGGAGATTCCCGCCGACTCGCTGGGCAAGGTCAACGACTCGGGCCTGCGCGTGCATTGCTTTGCCATCGACAAGGGTGTTGACGAAGGCGGTAATGAGGTGGTCACCCTGTTCACCTTCAAAGCCTACAACGGCATGGCCGTCTACAAGATAGGCAAGGGTGTGACACCCAACAATCCCCAGCCTGGCATACATGGCGACGTGACGGGTGATGACAAAGTTGATATTGCCGATGTTAATGCGGTAATCAACATGATGCTGGGCAAAGCAGAGCGGACCACTGCCGGCGATGTGACAGGAGACGGCACCATTGATATCGCAGACGTAAATGCGGTGATCAATCTCGTGCTAGGAAAATGACAGTCACGCTAGAGGCACAAGACGATCAAGGTGTCGCTGTGCCTCTTAATAAAAACACAAGACAATGAGACTGTATTTAACTTTTCTGATATGGATTGCTGCAGTGGCATTGACCACCAATGCTCGCGACCAGTGGACACTTGACGGCAAGACCTACGATGTGGACACACTCATCTATCCACACCCAGTGGGACCGGGCGCAGAGTTTGCACAATATGACCTGCCAGCGTTTCCGCTCAAGGTGAGCGTGATGACACTGGATCTAAGCAACCCCTACATTGCGCTTGAGTCGTGGCTGGGCAGCAACCGCTCGGTGGGGTGTGAGACCCCAGTGAGTGTAGTCAATCGCATGAAATCGGCTGGCCGTGAGGTGACAGGTGCTATCAACGGTGACTTTTACCGCACGGCACCCAGCGACCAGGTTGGTGTTCCCACCTCAGGCCAGATCACTAATGGCCAAGTATTGATCACGCCTGCTGGTCGAGCCAGTTTTGCCCTTGACGAGAACTACAAGCCTTATATTGACCGCATTGACTTCAAAGGCACTTATACACATAATGGCACGACCACCACAATCGCCAAGTTGAACGACCCCGAGAATTCCGGTGCCAACCGCACCATCCTCTACACCGAGGCATACGGTCCAAGCACTTACACATGCTCCAGCGGCAAACTGGTGCTACTTGCCCCACAGGACGCGCCTTTCAAGTGGCATCACCAGGGCACTGAGCATTGCGTGGTCGAGCAGGTGGTGGATGCAACAGGTGCAGCCATCCCCATTCCCTCAGGCAAAGCCTACCTGTGGATGCAGGGCGACCATGCCACCAAAGCCGGAGCGATGCAAGTGGGCGACGAGGTTGACATTGCCTTCCATGTGAGCCTGCGCCAGCATCCCGACCAAGACATCGCGTTCAAGGAGATGGTAGGCGGCAGCGATCATCTGATCATGCGCGACGGCGTGTTTCTAGAAGACTGGGCCGAGCGTCATCCACGCACTTGCATCGGCATGAGCGCCGACAGTACACGCCTGTTCTTTGTGGTTATCGATGGACGTTGGGTACAGAGCATGGGGGTCACGCTCAAGGAGGCCGCTGGCATCTTCACCGCGCTCGGAGCCGCGCATGCGGTTAATCTGGACGGTGGTGGATCGAGTTGCATGGTGGTCAACGACGAGGTGGTCAATCATCCTAGCGACGGCTCGGTGCGAGCTGTGGGCAACGGACTGACGGTCTTTGCCACGTCGCCTGCCGATGACAACATCGGCAGGCTCCACTTCGAGCCTCGCTGCTACAATGTGTCGGTCTCGGCCAATTTGCGCTTCGCCGTCTGGGGCTATAACCGCTATGGTGTGCTCAAGACTCGCAATATCGACGGTTGCACATTCGCTTGCGATCCACAGGTGGGACACTTCACTGCCGACGGCACATTCATCGCCTCGGCCACACCAGCCATCGGCAAAATCTATGCTTCACTGGGCGATACGCTCGTCACCGAACAGCAAGTGTGCATTGTCAATGCCACTCACTCGTTGCGCTGCGACAGCGTGGTCATCGATGACACGCACCCATATCTTATCGAGGTTCTGGGCAGCAGTGGATACAACAACGATCTGGTCGACCCGCACATCATTCAGTGGACAGTAGATGACCCTAGTGTGTGCCGTATCGATGATTCTTGCACGCTGCAGGCTGTAGCCGATGGGCGAACAACTGTCACAGGTGTGGGCCACAACTTCAACGAGACACTTGTGGTGCGCGTCGAGAAGCCCAAGGCTGCCGTAACTACCGTCGAGAACGCACCCATTGATCCCGATACCTGGACGGTGACGCAGAGCGGTGGCAAGAACCGTGTGGTCACAGCGCTGGACAATGGCATGCGTATCACATTCACTGGAGCCTCGTCGCGAAATCCTTATATCCGACTGAGCAAGCGCATTCAACTATGGGGACTGCCACAAGCCATCAGGCTGCGCATCTGCCCTGGCGATTTAACGCTAGGACGCATCACATTCTCGACTCAACAGAATGAGGGGTCACAGATCCTGTCGCACATTGACGAGCCAGTTATCGACGGCGACCAGATGGTCTATACACTGCCCACCAGCGACTGGTGTAACGCTGCCGACCTGGGTATCTACCCGCTAGGACTGGTCTACATCAACCTGGCCATGGACTCGCCCATTAGCGGCCAGGACTACACACTCGACATTCCTGGCATTGAGTTGCTCTACGATATGCCACAACCCTGGATTCACCCGTGCGATATAGATCACGATGGCCAGGTCGACATCACCGATGTCAATCTGGCCATTAATGCCATGTTGGGCAAGAGTGACCTCCCTGCCGATGCCACTGGTGATGGTGTGACCGACATCTCAGATGTCAATGCCATCATCAACGTTATGCTCGGCAAATAGTTTTTCTGTCTTTAGCTTTTAAAGACAACAAGAGGGCTACTGGAGCATGAAGCACTGCTTGATGGCGGTGCGGATGTCCTGAGCATAGCGGTTGTTGCTCTTTAGGATGTTGAGGATGGTCTTGATGTAGTCGTCCTTCTTGTTCAGTCCGCACAGGGCAGCGACGTTGCTGTCGCCCAATATCTGCTTCTGATTGAAGACGCGCAGCACACCGTGGTAGTCGCCCTGCTGATGCAGCGCATGGAACTCGCGGCAGAAGTCTTCATACATGCTGCGGGGGTCAATCTCGTTGACGAGGTCAATCATGTGCTCCTCCAGGGCATTGATGTTGCGGAACTTCATGTCGATGCGCACCTCGACCTGGTGCTTGACGCGGTGGCGCACGTGCTGCAAGGCCTGCTGCCTGATCTCGTGGTCAAACATCTGCAGAACCGAGCGTTTGACCTTGGCAAAGACATCGCTGTCGTTGCGGCGACGGTAGCGCGCCACGGCACGCACCACACCCTCGAGCATGAGGATGTTCTCAATCTCGGCCACATCGGGCACGAGGATGTTCTTCTTGCGCAGATAGGCAACCTCCTCCTCGCTGCGGCGGTCGCGGTCAACGATGCCCATGCTGTCGAGATGGTGGAAGGCCTTGAGGTCGTTGAACGAACGGACGCTCTCAATGACCTTGTCGCAACTGCCCAGAGGCTTGACGGTATACTCGGGGAATATGAGCGGATACAACTTGGAGTCAATGCTGTGAGTGTCGTCGCCCTCGACAAAGAGGACAGGCTTGCGACTGCCCAAGATGTCGTAGTAGAGCGCATCACTCAGATGGTTGCTCGACTGCATCACCTCGTAGTCCCACGCCACCTGTTCGGGGTCGAACGCCTTGACCCAGATGCACTGGTTGTCGGTTCGGCTCGAGGCGAAATCAACATCGTGGGTGTTGTAGATGAAGGTGCAGTCGGGGCGCATCTCCTCGATGACGTTCCACAGCGTCTGCATGATGCTGTGGTGAATGAACGTCTCGGGGTCATCGACGATAATCATGGCATCGGGCATGGCATAGAGCACCGCGCCGATGTGATAGAGCACGGCCTTCTCGCCGTCGCTCAACCGCAATGACGAATACTTGTCGTCATGCCCCTCGGTGGTGAACATGAGTTTGCCGTTCTCGCGCAGCACCTTGTTCTTGGGGAACACCGACTGCCACATCTTCACTACCTTGTCGAGCCGCGTCTTGGGGAACTCCATCTCCTCGTCCATGAGGCGATGGGCTTTGTAATTCATCAAGTCACGAAACTCGTCGACAAGCATGATGTAGGTGAGTTTGTCAAACTCCGTGTCGGCCGAGTTCTTCACATGATGTGATGCCTCGTTCATGCGATTGAACATCGCATCAATCGAGCCTGGCAGAGGTTGCTCGTTGTTCTGGATGGGGAACAACGCCTTCAAGGCCGAGATACGGTAGGCCTTGTCGCCGCACTCGCTGATGAGTTGGTTGCAGAACCGCGACTTGCCCGAGCCGTTGGCGCCAATGATGGTGATTTGCCGCGTGTCACGCAGGATGCTCGCCTGCTTTCCGTCTATGCGTTTGGGTAGTAGTAAGTCCATTTTAGTTAATGCACAATTCCAGTGGTGAATAATACTAAATTGAATTACAGTTTCTCAAGAATCCAGGGGATGGGCTCCAGCACTTGCATCTTCATGTGGGAGTCCAGCGACTTGATGAAGGCCGCAGCAACATCCTTCTGGTCGAAGCCCTTGACCACGACATAGTACTTGCGCTCGCGGCCACCGAACAGGATGTAACTGGGAAAACCTTCCTCCTTGCGCAACCGGTCGCGCATGGTCTGGGCATTGAACTGCTGCTTGAAGCTAGCCACCACCACGTTGAACCGCTTGGCCATCGATGCGCTGTCGAGGTTGACATTGGCATACATGCGCAACAGTCTCACCGAGTCGCCATTGACGACCTCGGTGTACTTGCGCGCCTCGGCCTGAATCTTGTCGAGCATCTCCTGGCCGATGCCCTCTTGATGCTTCTGCATCGCCTTGTCGTAGGCAGCCTTGTAATTAGCCTCGTTGCTGTGGCAACTGGTCATCACTGCAACCAGTGCCACTAATAATATTGTAAAATAATGTTTCATCGATCTAGTTTTAATATCAGCCTTACGTTCTTTTATCCAGCATCGAGTCGTCGAGTTCGATAACTTGAGCATGGGTGACGTTGCCGCCCTCGAGCGTGAGAGTGACGAGCGTGCGCACTCGTTGCCAGCCCTGCCGGCCGGCCGCACCGGGATTGATGACTAGCACGCCCAGCGAGCGGTCGGGAATGACCTTGAGAATGTGACTGTGACCGCACACAAACACCTTGGGCTGCGATAACTGCAACCGCGACTTGATGCCCGGAGCATAGCGCCCCGGATAACCGCCAATGTGGGTCATCACCACCTTGACACCCTCGGTCTCAAAGATTTCCATCTCCTTGAAACGGCGGCGCAGTGTCTGTCCATCGGCATTGCCCCAGACGGCGCGAAACACCGGTGCCACCTGCTCCAGGCGGTCGGCAATGTCGTCGTTGCCGATGTCGCCCGCATGCCAAATCTCGTCACAATCGGCAAAGTACTGGGCAAACCGATCGTCCCAATAACTGTGTGTATCGCTGATGATGCCTATCTTCTTCATGCTAGTCTCAAAGAGTCCATCTATTATTACGATGTAACCTGTTAGAATATTGCAAAGATAGTGCATTTAATTGATACTAAATCACGAAATAGAGCAAAAAATTTTTGACACGCTTTGTTGAAGCATGCAGATTGAAGATTTCTAGGTCTCTATAGGAACATAAACACAAATGAAATGGCAACTGTATTCACTCCAGACTCTGCCATGATATAGCAACCGGGACGCGAAGTGCGCATCCCGGTTGCTATTTACTATCAGGGTTTGTCTGTGGCTGGCTTCTGTGGATCATCTTTCACAGGCGGCTTGTCGCTGACAGGCTGTTCTTTATTGTCACCAGCAGGCTTGTCGCTGACAGGCTGTTCTTTATTGTCGCTAGCAGGCGATGGATTGGAACTTGTACCGGACGACTTGCCCTTGGTATTGTCGGTCTTGCTGCGGTTGCGGGCCGACCTGGTGGTGCCGCTGTCTTTGTCGGCACTGGCCTTGTTGCCACTGCTCTTGCTGGCCTTGCGCTCAGCCGCCTTCTGCTTGCGTTCCTGCTCGCGCTGTTTCTGGCGTTCCTTGCGCTCTTTCTCGCGTTCTTTGCGTTCCTGCTCGCGCTGCTTGGCCTGTTCCTTGCGCTTGGCCTCGCGCTCCTTCATGCGCTGCTTGCGCTCCTCGGCCTTCTGCTTGCGCTCTTGCTCACGGGCTTTCATGCGCTCCTTGCGCGCTTTCTCAGCCTGCTTTTTGGCTTCCTCGCGCTCTTTCTTCTTGTCCTTGATCGCCTGCTCCTTGGCCTTCTGCAGAGCCTCGATGGAGTCTTCCTTGGCTTCGCGTGCGCTATTATAGAGTTTCTCTCGGTTCTCCTCAGCACGCATGATTGAGTCTTGGCGCATGCGTTCGGCCTTCTTCTCGGCTTTCTCGCGCTCCTTCTCGGCCTTGCGCAGGGCTTTCTCGCGTTCTTTCTCCTCCTTTTCGAGTTGCTTTGCACGCTCCTTCTCAGCCTTGTCGAGAGCCTTCAAGCGCTCGCGCTCGGCTTTCTCCTGTGCCTTCTTGTCGGCCTTTGAATCGCCAGTGGTGACAGGCGTAGTTTGCCCACGTTTGTCGCGCACACTGCGGCGGTTGTCGGTGGCAGTCTCGGTCACTGCGTCGGAGGTCTTGGATGTATCAGTCTTTTCGGTGACTTCTGACTTCTGAGCCCGCTTGGACTTGGATTGTTGCTTCTTCTCCTGCTCGGCCTTCTCTTGTTCGGCTTTCTGCTGGCGTTCGCGGTCTTCTTGCAACTGCCGGTCAAGTTCGGCGGCGCGCTTGAGTTGTTCCTGACGATCGAGACGCAGCATCTCTTGACGCTCCTTCTTTTCTCTCTCTTCGCGTTCCTTCTTTTCCTGCTCGAGTTGGGCTTGACGCGCTTTCTCTTCTTTCTCCAGTTGAGCCTTGCGTTCCTTCTCGGCCTGTGCGGCAGCCAATTGGGCGCTGTCGAGGGGCTGAGTGAGATTCATCTGAAGCGAATCGGCCTTTTGGGCGGCATTCAGTTTGAGCGAGTCGGTGGATTGGGCGACTTGCAGCGAGTCGGCCTTCAAGTCCTTTTCGATCTTGAGTGAGTCAGTCTTGATATTCTTATCCACTTGAGCCGAATCGACGGGCTGCTTAGTGCCGCCCTTCTTGATCTTCTCGGCCTTCTCCTCTTCCTTCTCTTGCAAGTAGTTAAAGTAGTCCTCAAACGAGCGGCCCTCGGTGAGCAGCAGTTGGAAGTTGCCCTCACTGATGATGACGGGATGCACCTGCGGCGGCAGGACCAGAGATGTGTCTTGCTCAAAGACGGTGCGATAGTGAGCCACTTCGTTAAAGTCCTTGAATCCCTTGACCACCAGCAGACCCAGCCGGCCAAAGTTCATCTGCTCCAGGTCATAGTCCTTGACCACGAACGTGTTGAAGTTGTGCCGCGCCACCTCATAGAGCAGCAATCGCGAACTCACCGAATCGGTGGGATAGAGCAGGATGAACACCTGCGGCTTGTCGTTGTCCTCCTTGAACGGCGTGAACTTCTTCTCGAGCGACTCGGGGGTGGTGTCGTTGCTCAGACGCGTGCTCCACAGCATGCCGCGGGCATTGCTGCCGCCGCCCTCCAGTTTGCGTCCGGCATTCAGTTGCTTGACGATGCCGCTTGCCACGGGGGTGATGTCGGTCTCGGGATAGCGCTGCAACATGTCCTTGAGCGTCTCCTTGAACTTGTCGTAGTTGCGCTGGGTGACATAGGACAATGCATCGATAAACATGAACTTGGGCATGATGGTCGACAAGGGATACTTGCGCATCATCTCGGCATAGGCCTCATGCACCGCCTCATTGTTGTTGTTGAGGTAGTTGGCATAGGCTTCCGCGTACATCCGCTCCTGGTCGCGGTTCATGTTCTTGAGGTTCTCGATGTAGTTGGGATCCTTGAGTGCCTTGCCCTCCTTCGAGTCGGCAAAGTCGGTGAGAATCATGTCGCGATAGATAGCGGCACGGTTGACCGACCCCTCGCGCATGTACATCAGGTACATGTTATAGTAGACATCGAGGCGATAGGTGTTGTCGGGATAGTCGGTGAGCAGACGGTTGAACTCGTTGGCCGCGGCGTCATAGTCCTCGAGTTTGTCCTTGAGGATGACACCCATGTTGTACAGTCCCTCCTGAATGATATCGTGAGCGGCCTGGATCTGTTCTTCGGTCTTGGGAATCTGCTTGAGATAGTACTCCTCGTAGTGCGGATCTTCGGCGCGCTTCAGAGCCTCCTTGTCGACGGTAGTTGAGTCGGTCGTGAGCGAGTCGGCCATCGCGTTGAGCGTCGAGTCGTTCAATTCCACGCTCTGCTCATCGCCGAACGACAGCACGGTCTTGTTGCGGCGGCGCCAGTTGTCCTCAAGTTTGCGGTTGCCCCACAGTTGCTGGAACTGCGTCTTGCCGGCATTCTTGGTGGTGGTGTTGTAGAAGTACCACGACTTGTCGGTGTTCATCTGGAACTGCTGTGGGGCGTTCTTGCCTTGCGGAGTCGTGCTACCCTTGGCGGCCTGGTTGGCGAGATAGTTCTCGCGGTCGGCGTTCTCTTTCTCCTCTTTCTCCTTCTTCTTGAGTTCGTCGATGATCTTCTTGATGACGGCCTTGACCTCCTCGTCGCTCATCTTGGACAAGCGCAGCAGCGAGTCTTGCAAGGTTACGTTCTGGGCATAGACGGCCAGCTCGTCGAGCACGTCGCTGCGCTGCTTCAGTGCCTTGTAGTTGGGGTACTCCTCGCTCAGTTGCGGTATGGCCTCGGCATAGCACGGCTGAGCCTTGTCATACTTGTGCTGGGCAAAGTAGATGCCACCTAGGGTCAACTGACTGATGGCCTTGTCGATGCCGTTGCGCGTGCTCTTCTCGGCGGCCAGTATGTAGTTCTCTACAGCCTTGGCGGTGTCCTGACGCGTGAGGTAGAGGTTGCCGATGGCATAGTATATCTGATCAAGGTACTCCTTGTTGCGGTCGTAGCGAGTCATGTGCTTGAGCGCACGAACCTCGCCTGCGATGTCATAGCCCTGATAGACAGCACTCTGCTTGATGCGGGCATTGAACTTGGTGCGGTAGTTCGAGCTATTGCTGCTGCCGGCACGCTTGTAGGCCTCATAGGCGAGATCTTTCTGGTCCAACTCTTCATAGAGCTGCCCCAGCAAGAAATTTTGTCGCACCTTCTGGCTACCTTTGGCACCCTTCACAGCCTGTGCCAGATAGGGTACAGCCTCCTCGGCGAGGTGCTCCTTGATGTAGTAGTCGGCAAAGGCCAGATTGGCCAGCGAGCGCACACGCTTGTTGTTTATCTTGTCCAGATGCACGTGGGCCAACACGTTGTCGGCCTCCGATGTCCAGCCCATGGCACAGTAACTCAACGCCTCCCACACCTTGGCCTCCTCGACCAGATCGGGTTTCCAACTGAAGTGGCGGCTGATGTAGCGGAAGGTGGCAGACGCATTGAGGAAGTCACCCTTCATGTACTGCGCCAGTGCCAGGGTGTACCAGCAGTTGTGCATGAATGGGTTGTACTCCTCGCGAGCCATCCATGCCTTGTACTTCGGGTCGCTCGACTTGCCCGGCTTCTTTTTGGGCTTCTTCTTGATCGAATGCAGGGCGATAGCCTTCTGCATCTTTTCGATAGTGCGGTCAAAACTGCCGGTAGGCTGCGGGGCCTTGGGATTGGCGCGAGCCTCGGCAGGGTGGACAAACAGACGCTGTGAGTAGTCGTCCTCATAGTTGTCAAGCATCTCCTTGAGTTGCTCGTCATAGTTGGTCTTACCGTGATAATACACGTTGTAGCGCGTGTTCAGCGACTGCCAAAAACGCGACCCGGCCGTGTTCTTCTTGGTGCTGCAAGCGCCAACAAACACTGCCAGTGCCACCACGAGCACAAGCCCACACAGATGTCTGATATGTCGGTTCATTCCTTATTGTAACGCATCCGCTCCCATTTTATTGCATCCCCCGCGATATCATCAGACAACTTAGACAACAATTAAGACACATTTTTTCAGACACAAGAACACAAGAGCATCAAAGATGCAAGTAAAGTTATCATGAATTTGAGAATTATAGAATTTTGTTCGTTTGAGTTTGTTTGAGTTCGTTGTTTAATCAATAGACATAAGAACAGGAGAACAATATTACAGTACTTCGTAGTTTGAGTTTAAGAACAAAAGTTTTGCAAGATTCTTTATCATGAATTTGAGAATTATGGAATTTTTGTTCGTTTAATTTCGTTGATTTCGATGTTTAATCAATAGACACAAGAACAGGAGAACAATATTACTGTACTTCGTGGTTTGATTTTAAGAACAGAAGGCATCAAGAATTCTTTCGTTTAAGTTCGTTTGAGTTTGTTGTTTAATCAATAGACACAAGAACAGGAGAACATAATTAGAGTGCTTCGTGGTTTGATTATAAGAACAGAAGACATCAAGAATTTATTCGTTTAAATTCTTTGATTTCGATGTTTAATTGTGTCAAGAATATTTAGCAGATTGAGAGGTTACTCCTGGAGGAGCATGAGGAGCTCGTCGCGGATAGGCTGGGGCATGATGATGCCACGACGCTTGATGCTGCGCTCCCAGCCCAGGCGGTCGGCGGGCTGCAAGGTGTAGAGCACATCGCGCCACTGCTCCAGTTCGGATTCGGTATAGTCGTCGGCACTGCGACCACGGTACTGGTCTAGTTCCTCATCGTCATAGTAGATGATGTCGCACAGTTCGCCGCGCAGCAACTGTTCGCTGGGGCACACCTCGTGCGTGCCACAGCAATCATCGCTGCACGTCTGGTCGGGCTCCACGACCTGGTTGGGAAGTAGGTTACCCTGGGCGTCGCGCTGCCGGCCACGGCGGTCGAGCAGCCACAGCACCGTGCCCACTACCGCTAACGCGGTCAACATGATCAATGCGGGTTCCACGAGTGTTTGGGTTAGGGGTTAAGGGTTAGGGTTGAAAGGTTAGGGTTGAGGGGAATCTTAACTATCAACTTACAGATAAAGAACTAGCGGGTGAGGGTGGCGGCGTAGTAGATCATGTCAACCTCCTCATAGCTGAACTCCGAACTCATGAAGTTGCCTGTCTTGAGTTTGAGGAAGTGTGACATGCGCTCCAGAGCCTGCTCGAAGATCTGGCGGTGGTCAAAAGCCATCTCGGGAATCTGGCTGATGGGGAACCACTGTGCCCGCGTGGCATCATCGCCCCCCTGCACATCGGCCACGCGCACCAGCGTGAAGTAGGCGATGGAGATGACGCGCTCGCGCGGGTCGCGGTCGGGTGCGGTGAACGCGCCTAACTGCTCGATGTTGGTCACCACGAGGCCAGTCTCCTCGCGCAGTTCGCGCCGAGCACCGTCGGGTGCATCCTCGTCAATCTCAAGGAACCCGCCGGGGAACGCCCAATGCCCTTTGTAAGGGTCGTGTCCGCGCTCGATGAGCAGCACATTCAGTCGCACGCCGTCAAAGCCGAACACCACACAGTCGGTGGTCACGGCAGGGTGTGGGTAGCGGTAGGTATAGGTCTGGCGTTCCATGTCAATTGGTCTGTTTGAAGTAAATCTCCATCTGCGTGTCGTTAACGGGCTTGTCGATGGCAATGGCTGCAAAGGGCACCATGCGAAAACTGGTCTTTGCCCCCTTGTTGACGCGATAGTTCATGACGATGGCGTTGCCATTCTGCACCACCTCGCCGGGGATGACCTCAGTCTGGCGGTCGGTCTCGGGCAGCACCACAGCCAGCACATATTGCGTCTTGAAGTTGACCATCGTGGGCTGTCCGTTGCGGCCCATGACGGCTGCCTCGCCGAAGTAGGCCTCAAACGTCTGCTGACTGTTGATGACCAGCCGTTGGGTTTTGCTGACATCAACATTGTTCAGGACATAGTAGTTGGCCAGTTCGGTATAGTTGATGGGATAACCCTCCTTCTCAATCTTGGACAGCGGGCTGCATCCGACCAACATGGCCACGGTGATCAACGCTAAAGCTACTTGTTTCATATCTTGATTGGTTGTCGGTTTTCAGTTCTCGGTTGTCAGTTATCGGTTGGCGGTTGTCAGGCACAACTGATAACTGATAACCGAGAACTGATCACTGAATACTATTAATTATCACAGTTGCTTATAGTAGTAGTCGAGCACATCGGCAGCCGCCACAAACGACGACTGCTGATTGTTGAGCACCATCTGCTTCTTGACCTCGAGCAAGCGCTGCACCTCGGGGTTGCTGTAGAATCGGGTCTGCAATTGCTCGTTGATGGTCTCGTACATCCAGTACTGCTCCTGCTGTCGACGGCGCTCGTCGAAGTAGCCGTTCTTCTGCACATGGTCGAAGTAGCGGTCAATCATGTCCCAGACCCCATCGATGCCCAACTCGTAGTAACCCGAATAGGTTGTCACCTCGGGCAGCCATCCGCTGGGGGGCAGCGGGAACAGATGCAGCGCGTTGCGGAACTGCGCGGCAGCCAGATTGGCGCGCTCAATGTTGTCGCCGTCGGCCTTGTTGATGGCGATGCCGTCGGCCATCTCCATGATGCCACGCTTGATTCCCTGCAGTTCGTCGCCCGCACCGGCAATCTGGATGAGGAGGAAGAAGTCGACCATCGAGTGCACAGCAATCTCGCTCTGCCCTACCCCAACGGTCTCGACAAAGATATTGTCATAGCCTGCAGCCTCGCACAACACGATGGTCTCACGCGTCTTGCGGGCCACGCCGCCCAGCGACCCTGCCGAGGGTGAAGGACGGATGAATGCATCGGGCTGCACGGCTAGTTTCTCCATGCGAGTCTTGTCGCCCAAGATCGAGCCCTTGCTGCGCTCGCTGCTGGGGTCGATGGCCAATACAGCCAGTTTGCCGCCCTGCCTCAACACATGCATGCCGAACACATCGATACTGGTCGACTTGCCGGCACCGGGCACACCGGTGATGCCGATGCGGCGGCTGTGGCCGGTGTAGGGGAGGCACTTCTCGATCACCTCTTGGGCGATGACCTGATGCTCGGGCTTGAGGCTTTCGACCAGGGTCACAGCCTGACCCAGCACAGCCTTGTTGCCCTTGCGAATGCCCTCGACATAGTCGCTGACACTCAACTGCTGGCGGCGCTTGCGGTTCTTGATATATGGGCTGACGATGGGTGGTTGTTCAACGCCGGCGTTGACTTGCAGGCCGGTGTACTGGGCATCGTTCTCGGGGTGGTGCATCTGCACCTGGTTGTCGTTATCGGTCATTGTTATGATATCGTCTAGAGACTCTAGCATCTCTAGATATTCTAGAAAACTTTTAACTATAAACTCTTCAAAGCTCTCCCACCAGGCGTATGGCTATCGACTGGCGAGCGGGGGCGTTGCTCACGATGGTCATCTGACCGTTGAGCAGATGCCGGCTCAGTTGCGAGGGGTCGACGGTGACGGTCACCGTTGCCGTTTTGCCATGCTTGACGCGGGCCTTGTCGCAGTGGATGGTCACACCCGGTTCGGCCGTCCACAAGCGCCGCAGTTCGAGCGGCTTCTTGCCGGTGTTGGTCACAGTCACCGTTGCCGTGAGCGCATCGGGTGCAAACATGAGTTTGTCGGTGCTCACTTCGATGCCGGGTGCCTCGCCGCGTTGCTTGTCGCTGAGTTGGGTGAAGTCGTCCAGCACTTGTGCCATGACATAGACATTGGCTGTGCCGGCCAGTGCGGTCGCACTGGGATGCAGTGGCTCGGTGATGACGGTCAGGGTGTCGATGTTCAGTCCCCATAGCGGAGCCAGGCGCGTGTCGAAGAAGACGGTCACGGCTCCCACCTTGCCAGGAGGCAGAGTGTCGGGAGCAGCAGCGGCCTTGACATAGGGCTTGGTCCCCTGCACGCTCACCAGCAGGGTGTCGGTGGTCGAGGTGTTGAGCGTAGTCAGGTAGGATGAGCGTTTGCGGCCCTTGGTCAACTCGCCCAGGGGCACACTGGCACCCGTCATGCGCATGGCACCCACAGCCACAGGATAGAACTCGCTCAGCGTCTCGGGCTGGGCTATGACCGTGCCGTGGATGCTCACGCCCGAGCGGCGCGGCATGCCGTTGGTGTAGATAAACACGTCCTTGTGGAACTCACCAGGACGCGCCACGGGGTCGTAGGTGATGCGGATACTGGCGGTGTCGCCTGGGGCGATGGGGGCTTTGTCATAGCCCGCTGCAGTGCAGCCACACGAGGTGCGCACCTGAGTGATAATCAACTCGCTGTCGCCATCGTTGACCAGACGCATCGTGCACGACACCTTGCCATCCTCCTCGTGGATGGTGCCGAAGTCATGCTCCATCTCCAGCCAGCGCACGATGCCATCGGCATGCGCCATCAGTGCGGCGCACACCAGTGTCATGAGGCAGATGTGACGCAATCGGGTCATCACTTTTTACCGGGTGTGACGGTTCCCTCAATGATCAAAGTCGCAGTCCTGGGTTCGCCATTGGTGCGCACCTTCACCGTCTTGCGGAAGGCTCCCGGTCGACCCAGCGGGCTGTAGGTCACCTTGACTTTACCTTTCTTGCCTGGCTTGATGGGCTTAGTGGGGTACTCGGGTCGAGTGCAGCCACACGAGGCGGTTGCGTCGATGATGAGCAGCGGTTTCTTGCCGGTGTTGGTGAACTCAAACTCGGTGGTCACAGGACCTGCCTCCTCCTTGATGACACCGAAGTCATGCACACGGCTGCCAAAGGTGGCTTGTGCCGACTCCTGGCTCCATGCGACTGCCACGCTGACAGTCAACAGGATGAATGCGATAAATAGTCTTTTCATTGTAGTTAATCTTATAGAGATAACTTGCAAAGTTAATGCTTTTTTCAACACCCCGCACCCCTCGCCCGCAAAATTACACAACATTAACACTCGGCTCTTCGTCTCATGCCGATCGCGAGGGGCATTAAAACTCATGCAGATCTCGCGGATTTTTACAGATAAGTCTATCTCGCGGATTGCTGAGTCCTCGTGCATCGCGAGGGGAATTAAAGCGCATGCAGATCTCGCGGATTTTGCAGATAAGTCTATCTCGCGGATTGCTGAGTCCTCGTGCATCGCGAGGGGCATTAAAGCGCATGCAGATCTTGCGGATTTTGCAGATAAGTCTATCTCGCAGATTGCTGAGTCCTCGTGCATCGCGAGGGGCATTAAAGCGCATGCAGATCTCGCGGATTTTTACAGATAAGTCTATCTCGCAGATTGCTGAGTCCTCGTGCATCGCGAGGGGCATTAAAGCGCATGCAGATCTTGCGGATTTTGCAGATAAGTCTATCTCGCGGATTGCTGAGTCCTCGTGCATCGCGAGGGGCATTAAAGCGCATGCAGATCTTGCGGATTTTACAGACAGATTTATTTAACGTGAGTTCGATGAATATAAAGTGCTGTGAGCCAGATCCTCCCCTAAGTTAGGGGAGGTGGCGCAAAGCGCCGGAGGAGTGTGTGGTTACTGCCAGGCTGCTTGACACACGCCCCCGCCCTTCGGGCACCCGCTCTTCCAGCATCAATGGGCATCGCCTCAGCATAGTGAGAACGAGTTCTCTCTCTGCATTCGGCTCGCACCATTGGTCTAACTTAGAGGGGGACTTGCTAACGCACTGATTTCCAGACATAATTTTCATCGGACTCACGTTATTTAGCAGATAAACCAGTTCTATCAAGCATATCAGCTTGATCTGCTTCATCTGCATGAGGTTTTACAAGACAATCCATTACAATCGGACGGTAGTGGGCAAATCTCGTGCAAACGAGTGCAGAGCCGAGCTGGCTCGAGCTCTGTCAAGTGCAGCCGAGATTGAGATTGCTGCGCACGTTGTGCTTGCCCTTCGGGCTCCCGTTCGGTCGCGAACACTTCGTGGTTATCCAATCACGCGGCACGCCGCGTCCCTACCTGAGATGCCACATTTTGTGATTTTTGACACGCCCTTGGAATTATTGCCTGAGCAGCGAAATCGGCATGCTCTATTGAGGGCTTTCGGGCTTTTCTTGGGCAGCACGCTGATAGGCGGCAGGGGTCATGCCCGTGAATTGCTTGAAGGTTGCGTAGAAGTGTGTGCGTGACTTGAACCCCACACTCTGCCCGATAGCCTCGATGGTCAGACCGCCATACTGCTGCTTGTCGCTCAATCGCCGGCAAGCCTCCTTGATCTTGTAGTCGTTGACAAAGGCCTTGAAGTTGCAGCCTTTCTTCTCGTTGATGACCTGCGACACATAGTTGGGGTTGTCGCCCACCAGTCGCGCCAGTTGGTCGAGGGTGAATCCCTCGTCATAGATTTCTTGGTGGCTCTCCATGGCAGCGTAGATGCGTTGCAGCAGTTCGTCCTTGGCCTGCTCGTCCATCGGACTGCTTTTGTACTTCTCGGCCGGCATATTTCGCTCTTGTTCCAGTGCCAGCAACTCTTGGTTCTTTTGGTAGAGCACCAGGTTGCGCCGCTTGGTGCTCAGGTAGTTGCGCCACAAGAAAATCAGGGCACCGATGACCATCAAAGCAAGAATGGCAACTCCTGCTATGACAAGATCGCGCACCCGCTTCTGTGCCTCCAGGTCCTTGACCTCCTCGCCCATCTCGTCCAATTCAATCAGGAACTTCTGCTGCTCCACACTCAGCAACTTGCTGCGGTTGATAAACTCATCCTTCGCCTCAAAGTATTTCAACTTGTACTCCTTGGCCAACGCCTCGTTGCCGTGAGTGGTATGGTAGTCTTGCAGCAACTTCAGCATCTCGACTCTTCCTTCATCTATTTGGCTGTCGATGGCAATTTGCTCAGCATCAGCCAGTTCTTGCAGGGCTTCTTTGTCGCGATGTAATGCAAGGAGTGCAACATATGTGAACACATGAATCATGATTCTGTCACGTGCTGTTTCTAATAGGGATGCATTTGTTGGAAGATAACACACTAGTTGAGTAAAGATATTCAATGCTTCTTGATAGTTACCAACACGATAATGTGTGATGCCCTTGCTCAGATGCCGAGTGTATCTTTTGAAAATAATGCTGTCTGGAATTTCCATTGAACAGAATACATTTAGTTCGTCGTCAATCTCGGGCACATGATTGTGTATCATGGCATCGTAGGACATGTTTATAAAAGAGAGACATACTTGATAGTAACTATGGCTTTTAACGGCTTGATGAAAGGTTTTCTTGAATAGCGACAGAATCTCTGGTTGGTAGGCATAATTGGTCTCTAGGTTTAGTTTATCGGCTTGAAGCGAACCCATTGCACCATAGACATCTGTTAATTGCTGACCAAATTGATTGTCAGTCGAGATTTTCTCGGCCTTTGCCAGATAGCGATAGGCTAATTGATAATCATAGAAATAATGCATACTCATGATGCCAGCCGCCACTGTTGCTCCACAACAGATACCTTTCTCGGCTGTTGACAGTTTGTCGTTGTAGCGATTAGACAAGATGATGCAACAGACAAGCGCACTGTCAATTTTGTCTATTCGCCAATAGCCGTTAGCCTTGTCGAACAACACCATGCTGGGCAGGTTTTTCCATTGGTCATAGTTTTGCATCCTCGCCGCCTCGGCAGCACGCCCCACCTGGCCCGCCAGGAGAAGGGCAACAAGCAACGCAACAACTTTAAAATAAGTCTTCATGCACTAAAACATTTTTGGCAAAGATACGAATAATGTCGAAATCCAAGGCAAAAAAAGACAAAATATTGCTAAAATCCAAGGCAAAAAAGGAACTAGCAGTCGACTTAAAAATTTCTGCGTATATACGCAAAAATTTTCAGTGGAGTTTCGTCGAAAGCTCAAAAATGTGTATCTTGGTAGTGCTCCTTAACTTCAAAAATGTGTTGAGATAAGATACAAACAAAAGATTTATAATAAGTTAGCAATTTACATACTCAAACTGAAAGAAGACTAGTATATGTACGCATGTAATTACCGCCTGAGAGTCGCAAATAACTCTCAGGCGGTGTTAATTAATCTGCAAGTCCCCCTTTAGGGGATTTAGGGGGCTTGCAGGGCTAGATGAGGGGGCTTACTGAATCACCTTGCGGGCGGTGCCGTCGCTCATCTTGACGATGACTATACCTGTTGCATTGGCATCGACACGCTTGCCATCGAGGCTATAGCGTGCCACTTCGTGGGCGTTGTCGCTGCCCACCGTGGCGACATTGCTGTAAGCCAGGTCATCGATACGGAAAGCGGGACTAATGACTTGCTCCTGCCAGTTGCCGGCAGCATCGGTTAGGCGAATCTTCAGGTCGAACCAACCCTGATATGCCTCACCCGTCACGCTAGCCAAGGGTGTTGCATAATAGTGACCTAAGCCGTCAAAATAGTACTCGGCGACCTCGTTGGCATCAATTGGTGTCCAATTGTCTTCTTGACAAGGCGAATAAGCAACCTCGACACTTGCCAAGTCATTGCAAATGAAATACTGCGTACGTTCTTCGTTGTCAATATATTGTTCATTGAAATCGCCACAATAGAATTGCAGAGTGCCCTGATCGCCAGTAGCGAAACGATCAATGGCATTACCCTCTGTGTCACGGAAGTCCAACATCTGTAATGTGGGTGCCAAATCATCATTTCCTGCCATGTCAAAGTGCATGCTTGTCACATTCTTACCTGGAATCCCGTCGACATCCACATTCTCGTTGGTGGTTACTATATCAACCAGTCCTTGGTCGCCCGTTGTCCAATTAAAATAAGTTAACATATCACCTTCACCGATAGTTTCACCATCAACCTTTATTACTGAGTGAGTTGTATACCAATCGCTCTCGCGTACTTCTCCATTTCGCCCAATATAGTCATTGAAATAAAGCGACTTTTGAATGCCTCCTGTTGGAAGGACTTCACTAAGCATATCTTGTACCATAATTGGGCAAGAATTTCCTGTAATTGTTTTCATTTTCGCCACATCGAAGGTGTGGATTGGTGGGCGATTACTTGTCGGGAAAAATGTATAACCTGATGCCGCATCAGGATTAGGCTTGACACTGTAAATATTGTTTCCTACAGATATTAAACCTTTATAGATATGAACAAGGCCTTCGTCATCAAAAGCCGTAAAGGGGTCTCTTACTAAGGTTTTTATGTCCGATGCCCATGGATTTTCACCATCTCCAACCTGGGGCGATATGAAACAGTGAATAGGACTGACTGCGTCTTCATGTGACTTGCATAGGAAGTAACGACAAGGCTCGTCATTAGCCAGTGTATAATTATTTGCTAGTAGTCTCCAACCTCCCATAAGTCGATGCTCGTCTGCATTGCTGAAACCAAGACCTGGATAGAGTTCGCAATGTTGGCCATAAGGCGTATGCTTGAACGTCTTTTCATAGGATATATAGTCTTCCGGTTTATTTGACACAATAGTATCTTTACAAGTTGAAACTTCAAAATCCACTACATAGTAACTGCCGTCAAAGTTATATCGAGAGAAAGCCATGGTGCAACCGAAAGCGATTCGGTCACTCACCTGATTGATAAAGATGTCAGACCCATGGGTTGCATCTCTGTCTCTTGCTCCAGTCCAGATGTTTGCCCAATTACTGGAAACACAGAAAAGATTTGTGCCATTCTTCAAACAGATGTTGTAGGTGTATACCAAATTGCCGACAGTTCCTTCTTCAATGACCTCTTGGGGGGAGCCATCTTTATGTATCAACACAGTTTCGGGGTAGCATTCTTCACCAGTGGGTAGATATGGCTCAAATTGGATTTGTATGTTGGCCTCTTCCGCACAGACAGAGAGAGAAGTGTCATTGATGAGTTCTACTTGTTCGTGGATAATATTACAGTTATGACTTGGGTTAACCTCATAATGATAATAAACGGCTATATCATATATTCCTTCAGGAACCTGTATTTGTGCCTTGCCTGGAGTTCCGGCATCTTCGGCATCCCAACCGTCACACGACCATCTATTTCCATCCTTATCAATAAAAGCATATTGCCAGTTTCGGGGATGGTAGTTTTCATCATTTTCACCGCAGTCACGCAGGCAAGTGACTGTTACCAGATTGCCATTTACTACATTTTGTGGAGTAGTTTTGACAGGTCGTTCAAACGTAGGTGTAACTTTGTCTGAGTATAAAACTGTTGCACAAGTCTGGTTGTTTTGCAGCATTTGCACTTTGACTGGATTGGTTGTGGCTGCAAAGCACAAACAACCATACATGATGAGGCACAGCGACATCCAGTAGTTAAGATTCTTCATTTTTTTAAGTTTAAAGGTTTGACAAAATGAGTGATTGAAAACGTTTTCGAGTGCAAAATTACTGCCGCCCGGTGGGGCGACCAAATTTTTGGGCACAGGAAATGTGCCGCTTTACACAACGGCACAAAACTCACCCTTTCGCTCTCCTTGTCCATGTGCTGTTTTATATAATCAGACACCGTATTTTGCAGTATATCAACACTTTATAGTTGACGAGGAAATTTTGCATCATTTTTGTGTCTTGCGCGAGTTTTTGGGGGTATAATAAAAAATCGCTCACAGCACGGTGAGCGATTTTTGTTGTGGCTGATGTGGAGGGGTCAGGCGCCCATCAGCGACATCTGGATGAGCGAGACGAGCGGCTGCAGGGCAAGGCCAGCCACGATGGTGCCGATGCACCACCAGGCACTCACCTCGCTGTAGTGCTCGGCTGCAGCGATGTCGCCCTCGTAGTATTTCTTCGATACCTTGTTGGCATAGACGATGGCGACGATGCCCAGCGGGATGCAGCACAGGATGGTGCTGATGATGGCCCACACCATGTTGGTGGGTGGACACGGTGGGTAAGGCTGCTGGGGAGCATTGGCCTGCTGAACGGGTTGCCCCATGGCTGGCTGCTGAACCGGACGGCCCATGACCACCGGCTGCTGCACGGGGGTGCCCATGACAGGCTGCTCAACGGGCGTACCCATCACAGGCTCCTCGATGGGCTGGCCCATCGTTGGCTCGGGATGCTCGGCGGTTGCCGGCTGCAAGTGCGCCAACTCGGGCACTTGGTGCAACGGCATCCAGTCGTCGAAGCCTGCACTCCACACATAGGTCTTCTCACTCAAGGTCATCTGCTCCAGTTGTTCGAGGGTGAGCGGACCTGTCTGCTCTCCGTCTTGATTAATCCAGTATTGAATCTTGTCGCTCATTGTGTACACATGTTAAAGATAGGCACAAAGGTAAAGCATTTTTGTGTCAAAACAAAATATTTCGCATTTTTTTTGCAAGTTTGTTGGTCATTTCCGAAAAAAGCAGTACCTTTGCAGCGCAATTGTGTGGCACATGCCACAGATTGACATGGGATTGTCCTATAGTGTAATGGTAACACAACGGTTTTTGGTGCCGCATTTCCTGGTTCGAGTCCGGGTAGGACAACCAAAAAACAACCATCTGGTTTTCAGGTGGTTGTTTTTTGTTTTTCAGTCGAATGCTCGAGTGTTCGAGTAATCGAATAATCGAGCAATCGAGTAGTCGATAATGTTTTGTGTTAGAACACCTTGCGGCCGCGCAGGTAGTGGTCGATGACGATGTTGCAGTGGCACTCGGGCATCTCGCGCAGCAGGTTGCGGGTGGGGTGCTCGGTGTAGCCAGCCCGCATGCGACGGTAGTCGCGGTGCGCCTTGAGGATCGCCTTGGCATCGCCCCAGTGCATCTTGGCCAATGCCATGCCAAAGGCCAGCGTGTCGTAGAGCCGGCGAATGTACAACAGCCGCCGTCCCTCACCAGCCGGCAAGTTCTTGTGCAGCAACAACAGGTTGTTGCGGAAGTTGAGATAGGTCTTGCGGGGATTGCCTTGCGGCAGACTTGCCCCGCCCAGGTGGTAGACGCGCGCTTGCGGCACCATGCGGATGTCGCTGCCCAGCAAGTGGATGCGCCAGCACAGGTCGATTTCCTCCATGTGTGCAAAGAAGTCCTTGTCAAGACCGCCGGCTTGCAGATAGAGCGCGGTGCGCACCACCAGGCATGCGCCACTGGCCCAAAGGATGCTGGGTGTGATGTCGTCATACTGCCCGTGATCGTCCTCAATGGCCTCGAAGATGCGACCGCGGCAGTAGGGATAGCCGTGGCAGTCGAGGTAACCACCTGCAGCCCCGGCATACTCAAACATCTCCCTGCCATCCTCACGGTCGTGCAGCAACTTGGGCTGGGCTGCACCCACCTCGGGGTGAGCATCCAGATAGTCGATCACCGGATCGAGCCAATGTTCGGGTGTGCGCACGTCGCTGTTGAGCAGCACGGTGTACTCATAGTCGGCGCACTGGGCGATAGCACGGTTGTACCCCTCGGCAAAGCCATAATTCTGGTCTAACTTGATGACCTGCACGGTCGGGAACTCATTGCGCAACACGTCCAGACTGTTGTCGGTCGACCCGTTGTCGGCCACGATGACATCGGCCAGCGCATCGGGCGTGTTGTGCACGACGCTGGGTACATACCGGCGCAGGAGCCTGGCTCCGTTCCAGTTGAGGATGATGACGGCGACTTTTTTCAATTCAGTTACGAGTTACGAGTTACAAGTTACAAGTTACGAATTAAGAATTGTGGCTTCGACGGTGAGGTCGTCGTTGAGGCTGACCAGACGGATGGGGACAATGCGGTTGGTCAGGCTGTCGTCAGGGGCGACATTGACGCGGATGTAGTTGTCGGTGAACCCGTGCATCGGGCCGTTGCCATGTGGCTGCTCGAGCAGCACCGGGCGCACTGTGCCCAAGTAGCGCTCGATGAAGGCGCGCTGCTTGTGGTCGCTCAGGGCTATCATCCGTGCGGCACGCTCTTGCTTGACACGCTGTGGCACAATCACGGGTATGCGCAGAGCCATGGTGCCGGGACGCTCGCTGTAGGGGAACACGTGCAGATGCTGCAGGTCCAGGCTGGCGATGAACTGGTAACTGTCCTCAAACAACTCATCGGTCTCGCCGCGTGTGCCCACCATCACATCCACACCGATGAAACAGTCGGGCATCAACTGGCGGCAGCGGGACACCTTGTCGGCAAACAACTGGCGATTGTAGTGGCGACGCATGAGCCGCAACACCTCGTCGTTGCCGCACTGAAGCGGAATGTGGAAGTGCGGCATGAAGGCTCGCGACTGGGCACAGAACTGAATGATGTCGTCGGTGAGCAAGTCGGGCTCGATCGACGAGATGCGGTAACGCTCGATGCCCTCGATGCTGTCGAAAGCCTCAAGCAGATTCAAGAACTTCTCACCCGTGTTCTTGCCGAAGTCGCCAATGTTCACACCCGTGATGACAATCTCCTTGCCGCCCTCGTCGGCCACTTGCCGCGCTTGGTCCACCAGGCTCTGGATGGTGCCACTGCGGCTGCGACCGCGCGCCATGGGGATGGTGCAATAACTGCAATAATAGTCGCACCCGTCCTGAACCTTAAGCCAGTAGCGCGTGCGGTCGCCACGCTCGCACGATGGGCTGAAGCGGCGAATGTCGGGCGTGCGGGTCACCGCGATGGCCGACTGACGGTCGTTGAGCCACCGCTCGACATAGTCGGCGATGTCCAACTTCTGCTCACTGCCCAGCACGATGTCCACCCCAGGAATCTCGGCAATCTCCTGACTCTTGAGTTGGGCATAGCAACCGGTGACCACCATCAGTGCATCGGGATAGAGCTTGATGAGCCGGCGTATGTGCTGGCGACACTTGCGGTCGGCCAGCTCGGTCACACTGCAAGTGTTGACCACGCAGATGTCGGGGGTCTCGTCGGCAGCGGCTACAGCGATGCCACGCTCGCCGAGCAACTTGCCCAGCGTCGCCGTCTCCGAGAAGTTGAGTTTACACCCCAGCGTCTCAAATCTTACTCTATGCCCAGTGTGGTTGTCTGTCATATATATGTAGGGGCGACATGGCTATGTCGCCCGCTAGCAAATGGTCATTAAAAAGTACCCCCGCTGGGAATCGAACCCAAATCTCAGGTTTAGGAAACCTCCGTTCTATCCATTGAACTACAGGGGCCACTCTGCATTTCGGGGTGCAAAGGTACTACTTTTTTAATTAAGAATTGAGAATTAAGAATTAAGATTTTTCATTTGTGTGGTGTTTTTCTCAACAGCGAACGAAATTCTTAATTCTTAATTCAAAACTCTTAATTTGATTTAGAGCCACTTAGAGAAGTTGGCCTTGCGCATGTCGCCCTCGTGAGCCAGTGCGCTGTGGAATGCCAGAGCCATGTCGGGGTTCAGGTGAATGTGTCCCTGACCAGCCAACTTGAGGTACTCGCGCAGCAATGGGCGATAGACGGGATGAGCAGCGTGCTCGATGATCTCCTCGGCCTGCTGTACGGGATCCTTGAAGCGCAAGTCGGCAATACCCTGGTCGGTGATGATGATGTCTACCGAGTGGTCGGTGTGGTCGCAGTGGGTGACCATGGGAACGATGGTGCTGATGCAGTCATCCTTCTTGATCGACGGGCACAGGAAGATGCTGGTATAAGCATTGCGGGTGAAGTCGCCCGATCCGCCGATACCGTTCATCAGACGCGAGCCGCTGACGTGCGACGAGTTGATGTGACCATAGAGGTCACACTCGATGGCGGTGTTCATCGACACCACACCGATGCGGCGAATCACCTCGGGGTTGTTAGAAATCTCGCTGGGGCGCATCAGCAACTTGTCGTGCAATTCGGGCTTCTGGAAGAACTCGGTCATCGCGTCGCGCGAGAAGGTCATCGAGCAGGTGCTGGCAAACTTGCAGCGTCCGCTCTCCAGCAACTTGAGCACACTGTCTTGCACGACCTCGGTGTACATCTCAAAGGCGGGGATGTCGGTGCTGGCCTCCAGTGAGTTGAGCACAGCGTTGGCGATGTTGCCCACACCACTCTGGATGGGCAGGAACGACTTGGGCATGCGACCATTCTTCATCTCGCTGACCAGGAACTCGCACACATACTCGCCAATCTTGGCAGTCACCTCGTCGACCGGGGTGAACGGAGTGGTCACGCCCAGGGGCATCGAACTCTTGACGACACCGACGACCTTCTTGGGATCGACGTGTGCCACAGGTTTGCCGGCACGGTCGCTTGGCTTGTAGATGGGAATCTCGCGGCGTGCGGGGGGATCCATGGGAATGTAGATGTCGTGCATGCCACGGATGCTCTCGGGAATCATGTCGTTGATCTCGATGATGACCTTGTCGGCACACTGCAACCAAGTGGGAGTGTTGCCCAGACCGGTGCCCAGCACCATGTCACCATTGTCGTCAATGCTCTGCACCTCGACGATGGCGATGTGCATCTTGCCGTAGTAGCCATAGCGGAACTCCTGGCTCATCTCGCTCAAGTGACGGTCGTTGTAGTGCAAGTCACCCGAGTTGATGTGCTTGCGCAGTTCGCCCAGCGACTGGTAGGGAGCACGGAAGTTAATAGCGTCGGCTCTTACCAACTCGCCGTCAATATAGTCACTGGTTGAGGCACCAGTGAACAGATTGATTTTAAACTCGCGTCCAGCCTCATGC
Source organism: Porphyromonadaceae bacterium UBA4262 (assembly GCA_002396085.1). Classification (GTDB taxonomy): domain Bacteria; phylum Bacteroidota; class Bacteroidia; order Bacteroidales; family Muribaculaceae; genus Sodaliphilus. The sequence goes on from DGWI01000012.1 coordinate 103,519, forward strand.
TCGCGTCTTGCCTTGGCAGCGATAGCAGGGGGGACAACCTTGGGGCAGCCAGGGGCGGTGAAGCCCGACACACCCACATTCATGCCATGTTGTACAAACTCGGCAGCCTCTTCAGGCGTAAGAATCGGATAAATCATGATGATTTAATATCGTTAAATTGTATATAGGTTTCAATGAAACAGTCCGCAAAATTACAACATTTAATTGACAATCAAAAAAAATGCTCTCCGAAAAAGACTCGTTTGGCATTTTTTCAACTGATTTAACCCTATTGCAATTTTGAGTTATTGTCACTTGAGCGCATCGTTGCGCGGTTGCAATCATGGCACTTGTTGACAATAATTGGAGAAAAAGACCAGAATTTGTCAAAAATATAGTACCTTTGCAGTCCAAAACCGAAATTGCGATGAATTTTGACCAACAATTGGAACGGCAGGGTTATTGTTGTACGACTATCACTGCCAGTGACATACGGCCACAAAGACCCATTAACAAGGTAACCATACTGATGTTGTGTACCCGTGGCACTGCCCTCCTTGAGGTGAACATGGAGCAGGTCAGGGCACGGGCTGGATCACGCATTTGCTACACGCATGTCCTTGAGATGCGCCACCTGGAGGTCTCGAGCGACTTCGAGGCCATTGCGCTTGTGATGAACGACCAGTTCTCGTTTGAATCGGTCGTTGGGGTCGAGACCGAACTACTGCAGTCACTCTTCATCACGCCCGTTCGCCAAATAGACGACACCCTGCGTTGGAAGTTGCTGCTTAACCTAGTCGAGAGCATGCGCATCTATGGCTCGATGGGCGAAGGCAAGTTTCACCACGAGATACCGCGCAGCATCTTTCGCAGCATTGTCATCATTCTTGGGGAGAGCGAAGTGGAGTATGCTTCTGCTGTTTCTGGTTCGCGCACACAAGGTTATTCAATGTCCGATACCTATTTTCGCAACTTTATCAACCTCATTAACGATCACGTGCGGCGCGAGCATGAGGTCGTCTTCTATGCCGAGCAGTTGCACATCACGCCCAAGTATCTGAACGAGATATGCAAACTCAAGTCGGGACACAAGGCCAAGGAAATCATTTCAACAATACTGGTCACGCTAGTCAAACGTGAAATCACTTACTCGAGCAAGTCGATGAAGGAATTGGCAGCCGAGTTTAATTTCTCAGACCAGTCGAGTCTGGGCAAGTTCTTTCGCAAACTCACAGGGCAGTCACCACTGTCGTTCAAACGCACGATGTCATGAAGAAACTATATCTGTTGTCAGTACTGGGTATGCTCACCGCACTGGCTCCTATTGTCAACAACATGTTCTCACCCGCCATGCCCGATATGGTCGAGGCCTTCGGTGTCAAGCAGTCGACAGTGCAACTGGGGTTGACTGCATCTATGTTGGGCTTGGCCATAGGCCAACTGTTCATAGGCCCATTAAGCGACCGCATGGGACGGCGCCGTCCGTTGTTGTGGTCGATGGCACTGCTTGTGCTGGCATCGCTGGCTTGCGTTTTTGTGCCATCGATGACATCGTTCATCGTCTTGCGCGTGTTGCAGGGCATCGCAGCCGGCGGCGGCATCGTGATTGCCCGGTCGGTTGCCGCCGACCACAGTCAGGGCGCTGAGCTGCTCAAGATGCTTGCTGTGATTAACGTCTTTAATGGGCTGGTCCCTATTGTTGCTCCGATGCTGGGTGGTGCGTTAGCCACATCGATGGGATGGCAGGGCCCGATGGCGGGAATGCTGTTCGTGGCCTTGCTCCTGATGGTCGCTTGCTGGTGGATTCCTGAGTCGTTGCCAGCCTCTCGCCGGCAGACCAGCAACTTGCGTAACACAGCCACATTATATATAAGCGTGTTTCGCAACCGCCCATGCATCTTCACCATCTTGCATCAAGGTGCAGCACTGGCGGTGTTGTTTGGCAACATTGCCCTCACGCCATTCCTGGTCGTTCATTATGGCTACAGTCCCTCGACCATTGGCTATGCACTGGGTGTTAACGGAGTGTTCACCGCCCTTGGAGCAGGGTTTGCAGCCGCAATGGGAACAGCGGTGCATGGCATGCGGATTTCGGGCTTGGGACTGATGATTAGTGCACTGGTCATGCTCGTCGTTCTGCTGGGGCACATGCCCTTCTGGGCCTACGAGTTGTGCATCAGCGTGATGCTGTTCTTTGTGGGCGTGACACTCACCAGCAGCAGCGGATATGCGATGGAGTGTGCAAGCGACCAGACTGGCACTGCAAGTGCGCTGCTGGGAGCAGTTGGATTTGTGGTGGGTGCGTTGGTGTCGCCACTGATGGGAATCGGCGATATCGTCATTAGTGCCGCTGTGGTTTATGCGCTTTCGGCTGTGTTTTCTATCGCATTTGCCTTCAGGGCTACCATCGGTCGGTGAGTAGGATGTTTTTTTTGCTACAAAACTGTTACAACTTGGCTCTTTAAACAATATTTAACAGATGCGGATTAAACCTTGTCAACTTTAGACAAGTTAAAGATTTTCAGTTATTTACATTGTGCTTTTCCTCTAATTTTGGAAGGAAATAGAGGAACCTCGATAAAAAAAATCGCAAAAAAAGTTTGCATGTTAAAAATTTGATATAATTTTGCAGCGGATTTCGGACGGAGATATCCGAGGTCCAAAATTTAGTTTGACTATTAATTTAATTGTTTTATTTTTAATTTTTAAACAAAGAAATGAAAAAGTTAGTTTTATTACTTGCTGTTGTTTTTAGTGTATCTCTCTTCTCTTGCACTGGCAATGCCGAGCAGGCTGCTGAGGCTGTTGATAGCACTGCAACTGAGATGGTTGACACTCTGGCTGCTACCGTTGATAGCGCTGCTACCGCTGCCGTTGACAGCGCAGCTGCTGCTGTTACTGAGGCTGTCGACAGCACTAAGGCTGCTGTTGCTGAGTAATCGCATTTCGCGACACTCTAAACACAACAAAGAGTTTGAAGCTGTTCCCCTCGTTGAGAGTCGAGCAGCTTTTTTTGTGCACTTATCTCAACTATCAAATAAACACTGGGCTCCGCAATCATGCGAAGCCCAGTATTAATTTTTAATTCTTGACTCTTAATTTCAGGCAAGGGTGTTGGGATCGAGGTTGTTGCGCTCGATGTCCTTGAAGTAGCGGTAGGTGCCAACCTTGAGTTCCATGCAGGCATCCTCATCGGCAATGATGATGGCACGGCGGTGCATCTGCAGAGCGCTGAGTGTGCACATGTGGCTCACGCCGCCCTCGACGGCTTGCTGCAAGGCACGGGCCTTCTTGTAGCCGTTGACGATGATCATCACGCTCTTGGCAGCCATCACTGTACCCACGCCCACTGTGAGTGCTGTCTTGGGCACCTTGTTGATGTCGTTGTCAAAGAATCGGCTATTGGCAATGATCGTGTCTTGGGTAAGAGTCTTCTGGCGAGTGAGCGAAGCCAGCGATGATCCAGGCTCGTTAAATGCGATGTGCCCATCGGGTCCAACACCACCCATAAACAGGTCGATACCGCCTGCAGCCTGGATGCGGGCCTCATAGTCGGCACATTCCTTCTCCAAGTCCTCGGCATTGCCGTTGAGAATGTTGACATTCTCGGGCTTGATGTCAATGTGGCTGAAGAAGTTGTTCCACATGAATGAATGATAACTCTCAGGATGTTCCTCTGGCAGGCCACAATATTCGTCCATGTTAAAGGTAATCACGTTCTGGAAACTTACTTCACCTGCCTTGTTCAGCTCGATGAGGCGGCGATACATACCCAGGGGCGAACTGCCTGTGGGGCAACCTAGCACAAAGGGATGTTCGGGGGTGGGGTTAGCAGCATTGATACGGCTGGCAACATAGCGAGCAGCCCACTCCGACACTTGGTCATAATTCGGTTCGATGATAAGTCTCATTGTTGTTTATAATTAAAAGTTGAGAGTTGCATTTAGCTTTGAAAAAATCGCTACAAAATTAGTGAATTTTGGACAAATGTCACACAGTTCGGCGAAAAATCATTAACTTTGCCGAAAATAAGATGCGTATGAAAGATAACAAACGACCGCTGATATTGATCAGCAATGACGACGGATATGACTACGATGGCATTCAGGCACTGATAGGCGTGGCACGTGAGTTTGGCGACCTGGTGGTTGTGGCTCCACAGCAGCACCAGAGCGGCATGGGCAGTGCCATTACCATCAGTCGGCCGCTGCGTACCTACAAGATTGTCGAAGAGGCTGGATTGACAGTCTGGCTGGTGGACGGCACACCCACCGACTGCGTCAAGATGGCACTGGACCAACTGCTCGACGGCCGTGTCCCCGACCTGTTGCTCTCGGGCATCAACCACGGTCTGAACACGGGTGTCAACACGGTGTACAGCGGCACGATGGGCGCTGTGTTTGAGGGCGCAGCCCATCATGTCACCAGCGTGGCGTTCAGTTATGCCCGCTATGAGACCCATGTTGACTTCACTCCAACGTTGCCCTGGGTCAGGCAAATCATTGCCCGTGTGCTGGAGAAAGGTCTGCCCAGCGATGTGTGCCTCAACGTCAACATGCCCTACTGCGACCAGATTCAGGGCATTAAGGTCACTACAGCCGCCATGGGATGCTGGCGTGATGAGTATGAGCACCGCGTCGACCCCTTCGGTCGCGACTACTATTGGACCACCGGTCGCTATGAGAAGGATCGACCCGACGATCCCACCACCGACCTCTACAACCTGGAGCGTGGGTGGATTGCCGCCACTCCGTGCCGCGTCGACCAGACCGCCCACGACCAACTGGCCGCCATCGGTGACCTATTGTTAAACAAATAATTCCTGATATGATCAAGAGACTCCTCACCATAGCATTGGGCATCATTGCGCTCTGCGGATTCGCAAAGACTCAGAACGTGGTGTGGGTGGTTGACGGCAAGGTCATAAACGGCGATGTCGGCATCAGTATTCAAGACCTGACGACTGATAACCAGACCGATGCCCTTATCGCACAAGCATTTGTGGGACTGGATGCTGACGACATTGCCTCGATTTCAATCCTCAATCGCGACACGGTGGCAACCTCCTGCTGTATCGATACTGACACCGTTGTCGTGATTAAAACCAAGTCTGGTCGGCCCGTAAGGCTGCGTGATGAACTGGGGCTTTCGGATAATCGTATTCTTGACATCGCACAGAAAATCAGTTGGATAGGCACTTCAAGTTACATTGGTGATCAGAATATGGCCTATCAGCAGTTGCTCAGCAACTTGTGCACCAATAGTGATCTTATTACTTTGGCACAATTACACCCTAAGCCTCAAATCCGGGCGTTGGCTTTTGAATTTCTGACCTATCGTGACGATCCGTCGGTTCCACAATTGTTGGAGCATGCACTGACCGACACATGTGAGTTGGTCCATCACAGTGCTGACATGAGATGGACAAGCAATGTTGCAGAATATGATGTCTGGGCTTTCAGGAAAAGCCAAATGATAGATTCCTCTCTGACCTATAATTATCTGGCACTTGACAGCCTGCTCATTTTCACACCCAACCTCAGTCACATCGATTTCATTGGCATCAATCTATTGCCCTCATTGCCAGCACTTGAAAAATACTATGCACGCCTTCATAGCATGTTTGAACAAGAAGGGATTGATAATGCTTTGATTCCCTTGGCCAGATATCATCGTGAACAAGATATTTCCTTGATTGCACAGGCACTTAGTCAGCCCAGTAAGGCCTATGCCGCACTCCATGCTGTTGCCAACTGGCCGCACCCATCGTTTTTACCTCATCTTCTAAGCCTGTTTGATTCGAATCTTAAGTCCACGGTAAGGGAAGATTTGCTTAAAGCGTTTTATTCTGCTCTGATGGCCTATGATGATCAAGCGACATACGATGTCATCGACCAGTTATTGAGCCACTTGGAGGGCAGAATGTTAGAACGGAACAGCAAGGCTTTTAAATCGGTGTTGAAAGAGCAAGAAAGGTCGCGGTATATGCCCATCTGGGAAAAGCATAGGATTAGAATTGCTCTTATGACGAAGGTATCGGGATGATGCTTGCCAAGGCTTGTAAAACACACATTTTTCACAATTTTGGGGTTTGTTGGGGGCTGTACGGCAGAAAATGATTATCTTTGCAGATTGTTTCGGCGATTGCGAATCACGTTCGCAATGCGTGAACCACCTACTTGTTTACTCGTTTACTAGAAAGATATGGAAAGAAAAGTCAGGGTGCGCTTTGCACCATCACCCACAGGCCCGCTCCACATCGGTGGCGTTCGCACTGCCTTGTATAACTACCTGTTTGCCCGCCAGCACGGCGGCACGATGATTCTGCGCATCGAGGACACCGACTCGACCCGCTTTGTTCCTGGTGCCGAGGACTATATCAACGAGGCCCTGCAATGGCTGGGCATCGGCATTGACGAGGGCGTGCGCGAGGGAGGCAACTATGGCCCCTACAAGCAGAGCGAGCGCCGCGACATCTACCGCAAGTATGTCAAGCAGTTGCTGGACGATGGCAAGGCTTATCTCGCCTTTGACACCCCACAGGAACTCGAAGCCAAGCGCCAAGAGGTGGCCAACTTCCAGTATGACGCATCGACACGCTTGCAGATGCGCAACTCGCTGAGCCTGCCAGCCAACGAGGTGCAACGCCTGCTGGATGCCGGCGAGAAGCATGTGGTGCGCTTCATGATTGAGCCTAATCGCGATGTGGTGGTCAACGACCTGATTCGCGGCGTAGTGACCATCAACTCGAGCATCCTTGACGATAAAGTGCTGTATAAGAGTGCCGATGACCTGCCCACCTATCACCTGGCCAACATTGTAGACGACCACTTGATGGAGGTGTCGCATGTCATCCGTGGCGAGGAGTGGCTGCCCAGCGCACCGCTGCATGTGTTGCTCTACGAGGCACTGGGTTGGGCCGACACGATGCCCCAGTTTGTACACCTGCCACTACTGCTCAAGCCCGACGGTAAGGGCAAACTGAGCAAGCGTGATGGAGACCGTCTGGGCTTCCCCGTGTTCCCGCTCGAGTGGCACGACCCCAAGAGTGGCGACATCAGCAGCGGATATCGTGAGCGTGGCTATCTGCCCCAGGCAGTGGTCAACTTCCTGGCCTTGCTGGGCTGGAATCCTGGCGACGACCGTGAGATGTTCACCATGGACGAACTGATCAAAGAGTTCTCATTTGAGCACTGCTCCAAGAAGGGTGCCAAGTTCGACTTCGAGAAGGGCAAGTGGTTCAACCACGAGTATCTGATGAATATGGCCGATGATGAGTTGGCACAGGTATTCAAGCCCGTGCTGGCGCAACACGTTGACCCCGCTCAGTTCAGCGACGAGTACATTGCACAGGCCGTGGGTCTGGTCAAGAGCCGCGTCAACTTTGTCCACGAGTTGTGGGATCAGGCACGTTTCTTCTTTGTGCGCCCCGAGGAGTATGCCGAGAAGGACATCCGCAAGCGCTGGAAGCCCGAGACCCCCGACATCATGCGCGCGCTCATCGAGGTGCTGCGTGGCATCGATGACTTCACGAGCCAGAACAGCGAGGAGATTGTGCTCGGCTGGATCAAGGAGCACGAGTATCACATGGGCAATGTGATGAATGCCTTCCGCCTGACGGTGGTGGGCGAGTGCAAGGGTCCCCACATGTTCGACATCAGCCAGTTGCTGGGCAAGGACGAGACTATCGCACGCATTGAAGCCGGCATCGAGAATATTCATTTAATCGAGAATTGAGAATTGAGAATTGAGAATTATTTAAAACTGTCGATCTTTCTGATAGTTCTCGTAACAATTAGTCCATTGTCGGGCCAGACGCTAGTGTGGGACGTGGACTTTAACACCGTGTTTGCCAACCGCGAGGGCGGTGATGAGATGCGGCCCGACCAGACTTTCTTGTTCACGCGGCTTGAACCCGAGGTGGGCGTACAATTTGTCGACAGTAAGCACAATACCCACCGCCTGATGGGTGGGGTGACATGGTACCAGCCGCTGAACGATGGGCTTGAGGGCTACAAGGTGTTGCCCACGCTCTACTATCAAGGCAAACGTGACCACTGGGCTTTTACGCTCGGTGCATTTCCGCGCCGTCTGATGAAGCACGACTTGCCTCGCTATTTGTGGAGCGACTCGCTCAACTACTGTCATGCCCAAGTGCGAGGCGCTATGGTACAATATGAGCATAAGCACCGCTGGTTGCAAGCCATGATTGACTGGCGCCAGATGCAGAGCCGGACGCGACGCGAGGCCTTTAATGTGGTGCTCAGCGGTGGCACCCACTTGGGTCATTCTCCACTTTATGCTTTGGCCCACATCCAGTATAACCACCTGGCCAAGCGCAAGGATGCACCCGAAGGCGAGGGCGTGAACGATGATGCGACGATCAACCCTATGTTGGGATGCCGATTTGACATCGGCAAAGTAAAATGTTCGGCCGAGGCTGGCGCCATCTTGCAGTTGCAGCGCAACCGTGCCGAGAATCGCTGGCGCACACCAGCCGGTTTTATAGGTAATCTTTTCGCCCACTGGCGATGGCTGGAGGTCAAGGAGTCTGTGTTTGCCGGCAAGGATTTGTTTCCGCTCTACGACCAGTTTGGTAGTGAGTTGAACTTGGGCGACCCCTATTATCGCAGTCGGTTCTATAGCCGTACAGATGTGCGAGGGCATCTGTTCCGCAACTCTCATGTCGATGTCAGTGCTGTACTCACATTCCACGCCACCGACCGCATCACAGGCTTCTGGCAACAACTGAGTTGCCGCTTTTATGTCAGTGGCAAGGGCAAGAAATTCGACAAGAAACAGCACAGAATTAGCCCGATATTCTAATCCCTACTAACATGGACTTTTTCTATAACATAGGAATCTCGGCATATAAGTTGGCCGTGAGGTTGGCATCGGTCAAGAATCGCAAGGCGCGGCTCATGCTTGACGGGCAGGCCCGCACCTTCGACTACCTGCGCCAGCAACTTGACCCACAAGGCGGCTACATCTGGATACACGCCTCATCACTGGGCGAGTTTGAACAGGGCAGGCCGCTCATCGAGATGATACGCCGCGATCGCCCTGATGCACACATTTTGTTGTCGTTCTTCTCACCCTCGGGCTACGAGGTGCGCAAGAACTATAACCAGGTCGATGCCGTGTGCTATTTGCCGTTTGACCTGCCGGGCAACGTCAAGAAGTTTCTCGACCTGGTCAAGCCACAGATGGCCATCTTTGTCAAATATGAATTCTGGGGTAACTACCTGAATGAACTACGTCGCCGCGATGTGCCCACCTTCAGCATCTCGGCCATCTTCCGTCCCGACCAAGTTTTCTTCAAGCCGTGGGGTAGCAAGATGCGCAACATCCTGAAGTGCTTCACCCGACTCTATGTCCAGAACGAGGAGTCGCGACAACTGCTGCAGAGCGTGGGCATCGACCAGGTAGAGGTGGCGGGCGACACGCGTTTTGACCGCGTGGCACATGTGCGTGAACAGACCAAGCAGTTCCCCACCATAGAGAACTTTGTGGCCGATGCGCGCTTGACGGTGGTCATGGGCAGCTCGTGGGAGCCTGACGAGGACTTGATGATACCCTACTTCAACAGCCATCAGGGCATCAAACTCATTATTGCTCCGCATGAGTTTGACCGTGAGCGTTTGCTGGCCATCATGTCCCGCATCAAGCGCCCCGCCGGGCTATTTAGTCAGTCATTGCCTGCGACTTCGGCACAACTCGATTGCATCATCATCGACAGTTTCGGGTTGTTGTCATCGCTCTACCGCTATGGGCAAATTGCGATGATTGGTGGCGGGTTTGGGGCTGGCATCCACAACCTCAATGAGGCAGCCGTCTACGGAATGCCTGTCATCTTTGGCCCTAACTACCACAAGTTCAGCGAGGCTAAAGATTTGATTGCCTGTGGTGGCGGATTCACGGTGAGCAATGCCGACGAGTTTAGTGCCGTGATGGATCGCCTGGTGAGCGACAGCAGCGAGTTGCACCGCTGTGGCACCATCGCCGAGCACTACATCCAGAGCCATCTGGGAGCCACCCAACTCATCTACGACCAAATTAAGAAGCATATTTAATAACATCATCTAGTGTGTCTCTAGGCCATCTAGAACCTCTGGGAAAAAGGGAATAGACTAATTATGAAGACAGAACTCAGTTCACACATCCGCCTGGATCAGGTGTCAAAGCGGTATTACCAACCCGGGAGCGAATTGGAAATGGCTTCGCTCACTCGCTTTGAGAAGGTCAATACCCGAGTGGTCGAGAATAGTGATGACGGTGCGGCACTGGCTGCACTCGAGGTGGCGCAATGCATCGACCAATGCGTCCAACTGAAGGGGCAATGCGTCATCGGCTTTGGTGCAGGCAAGTGCGCACTCAAGGTCTATGACGAACTGGTCAAACTCTACTTTGCCGACAAGGTGAGTCTGGCCAATGTCATCGCTTTCAATATCAGCGAACTGGGCTTCGGTGTTGTCCAGGGCGATGAACAGAGCACCTTTGTGCGGCTCAAACGCCACTTGTTCAACAAGGTGGACATTGACCCCACCAACATTCACACCTTCAGTCAGGAAGCCACGCAAGAGAATGTGCATCAACTGTGCAAAGCCTATGAGGCCGAAATCAGCGAATATGGCGGTCTAGACCTGGTGGTGTGCGAGTTGACCAAGGTCGCATCACTGGCCTTCAACGAGCCTGGGTCACCTAGCAACTCGACCTGTCGCCTGATGCTGCTGGGCAACGACTCGCGTGTGCGTGTGGCCGAAGCGTTCCAGCGCGAGAATGCACCGTCGACGGCTGTGACGCTGGGCATCAGCAATCTGATGTCGGCACAGCACATCATTGCCGTGGCATGGGGCGAAGACAGTGCACCAGCCTTGCAAGCCACTGTCGAGGGGCGCATGAGCGACCTGGCACCAGCCAGTTTCTTGCAATTGCACCACAGTGCCATCATTGTTGCCGACCTGGAGGCCGCCACTCGACTGACACGCATCAACTATCCGTGGAAGGTCACCTCGTGCGAGTGGACCGACTACCTCATCCGCCGCGCCATCGTGTGGCTGTGCCAGCAGACGGGCAAGCCCATCCTCAAACTCACTAACAAGGATTATAACGACTATGGGTTGAGCGAATTGGTGGCCATTTTTGGCTCGGCCTATGATGTCAATATCAAGATATTCAATGTGATGCAGCACACCATCACGGGTTGGCCTGGTGGCAAGCCCAATGCCGATGACACCTATCGGCCCGAGCGCGCCACACCCTATCCCAAGCGGGTGCTCATCTTCAGCCCGCACCCCGACGATGCAGTGGTGTCGATGGGTGGCACAGTGCGACGGCTTGTGCAGCAGGGCCACGATGTTCACATCGCCTTTGAGACCAACGGTGATGTGGCGGTTGCCGATGAGGACGTGCTGCGCACGATGATGCTGAACGAGAAGGTGTCTACGCACTACAATCTGGATAACGATCGACAGTCGCAACTGTCCAACCGCATCCGTCAGGAGATAGCCGGCAAGGCTCCCGGCGATGCCGACTCGACCGATGTGCGATATCTCAAGGGGCAAATCTTTGCCTGCGAGGGCGTCATGTCATGCTCGTTCCTGGGAGTAAAGCCAGAGCAAATCTACGAATTAAATATGCCGTTCTTCACCAGTGAGCCATTTGGTCATGGGCGTGTCACCGACAACGATGTGACCATTGCCCGCGAGTTGATTGAGCGCATCAAGCCACATCAGATTTTTGTTGCCGACGGGCTGAACGACCCCTATGGCACACATGTGCGTGCCGCCGATGCCGTGCTCATGGCCATCGAGCAACTCAAGCACGAGCCATGGACCGATGCATGCTGGGTGTGGCTCTATCGTGGACAATGGGGACAATGGGATGTGGATCAAGTGGAGATGGCAGTGCCGATGAGCCCCGAGGAGTTCCGCGTCAAGCGTGATGCCATCCTCAAGCATCAGTCTCAGATTCACGATGCGCCCATCCGCGAGAGCGACGATGACGACAAACTCAGTTGGGAGCAATCCATCGACCGCAACCGCGCCATGGCCGACACCTACAGTGCCCTGGGCCTGGCCAGCTACGAGGCCATCGAGGCCTTCGTCCAGTATCACCCCCTCAAGGACTGATTCATTAATTGAGAATTGAAAATTGAAAATTGAAAATGGGCTTCGCCAGCTTCGGCTAGCGGCATCCCTTGGTTCGGCTGGATTTGCAATCCACAATAATCAATGCGTAACGGGCTTCGCCGACTGGCGAAGCCCGTTCTCAATGGAGGCGCAACAGAGAGCACAATAATGATTTATTTGCCCAGCATGGCACCTATGACAGCGTTGACATCGGCAATGTCCACCTTGCCATCGCCATTAACGTCGCACTTGTTAGGCTCCGGTCCCTCATTTTCCAGTTCGAAATAGTGCAGGAACTGGTCCCAACCCTCAGTCGTCCAGTAGGTCTCCATTGTTCCTGCCGGCACATAGACAGGGGTGCCTAGACTGATGCCGAGAAATGTGCCAGAATTAGATGCCATCATGACAATAGTCGGCGGGGTCTGCGACAGCGAGGTAATCTTTTTGATTCCCGTGCAACCTCCGAAGGCTCTGTTTTTGATAGAGGTGATGCTAACAGGTAGTGTTAACTCTTTCAGTCCAGTGCAACCATTAAATGCCATTGACTCAATGGAGTTAAGTCCTTCAGGGAACAGGATTTTGTTTAATCCCGAACAATCTTCAAATGCTTGAGTTCCGATTATTTTTACAGACTCGGGAATTAGAGTCTCTTTGCAGCCCAGGATCAATTCATTGTTCTCTTTCTTGATAATGGCGTTGCAGTCATCTCTGGAATCATACATGGGATTTGAAGGATGAACCTTGATGGAAGTCAAGCCAGAACAACGATTGAATGCTTGGTATTGGATGTCTGTTACCGATGCCGGAATTGTGAGCGACTCCAGTTGGCTGCAATCTTTGAATACACTATTTCCGATAGTGACCAATGATTGCCCTAAGGTTAAGCTTTTCATTGATGTACAACCTTCGAAGGCCGATGAACCAATACCTGTTACCGATGCCGGGATTTCGACCGAAGTCAGTTGACTACAATTTCTGAATGCATACTCACCAATAGTGGTCACAGATTGTCCTAAGGTTAGGTTTTTCATTGATGCACAATCAGCGAAGGCCCATGAACCAATAACTGTGACCGATTCTGGAATGTCGACCGATGTCAATTGAGTACACCGGAAGAAAGCATCACTACCAATTTCAATAACCGAGTTAGGGATAATGACAGATGTAATCTTTGAGTTTTGTACCAGTCCTGAAGGAATCAGTTCAACATTCTCGCCGATTGTTAGTTGTGTGATATTCTCTGTTGGCATCTGTCCAGTGGAATTGACACTAACGGCATTCCATGTGAGGCTTGATAGGGCAGTGCAACCACTGAAGGCCGCCGTGCCGATGACTTCAACCGATTTAGATATTGACAAAGATGTGAGCCCACTGCAACCATAAAACGCTTTATTACCAATAGATGATACCGACTCAGGAATGTCTATAGAAGTCAACTGGACGCAGTCGGTGAAAGCCTCATCACCAATCTCCTGTATCGACGCTGAAAAAGTCAACGTCTTTAATGAGGAGCATTTCTTTGCGAAGTATGCAGGAATGCGCTTAACTTCGTTTCCAAATACAATCTGTTGAAGAGTGTACGGGAATTCCGGGGATTCGCTTATACCGCTACGAGCGGAGAAATCTCCACATTCTCGGGCATTGAAATGAACAGTTTTGAGACCATCGCATTTATAGAACGCACCTGACCCAATATACTCGATATTGACAGGAACGGTGACGCTGTTAAGGCCTGTACATCCCCAAAAGGCTTTTGGGTCTATACTCAACAATGAATCAGGCAGTTGAATTTCGGACAGTCCCTCGCAACCATAAAAAGATTCGGTTCCGATAGTTTTGATGCTACTAGGAATTCTGATACTTGTTATGTCAGGACATAAACAGAATGCACGATACCATATTCCCACTACAAGAAATGTCTTTCCCTGATAGGTGACCTCGCTGGGGATAACAACATCATCTGCCAGGTTAATATAAGACTGTTCCATAGTAGTCCCAAAGTCATAAGGTGGGATGTCTATTCCTGTAATAACAAAAACATGTTCCTCATTTTCCATAGCTACCTGGTAACGAAGGTCATTGACCCAAAATTTAGCACCTCCAGGGTAATCAGCATACATCGTAAAGGCAATGGATGCGATAAACAGCATTGTCAAAAATATCTTTTTCATAATTCTTTAGTTTTGAGTAAGCTTGCAAACAACTTGCCTTTAAATGGTTATGGTGCTAGAAAGCTATTCCATTGGCGGAATTTGTTTGCTAGACCATTAATAAAAGTCACGATTTCATTTCGTGATTTCGACTTTATAAATTCCTCACGATGTATGATTAATTTTTATTCCTTAAATCCTTTATTTCTTGATAAATAAATGAATCCCGCCAACGAGTTTATTTGTGCATTGATGCATGGGTTAGAGGTGCTTGCGGATGCGGGCAATCATGTCGTTGATCTGCTTGCCCATGGCAGGCTTGTAGCCCGGATTCTTCTTGAACAACTCGAGGCTTTTGCTCATCTGGTCGATGAGGTGCTGCACCTCTTTGGGGTTGTTGTAGTAGATGGTACCCGGGTCGGTGTAGTTCTCCTCACTGGGCTCCATCGAGAGCATGTTCTCAAGGATGTCTTGGGCGGGATCGGTCTTGTAGGCCTCGACCATCATATTATAGTAGGTATTACACTGGCTGAGCAGATTGCCCCAGCCTTCCTCTTCCGTGTCGGGATAATCGACATCATCTATCATCCATTTGCCATTCTCCCACACCAAGTAGAGCACATAGAGAATATCGTAGCACGGCTTGTCAAGATAACGCATATCAACCTTGGCATGGTTGTCATCGACCACCTTGATGTCGCCAATCTTCACCTCCGGCTCCTTGTCGCCGCACACGTCCAGCACATTGGCATTCCACGCAAAGCCCACGTATGTGTCGTTCTCGCTGATATTGTAGATGCTATAAGCATGGTCCAGTGCCTTTTGCAGGCCTGTTGAGAGAATCTGGTCGTAGTGTTCATACTCGACCTGCATCATCTGCTCGACACGTTGACGAATGGCCGTCGTGCTTGTGGGGGCGGGAGATGGTACACTACTGGCGGCTTCGGCCGCAACTTTGCTCTCATTAGCTTGGCAGTCCATAGCCATGATAGCCATGAACGCCCAAATCATCAATTTCATAGTTTTCATATTCACATTATTTTTCGCCAAAGTTAGTTATTTTTTTGATTTTTGACAAATTTGGGCATTTTTTTGTGGCCATTTGGCGCAAAAATAGTAATTTTGGAATCTCAAACAAAGTACAAACCGAATATCATTATGGCTAAAAGAGATAAACTGAAGTCGCTCAAGCAGGAGCGCCGTGAGTATCAAGACCGCGTCATCGCCTTCTTCAACGAGGAGGACGGAGCAGCGTTCAACTACAAGCAAGTGAGTGCAGCAGTGGGGGCTAAGACTCCCAAGCAACGCGCCATCATCGTTGAAATCCTGGAGCAACTGGCCGTCGACGGCTTTGTTGTCGAGGAGGGCGTGGGCCGCTACAAGGCTGCAGGGCGCTCGATGGTGGCCGAGGGCACCTTCATCCGCCGCAGCAATGGCAGGAACAGCGTGGACATCGGTGCCGAGGACGGCACCACCATCATGGTAGCCGAGCGCAACTCGATGCACGCCCTGAACGGCGACCGCGTGCGGGTTCACATCAGCGCTGCCCGCATGGGGCTGGAACCTGAAGCCGAGGTCATCCAGATCCTGGAGCGCAACGAGCAGGTATTCATTGGCACCCTGCAGGTCAAGAAGTACTTTGCCCATCTGGTGGTGGACAGCAAGTTTCTTGCCACCGACATCTTTATCCCGCTCGACAAACTGGAGGGTGGACAGACGGGCGACAAAGTGGTGGCTCGCATCATCGAGTGGCCGCAGGAGGCCAACAGCCCCATTGGCGAGGTGGTCGACGTGCTGGGTCGTGCCGGCGAGAACAATGCCGAGATTCACGCCATCCTGGCCGAGTTCGGACTGCCCTACAAGTATCCCGAGAACGTGGAGCGTGCCGCCAACCGTCTGGAGCCGGGCATCACCGACGAGGAGATAGCCCGCCGTCGCGACATGCGCGGTGTGACCACCTTCACCATCGACCCCGCCGATGCCAAGGACTTCGACGATGCCCTGTCGATCGAGAAGTTGCCCAACGGCAACTGGGAGATAGGTGTGCACATTGCCGATGTGACGCACTATGTCACCCCCAACACCGTCATCGACCGCGAGGCCCGCGAGCGCGCCACCTCGGTCTATCTGGTAGACCGCACCATCCCGATGCTGCCCGAGCGTCTGTGCAACTACATCTGTTCGCTGCGAGCCGACGAGGACAAGTTGACCCACTCGGTCATCTTCGAGATGACCCCCGATGCCAAGGTCAAGAAATATGAAATCTGTCACACGGTCATCCGCAGCAACCGCCGCATGGACTACGACGAGGCGCAACGGGTCATCGAGACCGGCGAGGGAGCGCTCAAGGACGAAATATTGACACTCAACGACCTGGCGCAGAAGTTGCGTGCCCGCCGCTTCGACGAGGGCGGCTCGGTGGCGTTCAACCGCGAGGAGTTGAAGTTTGAGATCGACGAGCAGGGACATCCCATCGCTGTGGTGCCCCATGTGTCGAAGGAGGCCAACAAACTCATCGAGGAGTTCATGTTGCTGGCCAACCGCACCGTTGCCGCCCACATCGGCAAGGTGCCGCCCAGCAAGAAGGCCAAGGCATTTGTCTATCGTGTGCACGAGTCGCCCGATGTCGAGAAATTGGGCAACTTTGCCGAGGTGGCCGCACACTTTGGCTATAAGATCAAGACCACAGGCAGTGCCCGTGACATCAACAAGAGCATCAACCGCATGCTCGAGAAGGCCGCCGGCAAGCCCGAGGAGCAGTTACTGGCCATCCTGGCCATCCGCTCGATGGCCAAGGCCGTCTACTCGGCCACCAACATCGGCCACTATGGTCTGGCGTTTGACTACTATACCCACTTCACCTCGCCCATCCGTCGCTACCCCGACATGATGGTACATCGCCTGCTCGACCGCTATGCCGTCAAGGGCAGCCGCAGCGTCAATCTGGAGCAACTGGAGGACGAGTGCCAGCACTGCAGCAGCCAGGAGGCCCTGGCAGCACAGGCCGAGCGTGCCTCCATCAAGTACAAGGCTGTCGAGTACATGGGCGACCGTCTGGGCCAGGTGTTCGCCGGCCACATCTCGGGCGTGACCGAGTGGGGCATCTATGTCGAGGTCGACGAGACACACTGCGAGGGCATGGTGCCCATCCGCGATCTGGACGATGACTTCTACGAGTTCGATGAGCGCAACTATCTGGTGCGGGGCCGTCGCAGCCGTCGCGCCTATCAGTTGGGTGACCCCATCACCATCCAGGTGGCGCGTGCCAACCTCATCACCAAGCAACTGGACTTTGTCGTGGTCGATGACAAGCACCCTGCCGGCACCCACCGCATCGACCGTGAGCCCATCACCGAGCAGAACGCCGGTGTGCTGGCCCGCATGTCGCGCGACGAGAAGCGCCGTGCCGAGCACGAGGGTGGCAGTGCATCGCGTCGCCAGAAGCGCGGTCACCGCGGCAACAGCACCCGCCGCGATGTCGTGGAGGGTGGCGGCAAGCGTGGCACCAAACGCGGCCGCAGCGGCAAGACCCGCAGCAGCAACAAGCGCCGCCGCTAGCGTGTCAACAAGTCCTAGACATAAGAACAAAAGGGCAAAATGAAAAGGTGTGTGAGGCATATTGTGTTGTGGTTGCTGCTCGTGGCATGGCTGGGGGCGGCAGCCGACGGCACGGGGAGGCTCAAGAACTACGACATCTGGAAAGACCTGCCCAGCAAGACGCTCATTCAGATGAGTCGCGGTTTCTATGAGGGTGATAAGCCTGACAGTGCACTGCTATGCCTCAGTATCGTCGCCAACCGCTATTACACCTCTTCTAATAACAACAGCGATGAACTCCAGAGGGAGGCTGCAGCCATGAACATGCTGGGTATTCTCTACACCTATTATTTTGTTGACTATAACAAGGCGCATCAAGTCCTGCTACAGGCGCAGAAGATAGCCAAAGCCACTGGAAACCAGGAACTGCTGGCTGCGACTTACAATAATCTAGCCAATATTCATTGGATTGATAGTTTCTACAGCAATGATGGTCAATTGGACCACCAAACTATCGAGACGCACCAGAAGGCATTTGAAACAGCACTTGCGTCTGGTAGCCCCAAGTCGATTATCCTCACTGCATCGAACCTTGTTAAAATTGCCGAAGACACGACCCACACGGCTCTCGTGCGCGATGACCTAAATCAGTTCATGCGCTATCAGATTCCTGATTCGTTGCGGCAATATGAGTATGTCAAGAATATTTGCCGAGCGCTGTTCGAACGTGATCGGGGAAACTTTGAGGTGGCAATAGCACTCTATGACAAGGCCTTGGCTGAGGTACATGGCGAGAATGCTAAAGATCAAGAAATACATCGCACTGACATCTTGGTCAGTAAGTTTTATCTGCTCGTCAAGATGGGTCAAGACCATGCGGCACTTGACATTATCAATCGGCTGATTGACAGAAGCAAGGCCACAGGAGACCATCATCTGCTTTACTTCTATTACAAGAATCTGTCGGAATTCTACTATGACAAGCGTGACTCGGTCATGGGCGACCGTTACGAGTTCCAAGCCTTGCGCGAGAAGGATATCGTGCTTAACAAGAGTAAACTGTTGGATGCTGAGAAGGCTGAGTTCCTGTTCCAAATAGACGAAATCAATGCCGAGGTGCAAGAATTAGCTACACGGCAGCGCCTGACTAAGACTATTGCTTGGACGGTTGCCGCATTCACGCTCATCGTACTGGTGCTGCTCTATCTGCTGTGGCGGCGCTATCGTCAGGTGCAGGAGAATCATAGGCGGCTCTATGAGAACAATCTGGCTCTGCTGGCAGTGGATGACGAGCGACGCAGGCTGCTGCTGGAGTATGCAGCCAAGCTTGACGCTGAGCCAGCCAAGTACCAGTCGCACCAGATGGAGGAGGGCGAGTTGAGCGATTTGCTGCACCGCATCCTCTACGTCATGGAGACCTGCAACGAGATTTACGACAACGAATTTTCGCTCGAACGCTTGGCCGAACTGGTCGAGGTGCGGTCAAGCAAATATGTGTCGCAGGTGCTCAACGAGCATTATCACCAGTCGTTCACATCGGTGGTCAACGACTATCGCATCCGCGAGGCTTGCCGCCGCATCAACGACCGCGAGCACTATGGGCACCTCACGGTCGAGGGCATCGCTCAGAGCGTAGGCTTCAAGTCCTATCCTAACTTTGTCAACAACTTCAAGAAGTTCACCGGCCTCACCCCCAGCGCCTACCGCAAGCAGAGCAAGCCCCAATCTCCCGCCGATGACGCACTATCTCACGCAGATGGCGCAGATGTTATTTGAATAAAACAACTAGAACAACTGACACAACACAATGGTTGTCCTGTGTGGTCTTCGATTCTTCATAATAGTTGTTTGAATTGATGAAGTTGTTTTAATTTTCGGCCTCAATCTGTATGTCTTAAAAATCTGCGTCCATCTGCGTGAAAAAAGCTCATGCAGATCTCGCGGATTTGAGCAGACAAAACATCTGCGTGATCAGCAAAACCTGCATGAGAAATAAAGACAGAAGAACAAGAGGACAATAACAGGGTTCTTCGTGGTTTGATTGTAAGAACAGAAGCCCATCAAGATTTTCATCATGAATGAGAGAATTAAAGAATTTTGTTCGTTGAGTTCGTTGTTTAATTAATAGACATAAGAACATGAGGACAATAACAGGGTTCTTCGTGGTTTGATTGTAAGAACAGAAGCCATCAAGTTTTTTATCATGAATTAGAGAATTAAAGAATTTTGTTCGTTGAGTTCGTTGTTTAATTCACAGACATAAGAACAAGAGGACAGGACTTGTTCCAAGAACAAAATGGAACTTATGTTCTTGGTCTATCGCTATCCACATAGCAAAAACTCGTCCTTGAAATCCCATGTCCTCATGTCCTTCTGTCTAAAATAACGCGGCATCTGCAAATTGAGCCTAAAAAACTTGCAAACATACCTAGAAAAATGTAATTTTGCAGTGCAAACTCGCCACGAAAAGTGTAACATTCCAGAAAAAACTCGTACGGAAAAATGTTACTCATTTTGTAAAGGACTAACATTCAAACACTTAAAAACCGCCCAGTCAGATGTATAAGAGAAAGATTGAAAATATCCTCACGCAGTGGAAGTCGTCTCCACATCGCAAGCCCATAGTTATCAAGGGATGCCGTCAGTGCGGAAAAACAAGTTCTGTTTTGGACTTTGCGCATAAGAACTATTCCCACGTCATCTATCTTGACTTCCATGAGCACCGTGAATATCTTGCCTTCTTTACAGGATCATTGGATGTTGACACCTTGACATTCAACATTTCGGCGGGTATGCCTGATGCGCAGTTCCAACCCGGTGAGACTTGTCTGATTTTTGACGAGATTCAAGACTGCCCCAGTGCCAGGTCATCACTCAAGTTCTTTCACCGTGACGGACGATATGATGTGATATGTACAGGATCACTGCTGGGAGTGAATGGATACAAATCACCACAGGAACAGAAAGACCAACAGCGGGCATCAATCCCGGTCGGTTCTGAGCATATTGTGACGATGCATCCTATGGACTTCGAAGAATGGCTGTGGAGCAATGGCATCACCGAACAGCATATCCAATATCTGCGTCAATGCCTTGAAAACGAAACACCTGTGAGTGATGCCATCGACCAACGGATGCATCAACTGCTGCGACAATACATTGTGGTGGGCGGTATGCCAGAGGCGGTAACGGCATTTCATGAGACCAACAATATGAATGACGTGCTTGCTGTGCAGAGCAGCATCGTCGACAACTACAAGGCCGATATGCTCAAGTATGCTTTGCCGTCCGACAAATCGCGCATTCGCGAGTGTTTTGACTCAATTCCCAAGCAATTGGCCAAGACCAACAAGAAATTCCAGTACTCGACTATACAGAAAGGTGCAAGAGCCAGTCAGTATTTGGGCAGTCTGCAATGGATAGAGGACGCCGGCATTATTCATAGATGCTACAACACGTCCATCACCGAACTACCGTTAAGCGGTAATGCCATCCAAGATTGCTTTAAAGTCTATATGGCCGACATTGGGTTGCTGATGAGCATGCTAGAGCCAGGCACCGCATGGAGTGTTCTGCAAGGAGACCTGCTGGGATACAAAGGTGCTATCTATGAGAATCTGGCAGCCGATATATTGTCAAAAATGGGGAGACCACTATACTATTTCCAGAAAGAAGGTGGCCTTGAACTTGACTTCTTGATTCGTTATCGTGGCGAATGTTGCCCCGTCGAGTGCAAAGCCACCACAGGTAATGCCAAGTCGCTTCAAACAGTACTGAAGCATCCCGAACACTATCACGTTAACCAAGCCATCAAGGTCGGCAAATACAATGTGGGTCGTTCGGGAGCGTTGCTCACACTGCCCCTATACATGCTCTTTTTGCTGACCGACTATTGATGGATATCACATTCATGAAAAATCCGCATGAGAAATAAAGACAGAAGTGTCAGGCACTTCTGTCTAATAAACTCATGCAGATCTCGCGGATTTGAGCAGAATAAAACATCTGCTTGATCAGCAAAATCTGCATGAGCCTAAAATCATAAAATCTGCATGAATTTTCATGTCAATCTGCGCCATCTGCGTGAGATTTCTGGACAGAAAGGCAAGAGAAGAAAAAATTGATGTCCTTCTGTTCTTATATCTTTTCCCTACCGAAAACCATAGTAAAATCGGCTTTTTTAGGCCGATTTTCTTCTGTTTGAAGAATCAGAATGTTTCTCAGAGCCTAAAATTTGGTGTGGAGCGGAGGACGGCTCTACCTTTGCACTCGAAATGTTGAAGCCCCCCTCAGTCGCCCCTGTCCCCCTAACCCCCTAAAGGGGGAATAAGGTGCTTAACACCCCTCCTTCAGGAGGGGCTTGGGGAGGCTCCCATCTCAATTCATTTAATTATTCACCTTTTAATTACCAAGTATTATGAAAGTGAAACTTCTACTTTGCATGATGGTGCTGGGACTGCTCGGCACCGCTGCGCAGCAGTCGGCACCCGAGATTATCAATGGTACTGTTTGTTACTTGTCTAAATCAAAAGACATCACATTCAAAACAGTTAAGCCAAATGAGGACATAACGAAAGCACCTAATCTTGCTGCCAAGCCCAAAGCAGGAGCAGCAACTCATGAGGTTAATTTCGTGCTGGACTTTGATGAAACATATCAGATTCCACACCAAATCTTTTTGCGTAACAGCGAGTATGCTATGCCTATTTATGATGAATTTGTGAAAGGTTCCAATACTTATGCGATACCTTCAGGAGTGTATGATATTTTTGTGGAATTTGGAACGCAAGTAGAACCGATAGTTTCTCTTCTCGTGTTTCGCGAATTGGTTAGCATTGATCATGACACGACTCTGAATATCTCAGCAAGCGAAGCGAAAAATCATGTCCACTTCGAGATGCTTAACATGGATGGTACCCCTTTTGATACCGATAATTATACAAAAGATGACAATGGACAATGGATTCTGACCGAGCAAGGCAATTGTGATGGCATTATTTACGCAAATAGGATATTTTGTGAAGACTATGGTACATTGGTGCAAACAAATGCTTTCATCGGCAATGCAGATGCAGAATATGACGCTTATGCTAGAAATAACTCTGACTATTATGTGAATGATTTAAGTAGCCGATGGGCTTTATACTCCTATCGTGCTGCAATTAAAGGTCGTGAAGTATACACTTCTGCCTTAGAAACTCAAGGGGTCAATGATGCTGTAACATTGACTAACGATCCTTCTAAATATATGTTGTTTGAGGATCCATTCATAGCCCCAAAATACCAAAGTGAAGATTTGTTCCAGACCATTCAAATGTATCCACGAGTTGATAAAGACTGGATTATATATAGCATTTCCTATTCTATCCAAAATCCGATGCCCCATGGCGAAACGTGCAAGTATTATATTGGTGCCTCTGTTGAGGATAGCAAGGCGGGTTATATCCCACTCCTCGAGCCACAGATCAGCGTTAAAATTGTTGATGAAGACGGGTGGGAAGAATATCTGCCTGTTTTAGAAAGCAATCCGTTAACAATGACTGACGGTCAGGCTATCTTTGCGAACAATGGAATAGGTGATGGCGGTGATTATATGTTCACGAAATTTGGCTATCTTTTCAGTGAGGAGTTGAATGAGATTTATGTGGAACCATATTGGCCTACACATCCAGTGTTCTCGTACTCTGTTGACAAGAAGTTAGATCGTCTATATAACAGTTGCCCTATTCTAGTGGCCAATCTAAAGCAATATGATTTGTCAGAGGATTCATATTATATGGCTTATGAGAATGCTTATGTTGGGCGATACGACGAGACTAAACCCTATGATGTTGCTGATGCAGCAGTCAATATCAAGTTGAATGGCGAAGAAATTATCGCCTATCAAGGCCCTTTCAGTGCCGAAATTAGCCCTCTTCCCATAGGCGAGGTCGATGCCACTATCATCAATGATACTTTTCAAGTGGACGATTTGTCTGGTTCAAATAAAGCAGAACTGCACTATACCATAGGTTCTGAAGACGAGGCTCCACCCACATTGACGATGCTGGATTTCAAGGCTGAAAATGGTGATGTTACACAAAATTTTAATACCGCAGAGGAGGGCACATTGGAGTTTAGTGCAGGAGATTTCAATTTCATCATATCACCTATGGGATATCAAGGCTATAAAACCAAACCGCTTGAGTCGGTGGAGGTGAGTTATTCGCCCTACGGTGAGGATAATTGGAACGAGTTGGCTGTGGAGGAAGTGCCTGAGAACTACTGGCCGGTGATGGGATGGTTCTATACCGGCTCGTTGGCTGGCGTGACGGGTGAGACGTTGAATGGCTGGTTTGACCTGAAGATTCGCCTGACCGATACTGCCGGCAACTGGCAGGAACAGGTGCTCAGCCCAGCCTTCCGCATCGACGACCTGGCCTACAGCAGCGTGGCAAATGTCGGCAAGGACAATGCCCATGAGGTGGCTCGCTACAGCATCGATGGCAAGCGCGTTGACAGCAACGCCACAGGCATCGTCATCATCAAGATGAGCGACGGCACCGCCCGCAAGGTCATCGTCCGTTAATCTCACAATCTCACGCAGATAGCGCAGATTTTGATATTTTGACTCATGCAGATTTCGCTGATTATGCAGACATTTTAATCTGTTAAAATCGGCAAGATCTGCATGAGTTTATTCTTAGATTTCTTGCCGTTATCGGCAAGAAATGCTATTTTTGCACCGATTTTCTATTGTTTTTCTTGCCGATAATTGCATTCACCTCTTGTGAGAAGAATATGGTGATTGAAACAACCGATGGGCTGACGCTGCCTAGAAGATGTTGCGGCCAACCCACCAGAGGATGATGGCAGCGAGGATAGTGTAGACTAGCCAGGGGTGGCTGATGGCACGGTAGAAGCGCGGCCAGGTGGTGCGCTTGAGTTCGCCCACCAGATAGACTGCCACAACGGGGATGGCGACCAGCAGGGCGGCATTGTGCTGCCATGCCGCTGCGATGTCGCCATGCAGCAAGGCGTGCAAGGCACGTTGCGAGCCGCAACCTGGGCACTTGTAGCCCGTGAGGGTCAAGAAAGTGCATCGCGGGAAGAAGCCTGCCTGCGAGGGGTCGAAGGCGAAGTAGACCACCCCAGCCATCACAGCCAGAGCCAATGCACAACCATAGACCAGCCAACGGCGCATCACCATGAGCCACCGGCGCCTCCACCGCCGAATGAGCCCCCACCGAAGCCGCCCCAACTGGAGCCACCGCCCCAGCCACTGGAGCCAGAACTGCTACCCCACCCCGAGCCGCCGGTGAAAATGATGGGCGGCCCACCCCAGGTGCCTGTGCTGCGACCACCGGTGCCGGAACTGCCGTCGTTGTGCGAGCTACTATAGAGGATATAGAAGAAGATGGCCAAGAAAAAGATGATGGCAATCACATCCTCGGTGCCCATCTCACTCTCCTGCTCCATGTACTCCTCGGCATCATACTCGCCCTTGAGGATGGGCATCATCACCGCCAGGGCATTCCACACGCCAGCCTCATAGTCACCACTGCGGAAGGCGGGGATGAGTTTGTTCTCGATGATGCGACGGCACAGGGCGTCGGGCAAAGCGCCCTCCACGCCATAGCCTGTGGCAATGAACACCTTGCCGCTGCTGGTCGCCGTCTTGGGCTTGATGAGGATGACCACACCATTGTTGAAGCGCTTGTCGCCCACGCCCCACTCCTGCCCTATCTTGTAGGCCATCTCGGCAGGCTCGTAACCCTGCAGGTCGTGCATGGTGACAACGCAAATCTGGTTGCTGGTCGCGTGAGCGAAGCGCTCGAGTGTGTCCTCGAGCACTGCGTCATTGACCAGCACATTGGCCAGGTCATTGACCAACTTGGGTGGATCGGGTCGCTTGGGCACCTGCGCCAGCAATGTCAGGCACATGAGCAACGTCAGCACCAATGCAAAAGGTCGCTTATTGTCAATCATCGTAGGATACTTCATTGCTCAGTTCATTGATGTCCTCGCGGTCGGCGGGGAAGTAGTCTTTGAGTTTGTTGCCGACGAGTGCAACGGTGGCACAAATGCCCTCGACCGGGCTGTGCCGCTTCAAGTGATGGGTCAGCACACCAATGGCATCGTCCCAAAAGCCCTCGGGCACCAGGTCGTTGATGCCCCGGTCGCCCAGAATGGCGAGTTTGCGGTCCTTATAGGCGATATAGATGAGCACTGCATTGCGGCGCATGGTGCGATACAGTTTCTTAGCATTAAACACGGCCTCGGCCTGCGGCACGGTTTCGCCCAGACAATGAGGGGTCACATGCACGCAAATCTCGCCCGAGGTGCATCGCTCGGCCTCGGTAATGGCCTGAGCGATGCGCCGCTGCCCTTCAACAGGTATGAAATCTTCGAGTGGCACCTATCTTTTAATTGAGAATTGAGAATTATTTGTTTTCGGTTTTCAGTTTTCAGTTTTCGGTTTTCAGTTATCGGTTTTCAGTCACAACCGATAACCGATAACCGGCAACTGATAACCGACAACCGATAACAAATTGCGCTGGTTGTGGGTAGCGCAATCTGTGAATCAGTCGAAACTCACCTTTGGAGCCTTGTCGGCACCAGCCTCGGCCTCAAAGTAGGGCTTGCGGTCAAAGCTGAAGATGCCAGCCAGGATGTTGGTCGGGAAGGTGCGAATCTCAGTGTTGTAGGCCCGAGCCGTGTCGTTGAACTTCTGCCGCTCGACGGTGATGCGGTTCTCGGTGCCTTCAAGTTGCGATTGCAGTTCCAAGAAGTTCTGATTGGCCTTCAATTCGGGATAATTCTCGCTGACAGCGATGAGACGGCTCAATGCCGAACTCAGTTCGCCCTGTGCCTCCTGGAATTTCTTCATCTGTGCCTCATCGAGGTTGCTGGCGTCAATCTTGACGCTCGTAGCGTTAGCACGCGCATTGATCACCGCCTCGAAGGTTTCCTTCTCATGCTTGGCATAGCCCTTGACCGTCTCCACCAAGTTGGGAATCAGGTCGGCACGACGCTGATAGACGTTCTCCACTTGTGCCCAAGCGGCTTCGACACCCTCTTGCGACTTGACCAAGCCATTATAGGTACCCTTGACCCATCCAAACAGGGCAAACCCCAGTACGACAACGACAGCAATTGCTATCAAACATCCTTTTTTCATCATAATCAATATCTTTTTTGAGTTAATAATTTCATTTGAGTGTGTAAAGGTAGTCATTTTTGTGCTAACTGCAAAATATGTGCCATAAAACATAAAAAACAATCGTCATTTTTTCACTGTGATTGTCAGAAATGTCGTACCTTTGCGCCACAAAACAAAAATATTCACTGCCCCTGTACGTTTAATAGTCATGTCGGCAATCACCCTAGCAATCATTCTGGCTTTTGTGTTGGGCTATATGGCCATCGCCCTCGAGAGTTTCACCCGCGTCAACAAGGCGGCCATCGCTTTGTTGATGTTTGTGGTGTGCTGGACAATCTTTGCTATCGCACCTGAGGAGTACATCACAGGTGTTGCTCCAGGCGAGATGATGTCCCGAATCAACGACATCATCAGTCATCACCTGGGCGACACAGCGACCACCATCTTCTTCTTGATGGGTGCCATGACCATCGTTGAAGTTGTCGACCAGAATGGCGGCTTCAACTTCGTGCGCGACCTGTTGCGCACCACCAGCAAGCGCACCCTGATGTGGCGCATTGCTTTTCTGGCCTTTGCGCTCAGCGCCATCCTTGACAACCTCACCACCAGCATCGTCATGGTCATGCTACTGCGCAAGCTGGTGCGCGACCCCAAGGACCGCATGATCTATGCCTCGCTCATCGTCATCTCGGCCAACGCCGGTGGAGCCTTCTCGCCCATCGGTGATGTGACCACCATCATGTTGTGGAATGGTGGCATGGTCACCGCAACAGGAGTCATCACCCAGTTGTTCATCCCATCGTTGGTGGCTATGGTTGTACCAGCACTCATCTTGCAGCACAAGCTCAAGGGCGAACTGGTCATGCCTGAGGGCAAGACCGATGCGATTGTCGACGAACTCACTGCTCAAGAGCGACGCATCGTCTTCTTCTTGGGCGTGGGAGGTCTCATCTTTGTCCCCATCTTCCACGGCATGACTGGCCTACCACCCTTTGTAGGCATGCTCCTGGCTCTGGGCATTGTGTGGCTCACGACCGAACTCTTCTATGGCAACAAGCGCAACCGCAGCAAGGAGGGCATCAAGAAGAGAGTGAGCAAGTTGCTGGGACGCATCGACATGAGCACCATCATGTTCTTCCTGGGCATTCTCATGGCAGTGGCGTGCCTCGAGGAGATTCATGTGCTGACGGCCATGGGTGAGTGGCTCGACGACATCTCAAACAGCAACGACTATATGGTGACAGGTCTGATAGGTATCATGTCGAGTATCGTCGACAATGTCCCACTAGTGGCAGCCAGCATGGGCATGTATCCCATTATGCCCACGGGCGACATGGCTGTTGACGGCATCTTCTGGCAACTGCTGGCCTACTGTGCCGGTGTGGGTGGCTCGATGCTGATCATTGGCAGTGCAGCGGGAGTGGTGGCCATGGGCATTGAGCGCATCACCTTCGGCTGGTATCTGCGCAACATCACCTGGATAGCATTTGTGGGCTATGTTGCAGGCATCGCTTGCTACTGGGTGCTCGACTCATTTGTATTCTAGAGAATCCCTTCTAGATATTCTAGATAGTCTAGAAAATCTAGACTTCAACCCCATAATTTTAACACTCGCTAACAGAAGGCGAGTGTTAATTTTTGTCACAATTTGCAAGAATTAGCGTTTTAGGACACTTTTTTAGCATTTTGCAGCACCATCTCGATTACTTGCAGTAATTTCGCTGGCCAAAACAATAAATCGATTAAGACAAATGAAAAAGATTTACACACTCTTGGCAATGGCATCGCTTGCCACAACATCGTGGGCAGGCGGTCTGCTGCACAACACCAACCAACACATCGCGTTCCAGCGCATGATGGCACGCGGTGCATCGCATGAGATTGACGCAATCTACACCAACCCTGCCGGTCTTGCCTGGCTTGACAACGAGGGCTGGACACTGTCGCTCAACATCCAGAGTGCCTTCCAGACTCGTGATGTCGTGACCGACTTTCCCCTGTTTGCCTACACCAATCCTGACCACAGCACATTGCGCAAATATGAAGGCGAGGCTACTGCCCCGGTGCTTCCCAGCGTCTATGCTGCCTACAAGAAGGATCGCTGGGTGGCCAGCGCATTCATTGGTGTGACTGGTGGCGGCGGCAAGTGCAACTTTGAGAACGGCTTGTCGATGTTTGATGCCGCCGTGATGTCGGGCATCGCAGCCACTACCCGCCAACTTCTGGCCTCGCAGCCACTGCTGCGGCAGATGGTGGGTGCCGATGCCATCACTCCCGACATGTACACCATCGACACGTCGATGAAGGGCCGCCAGTATGTCTTCGGAGGTCAACTGGGCGGAACCTACCGCATCACCGACCATCTGAGCGCCTATGGCGGTCTGCGCTTCAACCTGTTCAACGGCAACTACAAGGGACACCTCAATGCCAACCTGGGCGACGCTCTGAAGCAGCGCGCAGCAGCTGCACTGGCCACATTGCCTCCCGAACAGGCTGCTGCCTACGCCCCCATGCTCACCGCACTGGGGCAAGAAGGTGGTTTGACCCACATCGCTCTGGACACCGACCAGCATGGTTGGGGTGTAACCCCCATCATTGGTGTTAACTTTGTGTGGAAGGGCCTGACTGTGGCCGCAAAATATGAGTTCAAGACCAACCTTCACATCGAGAACGACACCAAGACACTTGAGGCAACCGCCATGGGCGAGGCATCCGAGCAGTTTGAGACAGCCATGCAGCCCTACAAGCACGGTGTGAATACACCCAACGACCTGCCTAGCGTGCTCTATGTCGCCGCTGGATATGAGTTCATCCCCAACAAGTTGCGCGGCACTGTCGAGTATCACTTCTATGATGACAAGCATGCCGAGATGGCCAATGACAAACAGAAGACCCTCAAGCACGGCACTCACGAGATACTGGCCGGTGTGGAATGGGACATCAACAAGACCTTCACCGTGAGTTGCGGCTTCCAGAACACCGACTACGGTCTGAGTGACGACTTCCAGACCCACACCGCATTCTCTTGCGACAGTTACTCGATCGGTCTGGGTGGTGCCATCAACCTGAGCAAGAAGGTGAAACTCAACCTGGGTTACTTCTGGACGACCTACAAGGACTACAACCGCAGCCAGGAGCACTATCTCAACAACCCCGCCCTGCCCGCCGGCAGCGACAAGTTCTCGCGCACCAACAAGGTGGCAGGCATCGGCATTGACTACAAGTTCTGATCAAGAAGCAGGAAACTAGTTACAAGTTACAAATTACGAGTTACGAGTCGCGAGGCCAAACTCGCTTATGTTCTTTAAACATAAGGTTCTCCTGTTCTTATGTCTTAAAAAAGCGAGAAGCAAGAGACAAGAGCCAGGTCACCTATCGGGGCTTGGCTCTTTTTATGTGCGACTAACTGTGGTTTTACCTTGGATTTCGACAAATTTCAGCAGATTTTTACCTTGGATTTTAGCAAATTTCTATAGATTTTTACCTTGGATTTCAACAAATTTTGTAACTTTGCGCCTGAAAATCAATCATAAGAAAATTTATGACCTACTTCAAACGCCATATAGATGCTAAGTTGCTTGAATGGAAGTGCTCGACTGGCCGCAAGCCATTGCTGATTCGAGGCGCTCGGCAGGTGGGAAAATCCACCGCTGTGCGAGAACTCGGTAAATCATTTAGATACTTCATAGAGATTAATCTTGAAAAACAACGCGACTTGCATCAGTTCTTTACCGAGAACATTGATGTCAAACGCACATGTGAGAAACTGAGTGGTACACTCTCAATTCCCATTGTCCCTGGCGAAACCCTGCTTTTCATCGATGAGATACAAGTGTGCAAACCTGCTATCATGGCTCTACGTTATTTCAAGGAAGATTATCCCGAACTCCATGTCATTGCAGCAGGTTCGTTGCTCGAGTTCACCCTTCAAGACCTCCCATCGTTTGCTGTTGGTCGGGTGCGCTCACTTTATCTCTATCCTTTCTCATTTGATGAGTTCCTCATGGCCCAAGGACTGGAGATGATGGTCAAATTCAAGAAGAATGCCAATAGCGATGACCCTCTACCCGATAAAGCACACAACGATCTTGTCGAGCAATTAAGGTCATTTTATTTAGTCGGCGGTATGCCTGCAGCAGTCACCGAATGGGTAACCAACCATAATTATATGGAAGTTGCTCATGTCCATCACGACATCATTGATGCCTATCAGGACGACTTTGCCAAATACAAGAAACGCATTTCACCCGTGCTAATGCGTCAAGTGCTACGCTCGGTAGCCTTGCAAGTTGGTGAAAAGTTCACCTATTCAGCAGCAGCAAGAGATGTACGTTCGACGGTGATTAAGGAAGTTCTCCAACTGCTGACTCTTGCCGGGTTGATTGTGCCAGTAACACACAGCGATGGAACAGGGTTACCCCTTGGCGCTGAGCAAAACAGCAACTATGTAAAATATCTATTTTTTGACTTGGGTGTCATGCAAACGATTCTTGATATCCCTACTGCCAATGTTTTATTAGCATCTGATGTTGATTTTGTCAACAAAGGGCCGGCCTCTGAGATGTTTGCAGGACTTGAAATGATGAAATACCAAGACTGTTTCATTAAGCCAGAGATGTTCTATTGGCAAAATATGTCTCGCAACAGCAGTGCCGAAGTCGACTACTTGAGAGTCAAAAACGGCAAAGTTTTACCCGTTGAGGTCAAAGCCAGCACCCAAGGCAGCATGCCTAGTCTGTGGATGTTCATGCGCAAGCGTCAACTACATGAAGCCGTCAGAACTTCGCTCGAAAACTTTGGCCAGTATGACTATCATGACCCCGAGCAACCCAATGAGCAACGACACGTTGATGTCATGCCCCTATATGCATTAAGTAACTTGTAGTAAACCCTATAAATAGAGTCTATGATGCGATTGAAATATATCACTTTGTGGCTGGCTATGGTTATGCTTAGCCAACTGGCGAGTGCTGCCGAGGCGGCACGCATACAAAACTTCGATCGCTGGAAGAATCTGCCCAGCCATGATTTGCTCAGTAAAGGCAACGCTTATTGGCAAGCCAACAAGGTAGACAGTGCGTTGATGTGCTTCATGATTCTGTCCAACCGTTACAATGAAAAGATGTCGCTCAAAGACAAAAATAATTGCTGCAAGGCAACTATCGCTATTGGGGCTCTATATGAGTATGACTACTATGACTATCAGAACGCATTCGTCTATCTGTCTAAAGCCGAGAAAATAGCAATAGAAAACGACTTCAAACCGCAACTGACCAGCATCGCCTCAGCCAAGGTCGACTTACAATCCATTAAGCAAGACATCGTTTCGAATTATGCCTATCAACCCGAGACGCTGAAACAAACACAGCAATTGTTTCACCAAGCCGTAGATAGTCACAATCATCATATCACCTGCTTGTCGCTGCTCAATCTGATTTATTATGCTATGAAGCACCACCACGTCGATGACATTAGTCCCGAACTGCAACAATTCAGTACGCTGGACATACCTGGTGGTATCGAGTTTAAAGCATTTCTCGATGTGCTGTATCGAGGCGTTAAGGCCTATAGTAACAGTCAGTATCAAGATGCTCTCGACATTTTTGCTCAACTGAAAAACCATCTGGGACAAAATGAAAGTCCACAACGGGTGGGCAGCGGGTTGTATATGACCTGCGTGTTCAGATATGTAACATGGCTTGCATTGCACAACGATGGTGAGGCAGTGAAGGAACTGGACAAAGCCGAGAACATCGCCAGAGAGTATCAGATCAACGACGGCATTATCGAGGCCTTGAGAATGAAGCAAGAATTCTATCAGGCTCATGGCAACCATGACCTGGCTCGGGAGAATGAACTCAAATACTTCAAGGAGAAAGATGCTTTTATCAATCGCAGCACGTTGCTCAATGCCGAGCGGCAACAGTTCCTGCTCGACATCGAGGAGATGAATCAAGAGATGAATGAATTGGTCACCCAGAAGCGCGTGCGCGACATCCTGCTGGCCAGCATTGCATTACTCTCATTGCTCATCATCGCAGTGCTGTTTTACGTCTGGCGCAACTATCAGAGAACCAAGGAACGCAACATCTTGCTGTTCCAGCGCGTACAACAACTGCTGGCACAAGAAGAGCAGTGGAAAGTTGCTGAGCATGAAGAGATTGCCACCGACGAACAACCCACGCAGTCAGCACCCACCAAGAAGTATCGCAACAACCCGCTTGACGAGCAAGCCAAGGACGAACTGATGCAACGCATCTATGCCACTATCGAGAGCCACGAAGAGATTTACAGGGAAGGGTTCACGCTCGACCAGTTGGCGCAGTTGATGGGTGAGAATCCTAACTATGTGTCGCAGGTCATCAACGAGAAGGCCCATAGCAACTTCAACACCTTTATTAACGAATACAAGATTAAGGAAGCCTGTCGCCGCCTGAGCGACCTTGAGAAGTACAGCGGCTACACGATAGAGGCTGTTGGCCGCAGTGTGGGGTTCAAATCACGAGCCAATTTCTCGGTCACCTTCAAGAAATTCACCGGTATGACTCCCACCACCTATCAAAACTTGGCCAGAAAAGGTATGGAGCCGACCACCTTTATTGAATCACCATCCTAAAGATTTAATTCACCAAAAATCATAGGTCCATCTAGACTTTAGTTCCTCACCTAAAACCAACTGATAGGTGGGGCTGAACGGGCTATATCAGGCCGTTTTTAGCCCAATTTGGTTCTGATATGTAATTTAGAACCGTTCTTCGCCGCAAATTCTTGACATGATTCATGCCATAGCAGTAATTTTGCACTCAGATTGTATGTGCTGTGCATACTTATATTCGGTATCTATAAACCTTTTTATTCACAAAATTAAAACTTTTGCTTATGAAAAAATTAACATTACTCCTGGTGTTGCTTGTCGCAGCAGTTACGGCTTCACCCAATGTGCAGTTCGCTAGTGTACGCCAACCTGTGCAGCGTTTTCAGGTCAATAAAGACTTGACACAAAAGGATGCTGTGGCTGCCAAGAAAGCGATGAGTCAGATAATCACAGAGCAGCCCGAAGGTGCTGCCTACGACTACGTTCGCACTGGCCGAGCCACGTTCGGTTCAAGTGGGGGATATGTGGCAGTCGGCAATCAGGACGGTGCAGTTCGCATCGTTTATGACCCGGATGGGACGACAGTTTATGTTCGTAATTTACTCTACAGGTTGAATTATTATTTTGGCCACACTTGGGTACAAGGAACTATTGCCGACGGTGTACTGACCATTCCCATGGGACAGGCTATCTATTATAGCCCAGACTATAATGCCGACATCGTCCTGTGCTGGGGAACGACCTACGACAACAACGGCCAGATTGGTTTCACCCGTGATGAGAGTGTGACCGAAGTCACCTTTACGGTTGGTGAGGACGGTAGCCTAACCCTTAACAATACTGTCGCCCCCACAACGCAAGATCCATCTGTGATTGAGGCTTATCTGGGCACAGGATTGACAGCCTACTGGAGCGATGACAACAGTTTCACTGGATTTATGAACTGGAACTCAGTATTCTCTGACCCACACGAGGCCTCTGATGTCCCCACGCTGATCACTGAACAGCCCGAGGGCGAACTACTCACTTTCATCCGCAGTGACGGAGGTTGCCTCTATAATATGTCATTTGATATCGGTCTCACAGAGCAGGAACCTACCAAGGTGCGTGTCGTTCTGGGTGAGGACGGCAAAGCATGGATCCAGAACCCGATGTACTGGTACGACAATAACAACACATGGGTCGAGGGCACTTACGACGATGCTACAGGAATCATAACAGTTCCTGTCGGTCAGTATTTATCTTATAATGAAATACCTGACTATGGAATCCAAATGATGTGGGGCGAATCGGTCATGCATCAGAACATCGACGAGAGTGGTGAGACCTACTATACACTTGAATTCATCCTGCATTCTGATGTCGAGGCAGTTGAGTTCAAGATTGATGGCAATAAACTTCTCCTGCTTGACACCAAGGGCGACGTACACGCCGAATGGCCTGACAACGTGGTCGGAGAGGGGCTCTTCGGCATGAGAAGCGACACTCGTGCGTTTGACGCTCTTGAGTATGGTTCAGAAGCTTCTCTAATCAAAGAAGGTCCTGCAACACCCGCCGACCCGACCGATCTCAACTGGTTTGATAGTGGGGCGGAGCGAGGTGGTTCAAGACTCGATTTCACACTGCAACTGACCGACATTGATGGTGAGGCTCTCGACCCCGAGAACATGAGTTACAGCATCTTCACCGATGATGACCAACTCTACACTTTCGAAGCCGCAAAATACACTTGGGATCGCTTGGCCGAGGATTATACCGAGGTACCTTATTCTGTCTGGAGTCATGGTATCTATCTTAGAGGTAATGGATGCAATTTCTATCGCACCAATGCCGAGGGCTTTGATCCATTCTTCACTCGCCGCATCGGAGTTCAGGCCATCTATACGGTTGATGTGCCCGAGGGCGAGGGTGCACCCAAGAAGGCGCCTGTGGTCAATAAGTCGAACATTGTCTACTATGAGCTACCCAACGTAGCCATCGAGACGATTCAGGCTGACGCCAACACTGATGCTCCCATCTACAACATCATGGGGCAGAAGATGACTGGCAACCTGCCCGCTGGTATCTACATCCAGAACGGCAAGAAGTTCATTGTCAAGTAAATCATCGTGGGGACAATGTCCCTCAAAAACTACACACCAGCCCCCAGAGCGACTCTCCGGGGGCTAGTTTTATCTCTTGTGAGGCGGTCTAGAACAGTGATATCAGGTATTGGCCGAAGCTAACAAGCAACCATATCATCAAGGCAATCAAGGCCAGAAGCAGCCCGAGGACGGCTGCGGCCTGCCAGGCACGCTGATTGACTTGCCGGATGACGGTCTCGTCGCCCTCGACGAAGCCCCGCACCATGGCCATATTGCGCGCGTTGGATCGATGGAACGCATCGATGATGTCACCCACAAAAAACGGAATCAAGCCCAACAGGATGTCGCGCAAGGCATTGTTAATCACAGCAAGGGTCAACGGCACACTCTTAATGACTCGCGCCGAGAAATAAATAAACGGGGTGGCGCACAACAGCGAAAAGGCATCGCCCCAGCCAGGGATGAAACCAATGATGGCGTCCAGGTAGTAGCGGTCCATGTATCGCTCCAGGCTCTCCATAGCGTGATACACCTTGCTGTCTTGCAGCCGCCTGAGCTGCTGTTCGCGTTTCTCCTGTTTGTTCATCAGTCCTACCGATTTGTCACAAAAACTTCAATTTCAAACAACGCCATGCAATAATAATGCCAGCCTGGTTGGCCAATAAAATAATGACAGACATATAATTATAAAGCAACAGGCCCCGGAGCGAAATCTCTGGAGCCTGTTGTTTTGTGTCTGAATGCTAGTTTGAGAACTTGCGGGTGATGGTCATGACCTCCTTGCCATCCTGGGTGATAGTGCAGCGGGTGATGCGACCCTTTATGTCGATGTCGTAGGCAAACTTGCGCTCGCCGCCGGGTGTCTCGCTCTCGGTCACCTCGTTGATGCCGATGAGATACTTCTTGAACGTGGCACTGTCGTAGTCGTAGAGGTAGCGCAGTGCCTTGCCGCCAGTCTCCTCGCGGATGATGTAGCCATCGTTGTAGACAAGTGTGCGACGCGACGAGCCATCGGTGAACACGACCTTGGATATGGCACCGTTGTCATTGTAGGTCATCACCCACTTCTGGCCGCTGTGACTTGTCAAGATTTCCAGTTTGTCGTTGTTGTCATAGAATGCCTCAAAGTCGCTCTTGGCCCCCGCACGGTTCATCTGCTTGAGTGCATAGCCGTGCAGATTGTCGTAATTGTAGGAATAAGTGGTCACCACAGGCTTGGGGCGGGTGCCCATGATTGACGACTTGACCAGCAGGCCCTTGTCGTCGAAGATGAAGTAGCAGTCGCGTGCCTTGCGACCATCGGCAAAGGTGATGTGCTCATCCACACGCCCCGTGCAACCATTGAAACCCACATCCATGTGCTCGAAGCGGTAACTGTGCGTAGGGTTGTTCACAAGGTTGGCATAGAACGTGCGAATGCGAGGCTCCTGTGCACCATTCTCGTCGATATATTCGGTGAGTTCGGCCAATGTGGTCTTATCGTTGCAATAGCGGCGCACGATGGCAGCATCTCGCATCTTGCGTGCCTGCTCGATGTAGAAAGACTCGGGATAGTTGTTGATAAAAATCTCCCAGGCATCCACCGTGTTGAGGTTGCGCGCCGTGTTGTAGGCTTCGCGCTCAATGAATCGTTGTTCCTTGAGATCATCGGCACTCTGCTGTGCCGTTGTTGTCACTGCCAGTGCCATGAGCACCAGCGCAGTCCATATTTTCTTGTGCATACAATCGATGTGTGTCAGTTTAGGCGGCAAAGTTAATCATTTTAATTGACAAAGCCTCGTACACAGCACATAATTTTCATTTTCGAAGCGTAGCGATTGCTCGTATGACTAATTATTGCTATATTTGTCGAAAAAATATGGAAACGATGAAACGATCAACATTCATGCGGCTTGTGCTCACCGCCATGATGTGCCTCAGCCTGAGCAGTTGGGCAGTGGCACAGGTGCGTGTAGGCATCGCCTGGCAACGCTCGGTCGACAACTACGACCGCGTCATTCACTCGATTGTCGCTGCAGGCGGGCAGCCGGTCATCTTGCAACAGTTGCGGCCCGCAGGCATAGACTATGACAGCATCAATGTGAGCAAGAAATACCTTGACAAGCATGGCATTCTGCTCCAGCCCTGGGCCGATCAGGTGAAGCGCGACACTTGGCACGGGAGCAAGGCCGAGGAGGCATTGCGAGGTGTTGACGCTGTTGTATTCTTGGGTGGAGGCGATGTCAGCCCCACCCTGCTGGCCACGCCACAACCCTGGCATGGCATCGAGGCCGAGACCAACCACGATGCCACCCGCGACCTGTCGGAATACCTGACCATGGCCTACTGTCTGGACCACGACATCCCCATTCTGGGGCTGTGCCGTGGCATGCAGTTGTTAGGCGTCGTTTCGGGTGCTCCGCTCATCCAAGATCTTCCCGCCTATTTAAACAGCCTCGGCAAGAGCGACCGATATGTGCACCGCAGCGACCGTGACCGCGAGGGCGAACGCCACTACACAGCACACGATGTGCTGGTCATCGACCACCAGTCGCTGTTGTGGCGCATCGTTGGCACCAACACCATTCATGGCGCTCCCTCGTGGCATCACCAGGTGGTGGGCGATGTCACGGGTACACCTCTGCGTGTGACAGGCATCACACGCGACGACGGGGTGGAGGTCATCGAAGCCATTGAACGCACCGACAAGCACTTTGCTCTGGGCGTGCAGTTCCACCCCGAGACCGCAGTGCGCAAGCATCTGGACCACGAGGCCGACGAGGCCTTGTTCATGCCAACCAATGAAGGGCTAGCCTATTTTCGTGCCCTGATCCAAGCAGCACGGAGGCGACGTTGAATGCGTTGTAAGATGGATTGATTAGGTAAGTCACCGACCCACGATGCGGCATAGTGGTGAATGGCATGAGTGAGCGGGGTAATGGTGACTTGGCCAGTGAAATAGTTCACCGGGCAGAGCCATTGCCAGGGGTAGATGGTGAATCCAGCACAGCGGACGATGCCGTCGGCAACAGGCTCGACAGGCTCATCGGCCATGAGGCGGCGTGTGATGTCGACAATGGTATCGCCCTGACGGCCCGTCAAGGAGACGAAGTGTGTGTGTTGATAGTGTTTGAGCATACGAACAATGAAGGGGTGGCCAGGCTCGCAGGCCATGCCCAGCCCCATGGCGCAGTGCAACACCGCATCGTCGCGA
This sequence comes from Porphyromonadaceae bacterium UBA4262, assembly GCA_002396085.1. GTDB lineage: Bacteria > Bacteroidota > Bacteroidia > Bacteroidales > Muribaculaceae > Sodaliphilus. Next base: position 142,330 of record DGWI01000012.1, read on the forward strand.
TGCTCAGGTTGCTCTTGCCCCATGAAGGGGCCCTGCTCTAACATGTCGTCGAGCGGGCGCAACAACTCGACATCGGTGTCGAGATAGATGCCACCATGATGGCTGAGAATCCACAGTCGCGCATAGTCGCTGACATAAGCATACTGGCCCAAACGGTAGGCCTCGGCAGTGTATGGGACGCTGTAAACGTCAAAGTTGTCCTCGTCCCACTGCTTGATTTCGCAACCGGGCATGTGTTCGCGCCACGACGCGATGCAGCGCACCGCCAACTCGGGCAGTGGTTTGCCGCCAAACCAGCAGTAGTGGATGACACGCGGTATCACTTGGGCTTCTTGAAGTAGTCGTTATACATCTTGATGCCGAAGATGATGGCACTCATCGTGGTCGTGAGCACGTTGCAGGTGAACAGCGGCCAGTTGCCAATGAGCCACCCCTGAATGGCGAAACACAAGCCTCCCAGCCCCATGAGCAGGAACGTGCCCATGGCGATGTCGTCGGTCTTGCGGGTGCGCACGGTCTGGATGGTCTGTGGAATGTAGCCCAGAACCATGCTGATGCTTGCCACCCATCCAAAAATTAGACTAGGTTCCATAGTGTCTATATAATTTAAGGTGGTTCTATAAATTCCCAAAAAGTTATGTAGAGGTTTCGGCCACCTTGGGCGGCTTGCCGACATATTTTGCGCCAACTTGCTGAGCCGTAGCCCGCTACTGCCTCAGCAAGGTTGTCATAAAATCTGTTCGACAACCCACTCCAAGCTGTCTCGAGCAATTTCTAGAACCCACCTTTAGAATTAAGAATTTAGAATTAAGATGGATCATGCAGTCGCCATGATTCTAAATACTTAATTCTAAATTCTTAATTCTTAGTTAGATTTGCTACTTGATCTCGCGCAGCAACTCCTCGACAGCAGCCTTGAGTTGACGATCCTCGCCCTTGACAATGGTTGCCGGATCTTGTGCAACCTTGATGTCGGGCTCGAGTTGCGTGTTCTCAAGATATGAGCCATCGGGCAGACGATAGCCGATGATGGGCATACCATAGACCAACGACGGGTCTTGCAGCGTCTCCCACGACACACTGCTCATGGTTCCGGGCACAGGCATACCAACCAACTTGCCGATGCCAGTGTGCTGATATACCCAGGGCGTGCCGTGAGCGTTGCTGTAGCAAGCCTCGCACTGCACCATGATGCTGGGTTTGTTCCAGCGACGGCTGGGCATGTCGCAAGCCTCGCGGCCACGGATGACCTGCGTGAAATACTTCTTGCCACTGAACAGCACCTCGATGTCCTCGTGCAGGCGACCACCACCATTGTAGCGGATGTCAATCACGATACCATCCTTCTTGTAGTACTTGCCCATGACCTGACTGTAGACCTCGCGGTAACTCTCATCGTTCATCGACTGGATGTGCACATAGCCCAGACGACCACCCGAGAGGCTGTCGACCAGGTGAGCGTTGCGCTTGACCCAACGCTTATAGAGCAGATTGTTCATCGCGCCATTGGTGATGGGCAGGATCACCTCATCGAAGGTCTTGCCGCCCTTGTCGCGAATGGTGACCAAGGTCTTCTTGCCTGCCAGTCCATTGAGCAACTGTGTGTAGTCGTTCTCCTCGTTGATCTCGGTGCCGTTGATTTTCTCGACAATCATGCCACGACGCACCTTGCTCGTCGAGCGGGCGAACGGTCCCTTCTCGACCACCTCGTCAATCTTCAGTCCCTTGCCGGTGTAGGTCCAGTCGAACAGCAGACCCATGTTGGCAGTTGCCTCACTGCTGCCGCTGGCATAGTAGCGTCCACCCGAGTGCGACACGTTCAACTCGCCCAGCACCTCGCTCAGCAGGTTGGCGTAGTCATAGTTGTTGTTGATGTGCGGCAAGAATTTGCGGTAGGCATCGCACATCATGTCCCACTTGCAACCATTGAGGTCGGTGCGGAAGAAGCGTTTGTTGACCTGATGCTGCATGTGGTTGTACATATACTCGCGCTCGGCCGCAAGATCCATCTTGACCTCGGCCTTGTAGTTGATGGGCGTGAGTTTGTCGCCTGCCACGGTGAGTTTATTCATCGAACTGCCCAGAACAAAGATGTTCTTGCCGTCGCCACCCATCTGCAGGTTGGCCCAGCCCGAGTTCATCTTGTTGACGAGCTTGGTCGAGTGCTTGCGCATGTCCAATTTCCACAGGTCATAGCCGCTCTCAAACTTCGAGAGGTAGTAGAGGCTCTCGCCGTCGTTGGTGATCATGGCACTGGCGATGCTGCTCGAGTTGGGTGTCAGGCGCACCACACGGTCCTCGATACCGTCCAGCTCGACCACGATGTCCTTGACTTCTTCCTTCTTCTCGTCGGCCTTGTCATCCTTCTTCTTGTCTTTGTTTTTCTTATCGGCCTCGGCCTTCTTCTTGTCGGCCTCCTTCTTGGCCTCTTTCTCAGCTTCCTTGACCAACTCGTAGTCCTCCTTGCTCATGCGGTATTTGTCGTAGGCGTCCTGGTTGACAAAGGCCAGCAGCACGTCATCCTGCGAGCCCCACGAGCCGTGGGCACGCATACCGTAGCGGTTGCTGGTGAACAGGATGGCATTGCCCTCCATGACCCACTTGGGTGCCTCGCTGAAGTATCCGCTGCCGGTGATATTGGTGATTTTGCCACCGTCGGCACTGACAATGCCCACGTCGGTGTAGGGATCGCGCTGGTTGGCGATATAGGTCAGTGTGAACCACTTGCTGTCGGGCGACCAAGAGTAGTCAAATCCGCCGTTGGTCTCATACCATGTTGAGCCATCGGTCACTTGATGCACCTTTTTGCTCTTGAGATCCATGACCATGAGGCGGTTGCGATCTTCGATAAAGGCCAATTTCTTGCCGTCGGGACTCACATCGGGAGCAGCACGCTCGACAGTGGTCGACGGCAACAGTATCTCCTCCTTGATGGTGGTGGCGTTGGGGAAGTTGGGGTCTTCCTTGCGTTCGATGGTCGCCTCGACCAGTTGCCAGTTGCCATTGCGCTCGGTGGCATAGTAGAGGGTGCGGTTGTCACTGCCCCACGACAGACCATCCTCGGCTTGCGGAGTGTTAGTGATGCGCTTGGTCGTGCCGTACTCAACCGAAGTGACAAAGACCTCACCTCGGGCAATGAAAGCCACCTGCTTGCCGTCGGGCGAAGCCACAGCACTGCTGGCGCCACGTGTCATGGTGGTGCGCAGCACGTCTTCCGAGTCATCATGGAAGAGGTCAATCTTCACCTTGCTAGGCTTGCCACCCTGTGTCTGAGTGTAGATCTCACCATCGTAGGTGTAGCACAACGTGCCATTGCCTGCGATTGACAGGAAGCGCACGGGGTGAGTTTTGAACGAGGTCACGGCCTTGATGGCACCAGGTTGGTCAATGGGGAATTGATAGACATTCATCGAGCCGCCATTGCGCTCGCTCAGGATATAGACTGTCTTGCCATCGGCACTGAGCACGGGGCTGCGATCCTCGCCGGCATGGTTGGTCAGGTTGGTGTGCTTGCCCGTGTTGGCATCATACTTCCAGATTTCGCGCGTCACGCTGCTGGTATGGTGCTTGCGCCATGCGTCCTCCATACCCTTCTGGTCCTGATAGACCATGAATTTGCCCTTGCTGTCCCACTTGAGTTCCTCGGCAGGTGTTCCCAGCACTTGCGTGGTGCGGCCACCACCGACGGGCACCTTGTAGACCTCGGTGAGTCGACCGCTGGGGAAGGACACACTGCTAGCAGGATCCTGAATGGCAGCCGAGAAATAGATGTACTTGCCATCGGGGCTGAATGCCCAAGGCAACTCGCTGGCCGAGTTGGTAGTCAGACGGGTGGGAGCGCCACCTGTCGAGGGCATGATGAAGACATCAAAGTTGCCCTTGCGGTCACTGGCGAATGCCAGATAACGGCCATCGGGGCTCCACACAGGATTCATCTCGTAACTCGACTGGGTGGTCAATTGCATGGCATTGCCGCCAGTCACAGCCACCTTGTAGATGTCGCCCTTGTAGCAGAAGGCTATCTCCTGCCCATTGGGCGAGATGGCGGCATAACGCATCCACAGCGGGGTAACCGCTTGTGCTTGTGTCGCTGCCAGGGCTGCCACAGCAGCCAGTGTCAACAGTTTTCTCATTTCGCTCTGGTTTAGGTTAATTATTTGATGATTATTATTTACTTGAATCAAGAATTGACAAAGATACGGATTAATTTTGGTTTTTGCCCATCTTTAGGCACAAAATCTCAAAAAAATGTGTGCGCATTGGCAATTTTGCAGTACCTTTGCAGGCTCTAGAGGCTCTAGAAGGACTAGACAATCTAGAATTAACTCTTAACTTTAAATTTTTAACTCTTAACAATAATGGCCCTTCAATGTGGAATCGTGGGACTGCCCAATGTGGGCAAGTCGACCTTGTTTAATTGTCTGTCGAATGCCAAAGCGCAATCGGCCAACTTTCCGTTTTGCACCATCGAGCCCAATGTGGGCGTGATCACCGTGCCCGACGAGCGCCTCAACGCGTTGGCCGAGCTGGTCCACCCCGAGCGCATTGTGCCCACCACTGTCGAGATTGTCGACATTGCCGGACTGGTCAAGGGTGCCTCGCGCGGCGAGGGACTGGGCAACAAGTTCCTGGCCAACATCCGCGAGACCGATGCCATCATCCACGTGCTGCGTTGCTTTGATGACGACAACATCACCCACGTCGACGGCTCGGTCGACCCTGTGCGCGACAAGGAGGTGATTGACACCGAGTTGCAATTGCGCGACCTGGAGACCGTCGAGGGCCGCATTCCCCGCATCCAGAAGCAGGCTCAGGCTGGCGACCGCGACGCCAAGGTGCAATATGAGGTGCTCACCCGATTCAAGGAAGCCCTGTCGCAGGGCCACAATGCCCGAAGCGTCGAGTTGCAGAACAAGGACGAGGAGCGCGTGGCACACGATCTGTTCCTGCTCACAAGCAAGCCCGTGCTGTATGTGTGCAATGTCGATGACGCGTCGGCCGCCACAGGCAACGCCTATGTCGACGCAGTGCGCGAGGCCATCAAGGATGAGAATGCCCAGTTGCTGGTCGTGGCCGCACAGACCGAGAGCGAGATTGCCGAACTCGACACCTACGAGGAGCGCCAGATGTTCTTGCAGGAGATCGGACTGCAAGAGAGCGGTGTGAACCGCATCATCAAGGCCGCATACGCCCTACTCAACCTTGAAACCTTCCTCACCGCCGGCCCCAAGGAGGTGCGTGCCTGGACATTCCGCAAGGGCAGCAAGGCACCACAGTGCGCAGGCGTGATTCACACCGACTTTGAGCGCGGCTTTATCCGTGCCGAGGTCATCAAGTATGAAGACTACATCCACTACGGCAGCGAGGCAGCCGTCAAGGAAGCGGGCAAGATGCACATCGAGGGCAAGGACTATGTGTTCCAGGACGGCGACATCGTGGTGTTCCGCTTCAATGTCTAGCCGATGTAACAAAAATTGCTCATAACCCCACAGTACATTACAATTTGCCGAGCCAAACACTAGAAAAAGGTGTCAACTCGGAAGCAGAAGTGTCATTCTGTTAAAAATCGGAATGTTAAAATCCCATAGATTTAACATTTCGATTTTTTTCATTCACCCTATATTCATCATCTTGATAGGCATTGAAAATCAATGTCCTGAGTTGCATTTTAAAACAACATTCGCGAAAAAACACACCCACATTTCACATTTCGATAAAAATTAGATTATTGCATAAAAGGTTAAAGTTGTCACAAAATTTGCACAAAATAGGCAAAACTAATAACTTTGCATCTGCAAAATAACAAAAACAACAGGAAACAGTAGCGGCCTCCATGGCACATAACCACACGACATCAATGGCCGCCCACAGCATGAATTAATTATTTACACATTATATTAATAATTAAAAATGCGAGAGTTTATGATTAAGAAATTAACTTTGTTTCTGGCGTGCTTATTCCTCTCGATAGGAATAGCCAACGCTCAGATGACGGTCACCGGTACCGTGACTGACGAGGCGGACGGGTATCCCATCACGGGTGCCACCGTGCAAGTCGTCGGCAGTCAGGTAGGCACCGCGACCGACATCGACGGAAAGTTCACCCTGAACGTTCCGAGTGGCAAAAACATGATTCGTGTCTCGTACATCGGTATGATCACCCAAGAGGTGGCCGTATCGCCGAACATGAACATTGTGCTCAAGAGCAGTGAGACAACCCTCGACGAGGTCGTTGTCACCGCAATGGGTATCAAGCGTGAAGCCAAGGCCCTGGGTGTGAGTGCCACGCCCATCAAGGGTGATGTGATTGCGCAAGCCCGCACCAACGACATCATGTCGAGCCTTGCCGGTAAGGTGGCTGGTGTGCAGATTGGCGAGACTTCTTCGGACCCCGGTTCGTCCAAGTCGGTCATCATCCGTGGTGTGAGTTCACTCTCGGGCAGCAACCAGCCGCTCTATGTGGTGGACGGTGTGCCTCTGAACAACTCGGCCAGCTACAGTAGCGATGGTCTGAACAGCGGCTACGACTTCGGTAACGGTGCTAGTGCCGTCAACCCCAACGATGTCGAGTCGATGACCATCCTCAAGGGTGCTGCAGCAACCGCACTGTATGGTAGCCGTGCCGGTGCAGGTGTCATCCTGATCACCACCAAGAAGGGTACCAAGCAGAAGAAGGGTGTCGGCATCGAGTATAACGGCGGCCTCCAGTGGGAGACCCTGCTGCGCTTGCCTCAGATGCAGAACGACTTCGGTATGGGTTGGTATGGCGACCACACCGAGATTGAGAACGGCTCGTGGGGTCCCCGCTTCGACGGTTCGGAGCAACTGTGGGGCTGGACCTACAACTACAGCCAGGGCTTGAAGTCTTACTTGCCCATCAAGAGCAACATGCAGGACTTCTTCAGCACCGGTTTCCGTTACAGCAACAGCATCTCGTTCAATGGTGCAACTGACAAGAGCACCTACTTCGTGTCGCTGTCGCAAATCAATGATGACGGTATCATCCCGCGCAGTTCCGACACCTACACCAAGTACACCGTGTCGGGTCGTGGCAGCCACCGCGAGGGTCCTGTCACGTTCAGCACCTCGTTGAACTACGCCTTCCAGCGCAACCACTTCGTGACCACTGGTCAGAAGACGGGCTCGATGTACAACAGCATCATGCAGACGCCGCGTGACATCGCCATCGTCGAGATGAAAGACCTGGACAATCCGTTCAGTTCACCGGGCTACTACTACACCCCCTACGGTGTGACAAACCCATATTACATCATCGAGAACTACCAGAACGAGTATGAGCAGGAGCGCTTCTATGGCAACCTGCAACTCGACTATGACTTCTTGAAATATTTCAAGGCTACCTACCGCTTCGGTCTGGACACCAACACGGGCCACCACAACTTTGGTTCGCCCAACATGTCGAGCCTGTTCAAGGACACGCCCAACTATGAGGACGCCCTGAAGGAGCTCACCGGTGAGGTCTCGCAGAGCATGACTCGCCGTCGCGAGATTGACCAGAACTTCATGATCACCTACGACCAGCAGGTGCTTGAAGACCTCCACATCAACGCACAGTTAGGTTTCAACGGCAACGAGCGCACTTACAAGTATCTGGGCTCGACCGTGACCAACCTCACCATCCCCATGTGGTATAACCTGGCCAACAGTGCCGAGATTCCCTCCACGTCCGAGTCGCAGTGGAAGCGCCGTTACATGGCAGTCTTCGGCAGTGCCGAGTTTGCCTACAAGAACATGCTCTATCTGACGCTGCAAGGCCGCAACGACTGGTCGTCGACCCTGCCCAAGAGCAACCGTTCGTACTTCTATCCCGGCGTGAGCTTGAGCTTCCTGTTCAGTGAGCTGCTCAGCCCTGAGACCCGCAACGACATCCTGAACTTCGGCAAGTTCCGCTTGGCCTGGGGCCGCACCGGTAACGATGCCGGCGTCTACATGACCAACTCGGTGTTTGCCCAGGCAGCTGCTGCAACCAGTGGTTTCGGCAACGGCAGTGCATTCCCCTTCACCAAGGTCGGTGTCAACGCCTACTCGCTGGGCAACGTGCTGGGTAGCCAAGACCTGAGTCCTGAGATGACCACTGAGTTTGAGGTGGGTCTGAACATGGCCTTCCTGCAGAACCGCTTGAGCTTCGATGCAGCCTTCTACAACCGCAACACCGACAAGCAAATCTTCTCGTTGAACATGGATCCTGCTACAGGTTACACTGCACAGAACATGAACCTGGGTAAGATTCGCAACCGCGGTGTCGAGTTGCTGGTCAACGCAACTCCCGTCAAGGTGGGCGACTTCCAGTGGGACATCAACTGGAACTACACCAAGAACTGGAGCAAGGTCATCAAGTTGCCCGAGGAGTTGGGCGGCATCGCCACCATCTACGGTCTGAGCGGCGGTACAAGTCTGTATGCCATCGAGGGTGAGCCTCTGGGTGTATTCAAGGCCTACGTTCCCCAGACGACTGAGGACGGCAAGATTATCTGCGACAGCGAGGGACAACCCGTTGTCAACGCCGAGCAGCAGATTGTGGGCAGCATGAACTACAAGTATCAGATGGGCTTCGGCACCACGCTGACCTATAAGGGTGTAAGTCTGACTGCCAACCTTGATGTACGCCGCGGCGGTATGCTCTACTCGCGCACCAAGGACATCACCTACTTCACTGGTAATGCTATCCAGACAGCCTACAACAGCCGCAACCCGTTCATCGTGCCCAACTCGGTGCAGCAAGCTGGTACCGACGAACAGGGCAACCCCATCTATGTCGAGAATGAGACTCCGCTCGACGAGACCGGTATCTTCACCTACTGGGATGCTGGTGGTGCCGACCTCGACCGCGCGTTCCTGGTCGACAAGAGCTATGTCAAGCTGCGCTCGGTGGTGCTGAGCTGGAGCTTGCCCAGCAAGTGGCTGGCCAAGACCTTCCTCACCGGCGTGACCGTGTCGGCCTTCGGCAACAACCTCTTCTTGTGGACCCCGAAGAGCAACACCTTCATTGATCCTGAGACCTCAACCTTCGGTAATGACCTGGAGGGTAACTATGGTGAGTTCTCGGCCAACCCGAGTTCGCGCAAGTTTGGTTTCAATGTGCAGGTTAAATTCTAATCTAAAAGCGAAACAGACATGAAAAAGATATCATTATTCCTGACCGTTGCGGCAGCGTTGTGCCTGTCATCATGTAATCTTGACATCAACGACGACCCCAACTATCCGTCAAGTAGCGACGTGACACCCGACTTGGTGTTCCCCGCTGCCGAGAATGCTATTGCCACGGCCGTGGGCGACCAGATGTTCAACTACGCTGGTTTCTTTGCTCAGTACTTTGAGCAGCGTCCCGAGGCCAACCAATATAACAACGAGGCCGAACTGAACATCGATGAGTCGACCAACCTGTTCGACCGTTGCTATCGTACACTCTATGCCGGTGGCTTGGCCGACATCAAGAACATTATGGACCGCATTGACAACAAGAGCGACTTGTTCGCTTGCACTGTCTTGCGTGCGTATGCTTTCCAGATTCTGGTCGACAACCTGGATCAGGTTCCCTATACCGAGGCTTTGCAAGGTAGTGCCAACACCACCCCCGCTTGGGACAAAGGTGAGGATGTCTACAAGGGCGTGCTTGCCGAGATGGACGAGGCCGAGGCAGCCCTGGAGGGTGAGCTCATGACGCTGACCGACCCGATGCTCGGCAAGAGCGTGAGCCAGTGGCGCGGCTTTGCCAACGCCCTGCGCCTGCGCATGTATCTGCGCCTGATCGATGCCGGCATCAACGCCAGCGAGTATCAGAGCAAGGCTGTCGCACTGGTCAACGCCGGCAACTTCTTCACCGGCGATGTCAAGTGGGACGTCTACAGCCCGTCGGAGGGTCAGTACAACCCCTGGTATGACGTGGCACGTGCACTGGCCACCAAGAACCACGTGGCCGCCTACCCCATCGTGAGCTACTACCTGGCCACCGATGACCCGCGCATCAGCTATGCCATCATGAAGAATGATGCTGGCGAGTATGTGGGCCAGATTCCCGGTGCCAAGACCATCTACAAGAGCTGGGGCGTGGACTGGAAGAACAAGGACGTGAGTGCTATCGACTATACCAACGCCATGGCTGCTCCCATCTATCTGTTCACCCAGAGCGAGCTGCAGTTCCTCATCGCCGAGACGCAACTGCGCTGGGGCGACAAGACAGCAGCAAAGACTGCCTATGAGGCCGGTGTGCAGGCCGACTTCGATTCGCGCGGTGTCGCCATGGGCGCATTCCTCAACGGCTCGATGGTCAAGTGGGAGGCTCAGGCTTCGGACGCTGCACGGTTGAACATGATCTACATGCAGAAGTGGGTAGCCCTGTTCTATCGCGACCACATGGAGGCATGGAGCGAGGTTCGCCGCACCGATGTGCCCGTCACCACCACGATGACCGCCAAGGAAGTCTTTGAAACCCCCGATGCCTACATAGCAGGCAGCATGATTGTGCCGGCACGCAACTACATCGTCGCCGGTGGCCTGTGCAAGCGTGTTCCTTATCCTAGCAATGCACGTCAGCTCAACAAGAACACCCCCGCCGAGAAGCTGCTCAGCGACCGCGTGTTCTGGGATGCCAAGTGATTGTGAGGCAAGAGAAATTTAACAACTAACTCAAAAATTGATCAATTATGAAGAAAATATATTTGTTGGGTCTCTTGATGCTTGGCATGCTCTCATTGGCATCGTGCAACGATGACAAGGATGAGCTGTCCGACTCGAGACTGACTTATTTTGCCGAGCTCACGATGGAGGGCGATGAATTCATGATTGTCCCCGTCGGCACTGAATTTGTCGATCCGGGCTGCAAGGCACAAATCTATGATAAGGCCTCCGGCGAAATCAAGGACATCACTAGCCAGGTGACTGTCACGGGTGCCGATGAGGTAGACCCGAACACGATGGGCTTCTACTATGTGACCTATTCTGCTCCGGGCAGCGACGGCTATATGTCGTCAGTCACCCGCACGGTCTGCGTGTGCGACCCCACTGTCACACTCGACATGGCGGGCACCTACGAAACCGACATGAACGCTTCGCTCTATGGCGCCGCCAAGAACCCGTTCGCAGCCTACGCGGCCAACTACGGCTACACCAGCCAGTGTGTTGGCATCACGTTCAAGCGGCTGGCTCCGGGCTTCTTCCAGGTCAACGACCTGTTGGGAGGATGGTATGAACAACTGCGTGGCTTTGGTGCCAATTATGGTGCTGGCATCGGTATGATGTCTGGTTATGTCAGCCTTGACAATGATGGCAACATAACGCTGATTAGCAGTTATATCAGAGCTTGGGGAGATTCCCTGGATTATCTCGAGAATGGTGTTTATGATCCTGAGACCAGTACTATTTCTTATAGCATTAGCTATGGTGGAACTGTCTTCATGGACATTGTGCTGCACAAGGTTCAGTAATGTTGAAACATTAAAAAATGACTATGATTATGAAAAAATATATTTCATTCTTTGTGACGGCACTCGTGCTGAGTCTGGGCCTTGCATCGTGCAGCACCGAGACCGACGAGCCTGCCGGCGGAACCGCAGTCGAGGACATGTGCGGACACTGGGTGGTGACCTGTGATGTGATTTATGGCGGCGAGAACTTGGGCGACTACTATGGTCTGGGCCAGTGGGACATGATCACCTACAACACGGCCAATAACGACCAGGACGTGATGTGGATCAGCGACCAAGGCAACTTCTGGGGCTATACCGGCAAGATGCAGATTGACTACAATGCCAAGACGTTCTCGTGCAAGGATGTGTACATCTACACCTTCGATGTCAAGGACGATGCTGGCAATGTCATTGGCCAGGAAGACGCCTTCATGACCATCACCAATGGCAAGATCATCAAGGATGGCGGCTTGAATGTCAACGGCAAGCCCACCGACTCGATCGAGTATGACATCCAGTTCAGCGACGACGATCCCGACATCGTCTATCACATCAAGGGTGTCCGCTACGCTGGATTCTGATGAATACAACTCATTCTTAGATTCATAAGCACTACAATCCAATGTGGGGTGCGCCCATCAGGTGGCGCACCCCACATTTGCTTTCACGACCATTGTTAACGTGAGTTCGATGAAATTTAAATCTGGAAATCAATGAGTTAGCAAATATAGATGTGTCAAAATTGCAAAATGTGGCACCTTGTAGGGACGCGGCGTGCCGCGTGATTGGCCACTGTCATCCACTAACTTTGCCGATTACTTGTAAATCAGAATGATACATTGTGTGGTGATCACGCGGCACGCCGCGTCCCTACAAGGTGAAACATTTTGACACACCCTCAACCACTGGCTCACAGCACTTTACCTTGGTCGCACTCACGTTAATAATGGTTGTTGTCAGTATGAAAAAGAAATGGTCTTCATTGTCCTTGTTGTCTTCTAAATCAAAGAATCTACGGTTAGGGGCAGGGACAACCCTAACCCCTAACCTTTAACCCTTAAACCCAATAAGGATTAGAGTTCCTTGGTGACTTCGAGGATCGAGCAGATGGTCTCCTTGTCCCACTGATCCTTGAGCCAGACCAGGCCCTTCTTCTTATCCACCTTGGTGACCTCGCCACCCTTGTTGATGAAGCCCGAGACAAACACATACCACACCTTGTCGCCCACCTTGATGTCCTTGTTCAGGTCCACCAGCTTGCATTCGCTCTTGGGGAACACGTGCGAATTGTTGGTCACGTCCATGAGCAGCACCTTGCCGTCGGCCTCGTGCACCAGTCGGTAGTAGACCCACTCGTCGGCGTGGGTGTCGTGCTTGCGCACCACCGATGCTCCGGGCATCCACTCGCCGGGCTTGAGCACATAGAAGCTGTTCTCCTCCACCTCGAAGTTCTCATACCGGTTGGCAAAACCCTTGCCGTCTTCCTTCCAGTCGAGGTCGGTGTAGACAATCTTGGGCTGCTTGGGGTTGCTGGCATCGGTCACGATGGCGCGCTGCAAGTCGCCGCCGCCCTTCTGCAGCCAGGTGACGATGATGTCGCCCTCCTGTGCCGTCTGGCCGGTGGGGATGGGCACAACCACCGCATTAGGAACCACCACGCCCTTGATGTGGTCGACAATCACGCCCTCGGGGCGCACTTCCTTGACCTGCTCGTGGGCGAGTCGACAATATTTGCTGATGGTATGACCTTCCTCGGCGTAGGTGAAGTAGCGCAGCGGCACCAGCACGTTCTGGCCCTGCTCGACGTCAATCTTCAGGTTCTTGGGGAAGTCAATGTCCCACACCGGATCGGCTTGTGCGGTCTCGGTGGTTTGCTCGGTAGCGTTGGCGGTGGTGTCGCCACCGGTAGCATTGCTCTCGGCATTGCCGGTGCAACTCATGGTTGCCAGTGCGACTGTTGCAGTCGCCAGAATCATCAATTTTTTGTTCATAGGTTTGTTGTTATTAAGTGGGTTAAACAAAAATCTCACACAGATTACGCAGATAATAAATTTAGTTTCTAAGAACTGCCAGGCTGTAGGGACGGCATCCCTATGCCGTCCGCCGCCGGGCTGCAAGATATTACCTCTTGTCGAGGCGGACGGCACAGGGGTGCCGTCCCTACACTGACTGGCCGATCACGTGGCACGCCGCGTCCCTACACGGTCCCTTATTGCTTGCCCAGGATGATGTTGACGACGGCGTTGACATCGCTCACATCGATACCGTCCTCGCCATTGATGTTGGCATTGGGATAGTCGGCGGCATTGGCCTTGCCCAGAATGATGTTGACCAGGATGTTCACATCGGTCACATCCACCGTGCCGTTGCCGTCCACATCGCCCACGATTCCGGTCGACGTGGGAGCAATCTCAAACATTCTGACGAAATCTCCACCCACGCCGTCTTGCAAGGCACCTTGACTTACATCGAAATAAGGATTCTCGGGCAGGACATATTCAGCATCAACCAGATTAATCTCCGATACACACCAGATCGGTCCAAATCCGGGGACACTAACGGAGTCTTTCAGCCATGACTTATCGACAGTCACCTTCACATTGGTGGCCTGAGCGTTATAGTTGCTGGGGCCAATGATACCCATATTGCCTGAGCTGATGATGCTCACTTTTGCGCCATCGCAGATCTTGAGCTCTGTACCGTTGGCGAGCTGGGCACCAGCGGATTCGGTGATATCCAGCGAGCCGTTGCCCATGATGTTCAGACCTGCACGGTCAACATGGAATGCGACCACATCTCGCAGTTCTACTTTCTCATCATTATTTTCCCAATACCAATAATACCAATCCTTAACAGCAATGTGGTTTTCGCCAATTAACTTGACGTTCAGCACCTGATCTTCACCAAAGATTGCACGGTCATTCACTTGAATCACAGCGGTGTTGTGATAAGGCAAATACTCGTCAGTGTTCACAATATAAGCATCTTTGTCTTGGCCCACAGGTGTGATGTTGGCATTGTTGAGCGTCAGGGTGTGGGCCGCGGGGTCATAGCTCACGGTGCCGTCGCGCAGCACGTCATCATAGTTCAGCGTAGTCACCGTGGTCTTAAACACTTGCACACCATAGCTGGTGATTTCAACGCCGGCATTTACAGCCATCCGGACGATGACATAGTCCCACCAGTCAATCAAGTTATCACCGTTGACATCAAATGGTTGCGAATAGTCAGAGTTTGATAAGATAGAGTTAGAGAGAAGGTACGAATCCATTTCAGTGATAAATCCGTCTTCGTTCACGTCACAGGCTTTGAAATAGGGGGCGAAGTCCAACTGCATGGGGTTGTTTTCGACCAGATAACTTATTAGCATATTCATGTCTGCTAAACTAACTTCGCCGTCTCCATTGAGGTCGCAACTTGCCATGTCGGTGTTTAAGTACTGTTGCAAATAACTCACATCATCGGGGTCAACCTTGCCGTCGCGGTTCAGGTCATAGGGCTCGTAGATGATGTAGTTGACCGTCATCGTGGCGGGCGTCTCCGAGTCGGTGCGGCGCAGGTAGCCGCGCCCCAGCTCGGTCGTCCTGTTGTTGGCGTTGAACCACAGCCCACTGGAGGGGTTGTAGTAATAGTCGTTGCTGTGCAGGGCTGTGTAATTCAAGTTGCCCCACAGCAGGTTGGTCTGGTTGGTCCAGTCGGGATCCTGTGCCAGACGCTTGAAGTAGATGGGCTTGTTGTCGGCGTTCTTCTTGATCATCACGGCGGTGCCTGCCGGGGCCATATCAATCTGCTCGGCGCGAGCCACACTGCCGTCGTGGCCGGTGACGGCAAAGGCGTTGAAGCCCTCATAGTCAGCTGCCGTGGCGGCATAGTCGATGGGCACGGGCGAATAGATGGCGTCGCTGGTGACTCCGTCCTTCTGATAGTAGATGCTCAGGATGTCGGGGTTGGTGGGCGCAAGACCGTTCATGTACTTGTCGTCGTAGCTGGCATAGCACACAAAGTTGCCGCCTGCCTCCTTGAAGGCACCACTGAAACTGCGCTGGCCGCTGGCCGGCTCGAGGAACATGCCCGCCATGTTACATTCTTTAAACGGCGCGAATTCAATCTTCGTGACCTGCGGCCCCACACGGAACAGGTCGCTGCGGTGGTCGGCCCAGTCGATATTGTAGGCAAACTTCGAATTGTCGAACGCATGGGCACCTATTTCCTCAATCGACTCCCAGGCGCCCTGGTCGTTCATCTGCTGGCTGGGGCATCGCGCCAAACAATAGCCATCGTAGCGTGTCACGCGATAGATGTTGCTGCCACCCAGGGCGTTGTCGTGCGCGTCGGCCGTGACCGACAGTGTGGTGGGCGCGGCACTGGCGTCAGGGTTGAACACAATCATCGCCTTGCCGGCAAACTGCGTGCCGTTCCACGTGTGGGCCGTGTTGTCGGTGACGCTGTAGTGCAGATAGCCGCCATTGCGCGTCTTCTCGGCAAAGTCATAGCCACCGGTATAGATCTTGCCGCTGAGATCCGGGAACTTGTCTTTGTAGCCGAGCTCCTCGTTGTAAGGCACATATAAATGGGCCAACGTGCTGCTCGGCAGACTAAGACTACTAGACACACTGTTGGCGGGCAAGTTGATGTAGGCCGTGACCCATTTACTCATGCCGTTCAAAGCATTGTTGTTCAACATGGTGACACTGCTGGGGATAACGACCTTTGAGATCTGGGTGCCGCTGAAGACGTTCGCTCCTATTTGCTCGAAGCCGTAGGGGAAGATGGCATCGCCGGTGAGCGTGCTGCAATCCAAGAAAGCTCCATCGTACACCTTCCTAAGCGTGTGCGGGAACTCTACACTCGCCAGCGTGCCCTCACGGAAGGCCTCAGCATCGATGATTTCCACACCCGGCATCGACAACTTCTTGACACGCGACCGGTAGAACGACCACGCGTTCAGAATGGTGACCGTGCCGGGCAGGTTGACCGTGAGCACGCCCGTGGGCGCGGCAGTGCCCTCGGCGGTGAAGGTGGAGTTGCCTATAGTATTCAGGTTATAGGTGTTGCCACGATAACTCACCTGCTGCGGGATGTTGAGCGTCTGCTCGGTGGCCTTGTAGCCGATGTACTTGTCCCGCTCGGTGGAGATGGTCGATTCAGGTATGTAGCCGCGCACCGTCTTCACCGTCTTGCCGGCAGAATTGTTGGCGGTAACCGTGTAGCACAGGTTGGTGCCCGAACTGCCTTTCATGAAGTCGTAGGCAAAGTGATTGTCATCGTTGACGGTGCCGAAGATGTTCCAGCCCTTGAAGCCATATTCCTCCTCAGCGCCAACTGGCGTGTACAGGCGAGCGATCTGCGACTTGCCGTAGAAGAAGGTGCCAGGCGTGATGGTGGGTGCCGACGCCATGTTGACCGACACGGTGCTGAGCGCGGTGCAATTGTAGCAAAGTCGAGTGCCCAGCGAGGTCACCGAGCTGGGCAGGTGCAGGCGCGTCAGGGCGGTACAAGTCATGAACACATTGTTGCCCAGGGTCGTGACACCGTAGGGAATCTCCTGCTCAGTGATTTTCCTGCAGTAGGCGAAGGCAAAGTCGCCGATGGTGGTCAGCGTGTAGGGGAAACCTTGCAGGTTGGTGTAGCCCTCGGGCACGCACAGCAGCGTGGTCTGTGCCTTGTCGTAGAGAGCACCGGCATAGCTCGAATAGAAGGCATTATTGCTGTTGACACTGATGTTGTTCAGGTTGGTGCAGCCACGGAAGGTATTTGTCACACCCACCTCGAGGTTGGTCACCGAGGCCGGGATGGTCAGCGAGGTCAGTGCGGTGCAGCCCTCAAACACATTGTTGGCCAGCTGCAGGATGCCCTCGCCCAGGGTCACCGACGACAGCTTGGGACAGTTGTAGAACGCGTGGTAGCTGAGCGACTTGACCGAATAGGGCTCAATGTTGACCGTGGTCAGCTCGGGGTTGCCGGTGAAGACACTGCTGCCGATGGCATACTTCACGGCATCCATGCGGTTCACAAAGGTCAGCGTCTTGAGTTTAGGACAGTTGTAGAAAGCACGGTTTGCCGCTGTGCCTACAATTTGCACTTTGGCCGACGTGATGTAGCTGCCCTCGAAGGCGCTCATGCCGATATAGGTTAAGTTATGGGCAGGAGTGAGGTCAACCGACGCGATGAGGGTGTTGTTCATCAGCGCGCTGTCGGCAATCTCAGTGATGTCGACGCGGTAGTTGTTGCTCACACCCAGAGCGAAGTGAGGAGGAACGGTCATGGTGCCGCCGTTGTTGACAAAACCCACAACCCTGCACTTGCCGTTGCTCGAATAGGTGGGGGCCTGCGTCACCGTCATGCAAAGGCCTCTGTACGTGCCTGCACTGGTCCACTCCATGTCGCAGGCCTGGGAGTCCTTCTTCACCGACCTGAAGCTGTAGTCCGCCAGTTTCTTCTGCCACTGCGGCAGACCGTTGGCGTCGCCCTTGCCCACACCCACGTCGATGTTGTTGGAATTGTCGGGGAACGGGCCGCCGTTTGCCAGCGTCAAGCTCGCCGGTGTGGGAGCGGCGAAGTAGATTTGCACCAGATTGTCGCAGCCGTAGAAGACATTCTTGCCCAAAAAGGTCAGCGAACTGGGCAGCCTGACCAGAATGATATTCGAGCAGTTCTGGAACGCCTGCTGGCTGATTGATTTCACGCCATAGCGGATGGTGACTGCGATTAGATTAGTGGCACCATCAAACGCGATGGGACGGATTGTGGTCACATCGTAGGTGCTCGAGCCGTTGGCGACCTGCGTGGGGATGGTCAGCGACAGATTTGACGCGCTCTGGCCCGTTGAGCTCAGCCCGTAGACCGACACCGTGCCGAAAGACGAGCTGGTGGGTTCGGTGAGCACCGTGTAGGTCAAGTTGCCCGACGAAAAACGGTCGCCCACCGCGGCGACGGCCTGCACCACGGCCACCATCGCCAGCAATAGGGTAATCAATGTTTTCTTCATAATCGATTATTTTTTAGGTTAAACATTATATCACAGTAGGGACGCGGCGTGCCGCGTGATTCGCCTCGCAGTAGGGACGGCATTGCTGCGCGCGTTGCGCTTGCCCTTCGGGCTCCCGTTCGGTCGCGAGCACTTCGTGGTTCCTGTGACGTCCGCTGCCGGGCTGCAAAATATTACCTCTTGTCGAGGCGGACGGCGCGGGAGCGCCGTCCCTACATTGCACACTATGCATCACTGTCAGGGTTGACCGAATGCCTATCATCGGGGGTGGCATTGGCTTCGTTGGGCTGCGGCGTGGCGACAGGAGCGTCCAACTCATAGGCGAGCAGTTCGTCAAGAAGATGCTTGACGAAGTGTTGTGCCTCGCGTTGACGCTTGCTGTCGCTATGTCGTTTTGCAGTCTGAGCCATGATGACAAAATGATGCCCTGACACACCCCAAAAAGGGGCCGCCATTCAGAATGCAAAGGTAGACACTACCGTTTAGGGTAGCGTTATCATTTTGTCAAATTCTCTTATCATTTTGTTTCACACCCCATGAAATCGATATTTTCGAGCGATAAGTTGTCATTCTGTCAATGTTTATGCAGAAGAATGATTCAGCGACCCGCCGCCGGGGAGAAAGAAAAAAGAACCCTCGTTCGGCGTGGGGGAGGGGAAGCGGCAGGGGCAACCCTAACCTCTAACCCATAAACCATAAATCAAACTAACCCTTAAACTTCGCTTGGCGTGCCTGATACTGGGTGGGTGTGATGCCAAACGCCTTCTTGAAGGCGCGGGTGAAGTTGGGCGTGTCGTTGTAGCCACACAAGGCAGCCACCTCGCTGATGTTGAGTTCGCGTTGATGGTCGAGCAGATGACGCGCCCGGCGCATGCGGATGTTCTGTATAAAAGCGGCAGGCTTCTCGCCCAGCACTTCGTCAAGTCGTTGCCGCAACTGGAATACACTCATGCCCAGTTGGCTCGCAATGTTCTCGACACTGGCCTGGCCCGTGTGGATGAGACGGTTGGTCACGGTGACAGCCTGCTCCAGGAAGGCTTTGTCGGCATCGGTCAGTGCCTGGGTCTCGGCAGTGTTGTCACCGGTCGACATCGCGTTGCCATAGTGCACCTGCAACTGCTCGTACTTGGCCCGCAACTCCTCGATACTGGCCGTGAGCGACTGGTTGATGGCGGCCTGCTGCAAGTGTCGGCGACGCATCACCCACCAGATGACCCCTGCCAGCAGCAGCAACACAGCAGCCACAACAATGCCGATGGTGATGGCGCGTTGCTTGGCCTCGCGCTCGGCGTGATTCTCGAGCTTGAGCCAGTCGTTGCCAAACTCGGCATTGAAGCGCGCCAGGCTCTCGGCCGATGTGTTGTTGTAGATCGAGTCCTTCAGGGTGTTGAAGCGGTCTAATTCCTGCTTGGCGGCATCGGGGTTGCTCTTCCACAACGATTCATACAGGCCGCGACGGGCATGAATCTCGTTGTAGGGGTCGCCCAGTTGTGAGAAGATTTGCGCCGCCTCGCGGTAGTAGGGCACCGCCTGGTCCTGACGATGCTGCGAGAGCAGTGTCATGCCCAACTTGTTGCAACTGATGCCCAACGACTGCTTGTCGCCCACTTGCCTAAAGAAAGGAACGACCTGGCGCAGCACTTGCTCGGCATCGGCATAGCGTTGCAACCCGATGAGCGCCGATGCCTTCTCGGCCAGTCGCACCATCGCCTTGTCGTCGCGCCCCAGCCGGCGCTCGATGTCGTAGGCCGTCTGCGCATATTCGAGCGCCTGCAGATCCTTGCCCAGGGCATGATAGACCTCCGATGCCATGCCGTTGAGCACTGCCAGACGCGCCTCGTTGCCACTCTTGCGTGCCAGTTCCAGCCCACGCAGGACATACCGCTCGGCCTCCTTGGGCTGATTGGCACCCAGATAGATGGCGGTCAACGTGTTGAGCGACGAACTGATGCGGTCGATGTCGCCACTGGCCTCGTCCAAACGGTAGCATTGCAAGGCATATTGCGCCGCTTGCTCGTTGTCGGCCAGGCGGATGCAGTTCACCGCCAGCAGGTTGAGGCAGTCGGCCTCGATGCTGCGGTTGTTGCCGGCATGGCACAGCGGCAAAGCCTTCTGACCATAGTGCATCACCTTGTCATATTGCTGCTGGGCATAGTAGTACTCGGCTGCCCAGTACCACACTTGCTGTCGCAGCGTGTCGAGCGGTGTAGCGTTAGTTACCTTCACCTGCCGGTCGGTGATGCCCTGTTGCTGCAGCAATGCGAAGTAGCGGTTGGCCACAGCGGCACTGGGAGCCAACTCAAACTGCCCCAGCGCATCCTCAACCGGACCGGCAGACACAGCCAGCGACAAGATTGACATCAATAGTAGACACAATTGCTTCATTTCTTCTCACTTTGATTTTTTCTAGAGGCTCTAGATTCTCTAGATTTTCTAGAGATTCTAGATTTTCTAGAGCTTGAGGTCGTCCTCGCTCTTGGGGGCGGGGGGGTAGTCGAGAGTGTAGTGCAAGCCGCGCGACTCCTTGCGTTCCATGGCCTGACGCATGACCAAGTAACCCACGTTGATGATGTTGCGCAACTCACAGATGCGGCGGCTCACGGTGCTGGTCTTGAAGAGTTTCTCGGTCTCCTCATAGAGGATGTCCAGGCGATTCCACGCGCGGTGTAGACGCAAGTCGCTGCGCACGATGCCCACATAGTCGGCCATGATCTCGCCCACCTCTTTCTCGCTCTGGCTGATGAGCACCATCTCCTCGGGGTGTGTGGTGCCGGCATCATTCCACTCGGGGATGTCCTCACGGTAGTCATAGTGGTCGTGGTTATCGATGGCATGGCGCGCCGCCGCCTCGGAATAGACCACTGCCTCGATGAGCGAGTTGCTGGCCAGGCGGTTGCCACCATGCAGGCCGGTGCACGAGCACTCGCCCACGGCATAGAGGCGCTTGATGCTTGAGCAAGCGTTCAGGTCAACCTTGATGCCGCCACACAGGTAGTGTGCCGCCGGCACCACCGGGATGTAGTCCTTGGTGATGTCGATGCCAATGTCCAGACAGTGCTTGTAGATGTTGGGGAAGTGATGCTTGGTCTCCTCGGCGTCCTTGTGGGTGACATCCAGGTAGACATGATCCTCGCCACGCTGCTTCATCTCACTGTCGATGGCGCGTGCCACCACGTCGCGCGGTGCCAGCGACAGGCGCGGGTCATACTTGTGCATAAACTCCTCGCCGCCCAGATTGCGCAACACGCCGCCGTAGCCGCGCATGGCCTCGGTGATGAGAAATGCGGGTCGGTCGCCCGGATGATAGAGTGCCGTGGGATGGAACTGGACAAACTCCATGTCCTTGACGGTGCCCTTGGCGCGATAGACCATGGCGATGCCGTCGCCGGTGGCGATGAGCGGGTTGGTGGTCGTGTGATAGACAGCCCCGATGCCGCCTGTGGCCATCAATGTCACGCGCGAGAGGAAGGTGTCGACCTTGCCCGTCTGCTCGTCGAGCACGTATGCACCATAGCACTCAATGTCGCGGGTGCGGCGTGTGACGATGCGCCCCAAGTGGTGCTGGGTGAGAATCTCGACGGCAAAGTGGTGCTCAAAGATGTCGATATTCTTGTTGGCCTTGACAGCCTCGACCAGCGAGGTCTGTATCTCATGACCGGTGTTGTCGGCATGATGGAGAATGCGGAACTCGCTGTGTCCACCCTCGCGATGCAAGTCAAACTCGCCCTGCTCGTTCTTGTCGAAGTCTACGCCCCAGTCGATGAGGGCCTTGATTTGTTCGGGTGCCTCGGTGACCACCTTCTTGACCGCGTCAGGGTCGCTGAGCCAGTCGCCCGCCACCATGGTGTCGTGGATGTGCTTGTCGAAGTTGTCGACCAGCAGGTTGGTAACACTGGCCACGCCGCCTTGTGCCAGATCGGTGTTAGCCTCCTCGAGCGAGGTCTTGCAGATGAGCGCTACAGTGCCTGTGCGGGCCACCTTGAGGGCAAAACTCATCCCAGCCACGCCCGAGCCGATGATGAGGTAATCATAATGACGTTTCATTCTGTTTCTGTTATTGAGACTAGAGGCTCTAGACTTACTAGAAAATCTAGATTGATGATGTCGTGTCGGGTTGTGCGGGCTCGGCGACTGGAGGATTGACATCGATCGAGTCGGTGTCGAGTGAGTCGGTGTCGAAGTAGAGCGAGTCGGGCTCGTAGTTGGCGGCACAATCTTGATATTGTGCCGGATCGATGTATTGCTGCGGAGGTCCGAAGCGCCCATGCAACGACCTGAAAGCCGGATCGCTGAACACCTTCTGCATGAACAGACCGCAGATGGGCAATGCCGTCTTGCTGCCCTGGCCCAACGCACCCGTGCGGAAGTGAATCTGGCGATACTCACCCCCGACCCATGCGCCACACACCAGATTGGGACTGACACACACAAACCAGGCATCGGCATGTCGGTTGCTCGTACCCGTCTTGCCACCGAAGTCGGTGTCGTAGAGCGGTGAGCTCCTGTAGCCGTTGAATGCCATCGATGTGCCCCCGGCATCGGTGCAGCCTGCCATGAGCATCTGCACCATGAGCCAAGCGGCGCGATAACTCAATGCCTGACGGTCGTCGGGACGGGCACGGTAAATCTCGTTGCCGTTGCGGTCAAGGATGTGGGTTACCAGCACAGGCGAGTGAGCACGGCCATCATTGACCACGGTGCAGTAACTGTTGACCAGTTCGAGCAGATTGACATCGCTCGAACCCAACGACAGAGCCGGTGTGGCATCAAGGGGCGAGTTGATGCCCATGTCGCGTGCAGTCTGTGCCACAAGCGGAATGCCCACCTCGTTGGCCACTCGCACAGCCACACTGTTGATACTCTGGGCAAATGCCGAGCGCAGGGTGATGTCAGCACCGCTGAAGCGTCCGTTGGCATTGGTGGGTCGCCAGTGCTCCATCTCGCGCTTCTGCTCGTTGAAGACCAGCGTGTCGATATAGGCGTCGCGACGGCGCACACAGGGCGTGAGCCCGTGCTCCATGGCGGTTGCATAGACAAAGAGTTTGAACGTGCTGCCAGGCTGGTGCATGGCTGTAACCTTGTCATACTTCCATGTGTCGAAGTCGACGTCGCCCACCCATGCCTTGACATGACCATTGTGGGGATCCATGGCAATGAAGCCCGTGTGCAGGAAGTGCAACATGTAACGTATCGAATCCATCGAACTCATCTCCATGTACAGGCTGTCGTTCTCGTAGTCAAACAGATGCACCTGATGAGGCTTGTTCATGTAGTGATTGACCGAGTCAAGGTCATTGGGGTAGCGGGCAAGCAACTGACGATAGACATCGGTGTTGCGAGCCTTATCCTCGACAAAATTGGGTATGGGTTGCCCCTGGTCATCGACCCAGCAATCTTGTTTGCCCCAGTGCTGCTCAAAGTTGTGCTGCACAATCTTCATCTTCTCGCTCACCGCCTGCTCGGCATACTGCTGCATGCGCATGTCGATAGTGGTATAAATCTTGAGGCCGTCACGGTTCAAATCCATCCCGCGCTCGTCGCACCATGCCTTAAGTTCGGCCGCCACAGCCTGGCGGAAGTACATCGCCGGCCCGTCGTAGGCACTCTCGACCGAGTAATGCAACTCGATGGGCAGTGCCTGCAGCGAGTCGCACTGCTGCTGGGTGATGTGCCCCAGCCGGCGGGCGTTGTCCAGCACCGTGTTGCGTCGGCGCAGGCTATTCTTGGGATTAAGTCGAGGATTGTAGGTGCTGGTGGCCTTGAGTATGCCCACAAGCACAGCGCACTCTTGCTGGTTGAGTTCGCGCGGCGACTTGTCGAAGTAGGTCTTGGCTGCCGTCTTGATGCCATAAGCATTGCTGCCGAAGTCGACCGTGTTGGCATACATCTCGAGGATTTCTTGCTTGGTGTACCACATCTCAAGTTTGGTGGCTGTGATCCACTCCTTGCTCTTCATGATGAGCATCTTGACCCCGGGTATGTAGCCCAGCAGCCCTGTACCGTACTCGCGTGTGCGCAACATGTTCTTGACCAACTGCTGCGACAATGTGCTTGCACCACGAGGTTTGCCATGCAGAATCATGTCCTTCAGAGCCGCCGCAAATCCACCGAAGTCGATGCCGTGGTGACTGTAGAAGCGCTCGTCCTCGGTGTCAATGAGAATGGTGAAAAACTGCGGGTTGATCGAGTCGTAAGGGACCGGTGTTCGGTTCTCGTCGAAGTATTTGCCAATCTCGGTGCCATCGGCACTGTAGATGTAGCTTGCCACAGCCGTGTCGGGGTGCATGATGCGGTCGGTGCTGGGCGACTTGCCGAATAGCCACAAGAAGTTGATGTCAACGGCAATCAAGTACAAGATGATGCACACAATCATCGTGGCGAACGCCACAAGGGTTTTCATCCACCAGGGGCGGCCACGATACAACCCCTTGTACCAGGCCTTGAAGCGCCTCCAACCACTGCGTATCTTGCGCCAGCCCGTCACCAACAGGTTCTCACTATTGTTATTGTCCATAAGTCAAATATGAGTATACTTTGGCAAAGGTAACTATTAATTATGGTTATAGCACAAATTTAATGGCAATATTCACTAAATTTCACAAATCATGAAATAATAGAGGTCCCATCGCCTCATTGTTTGGTGGAATGGAAAAAAGGTTGTACCTTTGCGGGCACAAATGGAAACACAGTGGATAGATTTGGCTGCTTGCAACCACTTGAAAAAATGCTAAAATCGCGATATCCGACGCCTTGCCGTCGGTTTCCCGTTAGCATTTTCCACTATTTTTACTAACCATTTAAAAATTTGTTGGAAAATGAATTATCTTTTTACATCCGAATCGGTGTCAGAAGGCCATCCCGACAAGGTGGCCGATCAAATCAGTGACGCTATCCTCGACCAGTTTCTGGCTTACGACCCACAGTCGAAGGTGGCTTGCGAGACACTTGTCACCACGGGACAGGTGGTGATTGCCGGTGAGGTCAAGAGCACGACCTACATCGACCTGATGGCCACTGCACGCCGCGTGATCAATCGCATCGGCTACAACCGCAGCGAACTGATGTTTGATGGCAATTCATGCGGTGTGTTCAATGCACTGCACGAGCAGAGTGGCGACATCAATCGTGGCGTGGAGCGAGACACCCCCGAGGAGCAGGGTGCCGGCGACCAAGGCATGATGTTTGGCTATGCTTGCGACGAGACCCCGTCGCTGATGCCGCTCACGCTCTATCTGGCCCACTTCATCATGTACGAGTTGGCCCAGATTCGTCGCGAAAGCCGCCTGATGAGTTATCTCCGTCCCGATGCCAAGAGCCAGGTGACAGTGGAGTATGACAGTGAGACGCATCGCCCGGTGCGCATCCACACCATCGTGGTGAGCACACAACACGACGAGTTTATCCGCCCCAACGACAATAGCCATGAGGCACAACTGGAGGCCGACCGCCAGATGCTGGCTCGCATTGAGGACGATGTGCGCCACATCTTGCTGCCCCGCGTGATCAAGCAGTTGCCTCAAGAGATTCAAGCCCTATTTGACGGCAAGGAAAAGATCCTGGTCAACCCCACGGGCAAGTTTGTCATTGGTGGGCCTCATGGCGACACAGGCCTGACAGGCCGCAAGATTATCGTCGACACCTATGGTGGACGTGGTGCCCACGGTGGCGGTGCCTTCAGTGGCAAAGACCCCAGTAAGGTCGACCGCAGTGCAGCCTACGCCGTGCGCCACATCGCCAAGAATGCTGTGGCTGCGGGCATCGCCAGCCAAATGCTGGTGCAGGTGGCCTACGCTATCGGCAAGGCCGATCCGGTGAGTTTCTACGTCAACACCTACGGCACAGCACACGTCGACATGACCGATGCTGAGATTGCCCAACGGCTGCAGCGAGTGTTCGACCTGCGCCCAGCCGCCATCGAGCAGCGATTGGGACTGCGCAAACCCATCTACGAGGAGACGGCAGCATACGGACACATGGGCCGCGACCCGCGCAAGGTGGTCAAGCACTTCCACAATGACTATGAGGGAGACCGCGCCATCGAGGTGGAACTCTTCACTTGGGAGAAACTCGACCATGTCGAGCAACTGCGCCAAGAGTTCTCAATGAATTAAACAAAAAGTCCTCGGCAAAACCGAGGACCACAAAAACAGGCTAGCGAGAGTCATCCCCCAGTGAAGGGACGACTCTCGCTAGTTGATTTTAAAGCAAGAGCGTCTGCCAGAAGGTTGGATAACTCTTGGCGACAACTTCGGCATGCTCAATGGTGAGTCCAGGATGCTTGACGGCAGCCAGAGCCATAGCCATGGCAATGCGGTGGTCGCCGTGAGGGTCGATGACGGGCTCGTCCTGTGCCGGGCAGGTAGCAAAGTGCCAGGAAAGTGCATCGTCGCCCTCAAGTGTCACATCATATCCCAACTTGAGCAGTTCTTGACGCAGGGCCTCGCGGCGATCACTCTCCTTGAGCCGCAAGGTGCGCAGCCCGGTGATGCGAAACGGCCTCCCCATCAAGCACAGCGCGACAACGAGCACAGGAGCCAAATCGGGAGTTCCCATCAGGTCGGCAAAGGTCGAGCAGCAGCAACACAATGCGGCCCCCATATCCATCGTCAATGACCCGTCGGCATGCCAATGCGCCTGCATGCCCATCTGCTCCATGATGGTGATGATGCGGCTGTCGCCCTGCACACTGTCGCGATGCAGACCATGCAATGTGATGTGGGCTTGAGGCAGCAAAGCCTGCAACGCCAGCCAGAAAGCCGCCGCACTCCAGTCACCCTCGTGGATAGATGGCGCCGGCATATAGTTGTCATCGGGCAAGGTGATGACATTGTCGTGCCACTGGGCGGTCACACCATGCCGCTGCATGATGGCAAGGGTCATGTCGATGTAAGGTCGCGACACAATGTCGCCCACCAACTCCAGTTCCATTCCGCCAATGACCGGAGCAATCATCAACAACGCACTCACAAACTGTGAACTCACACCAGCGGGCATTGTCACGTGCCCTCCCCGCAATCGTCGCCCGACGATGCGCAACGGAGCGCATCCCACACAGTCAACATAGGTGATGTCAGCCCCTAGTGTGCGCAATGCGTCGACGAGTGGCGCAATGGGCCGTTCTCGCAGACGCCGGTTGCCCGTCAATGTCACCTCGCATCCCTCGCATGTTGCCCAATAGGCAGTCAAGAAACGTAGTGCCGTTCCCGCGCCATCCACATCGACGACCTCGCCCGACTGTGCCGCAAGCCCCCGCTGCATGGCCTGGATGTCATCGGCAAGAGACAGGGTGTCATTGTCTGGCCGCTCGTCATGCATTGAGCATAGCGCATTGATGAGAAGCTCGCGGTTGACCACACTTTTGCTGGGCGGCAAAGTCACTTGCGCGACAAAATCTGGATTTATTGTGAGTTTTATATTCATTTTGGGGCAATTTTTCGGCAAAGATACAAATTATTTCGTAACTTTGCCGTTTGTAATACTAAAACTAGACAACTATGGAACCAATCTACCACCGCATTTTGCTCAAACTCAGCGGCGAGTCGCTCGCTGTGGCTCAGGGCACGGGCATCAACTTTGACCGAACCATCGAGTACGCCCACCAGATCAAGGAAATCGTCGATGCTGGCGTACAAGTGGCTATCGTCATCGGCGGCGGCAATATCTTCCGTGGTCTCAAGGGTGCCGCTCAAGGTTTTGAGCGCGTCCGTGGCGACCAGATGGGTATGCTGGCCACCGTTATCAACTCGCTAGCCCTGTGCAGCGCACTCGAGTCAATCGGCCAGCCTGCTCAGGTGTTTACAGCAATCAGCATGGTGCCCATCGGCGAACTGTACAGCAAGTGGCGCGCAATCGAGGCCATGCAGCAAGGCAAAGTCGCCATCATGTCGTGCGGCACAGGCAGCCCCTACTTCACTACCGACACTGGCTCGTCGCTGCGTGGCATCGAACTGGAGTGCGACGTGATGCTCAAGGGAACTCGCGTGGACGGCATCTACACCGCCGACCCCGAGAAAGATCCCACTGCCACCAAGTTTGATCGCATCAGTTACGACGAGATCTATGAGCGCAACCTCAAGGTGATGGACATGACCGCTACCATCATGTGCAAGGAGAATGGCCTGCCCATCCACGTGTTCAATATGGATGTCGCGGGCAATCTGCTCAAGGTCATCGCAGGCGACCCCATCGGCACAGTCGTACACGCATAGATCAACAAACAAATCTTAAAACTTAGAATCTAGTCTTGCACCTGACGTTTGTCACACCACCGGTACTCGTTGGCAAGCGACCTGCCGAACGCACTGCAGGTTGCACGCACGTGGTGTATCTGGCTCCCAACACCTACGAACTGATGGTCGTGGCAATGGTTGAGCAGAGTGGACAACACCGCGTTGAGTGCAAGGACTTTGTCTACGACCGTGGCAAGCGAAGCGATTTTGAGCGATGGTTGCAGTCCGACGATAGTGACATCTACCTGATGTGGACTGTCAATCTGTCGATTGACAACGACCTAGAGGCCATTGCCCTGATGCTAAAGCACCGCCCCCAGTGCCACATTGTGCTCATGGGTCCAGGACCGACGCATTTCACCGAAAGGTGCTTGCCCGACGAGCGAGTGATTGTGGTGCGCGGTGAACCCGAGCAGACTGTCGCCGACTTGATTGCGACCATGAGTGACGGTGGCGACTGGACTAAGGTGCAAGGCATCTCATGGCGAAACCACAACGGAGTAGTGAACAATCCTAGCCGCGCGCTCATCACCGACCTTGACACGCTGCCACTACCGGCACGACACCACCTGGAGGGCCGCAAATATTACAACCCCAAACTCAAGTGCGAGCCCTACACCACCGCCGTCACCTCGCGCAACTGTCCCTTCCATTGCATCTATTGTGTGCCCAGTTCGCTCACCTTCGCCCGCGAGATTGAGCACCGCCGCGTGCATGGCTGCAAGCCACCCATCGGCATGCGCAGTGTGGCCAGTGTCGACCGCGAGATGGAACAACTGTGTCGCATGGGCTACAAGGCTGTGGGCTTCATGGACGACAATTTCATCTGGAACGAGGAGCGTACACTGCAACTGTGCGAAGTGATGCGCCGTCATGGACTGGTGTGGGGGTGCCAGGCTCGTGTCGATGCCATCACCGAGCCTATCGCAGAAGCCCTGGGCAAGAGTGGATGCCGCTATGTTGACCTCGGGGTGGAGTCGTTCGACGACAAGATTCTAGCCTATATCAAGAAAGGTATCACGCGCGACCAGATATACCATGCCGTCGGCCTACTCAAACAGTATGGTGTGCCTGTCAAACTGAACATCCTCATCGGTTGCAGCCCGCTAGAGACACCCGATACCGTGCGACAAACCCTGCGCGAAGCCCAACGACTGGATGTCGACCAAGTGATGTTCAACATCGTGTCACCCTTCCCCGGTACCGAATACTATCAGTTGTGCCGTGACAATGGCTGGATCAGCACTGGCGACTATGTGCCCAGTGATGTCCAGCGTCAGTCAATCCTCAATTTGCCCCACCTCACTGCACGACAGATGGAGCGAGCCTTGTTCTGGAATAATATCCGCTACTTCTTGTCGTGGCGATTCGCTAGCCGACAACTGCGGCAATTCACCAATTGGCACCAATTCAGCCACGCTTGCCGCGCACTACGCATCAAACTCTTTGGATAAATCTCATGCTATGAAGCGATTGTCAATCATCATACTTACTTACAACCACTTGGACGACACTTGCCGCTGCCTGGAGTCGCTCATGCCTGTGATGAAGCGCGACGATGTCGAGGTTATCATCATTGATAATGCATCGACCGATGGCACACCACAATACATTGCCGAGCACTATCCACTCATCCACTTGACAGTCAACTCCACAAATCGCGGGATAGCAGCCGCACGCAATCAAGGATTTGCACAGGCAACCGCCCCAATGCTCCTCATCTTGGACAACGACACAGTGGTCAACACTCGCGCTATCGACGGCATGATGGATTATCTGGATTCGCACCCCCACGTTGGGCTGTGCGCCTGCCGCATGATCGACACCGAGGGCAACGTGCAGCGCAGTTTCCGTCCTTTCCCGGGACTGAAAGGTAAGGTGCTGAGTGTGCTGGGCTTGCGACTTGCCGCCGAGAAGTATCGTGCCGATGACGAGGGAGCCATCGAGCCGTTCTATGTCATCGGTGCATGCCAGATGATCAGGCGCGAGGCATTCGAGCAAGTGGGCAATCTTGATGAGGCTATCTTCTATGGTCCTGAGGATGCAGACTTCTGCCAGCGACTGCGACAGGCCGGATGGCAAATCAAGTATCTGCCCCAGTACAGCATCATACACACCTATTACCGCCACACACGACACCACCCCCTGTCTCGACTGGGAATGCATCACATCCGTGGCTTGCTGCACTTCTACAACAAGTACGGCCGCTTATCGTGATGCTCCAAGCCGCGACAATGGCTAGAAGCACAGTGTGTGATTAGGAATCAGAACATCGAGGCAACTCGACGGACGGCTGCAAGGAATGCTTGCACCTCGTCGAGCGTGTTGTAGACGGCAAGTGAGGCACGCACCATGCCAGTAACGCCAAAGCGCTCCATCAGCGGCTGCGCACAGTGATGACCCGTGCGGACGGCGATGCCCAACTTGTCGAGCAGTAAGCCCATGTCGTAACTATTGATGTCACGAACAAGGAAGGACACAACCGCTCCCTTGTCGGGTGCGGTGCCATAGATGTGTGTGCCGTCAATCTCGAGCAGTCCTTGCGTCATGGCCTGCAACAACTCATGCTCATGGGCAGCGATGTTGTCGATACCCAACTCATCGATATAGTCGATGGCACGTGCCAGAGCAGCAATGCCGACATAGTCGGGTGTGCCAGCCTCGAACTTGAAAGGCAACTCAGCAAAAGTCGTTTTGTCGAAAGACACATGGCCAATCATCTCGCCACCACCCTGATAGGGAGGCAATTTCTCTAACCACTGGCGCTTGCCATAGAGCACTCCCACACCCGTCGGCCCATACATCTTGTGACTCGACAGGGCATAGAAGTCGCAGTCCAAATCCTGCATGTCCAGAGCCAAATGAGGTGCAGCCTGGGCACCATCGACAAGCACAGGCACATCGTGGCTGTGAGCAATATCGATCATGCGCTTGACCGGGTTGACCGTTCCCAACACATTGCTCACATGAGCCAAGGCGACAAAGCGGGTGTTGTCGGTGAACATATCTTCATAGGCCTCAATGTTCAACTGACCATCATCGCTGATGGGCACCACACGGATGCGTATGCGCTTGCGACGACCGATGAGTTGCCAGGGGACGATGTTGCTGTGGTGTTCCATGACGGTGAGGATAATCTCATCATCATGCTCAAGCATGTCGCCGATGGACGATGCCACCAGATTGATGCTCTCGGTGGTGCCGCGAGTAAAGATGATTTCCTGAATGCTCTGAGCATTGATGTGTCGCCGCACCTTCTCGCGAGTGGCCTCGACCATATCGGTGGCCTCCTGCGACAAAGTGTGTACGCCCCGATGCACGTTGGCTTTGTGGCAATGATACATCTCATCGATAGCATCAACCACACGGCTGGGTGCCAGCGATGTGGCGGCATTGTCCAAATAAATGAGTGGCCGTCCCTCAACCTTACGGGTCAGGATGGGGTATTCACTCCGTATTTTAGTTAAATCTAGCAACTCTTTAGAATTAAGAATTTATAATTAAGAATTTAGACCGCCGCCCACTCAACATTGCGCTTTGACCTAGTGGCAGACGGCTGCACAAGCACCACAATTGGCCAATGTGCCATTGAAGCGTTTCTCGACCAGATAACGCAGGCGGTCGCGCAGGGTGTCAAGGCGCACGGCTTCAATGACATCGGCCATGAAGGCCTGCATCAACAGATTGCGTGCTTCATCAAGGCTGATGCCGCGTGTGCGCATATAGTAGAGGGCCTCATCATCAAGTTGACCGATGGTAGTGCCATGTGAACACTTCACATCATCGGTATATATCTCGAGTTGAGGTTTTGTGTACATCTTAGCCTGATTAGACGAGCAGATGTTGCGATTGCCCTGGTAGGCCTCAACCCGCGGACAGTCGGGCTGTACAAGAATCTTGCCCGCAAATGCTCCAACCGCCTGGTCACCAAGGACATACTTGAACATTTCGTTGCTGTGGCAGCGAGGTGCGCGATGATCCAGGTGAGTGTGAGTGTCAACATGTTGTGTACCACTGGCGATGGTCATACCCAACAACTGCGTCTCGGCATGCTCGCCATCGACCACAACATGGTAGTCATTGCGCGTGATGCCATTGGTCAGCGTGATGCCGTCGACCAGCACATTGCTGCCCGCACTCTGGTGGACATAGATACTCGACACACGATGGGTCAGTGGGCCGCTCTCCTCCATGTCGTAGTAGTCGAAGGTAGCATTCTCGCCAGCAAACACCTCAACCACCTGCGAGGTGAGACAGTCGACATCAGCACTCTGGGTGTGGTCACACACCAGCATGCGAGCATGAGCATTCTCCTCCAGCACAACCAGCACACGACGCACTACCATCATCGGTCGCGTGTAGTTGAGTATGTTGACCAACTGAATGGTTTTCTCGGCAGTGAAACCAGCAGGTACATAGACCAGGATACCGTCCTGTGCCAGCATTGTGTTCAGTGCCACAGTGGGGTCGTCAAGCGATGCCAAGCGACCATAATAACGGTCGAGCAACTGGGGATGGTTGACCGCGGCCTGAGCCAGCGACTCGACCACGACCCCACCCTCCTGCCGGCGGGCTGTGTTGCTGGGATGGAAGATGTCGTTATAGGTATAGTACATGCAGGTGCTCATATTGGGCACATCGCAGTGAAATACCGCCGACGGGTCAATGTCGAAGTCGAGCCGCCCAATGTTCACGCCATAGTCGGGCGCAAAGATGGCATTGAGGTCGGTCGCCTCATAGTCCTCCTGCCCCTTGAGCGGCAGTGTGGCGCCTTCCAGTGCTTGACGTGCCTGTTGCCGCAAGTTGTTTAGCGCTTGCGGTGCATGAGCCTCAATCAGTTCACGATGCTCGTCATGCAGGTCAATATATTGCTTTAATGAATTCATCATACTATTCATTATGCATTTGCTTAATCCAGTCGTAGCCTTTTTCTTCGAGTTCGAGGGCAAGTTCGGGACCAGCGCTCATGACGATGCGCCCCTTGTAGAGGATGTGTACAAAGTCGGGCTTGATGTAGTCGAGCAGTCGCTGGTAGTGCGTGATGACGATAGTGGCATTGTCCTTACTCTTAAGCTGGTTGACACCACTGGCCACAATGCGCAAGGCATCGATGTCAAGACCGCTGTCGGTCTCGTCGAGGATGCTCAAGCGCGGCTCAAGCATGGCCATCTGGAAGATTTCGTTGCGTTTCTTCTCACCACCACTAAAGCCCTCATTGACAGCACGGCTAGCCAACTTGTTATCAAGTTGCACCACGGCACGCTTCTCGCGCATGAGTTTGAGAAAATCACTGGCATTCAGCGGTTCCTGACCGTTGTACTTGCGTTTCTCGTTGACGGCCGCACGCATGAAGTTGACCATCGACACACCGGGTATCTCGACAGGGTACTGAAAACTGAGGAACAATCCCTCGTGGGCGCGATCCTCGGGCGACAGAGCCAGCAAGTCCTTGCCATAGAACTCAACCTCGCCACCTGTGACGGTAAAAGCAGGATGGCCCGTCAGCACCGAACTGAGCGTACTCTTGCCACTGCCATTAGGGCCCATGATGGCATGAACCTCACCAGGGCGCACAGTCAGGTTGACACCCTTCAATATCTCTTTGCCCTCGACTGAGGCATGTAAATCCTTGATTTTAAGCATTGTGATTGTTTTTTTACTAGAAATTCTAGATATGCTAGATGCTCTAGAGAGCCTAGACAGACTAGAGCATCAGATATTTGTATTATTATCCTACCGAGCCTTCGAGTGACACGCTGAGTAGTTTTTGAGCCTCAACGGCGAACTCCATGGGCAACTTGGCCATAACTTCCTTGGCATAGCCATTGACAATCAGCCCCACAGCATCCTCAGTGCTGATGCCACGCTGGTTGCAATAGAAGATCTGATCCTCGTTGATCTTGCTTGTAGTCGCCTCGTGCTCGACCACACTTGAATCATTGCCCACCTCGATGACCGGGAAGGTGTGGGCACCGCTGGTGTCGCTCAGCAGCAGCGAGTCGCACTGGGTGTAGTTGCGGCAGCCAGTGGCCTTGGGCGCGACACGCACCAGTCCGCGATAACTGTTCTCGCTGTGTCCGGCACTGATGCCTTTGCTCACAATGGTGCTGCGGCTGTTGCGACCCAGATGAATCATCTTGGTGCCCGTGTCGGCCATCTGGTAGTTGCGCGTCAAGGCGACGCTGTAGAACTCACCCACCGAGTTATCACCCTTGAGGATGCAACTGGGATACTTCCAGGTGATGGCGCTGCCCGTCTCGACTTGCGTCCACGACAGTTTGCTGTGATCGCCACGGCACAGACCACGCTTGGTCACTAGATTGTAGATACCTCCCTTGCCGTCCTTGTCACCGGGGTACCAGTTCTGAACAGTGCTATACTTCACCTCGGCACGATCCTCGACGATAATCTCGACAATGGCGGCATGCAACTGGTTCTCGTCACGCATGGGGGCAGTGCAACCCTCAAGATAGGAAACATAAGCGTCATCATCAGCCACGATGAGCGTGCGCTCAAACTGGCCAGTCTGCGCAGCATTGATGCGGAAATAACTAGACAATTCCATGGGGCATCGCACACCCTTGGGGATGTAGACAAATGAGCCATCGCTGAACACGGCACTATTGAGTGCGGCATAGAAGTTGTCGGTGTAGGGCACCACTGTGCCCAGATACTTGCGCACCAGGTCGGGATAGTCGCGCACTGCCTCGCTGATCGAGCAGAAGATGATGCCCAGTTCGGCCAGACGCTCACTGTAGGTGGTGCGCACACTCACACTATCAACGATGGCATCGACAGCCATGCCGCTCAGCGCCATACGCTCCTCCAGGGGGATGCCCAGTTTGTCAAAAGTGCGTTGCAACTCGGGATCAATCTCACCGGGCTTGTCGGTCTTCTGCTTGGGTGCCGCATAGTAACTGATATCCTGATAATCAATCTCGGGCAGATTGACATGGCCCCATGTGGGTTGCTTGAGTGTGCGCCAGTGGGCGAATGCCTTCAGGCGAAACTCTAGCAGCCACTCGGGCTCATGCTTGAGAGCCGAGATTTGACGCACGATATCCTCGTTGAGCCCCTTGGGGATGACCGCAGTCTCAATATCGGTCACAAAGCCGTATTTGTATTCCTCGTTAGCGGCCTCGTGGATGATTTCGTTGGGTTGGTTTTTCTTATTATTGTCTTTTTCGTTCATTGTAAGTCAACGGTTGCGAAACAAACTGCAAAATTACACCTTTTTATTTACCCGTCCATCAAAGAACACGATTTTTAACACCATTTCAGTCTACACAAACGTCAACTATTATCCCAAACTCAATATTCCACACATGATGGCCGACAATAAATAGTGGCTAGAGAATGAAGAATGGCGAGGCATCATAGCGCGGCAGGGCATAGAGTTGGACGTCGCGCGTGCGCTGATCGGGAGCGTTGCTCGCATCGCCCACAGTGAGCCCCCGCTGCTCAAGTGCGCTTCGCATCGTGCGCAGAGCCTGCTCGGGCGTGTTGTTGTCATTGCTCAAGTGGCACAAAAACAACCACTTGAGACCCGAATGATAGTGCTGAGCCACAAATTGTGCAGCCACCTCGTTGTCCAGATGTCCTTTTGGTCCACGAACACGGGCCTTGAGAAACTCAGGATAACGCCCCGTGTCGAGCATGGTGCGGTCGTAGTTACTCTCAATCATCAGATAGTGCGCCTGCTCCATATAGTACTCAGCGCGTGGGGTGATGACTCCCATGTCGGTAGCAACCACAAAGTTCTGGTTGCCCATCTGGATGCTAAAACCCATGTTGTCGGTGCCATCGTGCGAAGTCTCAAAAGCGGTGAACTCCATGCCACAAAGTTTGAAAGGTGTCTCAAGCCAGATGGGCACCTGGTAGTCCTTGACCCGGCGCGAGATGTTGTGACGACGCAACATCCCGTTCATCAGTCGCATGGTGCAATAGATGCGTGCCTGCTTGTTGTAGTCTCGAACTATCTTGTAGACATAGCGCACATGGTCTTGATGGTCGTGTGTGAGGACAACGCCCTTGACGGCATCACGCGAGATGCCATTGCGCCGCAACTCATCAAATACGTTCTGTGGATCGACACCGGCATCAATGAGCACACCACTCTGCGTGGTCCCAATATATGAACAGTTGCCGCTACTGCCACTGCCCAGGCTGATGAACGCCAGGCCAGTTCCCAACTCATTGTCCGAGGTCAGCAACACCTGCTCGGCAGGTGACTGTGGCTTTTCGACAGGTTCATCCCACTCAAAGTTGATGGTCGGTGTGCCTTCATTAAATCTGTGATATCTTGTGGTCTTCTTATTCATCTCATTTATACAACAGGAAAATTGTGGGGGCCTTGCCAAAGTCGGTCTTATCGGCAGCCCACTGACGGATGGTGCGTGTGACGATGTGCTCTTTCTCGCCAGTGATGTCGCTGGCAACACACAGCCTCAAGTTACCGGGTAAGTGCCGTTTCAGGTCGGCCAGCAAAGCATTGTTGCGATAGGGAGTCTCGATGAAAATCTGCGTCTGGTCATCGCGCATGATACGTTGCTCCATGTCCTTGAATTTGCGCACACGCGCCGAAGCCTCGATGGGCAAATAGCCCAGAAAAGCGAACGACTGCCCGTTAAAGCCCGAAGCCATCAGCCCCATCAAGATGCTTGACGGCCCCACCAGGGGCACCACATGCAAGCCCCGCCGCTGGGCGATAGCCACCACATCAGCACCCGGGTCGGCGATAGCCGGACAGCCCGCTTCGCTGATGATGCCCATGGGTTCACCATTCTCGAGCGGTGCCAGATAAGAAGCGATGTCGTTTGGGTCGGTATGCCGATTGAGTTCGTAGAAAGTGAGTCCATCAATGTCGATGTCACGATCACACTTCTTGATAAATCGTCTTGCCGAACGCACATTCTCGACAATGAAATGACGGATGCCCCGCACCACATCGATATTTGCGGCAGGAAGCACCTGACTGAGCGGCACATCGCTCAAAGTGACGGGTATGAGATACAATGCAGGTTTCATCACCAATTTAGTGAACTTGCAAAGTTAGTAATAATATCTGGAAAAGCGCCCGCACAACTACCAAAAATGTGATTTTTTAACCCTCAACCAGCACATGCTCCCAGCTTCATTTCTGAAAGAGTTGCACAATTCAAAGTTTTTGACGAACTTTGCAGCAATATTAAAAAATCTCACGCTATGCAATTGTTCATCGTTTTGTTTATCATTGCACTAGCATTAGCCTACACCCTGTGGCGACTAGTGCGCACCCTGAATGGACATGGCGACTGCGGCTGCGGCCAAGGCCGCAACTGCCCTCACTGCCACAACACTCCTCATGCTAACTGCCATACCAACAATGACAAAAATAAGCGATGACTGTAATACTTGAACTTTAATCAAAAAGTATTATCTTTGCAAGATTAATTGTACGAGACATCGATATATGATTGAACGACACATCATTATTGACGAGGTTGACCCCGTAGTGTTCTATGGGGTCAACAACAGTAACATCTCACTGATACGCAACCTCTTCCCGAAACTGCGCATGGCTGCACGTGGCAGCGTTATCACCGTGCTGGGCGATGACGAGGAGACTGCCCTATTTGAGCGTAAAATCCATGAGTTGGCCGACTACTGCACGCGATATAACAAGCTCACCGAGGAGGTCATCATCGACACCATCAAGGGTTCTCCTCCCCAGGAACTGAAGATGGATGACGTCATCATCTATGGCGTGAACGGCAAGCCCATACAGGGACGCACACCCAACCAGCAATTACTGGTCAAGACCTTCGGTGAAAACGACCTTACATTCGCACTGGGTCCTGCCGGTACGGGCAAGACCTACCTTGCCGTGGCTCTGGCAGTGCGTGCCCTGAAAAACAAAGAGGTGCGCAAGATCATTCTCTCGCGACCGGCAGTCGAGGCCGGCGAGAAACTAGGGTTCCTGCCTGGCGACATGAAGGACAAGATTGACCCCTACCTGCAGCCGCTCTACGATGCACTCGAGGACATGATTCCCAATGCCAAGCTCAAGGAATATATGGAAACCAATGTGATTCAGATAGCGCCACTAGCATTCATGCGTGGCCGCACACTGAACGACGCCATCATCGTGCTGGACGAGGCCCAAAACACCACCACACATCAGATCAAGATGTTTCTCACCCGCCTGGGCATGGGGTCGAAGATGATTGTCACCGGCGATGTGACACAGATCGACCTGCCGCGCACCACGCAGTCGGGTCTGATTCACGCCTTGCGGGTGCTCAAAGATGTCAAGGGCATTGGCAGGGTCGAGTTTGGCAAAAAAGACATTGTGCGACACCAGCTGGTGCAGCGCATTGTCGAGGCCTACGAACAATTCCAGGCCGACAAAGAGCAGAACGAAACTGAACAAAATAACTCTTAAAAACTAGATAGTGTATGAAACTCGTAGAAAGATTTTTGAACTATGTGAAATTTGAGACCACCAGCGACGAGAACACTGGTGTGACCCCGTCAACTCCTACCCAGATGGTATTTGCCAAGGCCCTGGAGCAGGAATTGCATGAAATGGGACTGAGCGACATATCGCTCGATGACAACGGTTACCTCTACGCCACCCTACCGGGCAATGTCACCGACAAGCAGGTGCCCACCATCGGCTTCATCGCCCACATGGACACCGCTCCCGACATGAGCGGCAAGGATGTGAAGCCGCGCATTGTCGACTATCAGGGCGGTGATGTCGTGCTCAACGCCGAGCAAGGCATTGTGCTCGAGGTGGCACAGTTCCCCGAACTGAACGACTATGTGGGCCAACAGATCATTGTCACCGACGGCACCACGCTGCTCGGTGCAGATGACAAGGCTGGCATCGCCGAGATTCTTGCCGCCATCGAGTGGCTACAAGAACACCCCGAGGTCAAGCATGGCGACATCCGCGTGGGTTTCAACCCCGATGAAGAGATTGGTATGGGCGCTCACAAGTTTGATGTCGAGAAGTTTGGTTGCCAATGGGCTTACACGATGGACGGCGGTGCCGTAGGCGAATTAGAGTTTGAGAACTTCAATGCCGCCAGTGCCAAGATCACCTTCAAAGGCCGCAATGTCCACCCGGGCACAGCCAAGGACAAGATGATCAACTCTATCCGTGTGGCCAACGACTTCATCTCGATGCTCTCGCGCTGGGAGACTCCCGAGCACACCGAGGGCTATGAGGGATTCTTCCACATGGTGGGCATCAAGGGCACTGTCGAGGAGACCACGCTCAACTATATCATCCGCGACCATGACCGCAAACTCTTCGAGCAGCGCAAGTGCGAAATCCAGCACCTGGTCAACCGCATCAACGCCGAATATCCCGATTGCGCTACTGTCGAACTCAAGGATCAGTACTACAACATGCGCGAGCAGATTGAGCCCGTGATGCACATCATCGACGTGGCCGAGAAAGCCATGGAGCGTGCTGGCGTGGTGGTCAAAGTCCAGCCCATACGTGGCGGAACAGACGG
This sequence comes from Porphyromonadaceae bacterium UBA4262, assembly GCA_002396085.1. Lineage (GTDB taxonomy): Bacteria > Bacteroidota > Bacteroidia > Bacteroidales > Muribaculaceae > Sodaliphilus. Next base: position 182,480 of record DGWI01000012.1, read on the forward strand.
CGCACAACTGTCGTTCAAGGGACTGCCTTGCCCCAACATCTTTGCTGGCGGCATGAACATGCACGGCCGCTATGAGTACGTACCTATCCCCTCGATGGAGAAGGCCATGCAGACCATCATCGAGATTTGCAAGATTGTTGCAGAATAATAAACAATTAATAATTAATAACTTAGAATTAAGAATATCACGACGCGCGTGTACCGCAATGCCAGTAAAATTGACAATTCTTAATTCTAAGTTCTGAATTTTTAATTCTTAATTAAACAAAGATAATGTTTAGCAAAGAAACCTATATTCGCCGTCGTGCCCGCCTGCAACAACTGGTGGGCGAGGGCATCATCATCTTGATGGGCAATAACGAGTCGCCCTGCAACTATCCCAACAATGCCTATTACCCATTCCGTCAGGACTCGTCGTTCCTCTACTACTTCGGGCAGAACCGCGACGGTCTGGTGGGCGTGATTGACATCGACAACAACCGCGAGATTCTCATCGGTGACGACATCGACATCGAGGACATCGTGTGGTATGGCTCGGTCGACAGTGTGGCCGACATGGCTGCCCAAGTGGGTGTTGCCAACAGTGCCCCAATGGCACAACTCAAGGTCATCTGTGACGAGGCTCGCGCCAAAGGTCGCACCATCCACTTCTTGCCGCCCTATCGCCACGACACCATGATTCAACTCATGGATCTGCTGGGCATCCATCCCAGCCAGCAACGCGCACAATGCTCGCACAAGTTGCGCATGGCCGTCATCGAGATGCGCTCGGCCAAGGAAGACCAGGAGATTGAAGAACTGGAGCGTGCAGCCGAGATTGGCTACAAGATGCACACCACCGCCATGCGACTGGTCAAACCGGGTGTGACCGAGAAGTACATTGGTGGCCAGATTAACGGCATCGCCCACAGTTATGGCGCTCACGAGAGTTTCGGCACCATCTTCTCGCAGCACGGCGAGATCATGCACGGCGCTCCCTCGCTGGCCAAACTTGAGGCTGGCCGACTGGTGTTGTGTGACTGTGGCGCCGAGACGGTGAACAACTATTGCAGCGACAACACCCGCACGATGCCCGTCAATGGCAAATACACCCAGCGTCAGCGCGACATCTACGACATCGTGGTCGAGTGCCACGACCTGGCTCTGCACATGAGCAAGCCCGGCGTGAAGTATATGGATGTGCACATGGGTGTGTGCCGCCTGATGACCGAGCGCCTGAAAGAACTGGGGCTAATGCGCGGCGACGTTGACGAGGCTGTGGCAGCCGGTGCGCACGCCATGTTCCTGCCTCACGGACTGGGTCACATGATGGGCATGGATGTGCATGACATGGAGGGCTTGGATCAGATCTATGTCGGTTTTGACGAGGAGACTCGCCCCAACCTTGAGCAGTTCGGCACCAACGCCCTGCGCATGGGCCGCCGCTTGCAGAAGGGCTTTGTTGTCACCGATGAGCCGGGTATCTATTTCATCCCCGCCTTGATTGATGACTGGCGCCGCAGCGGTCACTGCGCCGAGTGGCTCAACTTCGACCTGCTGGAGACCTACAAGGACTTCGGCGGCATCCGCATCGAGGACGACATCCT
>DGWI01000012.1:184113-184272 GCA_002396085.1 Porphyromonadaceae bacterium UBA4262
AGGACGACATCCTCATCACCGACGATGGTTGCCGCTTCCTGGGCAAGAATCGCATCCCCTACTACGCCGACGATGTCGAGGCCTTCATGGCTCAGAACGACTGATCACAGCGAGATACAAAAGAGATTGAGGGCTTTCCAAAATGGAAAGCCCTCAATC
>DGWI01000027.1 GCA_002396085.1 Porphyromonadaceae bacterium UBA4262
CTATACGGCATTGACTCAGTCGGCAAGCAGTTCGTGTCAGAGCACCTTTGTAGATGATGCCATGGTGATAGGGACATCGGCCATGACGGCGACTGAACTTGACGGCATCGTCAACCAGTACACCGACCAGTTCAGCAACCCGATGGTGATGTGGGGCCGTTATCGCAAACGGTGGCTAAAAGTCACTCTTCCCATCTCGTTCCAGTTCCATCATGCACAGATGGACGGTGGTCATGCCGCACGTTTTCTGGAAGAACTGCAAAAGGTCATAAAAAACATTTAGGAGTTGCTACAGTTGTTTGGAGGATTTAGCAACTGTTTGTAATTTTGCTTGAAAAAGCTAAAAAAGAATATGGAACAGAAATTTTGTCAGAGCTGCGGAATGCCGCTCACCAAGGAACTGCTCGGCACCAATGCCGACGGCAGTAAGAATGAGGACTACTGCATCTATTGCTACAAGGATGGCCGGTTCTTGCAGGACTGCACGATGGATGAGATGATTGAGCATTGTGCCCAGTTTGTGGATGAAGTGAATAAGGGCCTGCCGCAACCCATCACTCGCGAGGAGTACATCGGTCAGATGAAGATGTATTTCCCTCACCTGAAACGCTGGCGCAGGGAGATATCAATCAATGAGGAGGCACCCGATAATCCTGCGCTGGCGGGTGTTAAAGACTTGATTGCCAAGATGGCCGACACGCTACCCGTCACCTATATCTCATCGGTAGATGAAGAGGGTTTCCCTTGCACCAAAGCCATGCTGTCGCCACGTGTTCGCGAGGGTATCAAGGTGTTCTATTTCACGACCAATACATTCTCGCTGCGTGTCGCTCATTACCGGGGCAATCCCAAGGCGTCTATTTACTGGTGCGACGAGGCAGGGTTCAAGGGCATGATGCTGCGTGGCACGATGGAGGTATTGACCGATGCGGCCAGCAAGGAGATGATTTGGCGTGAAGGTGACACCGAATATTATCCTGGCGGCGTCACCGACCCCAACTATTGCGTGTTGAAGTTCACGGCTACCGATGGACGCTTCTACAGCGACTTTTACCCCAGGAGTTTCGTGATCGAGTAAAACTCATCGGTTCAATTTTCCCTCCTTTTAATTCACATGCGGGACTTCGGGGGTTGTGGCTGGGACGCAGCCTGGTCGCGCATGTGGGTAGGAAGGTCGCCCTGGGTGCGCCCCGTGGGTGAATGAGCGTGTGAGAAAATGGGTCGAAGGCATCCCGCCGCCACTGAGTGGGTGGGATGCCTTCGGCTGATGTCGTTGTGCGCCTGATAGGACTCGAACCTACACGACCGGGGTCACTAGATCCTAAGTCTAGCGCGTCTACCAATTTCGCCACAAGCGCTCAAGATTTTCGGGTGCAAAGGTAATACTTTTTAATTGAAAATTGAGAATTGAGAATTGAAAATTTTAATTTTTGGCTCCAATTGTCGTTTTTCTGCCCAATTGTGGCGATTTTTTTGTACCTTTGTGGGTTAATTGGATAAAAATCGACCAACAAGACAGAATGAAAGACGATAACGACAATCTGGACCAGATGGATGAGCTGTTGCCCGATCAGAATGCTGCTGGCGACGACACGCAGGGTGGTGACGACCAGCCGGCGGGCCACTCGACCTATCAGGTGCCCAAGGACAAGAAGTTGCAACTGTCGGGCATGTATGAGAACTGGTTTCTGGACTATGCGTCCTATGTGATACTGGAGCGTGCCGTGCCCCACATCGAGGACGGCTTCAAGCCGGTGCAGCGCCGCATCATGCATGCCATGAAGGAGGCCGACGACGGGCACTTCAACAAGGTGGCCAACCTGGTGGGCCTGACCATGCAGTATCACCCGCACGGCGACGCCAGCATCTACTCGGCGCTGGTGCAACTGGGCCAGAAGGAGTTGCTCATCGACACGCAGGGCAACTGGGGCAACATCCTCACGGGCGACGGTGCCGCGGCAGGCCGATATATCGAGGCGCGGCTCAGCGAGTTGGCCCTCGATGTGGTCTACGACGCCAAGGTCACCGACTGGGGGCTGAGCTACGACGGCCGCAAGCGCGAGCCCATGACGCTGCCCGCCAAGTTCCCGCTGCTGCTGGTGCAGGGTGCCGAGGGCATTGCCGTGGGCTTGTCGTGCAAGATATTGCCGCACAACTTCAACGAGGTGATCGATGCCGCGGTGAGCTACCTGCGCGGCGAGGAGTTTCACCTCTATCCCGACTTCCAGACGGGCGGCTACATCGATGTGAGCCACTACAACGACGGCGAGCGCGGTGGCAGTGTGCGCGTGCGCACCAAGATCGAGAAACTGGACAACAAGACGCTGGTGGTGCGCGATGTGCCCTACGGCAAGACCACTGGCACGCTCAAGGAGAGCATCGTCAAGGCCAGCGAGCGCGGCAAGATCAAGGTCAAGCGTGTGGACGACATGACCAGCGAGACGGCCGAGATCAACGTGCAGTTGCAGCCCGGCACGTCGAGCGACATCGCCATCGACGCGCTCTATGCCTTCACCGACTGCGAGATCAGCATCTCGCCCAACTGCTGCGTCATCATGGACGAGAAGCCGCAGTTCCTGACGGTGAGCGACGTGCTGCGCTACAGCGTGGAGCGCACCAAGGACATCCTGCGGCGCGAACTCGAGATCAAGCGCAACGAGACGATGGAGACGCTGCACAGCGTGTCGCTTGAGAAGATCTTCATCGAGGAGCGCATCTACAAGGACCGACAGTTTGAGCAGGCACGCGACCAGGAGACCGCCGTCGCCCATGTGGACAAGCGACTGGAGCCCTTCAAGCCGCAGTTCTATCGCGAGGTGACCACCGACGATATCCTCAGGTTGCTGGAGATACCGATGAAGCGCATCATCAAGTACAATGCCGAGAAGGCCGACAACTACATTGCCACGCTGCACGACCGCATCAAGGACATCGACGACAAGTTGGCGCATCTGGTCGACTACACCATCGACTGGTATCTGGGGCTCAAGGCCAAGTACGGCCACAAGTATCCGCGCCGCACCATCATCCGCGAGTTTGACAACATCGTGGCGTCGAAGGTGGCCGAGGCCAACGAGAAACTCTACATCAACCGCGCCGACGGCTTCGTGGGCACCGCGCTGAAGAAGGACGAGTACGTCTGCCCGTGCAGCGACATCGACGACATCATCATCTTCTACAAGGACGGCAAGTACAAGGTCATCAAGGTGGCCGACAAGATCTATGTGGGCAAGAATGTGCTGTATGTCAATGTGTTCAAGCGCAATGACTCGCGCACCATCTACAATGTGCTCTATCAGGACGGCAAGGGCGGCACCATCTACATGAAGCGCTTTGCCGTGACAGGCATCACGCGCGACCGCGAGTACGACCTGACCCAGGGCAAGCCAGGCAGCAAGGTTGTGTGGTTCAGCGCCAATCCCAACGGTGAGGCCGAGGTGCTGCGCATCACGCTCAAGCCCAAGTTCCGCCTGAAGGTTCTGCAATTTGATGTCGACCTGGGCGAACTGGCCATCAAGGGCAAGCAGACCCGCGGCAACATGGTGACCAAGAACGAGGTGCACCGCATCAGCCTCAAGGAGCGCGGCGGCAGCACGCTGGGCGACCGCGAGGTGTGGTTCGACCCCGACATCCTGCGCATCAACTACGAGGGACACGGTCGCTCGTTGGGCTTCTTTGGCGGCGATGACCGCATACTGGTCATCATGAACAATGGCGAGTTCTACACGACCACGAGCGAGGCCACCAACCATTATGACGAGGGCATCCTGCGCATCGAGAAGTATGTTGAGGGCAAGGTGTGGACCGCCATCGTTGACGATGCCGACCAGGGCTACCTCTACATCAAGCGCTGCACGCTGGAGGACAACGCCAAGCGCCAGCGCATGATTGGCGAGAATCCCGCCTCGCGTCTGCTGCATCTGAGCGACGAGAGCCTGCCACGCTTTGAGGTCAAGTTTGGTGGTGATGATGCCGAGCGCGAGCCCCTCATCATCGATGCCGAGGAGTATATCGGAGCCAAGAGTTTCAAGGCCAAGGGCAAGCGCATCAGCAACTATGCCATCGAGTCGGTGACCGAGATCGAGCCGCGCGAGGTGCCCGAGCCTGTGCAGCCCGAACCCGATGAGCCTGATGAAGGAGGCTCGACCGATGCCGACGCGCCCACTGCCGATGGCATCAGCCAGCAGCAGGTGATGGATCGCCTCACCGGGCAGCAACGGCTCTTTGACGACCTGTAGATGAATGCTTTTCTTGAATGCTCGACTATTCGATGATTCGACTGCTCGATTTTTCAAATAACTAAAAATGAAGCGGATTAACATACTGCTATGCCTGGTGCTCTCGGTGTTGATGGCATGGGCCAGTCAGGAGGTCGGCGATTCCCTCACCGACAGGGCTGTCGACTTGCCGGATGTGGAGCCTAGTTGTCTGCTCGAGCCCAATCGCCCGCCAGCCATCATGTTCACTGCCGAGGGCGGGTGGGGGCGTGTGTTGGACTCCTATCTCACGCCCATCACCTACAAGGGGTGGCACACAGCGCTGGGATTTGAGCACAATCAGGCATGTGGCTTCAGCCCCGAGCGATGGCAGCGGCAGTTGTCATTGGGCGTTGCCTATGACCATGTCGATAACCGCGTGGGCAACAACACCATGCACCACTTGGGGGGCACTGCCCGCTGGGCATTGATGCGCAGGTGGAGCGGTGTGTTCAACCGCCACTTCTCGCTGATGGGCGGCGGCATGACCTGGCTGCATGGCGGCATCATCTACAACAGCGCCAACAGCAACAACCCGGTCAGCGTCAAGGCATACTGGACACTGGGTCTGCAAGGCATTGCACAGTACGACACGCACCTGGGGCATGTTCCTGTCTGTCTGCGTTATCAGGCGGCACTGCCCGTGGCGGGCGTGTGGTTCTCGCCCGACTACGACGAGAGTTTCTACGAGATTTATGTAGGCAACCGCAAGCACTTGATACAGCCGGGCTGGTGGGGCAACCGCTTCGACCTCGACCACCAGGTCACGGCCGACTTCCGCCTGGGCGGCACAATCTTGCGTGTGGGCTATCATGGCACCATCGAGCGCTCGTGGGCACGCCACCTCAACACTCACATCACCACCCACGGCATTGTCATCGGCTTGGGCGGTGAGTTCCTGTCGCTTCCCAGCCGCTCGTCTCGCGTCATCTCAACCTATTGATTATGAAACGAATCCTCTATATCCTGACTATATTGCTAACGCTCACGGCCTGCCACGATCAGCCCCAGTGGCGCGATGACCCCTATGGCAACTTCGATGCCTTGTGGACCATCATCGACGAGCATTATAGCTTTTTCGATTACAAGCAGGTCGACTGGAATGAGGTGGGGGCACGCTATCGTGCCAAACTCACCCATGACATGACTTCGCAAGAACTGTTCGACCTGTGCGGCGACATGCTCAAGGAGTTGCGCGACGGACACACCAATCTCATTGCCTCGCACGATGTGTCGCGTTACTGGATTTGGGAACAATATCCCGTCAACTACGATGAGCGACTCATCGACGACCACTACCTCAACTTCAATTACAAGCAAGCCTCAGGCATCAAGTATGCCATCTTACCCAACAACTACGGCTATATGCGCTACGCCAGTTTCAGCAACAGCATCGGTGACGGCAACCTGGACCTCGTGTTCAGTTACTTGTCGACTGCCGACGGTCTCATCATCGATGTGCGCAGCAATGGCGGCGGATATCTGACCAACGTCGAGACACTGGTGGGCCGATTCATCGACCGGCGCACACACGTCGGTTCCATTCAGCACAAGAACGGCCCGGGGCACAATGACTTCAGCGAACCATTCGACTACTACTTCGAGCCGACCAAGAACCACATCCACTATCAGCGCCCTGTGGTCATCCTCGTCAACCGCGGCTCGTTCAGCGCCACCAACAACTTCGTGAGCATCATGCGTCACTTGCCGCAGGTCACCATCGTGGGCGACACCACTGGTGGCGGCAGTGGACTGCCGTTCACCAGCGAGTTGCCCAACGGCTGGCGCATCCGCTTCTCATCGTGCCCCATCACCGATGTCGACGGCACCGTCACCGAGTTTGGTGTGGCTCCCGACGTGCGTGTTGACCTGCTCGACACCGATGCCGCCCAAGGCCGCGACACCATGCTCGAGACCGCCTTCCAGGTGCTTCGCTCCAGGTTGTGAGCCCCCGATGTTACCCGTAAAGAAACACACAGTCCAGCCCGAATTGCAAGTCTGGCTGGACTGTGAGTGTGAGTGGCAAAGCAGGATTATTCCTCGATTTTCTTGAGCACCACGTTGTCGACATCCGAGGTCGAGAGGGTGAGCGTGCCATCGTTGACGGCGAAGCCGTAGACGTTCTGGCCATTGTTGCGCGACTTGAACATGCCCTGGAACGACTCGCCCAGGAAGTCGCTGAACATCTCCTTGAAGTCTTCGGCAATAGCCTCGACCGAGCCTTCCTCACCTGCCTCTTGCAATGCCTTGGCGTGAGCCAGAGCATCATCGTCGTCGAGTTTGACGCCCACTTCGTCGCAGTCATAGGTCAGTGTGACATCTTCGCCGTCGATCTTATAGGTACCTGGCACCGACACACTGAAGCCTTGAGTGAACTTGCCGGCATCGTCCTCATCGTTCCACGTGCCCTCATACCACATGGCAAACTCGCCCTGGGTGCTGTCGGCCTCGTTGGGGGTGAACCGGATAACCATTTCGATGTCACCATTCTTACTTTGAATCTTGCCCCCGCCCCACAAGCCTTCGAGGTCATTGGGGCTGGTAGTTTGCAGGTCACATGCAGTCATCATGGCAGCAATGGCTACCACAAATACCATCCATTGAAATTTCTTTTTCATATTCAAGTGTTATTAAGTGTTAATATCTTGTCGCTGGGTTTCATGGTGCAAAATTACTGCTATTTCTGGTCATAGCATTTGACATTTTTGACCAAAGTGCTTGACATTTTTGGCCAAAGTGCAAATAATGAGGCATTTTGTAAGAAATCTTCTAATAAATGTAAGAAATCTCCTAATGGTCTGGCTACGGGTAAGACTGCAAGGAAGAGGGGCGCACATGTGGATGTAGCCCCCGATAAAGTGATTTTGGATTGATCGAATGGACTGGTTAGGATTTGTAGTTGCGATATTCGGTGGGCGTCTCACCAAAGACGCGCTTAAAGGCGCGGGTGAAGCTGCTGTTTTCGGCATAGCCGCACGCTTGGGCCACGTCGGCCACGGTGCCGCCCTGGTCCAGCAGTCGGCGTGCCTTGTCCATAACGATGGCTTGGATATAGGTCTTGGGCGAGTCGCCGGTGATGCGCAGCAAGCGCCTCCGCAGGGTGGTGGCCCCGATGCCCAGTTGGGTGGCGAGTGCCTCGACCGAGTAGTCGCCGGTGGTGTCATCGTCGATGCAGCGGATGATGCGCCGTTGCAGCTCGTCGTCGGTTACTGCACCATCGACCGGCTCAGCCGGGTGAGTGTCTTGTGTGACCGCCTCCAGCGTCAGCCGCAACTGCGACACCTCGCGCACCAGTTGGCTCACACGCCGCTGATGTGCTCGCCGCTGGCGCATGTAGGCATACCATCCGGCGGCTAGCAGTACCAGCACAGCGACAATGACGATGATGATGTCGCGGATGTGAGCCTGACGCTCGCGGTCCATCTCCTGCTGCAGGCGATCGTTGCCAAACTCGGCGTTGATTCGCGCCAGTGTCTCGGTCGCGTCGTGGGTGTAGAGCGAGTCCTTGAGGTAGTTGAAGCGGTTCAGTTCGGCTCGCGCACTGTCGGGATGGCTCTCCCACAGGCTCAGGCACAGCCCGCGGCGGGCATACAGCTCGTTGATCGGGTCGCCCATACGGACAAACAGGTTGGCCGCCTCGCGGTAATAGGGGTAGGCCTCGCTGTCGCGCTTCTGCCAAATCAGGGCCGTGCCCAGGTGGTTGCAGGCGATGGCCAGCGAGTGCAGCTCGCCCTGCTCGCGCATGACAGGTATGGCCGTGCGCAGGGCTTTCTCGGCCTCGTCATAGCGTTTCAGCCCCATCAGCGCCGATGCCATCTGGTCCTGGCGGATGGCGGCATGGAGCTTGCGCCCCAGCTTGTGCTCGATGTCGTAGGCCTGTCGTGCATAGTCTAGCGCCTCTTGCTCACGTGTGAGCGAGTGATAGATCTCGGCCGCTGTGCCCATCAGCACCGCTTTGCGGGCCGGGTTGTTGGCTTTGTCGGCATGGTCGATGGCTTGCAGAATCCACTTCTCGGCCTCGTCGTTCTGCTTGGCGGCCATATAGATGCCTGCCAGTGTGTTCATGCTCGAGCTGATGCGGTCATGGTCGCCGCTGGTCAGGTCGATGTTCAGGCACTGTTTGGCGTAGGTTGCTGCCTGGTTGAAGTCGCCCAGACGCACATAGATGCAGCCCAGCAGGTTCAGGCAGTCGGCCTTGTCCCCGCTGTTGTTGCGGTAGAGCGGCAACGCCTTGGAGGCATAGCGCCGTGCCCGCTCATACTCGTTGCGGTCGTAGAACCACTCGGCACCCCAGTACCACACCTGCTGGCGCACCGAGTCGAGTGGCACCTGTGGTGCAAATTGCAGTAGACTCTCGGTGAACTGATCCTTGTCCAGCAGCTGGAAGAAGGCATTGGCGGTGGCATGTTGCTGCCGCTGGTCGAAGGCCGATAACGCCTGCTCAACTGGTCCGTCTTGAGGCTGTGCCTGTGACTTGGCACTGAGCGTAAGGCATGGAATTATTATTAATAGGTATCTGAAGAATTTGGTCATTGCGGTATAAAAGTCAAGATTGTAGAAATCAATCGCAAAATTACAAAAAAAAAGTGCAAGTTGAGCGCAAAAATAATGAAAAACTTTTTTTCATTATTATTTTGCCGTATGCAGCCTAATTTATCCAAAATATCCTAGAAACAATAGGGAAAAGGTCGTTTTTATTGCAATTTGTGCCAAATAATTACTACCTTTGCCCCATGTCACAGAATATAGTTATCCGCGGCGCGCGAGAGAACAACCTCAAGGGCGTTTCGCTCGAGATTCCTAAATATCAGATCACTGTCTTCACCGGCGTGTCGGGCTCGGGCAAGAGTTCGCTCGTGCTCGACACCATTGCCGCCAAGTCGCGGCGCGAGTTGAACGACACGTTCCCGTCGTTTGTCCAGCAATATTTGCCCAAGTATGGTCGGCCACATGTCGATGCCATCGAGAATCTGCCCATTGCCATTGTCATCGACCAGAAGAAGCCAGCGCAGAACTCGCGTTCGACTGTCGCGACCTATACCGACATAGCCGCCCTGTTGCGACTGCTTTTCTCCAGGGTGGGACAGCCCTTTGTGGGCTATGCCGAGTCGTTCAGTTTCAACCATCCCGAGGGCAGTTGCCCGCGTTGTTCGGGGCTGGGCGAGATACGCGAACTCGATATTCACAAACTCGTTGACTTCGACAAGAGCCTCAACGATGAGGACACGATACATTATATCGCCTTCGGCAAGGGTGGCTGGCGCTGGATACGCTATGCCCACAGCGGTCTGTTCGATCTGGACAAGAAAATCAAGGACTATTCGCCCGAGGAACTGGACTTGTTTCTCAACAGTCCGCAGATTCGCCTGAAGAACCCGCCTGCCAACTGGCCCAAGAGTGCCAAGTATGAGGGCCTGATTCCGCGCATGTACCGCAGCATCATCAACAGTGAGGAGGGGCTGCTGCATGCCGCTGTGCTCAACCCCATGCTCAACATGGGCGTGTGTCCCGACTGTGGGGGCACGCGCGTCAACGAGCGGGTGCGCTCGTGCCGCATCGAGGGCATCAACATTGCCCAGGCTTGTGCCATGTCCATCACACGCCTCAACCGGTGGGTGCAGTCGCTCACGTCGCCCCTGGCGGTCGACATCAAGGCGGCCATCGGTGCGCGTCTCACTGCTCTCGAGGAGATCGGGCTGGGCTACCTGAGCCTGGATCGCGGCGTGGGCACGCTGTCGGGCGGCGAGGCACAACGCTGCAAGATTGCCAAGTATATCAACTCGTCGCTGGCCGATGTGCTCTATATCCTGGACGAGCCTAGCACCGGTCTGCACGACCACGACATCGAGCGCATGAAGCACTCGGTGAGGCGACTGCGCGATGCGGGCAACACTGTCCTGCTGGTCGAGCATCACAAGGAAATGATTGCTCTGGCCGACCACATCGTCGACATGGGGCCTGGCCCCGGTAGCCGAGGAGGGGAGATTGTCTTTGAGGGGACCTACAGCCAATTGCTGCATAGCAATACTGCAACAGGGCAGATGCTGACACGCCACGGCGACTTCAAGGCCCGGCCGCGGCAGGCCACGGGCACCTTTGCCTTGCGGCACGCCCGGCTGCACAACCTCAAGGACATCGACATCGACTTGCCGCTGGGCGTGCTGGCTGCAGTGGCAGGTGTAGCGGGGTCGGGCAAGAGTTCGCTGATGGAGTGCTTCAGGCATGACTATCCCGGCGAGGTGGTCTACATCAGCCAGAAGAACATCGGGGTGAGTCTGCGCTCGACCCCAGCGACCTATATGGATGTCGCGCCCGACATACGCAAACGCTTTGCTCGTGCCCACAAGTTGAAGGAGCAGTATTTCACCTTCAATGGCAAGGGGGGCTGCCCAGTGTGTGGTGGCAAGGGTGTGGTTATTAGCGAAATGGCTTTTATGGACAACATCGAGACCACTTGCGAGGCGTGCGGTGGGCTGCGTTATAGCCCAGAGGCACTTCAATATGAGGTTGACGGACTGAACATCGCTCAGGTGATGGACCTCTCGGTGCGGCGGGCCAGCCAACACTTTGCCGGAACCTCGATCGAGGCAAAACTGCGCCCACTCATGTTGGTCGGTCTCGACTATCTGCACCTCAATCAGGCGTTGAGCACCCTGTCGGGCGGTGAGTTGCAGCGCATGAAGATAGCCTCTTATCTGCAGGCTTACACTCAGCCCCTTGACGAGGGTGGGCAGCGGGCAGTGTTTGTCATCGACGAGCCCACCGACGGCCTGCACCTCAAGGATGTGCACCACCTCATCGACCTGTTTGAGCAGATGGTGGATGCAGGCAACACGGTCTATGTTGTGGAGCACAACACCGATGTCATCCGTGCTGCCGATCATGTCATCGAACTCGGTCCGGGTGCTGGCGAGCAGGGTGGCACGGTCACATACGCCGGCACGCCCCGTGATATGCTCACCTGCGATGCCTCGGTGACCGCTCGCTATCTCGCTCATTGACCGGTCATAATCACAATCCATTGGAAATCCTCTGTTTTGGGCTAAAATGGAAGTTTTTTTTGATTTTTCTTCGAAATCTGTTTTTATTTTGCAAAGTTTTGTGTAATTTTGCGAATCTGAATTTGTTATGCTTGAAATTTTGGAAACAGCAAATTGTGTACAGACCAATTGCAATTATAAATAGTATTAACCTTTAATTAATAAGTAACCTTTATGAACAAAATCTACAGTTTACTCATGACACTGCTGGTGTCGGTGGCTCTGACTGCCGGCGCCCAGACCTTGATTGACGAGGGGTTTGAGGATGTGCCAGGAAATGCTGCGACCAGTCAGTTCCCACCCGGATGGGAAGTGGTCAAGCAATATCCTGGTTCAAACTTAACTTACCAGTGGTCGGTGCAGTACAGTTCTAGTGGCTCGACCATGAGCGGCCACAAGTATGCCATGTGCGATGCTCCGACTTATGCCGACCCAAACAACCGCGACGCGTGGGGACCACGCACCGAGATTCTGCTCACACCTGCTGTTGAACTCGACAACACCTACCAGTTGTCATTTGACTGGGAGGCTGCTGCCTACGGCGTGCTGGAGCAAAAACAGTACACCCTCAAGGTGGGCATCGTCGATGTCGCTGCTGGCGACACAACCGTCATCTTTGACATTACCAATGAGGAGCAAGTGCGCAACAGTGGTGTGCCTGCCGACCCCAATGGCCAGTATATGTGGGCCAACTGGGCCGTGCAGACCTCCAAGATTGACCTCTCGCCCTGGCAGGGCAAGATCGTCAAGGTTGCCTTTATCTACGATTTGCTCAAACAGACCGGTAACGTGGTCTATCTCGACAATGTGAGCATCAAGCAGCACGTGCCCGAGACCGGCCCCATCGCCGAACTGACGCAGACCACCTATCGCTTCCCCACCGCCTACATCGGCGAGAAACTCTACAGCGAGGTGCTCACCCTCAAGAATGTGGGTCTCAAGGGCCTCAAGGTCACTGGATTTGAGGGGCCTGATGCCTTCAGCCTGGTGATGGACACTGAGAACATCGACCTGGGTGTGAACGAGACTGCACGGTTCCAGATCTGCTACAAGGCCACGCTGACCAGCCCCGTCGAGGCCGACCTGGTCATCAAGACCAATGGCGGCGATGTGACGCTGCACGTTGAGGCTGCCAAGATGGCTGTGCCCGATGGCTATCAACTTGAACTCTTTGAGGGCGCACAGTTCCCGCCCGCAGGCTGGGAACTGGGTGGCTCGAACATCAACCGCTGGACCAACACCATCTATGCCCTCGAGGGCGACAAGAGCATGATTGGCTCGCCCTACATCGAGGAGAGCACCATCATTACGCCGCGCCTTGACCTGAGCAACGAGGAGACTCCCACTCAGTTCATGTTCACTTACTATGCCAACTATGTGGGCGAGGACATCTATTATCCCGCCAACGACCTGATTGTGCAGGTGTCGAGCGACGGTGGCAAGACCTACAGGGATGCCTGGACGGCCGATTACACCAAGACCGACACACTCATCAATGTCACCGTTGACTTGGCACCCTATCGCAGCGACAGCGTGCGTGTGCGCCTGGTCAACACAGCCTGTGGCTATGACGAGGAATATGGCATGGACGACGGCAGCAGTTTCATCATCGACCGCGTGCTCCTTCCCGGTGTCTATGGCGTGGATGGCGCACCGATGGCCACCCAGCTGGTGGCTCCCGCCGACAGTGCCGTCAACATCTATCCCAAGAACATTGTCTTGAGTTGGAAGGAAGCACAGTTTGCCGAGGGCTATCGTGTCTACGTCGGCAAGAATAACGACGGTAACCCGCAGTGGGAGGTCGCCAATGGTGTGGATGTCGGTGCCGAGACCACCTATACGGTCAAGGTCGCTGACTACAGCACGATGTATGCCTGGAAGGTGGTGGCCTACAACAGCGTGGGCGATGCCGAGGACAGCCCCGTGTGGGTCTTCACCACGCAGGACGACAAGTCGGTCACCGAGTTCCCCTGGAGCGAGGGCTTCGAGAGCGGCACGTTCGCTCCGCTGGGCTGGCTGGCACAGGGTGGACAGTACACCCGCTGGTCGGCTAGCGACTACTATCCCTTCGATGGCCGCTATAGTGCCATGGCCTACAGCAACGAGACCGAGGTCGAGGCCGTGCTCACCACACCCGACATCACCATCAGCCAGGAGGGCATGCAGTTGAGCTTCTGGTGGGGCAACGACCGCCCGGTGGGCCTAACCAAGGACAATGAGGCCGTACATCAGAACCACAGCACCGCCGACGATGGCATCGACGCCGTGATGATGGATATCGAGGTGGACGGTGACTGGCAGCAACTCAAGCTCATCAG
Source organism: Porphyromonadaceae bacterium UBA4262 (assembly GCA_002396085.1). Taxonomy (GTDB): domain Bacteria; phylum Bacteroidota; class Bacteroidia; order Bacteroidales; family Muribaculaceae; genus Sodaliphilus. The sequence goes on from DGWI01000027.1 coordinate 13,615, forward strand.
CGACAACAGTGAGGGTGTCGATGCTGATGGCGAGCCCGTGCGCTACTGGGTCTATGAGACGGTCGATCTTACCCCCTATGTGGGCAAGACGGTGGCCTTCCGCTGGCGCTATGTCTCGCACAACTACAACCGCTCGCGCGGCGCGTCGCTCGACAATGTCAAGATTGAGTTGGGCGGCTCGGATGTGAGCTTCAGCGTCGACAACTGGGATGCCTACAAGGTCAACGCCGGCAAGAGCGAGACCTCGCCCACCATTGCTCTGACCAATCTGGGCAACCAGGCTGTTACCATCACCAATGTGAAGTTTGGTAAGCAGGGATTCACGACTACGCTCAAGCAGGGCGAAGAGATTGCTGCTGCCGATAGCAAGCAGTTTACCATTACTTACAATGCTGGCCACTTGGCATCGAGCATAACCGATTCGCTGCTCGTTGACACCGAGATGACTGTCACCTTCAGCGATGGTTCGCAGGCTGTGCTGCCCGTCAGTGGCATCACCATGGCCGACGATTATCGTTACTTTGGCTTTGAACACGACGACACGGGTGTCGCTCCCGAGGGATTCACTGTGATGGATGTCGACGGACAGTCGACCAGCCCGCTCAGTTTCTGGAACTTCCCCAACAATGGCACGCCGCTGGCATTCTTCGTGCTCAACGATAGCCAGTGCTACAACTCGCTCAAGGAGCCCCATGGACATCAGTCGCTCATGACACGTTGCAACGGCGACGGAGCTTTCGACGACTGGATTGTCTCGGCACCTATGCTGGCCACCAACAACACTAAGTTTGACTTCGATGCCCGCAACTGGGAGAGCATCAACAGTGTGCTACCTGCACAGACCCCGACGCTGCAAGTGCTGGTGAGCACCACCAGTGCCACCGACCGCAGCAGTTTTGAGCAGGTTGGTTATGACCAGACGCTTGAACTCTATGATGACGTGGCTTGGACACACCTGAGTTATGACCTGAAGAGCTATGCCGGCAAGCGCATCTTTGTGGCTCTGCGTGCCAGCGCCACCAACTGCTTGGGTGCATTCTACGACAACTTCGAGTTTGCGCATGTGGGTCTGAATTGCGACATCAATCAGGACGGCAAGGTTGACATCGCCGATGTCAATGCCGCCATCAATGTCATGCTCGGCAAGAGTGAGAACCCATTGGCCGACTGCAATGGTGATGGCAAGGTCGACATCGCTGATGTCAACATGGTCATCAACGCCATGCTGGGCAAGTAACAAACCACCAGAGGCACTAGAAGGTCTAGAATCTCTAGATAATCTAGAATCTCTAGTGCCTCTAAAAATATAATTCTTAACTACAAATTTTTATTGCTTATGAAACGCTTGAACTATCTACTTGGCCTGGCGTTGATTCTGCTAGGCTTCGGTTGGGCGAGTGCTGAGACGGTGACCAACTATACCGTCGACTTCAACACAGCCATCAACACGTCAAGTCACGACTTTAGGGTTGCTTCTGGATGGGCACATGTCGTGAAGAGTTATTATGACTCCGATGAGTGGGAAGAAATCTATGTGTCATACTCTCATAGCGCCACCGGTGGTGTCGAGGGGACTGGAGCACTGAAGATTGGTACCCAAGTCCTAGATTATTATGGATCCAGTTGGGTCAATGACATGTTGGTAACACCAGCAGTGACCGGTACTGTTACACTGAAAGTTAAAGCAGTCTCCTCTGCCGGAACTTCAGGTACCGGTATTAAGATTTGGAAGGTGACCAAGGATGGTGATGCCTACACGTCTGGCGACATCACAGTCAATGAGACGGGGGCGAATGGCATCATCCAGAATACAGATGACTGGTACACGGTCACGGTCGAGAACCTGAATAATGAGATGCTGGGTATCGTCGGAAGCAACGTTCTTATCGACGATTTTGCAGTCGCCGGCTCTGCCGAAATTGAGTTAGAAAAAGCTCTGAAGATGAACAGTGTTACCCTGGAAGGCAGCACGTCGCGCGATTGTGATGCCGAGGGCAACTTCTCGTTCACTTATACGGTGAAGTTCACCAATGTAGGTGAGGTGGCTCTTGACAACACGATGGACAACTACACCCTCACTCTGGGTGGAGTGAAGTATGAGTCGGGCAGTGGTTATGTTATTGACGAGGAGAAGATTCTCACCACTGTGCCCATCGAGGCAGCAAGCATCGCTATTGGCGAGCAGGTTACACAAGTGATTGAGGTCAATGCCAACATATCTTCGCCGGCTTTTGGTGGCAATGGGGCACGCAGTCGCATCGACGTGCGCGAGGACATCAGTGGCACTTCGGCAACAGGATCGTGGATTGAGCCCATCAAGTATGAGGCAATCTTGACTGTGCGCGATGCCAATGGTAATAATCTAGCGGATAATACTTCCTATGCAACCGCTTTCGGCTCGTTCGGCATGGTTAACGAGAATGTGAGCAAGACTCTTGAGTTGCGCAATAGTGGTGCAGCACCTGCCGAGGTAACTATCACCATGCCCGAAGGCTTCACCGCCGAGCCATCAACGGCAACCGTGCCTGCTCATGGTAGTGTCAATGTGACGGTTACCATCGATGCTTCAACATCTGGTATCAAGAGTGGCAACATGGTCATTACAAGCAATGGTTTGACCGAGGACTTTACCCTGCCACTAAGCGGTACAGTTCTGGACAACACCAAGTTCTTTGAGGGCTTCGAGGCAAACAACAACTCAGCCAATATTCCCGCAGGCTGGTATGCTCCTACAGGTAACTGGGAGAAGACCACTAAAACAAGCAATAGCAACAACTATGTCAGTGCCAACCTGCTTGCACCTCACAAGTTGATAACTCCGCTGCTGCGTGTTGCCGAGGGCGAGAAGATGAGCTTCGATGCTTTCAAGAAGTCGAACAACAGCGACCCGTTTGTCAAAGTGTATTATAGCGCTGACCGCAAGGAATGGACACTGGTCAAAGAGATTCCGGCAACCGATTTGACCTATAACTCTTATAGTTCTTACAACGACCCAACTTTCACCACATTTGTTGTTGAAGGCGTTCCTGCTGGTGAGTACTATATCGCATTCGAGAGCGGATACTGCGCAATCGATAATGTCTACGGCTTCGAACTGGTGCCTGTGACCCACGATGTCGTGGTCGACAAGTTTGAGATTCCGGGTAGCGTTATGGCCAACAACGATGTCAAGGCTAAGGTGACGCTGCGCAACCTGCTCGATGTGGCCGAAACCGAATATACTAGCAACTTGTACTTCGATGGAGCTAAGGTGGCAGCCGCCGATGCCATCGAGATTCCCGCTAATGGCACTGCTACTGTCGAGTTCACCTTCGTTGCCAACGAGGTGGGCACCTTCCCCGCCAAGGCCGAGTTCGTCTGGGCCGACGAGTACACTGTCGCTACCGACGAGGTCGAGGTTGAAGTTACCGAAGAGCAGGGTAACAATGTGATTGTTGTCGGTAACACCGATCCCAGCAATACTGCGGCATGGACGACCGATAATGCATTTAATGTTGTCCCCATCAATACTTACTATAACCATAGTGTAAGTGAGGCACTCTACACGCCTGCTATGCTCGAAGAGGCTGGATTAGTTCAAGGTGATGTAATCACCAATATTGCCTATATGGGATATGCTCCTGATGCAGTGAGTAGTGATATCAAGGTTTATGTGGTGAGCACAGAGGATACTGAGATTGTGACTCCGTTTACCCGTACAGACTTGGCTAATCTCACCCCAGTCTATGAGGGCAACTACACCCTGACGGGTGGCTCTGAGTCTGGCCTGATCGACTTGTTCACATTTGAACTGGCACAGCCATTGACTTGGGATGGAAAGAGCATGCGCATCATTGTCACCAGTGACTTGACAACCACTTATAAGAAGACTTATTTCTTGTCTGACAAGTCGATTGTTGGTGATATTTATGGTTACCGTTCTGACAACGTGACTTCTGCTGATATGGCATCAAGCAGTTTGTCTAAGCAGCCGTCATTCCCTGTGACCAAGTTCACAATAGTTGCCGAGCCCATCGTCTACAGCGGTGTTGTTACCGACAATGACGGCAACGCACTTGAGGGTGTGACTGTGACGCTGACTAGCCAAGTGCCTGAGACTGTCGAGGGCGCTCCTCGCCACGCTGCTACCGCAGGTCCTGCAGTCTACACTGCCACGACCGATGCCGAGGGCAAGTTCACTGTTGAGGTTGTGCAGACCGATAAGATCTACAACGCTAACTTTGCTAAGGAAGGCTACAAGGATGTCAACCTGGAGGGAGTCGACTTTGCCAATGGCAATGTCGTGCTCCAAGAGCCCGTTGTCATGGAGCCTGACGCACTGACTGACGTTGAGAGCATGAATGCTGGCAAGGCTGTCGCTGGTGTGAAGTACTACAATGTTGCCGGACAGGCTTCGGACAAGGCCTTCAAGGGCGTGAATATTGTGGTCACCACCTACACCGATGGCACCACCCGCACCGTCAAGGTCGTGAAGTAATTCATGTATGTGACCTCAATTGAGGTTGTCAATATGTAGGGGCGACATCGCCATGTCGCCCCTATAATTATAGCAATAATCAGTTTTATGATGAAGAAATTTACATTAACGACTCTGCTTCTGTTGCTGACCGTAATTGCGGGTGTGGCACAGTCGCGCAACATTAACCTCACCATTGGCATCACCGGTCCTGGCGATACGCCTCTGCCTGATGCGGCGGTGACGTTGATGCAGACCGACTACTCCCTGTCATACGGCACCTTGCGGCTCAATGCGGCAGGACAAGTCAAGCTCAAGGTCTATGCCGGCAATCACCGTCTCAGTGCTTCGTTGGCAGGATATAACGATGCAGCGGTCGACTTCAATGTGACTGCCGATACCACAGTCGTCCTTCAACTGACCGAGGAGAATACACTCCCGTTCTCGCTGCAGACACAGGTGGTGCACAACTCAGTCACAGGTCTGAACGACGTGACGCTCACGTGGAACAAAGAGGCTCCCGTGTTCTATGATTCATTCGAGGACTATGATGCATTCGCCATCCAGTTCAGTCCCTGGACGGGCATTGACGGCGATGGGCTGATGACCGCACCGCTGGTGGGCGACTATGTCAACCGTGGTGTCATGCAGTATGCCCAAATCATGAACCCGCTGGTCGTGCAGCCCGCCTGGTGGTACGACTACCCCATCTTGCGGCCTTACAATGGTCAGCAGTATGTGGGCTTCACTCGCACCTACAGTGGTGCTCCCAATGATGACTGGCTCATTTCGCCCGTGGTTACTCCTGGCAACAAGAATGTGTTGGCATTTATGGCCAAGGCTGCCGACATTTACAAGGAGAAATTCCAAGTGTTTGTCACCGAGGATGTTGACAATCCCGTGCAAGCCAACTTCAAGATGCTCAATGCTGGCAACTATGAACTGGCCGACTACACGGGTTGGCACGAGTATAGTTACGACTTGAGCGAGTATGCCGGCAAGCCCATCAAGTTTGCCATCCGCTACATCAGCGAGGCCAACATGGGTGGAGCATTCATGCTCATGGTTGATGATGTGTATGTGGGTCAGGATCAGAGTGTGTTCCGTGCCATGCGGCACAGCAAGCGCGCTCACCGTGTGCCCATGCGCTCGCCCATGAATCCCAACGAGACGTTCCGCATCTTCCTCAACGGCACGCAGGTGGGCACTACCGATGGCTATGAGTATGTATTCAATGACCTGGCGGCTGGTACCTACACTCTGGGTGTACAGGCAGTCTATGCTGCTAGTGAGACCGAGGTGGTCACGACTACCATCACCTTGTTGAACACTAACGGCAAGGTTACGGTCAATGTAGCGACCAACAATGGTCAATCGTTGGATGGGAAGACAGTCGAATTGACCGACCGCGCTTCCACGTCTACCTTTAGTGCTGTTATCACCGATGGCCAGGCGGTGTTCCAGTCAATCCCCTATGGCGAATATCTGGTGGGTGTTACCGCCGAGCATTATCAGACCTACGATGGCGAACTGACTGTGGCAGGCGACTGCACCATCGACATCGTGGTGCGCGAGACCGTGGTCGATCCCTATAATATCACTGCCGATGCCGACTCGGTCAACAATGTGTTGGTGCGTTGGAACCAGAATCTATCGTTTAACGACTCGTTTGAGGACTATCCCGACTTTGCCAAACTGTCGTTTGGCGACTGGCGCACCTTCGACTTGGATCAGCATCCGGTCTATCCCATCGCCTTGGGCTCGATGACCAACATCATCACCTTCCCCGGTTCGGGCACAGCCGATGCGCCCATGCCCATTCCGCCCATGGTGTTCAACCCCTGGAAGACTGTGCCTGCCATGTTGCCCACCGATCCTGCCGTGCAGGCTCCCACCGGCGACAAGACCATCATCTTCTTCTCGGCACAGATGAACGGGTCGAACAAGTGGCTCGTATCGCCACTGCTGAAGATTCGCGAGGGCTATGTGTGCCGTTTCACCGCCAAGGCCTATGCCGAGTATCCCGAGACGATGGAGGTGTGTGTCTTCACCGAGGGTGGCGACCCCACAACTGACGCTTATGACCAGGTGAGCAGCATCAGTCAGGTGACCACCGGGCAGTGGACCATCTACGAGACCGACCTCTCGCAATATGAGGGTCAGGAGGTGCGCATCGGTGTGCACTACATGTCATTTGATGCATTCTTTACACAGATTGATGACTTCTATGTGGGCAACGGCGAGGACGAGGGTTCGGCCATCGATGTGGGCTACATTCAGCACTACGAGGTCTATCTCGATGGAGCGCTCAAGGGCACTACCACCGAGCCGCAGTTCTCGTTCAGTCATCTGAATGGAGGCACACACAAGGTGGGCATCAAGGCCATCTATGCCAGCGGTGCCTCGCAACTGGTCGAGTATGAGTTCACCCTTCCGGCACGTGCCATCCAGGGTGATACCAATGGTGATGGCAAGGTTGACATCGCTGATGTCAATGCCGCCATCAACGTCATGCTGGGCAAGGCCGATTACAGCTTTATGTGCGATGCCAATGGTGATGGCAAGGTCGACATTGCCGATGTCAACATTATCATCAACAATATGTTGGGCAAATTCTACCTGATGCAGCGCAAGTAGTGGTTTAGTGCCACATCGGGCCTGACAAACAGATGCGAGAAGCCCCGCCGTAAAACATGTCGGCGGGGCTTCTGTTGCAGTGGTAGGTTGAGGTGTCAGCCCTTGAGCTGATTGCCGTCGGCAAACGCGTGCCCCACGGTCTGGCCCAGTTGGATGTAGGTGTGGTGCACGGGGTCGTAGGTGATGATGCCCATGCGCTCGACATCGGGGTTGCCGTCCTCGGCCAAGTACTGCTCATGGCACACGATGTTGACAATCTCGGCCACGAGGTAGAAACCCGTCGACGACTCGTCAATCTTCTGCTTGACGCGGCACTCCAGCGTCATGGGGAACTCGGCGAACAGAGGGGCGTTGACTGTAGGTGCTTTCTCCACCTTCCAGCCCGTGCGCTCCATTTTGTCGGGGGTGTTGCGTCCGCTCACCAGGCCCACATAGTCGGCGGCCACCATCGTCTGTGCCGTGGCAAAGGTGATGGTCAGGTCGCTGTTCACAGTCAGGTTGTCGGTGGTGGCGTGCGAACCCAGCGAGATCATTACCTCGCCGTTGTCCCATTGTCCGCCCCAGGCGGCATTCATTGCATTGGCTTTGCCTTCCTTGTCGTATGTGCCGATGATCAGCACCGGTTGTGGGAGTACCCACGGTTTCTTTCCAAAACTTTTCATGTTCTGATTGACTGGTTAATAACCCATTGGCGGAATTAGTTTGTTAGACTATCTATAAAAGTCACGATTTTATTATCAAGAATTGTTAGAATTAAAGAATTACTATCTCGTGATATTCTGGTTTTTTATATTCCTCATCTCCTATAGTTAATATTTATTCCTTAGATTCTCTAAATCTTGATAAATTAATTAATTCCGCCAGCAGGTTGGTTAATACTAATATTTGACAATTTGATAATTCGTGATAGATTCGTTGACTAGGCGAAGAGTTGCTTGAGCACTTCGGGAGAGCGCAGCGTGCCCAGGGTGGAGTGGTGCAGTCGATAGTAAGTGAGCATGACATCGAGCACTTGATTGCGCTGAGTGCGGGTGAAGCGGAATAGATTCATGTTGGCAAATGTCATGCGCGACAGCAGCCAGATGACGCGTGCCTCGTCAGGGCGTAGCCACTGGCTGCCGCCCGATGGGGTGGGGCGGAAGATGCCCTCCTGCATGTCGAACCACCAGCCTTCGTGCCAGGTTCCGGTATCGGGCTGGATGCCCAGCAGGATGCCCAAATGATAGGTAAAGCAGATGTGGAAATTGGCCACGCCTAGTGTGGCGCTTTCCAGGATCATCACGCACTGCTCGATGTAGTCGTAGAGCACCTCGTTCTGCTCCTGCTCCTGGATGGCATGGGTCAGCAGTTCGCACATATACATGGCGATGGCGTTCTTGATGGGGTCGGCATAGATAATGCTCAGCGGGGCGTTGCGGCGAGTGTCGCGCAGGGTGCTCAGGTCGCGCCCGGGCATGATGCGTGCCTCGGCATCGATGAGCGACAGCGGCATGAGCATGGCGTTGCGCTGGCGGGCGGCAGCGGTCTTGCCTTGGGGCACGGCGAAGGACATCAGTCCCCGCTGACGCGTATAGATGTGCACAATGTTATGCTTGTCGCTATACTTGATGGTGTTCAGCACCACGCCTTGGATTTTCTCGTACATGACTCACTTTCTTGTCATCTAGATGAACTAGACTATCTAGAGCCTCTAGAACTAGACAAAGGTAGTGATTTTTGGGCAATTACACTGGATTTGGCCTTAAAAAATGCCATTTTTCGGCATTTCGGTGCAAAAAATTTTGTCAATTGAAAAATCGGTTGTAACTTTGCACCGCTTTTTTAGCGACATATAGGTTTGGCCCATTCGTCTATCGGCTAGGACGCAAGATTTTCATTCTTGAAAGAGCAGTTCGATTCTGCTATGGGCTACAAATTCACAATAATAACAACAAAAGGAAATATTACTTAAAAGAATTATGGCAAACCATAAATCAGCAATCAAGAGAATTCGTCAGTCTGAGGCTCGTCGTCTCCGCAACCGTTATTACGCTAAGACTATGCGCAACGCTGTGCGCAACCTGCGTAAGGAAACCGACAAGGCAAAGGCTGCAGAGGGCTACAAGAAGGTGACCGCCATGCTCGACAAGTTGGCCGGCAAGAACATTATCAGCAAGAACAAAGCCGCTAACCTGAAGTCGAAACTGGCTAAGCACATCAATAAACTGGAGGCCTAAGTCCGCACGGATTGGGACACTCCGAGTGCGGCCCATTCGTCTATCGGCTAGGACGCAAGATTTTCATTCTTGAAAGAGCAGTTCGATTCTGCTATGGGCTACACGCAACGGCGTTAAGCAACACAGTGCTTAACGCTTTTTGTCGTATCAAATGCCGCCACGATGCGGTTGATATGAAACAAGATGAAGGCTATTGGTATCTATGTCCTGCGTGGACATCGGCTCTTACCCCTCCCAGAACAAAAAGGCCTCCGCTCGGCATCGTCCGGGCGGAGGTCTCACGGTCTTAGTTAATGGAAAATTATAGAAAGGTTATGTATCGTTTCTTTAATTAAATCAAGTGTCGATGTTGGCGGTTGCGGCATTCTCCTCGATGAACTTGCGGCGCGGTTCCACATCCTCACCCATCAGCATGGAGAACACACGGTCGGCCTCGGCGGCGTCGCTGATGTTCACGCGCTTGAGCATGCGGTTCTCAGGATCCATGGTCGTCTCCCACAACTGTGTGGAGTTCATCTCACCCAGACCTTTGTAGCGCTGCACGTGCACCTTGCTCTCGTCACCGTTGGCATACTTGTCGATGTACTGCTGCTTCTGCATGTCGTTCCAGCAATATTCCTGGTTGGTTGCCTTGCCACCACGCATGATTGACATGCTGTAGAGTGGCGGGCTGGCAATGTACAGGTAGCCGTTCTCGATGATGGGGCGAATGCGACGGAAGAAGAAGGTCATCAGCAGTGTCGCGATGTGCTTACCATCGACATCGGCATCGGTCATGATGATGATGCGATGATAGCGCAGGCGGCTCAGGTTGGCCTCCTTGGGGTCTTCTTCGGTGCCGATGGTCACGCCCAGGGCGCGGAAGATAGTGACAACCGACTCGCTCTCATAGACCTTGTGGTCCATCACTTTCTCCACATTCAAGATCTTGCCTCGCAGTGGCAAGATGGCCTGGAACTTGCGGTCACGGCCCTGCTTGGCTGTACCACCTGCCGAGTCACCCTCGACGAGGAACAGCTCGCTCTGTGCGGGATCTTTCGATGAGCAGTCGGCCAGTTTGCCAGGCAGGCCACCGCCAGCCAGTGGCGACTTGCGTTGCACGCGAGCACGAGCCGTCTCGGCAGCATGGCGTGCCGTTGCAGCCAGGATAATCTTCTCAACGATGGCTTTGGCCTGATTGGGGTGCTCCTCCAGATAGATGTTGAGTGCTTCACGCAGGCTGGTCTCGACAGCACCGATGACCTCGGTGTTTCCCAGCTTGGTCTTGGTCTGACCCTCAAACTGTGGCTCCAGCACTTTGACCGAGATGACTGCCGTCAAGCCCTGGCGGAAGTCCTCAGGCTTGATTTCGACCTTCACCTTGTCAAGCATTTTGCTGTCCTCGGCATATTTCTTGAGTGTCGAGCCCAGGCCACGACGGAAGCCCGTCAGGTGTGTGCCACCCTCGATGGTGTTGATATTGTTGACGTAGGAGTAGATATTCTCGTTGAATGAGGTGTTGTAGGTCATGGCCACCTCAACAGGTATGTCGCCCTTGTTGGTGCTGATGTGGATCACATCGTCGATCAGTGCCTCCTTGCTGGCGTCGATATAGCGCACAAACTCGTCAAGACCCGTCTTGCTGTAGAAGGTCTCGCTGTGCGGGTTGCCCTCCTCATCCTTGTTGCGCAGGTCGGTCAGTGTCAGTTTTACACCGGCATTGAGGTAGGCCAGGTCGCGCAGGCGTGTGGCAAGGATGCTATATTCATAGACCGTGGTCTGGAATATCTCGGCATCGGGGTGGAACAGCACGGTTGTGCCATGCTCTTCCTCGGCGCAGTCGCCAATCACGGCGACCTCGGCTTTGGGCTTGCCCTTGCTGTATTCCTGCATGTAGACCTTGCCACCGCGACGAACCTCGGCGCGCAAGTAGTCGCTCAGAGCGTTGACGCAACTCACGCCCACGCCGTGCAGACCGCCCGACACCTTGTAGGAACCCTTGTCAAATTTGCCGCCGGCATGTAGCACAGTCATGACCACCTCAAGGGCGCTCTTGTGCAACTTCTCATGCTCGTCAACGGGGATACCACGACCGTTGTCGCTCACGCGGATGCTGTTGTCCTCGGTGATGACCACGTCGATGGTGTCGCAGAAACCTGCCAACGCCTCGTCAATCGAGTTGTCAACCACCTCGCTAACAAGGTGGTGCAAACCCTTGACGTGCGTGTCGCCTATGTACATGGAGGGGCGCTTGCGAACGGCCTCTAGCCCTTCGAGCACCTGGATATTACTCGCGGAATACTGTTCTTCTTCTTGTTCGATATTATAATCTTCAGCCATAAGTCTGGTTTGTAGGGGAGCGTTTTCGCGCCACGCTCCTAAAAGCATACAAAATTACTACAATTTCGCCACATAGCGGCGAAATCATACCTTAAAAAAACAAAAAATGCAATGGGTGTTGGGCAAATCCTTAACCCCCTATCTTTGAACTTCTAACCCTCCAAAAGTCACCGGAGCAGTTCGCCGATGGTGGTGGTGAGGTTAAACATCATGGTGGTGGCACCAGTGTGGGGCTGAGCCAGTGCGATGCCGAAGCCGAAGGCCTTGACGCGTAGCCCGGCACCCACCGAGAATCCCGACAAGAAGTTGCGATTGTAGGTCGACATGTCGGTGCGTGTGCGGTAGTTGTAGCCGATGGCTAGGTAGATGTTGTCCTTGGGCAGGATCTCGACACCAAACACCAGATGGCGCATCAGGTTGCTGCCGAATGATTCCTTCTCGACCAGTTTGCTTTGTGTGTTGTTTTTGTCCGATGGGGTGAGGTAGGGTGACTTCCACTTAGTCAGCCCATAGGCAGTGAGCGACAGGCGCAACGGCAGACTGCTCAGGGTCTTGCTCACACCCAGCTGGATGTCCCATGGCAGCGGGTCTTTCTTGTCGTTGAATTTCTTGATTTGACCACCCAGGTGCTTGACGACCAGCGAAGCCGACACTTCATGGTCAGGGTTGTAGTAGTTGACACCCAGGTCGGCGGCAATGGCGTTAGCGCTGTACTCCTCATACTTTGAGTGGAGAAACTTGACGGTGATGCCGCCGCGCATATAGTCGTTGATATCGTGGCTATAGGTCACGTTGAATGCCAGGTCGCTGGCACTGAACTTGCCTGTCGACACACCCGTGATGTCATAACCCTCCATCGAGCCGTAACCATAGTGCTGAATGCCCACGGCAAAGGCTCCGTGCTCGCCGATGCCTTGACCGTAACGTGCGCCCATAAAGTTGCTACCACCCAGGTAGCGCATATAGTTCAGACCCACCTGCTTGTCTATCTCGCCGCCCATCAAGGCCGGGTTTTGTTCCACCAGGTTGATGTCGTCGTCGATGATGGTAAGGTTGTGCCCTCCCACAGCATAGACGTGGCTCGATACGGGGACGCTCAGGTAATTGTAGGCATTGGTCCCATCTTGTGCCAGGCTTGCGACGGTGCAGGCTAGCACAAACATCATGATGATATGTAGTCTGTGATAATTCACGCCAATTCTCCTGTTCTTATGTTCTGTTGAATAATCTAACGCAAAAAAAAGGCAAATCGTATGTGATGCGACTTGCTTTTCTTTATGTTGAGGTATAAAAAGTGACATCGTCGGTCACTCCTACAGCCTGAAGGCGATGGGCAGCACGCAACGCACTGCCACAGCCTGACCGTCCACCTTGCCGGCCTTCCAACGTGGCATCTCACTGATGACACGCAGCGCTTCGCGGTTGAGCGACTCGTCCTGTGTGCCGCGAATGATGCGGATGTTTGACACCTTGCCGTCGGCACCCACGATGAAACTACACAACACGCGGCCCTGAATGCGGTTCTTGTAGGCATGATAAGGATACTCGCGGGTCTTGTTGATGAAGTTTATCAAGCCATGCTCACCGCCGGGGAACTGGGGCTGAACGTCGACATAGTCAAACTCATAGACCTCGATGGCATCGTAGGGCGCACGATTGGGCGACATGGGATTGACTGTCGTCACGTGGCGCACTTGAGCCATCGCAGCCAGCGATGCTAAGGTAATTAGCAATATGAGTATGTTGGAACGCTTGAACATAGCAAAATGTCATATTTCGCTTGCAAATATAGCAGACTATTTGCACATGTCAAGCGCTTTTGCCAAAAAATTGCAAATGATTAAGTTTGTTTTATCAATTTTTACGGATTGAACCCTACAACCCGAAAATTTTTACAATTTTTTGGAAGGCACAAGTCACGCATGCCGACTCAAGGCATAAATACATAAGAACAAAAGTCTAAAGAATATAAAGATTTGGGTCATGGGGCTATGCCCCATGACCTTATGTTCTTGAGCCTTATGTACTAATGTTCTTTTGTCTTAAGCCCACGGGGCCACGGGCCATAGTCCCATGACCTTGTGTTCTTGAACCTTATGTACTAATGTTCTTTTGTCTTAAGCCCATGGGTCTTGGTTCATGGGGATGCGCACATCGGGCATCAAACCGTCGGTCAGCCACACGAACCATTGCCCTGTGCTGGGCTTGCGACGAAGGTCCAGTTGGCGGGGGCTATCGGCACCGCTCGACGGAATAAACAGGGTGGCCATGTCCTGGTTCTGGTAGGTGTAGGGCGTGGTCATCACGGTCACCGACAAGGGGGTGGCAGGTGTGTAGTTGTTTTGAGGTGATGTGCCATTGAGATACGATACCATCTTCCAGGGCTTGCCGGCTAGGCGGTCGCGCAAGAATTGTACCTCCATGGGCGACAGTGGACGCGGCCCGCGCAGATAGTTGAGCATCTCTACGGTGGCTTGCGGGTTCTGGCAATAGTTGCACAACACGGCCACGGTGAGTGCGGCCACTTCAAACTCGTTGGTCAGTGCCGCGAACGGCATCTGCTGCAGTTGTTGCAGATTCTGTGGAATGAACGGGATGGGCACCGAGTAGGCGTTGTTGCCGCCGGCGGGAGCACCGCCACCCATCAAGTTGTCGAGGAATCCCATATTAGTTATAGTTATTGGTTATCAGTTGTCTGTTATCAAGTTTTCAGTTATCAGTTATCAGTTTTCAGTTGTCAGGTTTTCAGTTCCATGCAGCGTGACGATTGTCAACTCTCAATTGAGAAGATGGAGAAGTTCACCTTACCGTAGGCACGGTGTTGCTTGAAGTGGGGCAGCGACGAGAAGTCGTTAGCCCGTGAGTGCTCAATGATGATGAGCGTGCCTGGCTTGACCATGGCAGAGTTCATGATCAACTCTGGTATCTGTGGCAACTCGGGCAGGTCGTAGGGTGGGTCGGCAAAGATGACATCAAACTGCTGCTGGCAGGAGGCAATGAAGCGGAACACATCGCCACGTACCGGAGTTACCATGTCGGCGTTCAATTGACCTTTGACCTTGCGGATGAATTCATATTGCGTCTTGGCCTTCTCGACACACACCACCTGCGAGCAGCCCCGTGAAGCAAACTCAAATGTCACTGCACCAGTGCCAGCAAACAGATCCAGTGCAGTCACCCCCTCAAAGTCAATGAGGTTTTCCAGCACATTAAAGATGTTCTCGCGCGCCATGTCGGTGGTGGGGCGAGCGGTGATATTGGTGGGCACATCGAAGCGACGTCGCCCATATTGTCCTCTGATTATTCGCATAGGGCTAGGGTGATAAGGTTAAACGGGGCGCGCATCGCATCGTGGCTCAAGCGCATGGCGGCAGCAGGAAAGATGGCGGGCATCACATAGCTGATGTAGCGCCGCAACTCCTGCGCAACCGGGTCGCGCATTGGCTTGTCGCCAGTGAGTTGCAACTCGTCGGTGTGCACATCCATCGACAGGCTCTCCCACGCGTGCAGCGCCATGAAGGCGGCATCATTGGCATTGCGGGGTTCGAAGGTGTTGGCCAGTTGCAGGCGGTCGCGGTCAAACACCACCATGTCCATGCGATCGTCGTGAAAGTTGAGGAACATGCGTCGCACACCACTGCGCTGGCAGAAGCGGGCATAGTAATCGCACAGGGGCTGCAGGTGATGAACAATGGGTGCCATATTAAATGTTCGCTGCAAGAAGCCCAGCACCTCGGGCGGCAGTTCAAAGGCCAGTTTCACCCCGCATTGAGGCAAGGCGCACAAGGCTGTGCCGCCCTCCAGTTCTGGAAACTGCAGATGCAGCAACTCGTCGGCTTCGGCTTCGTCAGCAACCTCGTTTGGCAACAGTACAAAGTGCATCGTGTCAACCAACAGGCGCACGTTGCCATAGTCATCGAGCAGTGGCGAGTTGTCATAGATAGCGTTCTCCACGGCTTTGAGATAGGTGCTGGCCGATGTGTCAAGTGGAATCTCGCCGGCTATGAGCGAGTTGTCTACTTGACGGTCAAACAGCAGATATCGCAACACTCTGGGATGCAGTGCCAGTTGCAGTGTCCATCGCTCGGGATGCTGTATATTGATGTTGCCAGTTTGGTTCGATAGATTGCTCATGCATTTTGCTTTATTGGGTGCAAAATTAATAATTTGTGGCGAATTTTTGGTCATATTTGTTCAAAAAATCAGATAATTTTAGTATTTTTGTAGGCTGAAAACTATTCTAAAAAAAGATACACTATGAAAATGAAGAATCTTATCCTACTATCGGTCATCGCTTTGATGCCGCTCATGGCATGTAATGCCAACGGAACCAACAGTAATGCAGCCGAGCAGTCGGCACCGGCGGCTGCGGCGCCCCAGAAACCCGACCTGGGCTTCCTCAAGAAACTGGGGGTGGATGTGAGCCAACTACAAACCATGGGTGACAAGTATGACAGCGACCAGCAGTGGGAGTTGACGGCACTCACCGACGAGCAGGTTTTTTCTTTGCTGCCTATGGTCAAGAACATGAACAACGGGGAGATTGAGGGTGGTTATTACCTCGAGGCGGCCAAGGCAATGCCCGAAGGCCACACCATGCTGATTTTTGCCGTGGAGTATGGCGACTCGGGAGCCGAGTTGATGGGCATCTACGACCGCGACGGCAATCTAACCGATCTCATGCAGTTGGGCGACATCCGTGAGTTCAGCACCGTGCAGTGCAACGACGAGATGACCCAGGGCACAGCACAAGTTACTCACACCACCTTTAAATTCAACTCCCCGGCCGAGTTTGGCATCGACAAGACCATCAAGGTGGCCGACTGGAAACGCGCCCCAGGCGACGAGGCGTTGCCCAGCAATTTCACCAAAGTGCACTGGTTGGTGCAGACGCTCGACACCTATGAGGTTGACGACCAGGGACGCATCACGCTCGTCGATGAGAAGGAAGTCAAGCGTCAGGGCGAGATTGACCCCGATGTGGAGCGGTGGAGCGGCATTGCACGGCTGGGGCAACTGCCCGCCAGTGACCCCAACCGCATCGAGCGCCTCAACGACAAGGCCAACGAGCTGTATGAGCAGTTGGGTCGTGGCGACTATGACGCCGACCCGAGTTACCACATCCAGATGGTGCTGGCCGAGTACTTCGACAGCAACCCGCAGACCCTGCTGCAATGGATTTACAACTACCGTGGCAAGAAGACCCTGCTTGTCGAGCACTTTGAGCAAATCTTTGCCAACGGTTGGCGCAACAAGTTCACTCTGGTCAAGGCCATCGAGCAGATGCGCAACCCCGATGCCCAGCAGTATCTCAACGACCTCACCGCACAGTGGGGACCCAGCGACGCTGTCGGATAGTTTTAATTAATAATTAATAATTAAGAATTTAGAATTAAGAATGTAGAGGTGTGGCTTGCCGTGTTGTCACTTGGCAAGGTATTGGCCTTACTGCCTTGCTACTAAAGTTTTACTAATAATTTTAATAATATGAAAATGAAGAATCTTATCCTGATGGCGGCTATTGCCACGATGCCGCTAGTGGCATGCAATGCCAATGGCACAAGCACTAATGCAACCGAGCAGGCTGCACCGGCAGCCGCAGCGCCTGAAAAACCTGACCTGGGCTTCCTCACCGCAATGGGCCTTGATGTGAGCAACCTCAACATCATCAATGACGTGTGGGAGTTTACTGTTGACATGATTGATCTGAACAAAGACCAGGCACTCAAACTCCTGCCCATGGCACAGTTTCTCTTTGACGGAGATATCTATGACGGCAGATACTACATCACTGCTGCCAAGGCGCTGCCTGATGGCTACACCATGCTGCTCTATGGCTGGGAGACCGGCGATGACGCCAGCCTGGAGATGATGGCCATCTATGACAAGGATGGCTACATCACCGACTTCATGCAACTGGGCAACATGGGCGAGTTCAGCGACATCGAGCAGAACGATGAGTACACGCAAGGCCGAGCGCAGATGACCGATATTGATCTCAAGTTCACCGCGCCTGGGGTGTTCACCCTCGACAAGACAGACAAGGAGGCTGATTGGCAGCGCGACCCCAATGATGAGAACGGAGAGCGCCAAGCAACCAAGGTGTACTGGCTCGTGCAGACACTGGAGACCTACAGTGTAGACGGCAGTGGGCATATCGCATTGGATAGCCGCAAAGAAGTCAAGCGTGAAGGAACGCCCAACGAGGAGTATGAGTCATCGACTGCAATCAACGACCTCGCGCGACTACCCATGTCCGATGCCACCCGCATAGACAAACTCAATGAACTGGCTGGCAAAATGAAACAGACGCTTGGCGAGCAAAAATATGCCGATGGTGCTGGCTATAACGTCATCTCGGCTATCGGCGAAATTTTTGCCAGCAATCCTGACGCATTTTTTCAGTGGATCTATAAGAACCGCGACAGCAATGGCCTGATTGTCGAGCATTTGCAGAAATCCATTACTTACTCTTACCTCAGCAAGACCGTGTTAGACGAAGCCATCAGCCAGATGACCGACAAGGCTGCGCAAAAGTATATCAAGGACCTCTCCGCCGGTTGGCAACCAGAATAGCATTTAGGCGATAACAAAATCAATGTCATGGCCGCAACCACGGTCGGCTATGCCGCAACCACGTCGCGACCATGATCTCTTTAAAAAACCCAAACACATCATGAAACGAATACTCATCACGATGGCTGCGGTGGTGGCGATGCTCACCGCATGCAACGCCGCCACACCGGGTGGCAACACATCGCCAGAACAGGCTGCCCGGGTGCAGAAGACCAACGACTTCACCTTCCTGACCAACATGGGCATCGACATCGAGCCAGTGACCGAGGTCAAGCGACTCAACGACATCGCCAACACCGAGGGTCCCATGCTCACTGCCGAGCAGATGGCTCAACTGACCACACCGCTGGGCGAGCACTTCATCGAGGAGATGGGCTCAATCAATCTGCTGGCCGTGCGTGACATTGACGGCGAGCACACGCTATGCTTCTACGCCATCCACAACGGGGCGGGCTGCGATGCGGCGATGGCCACCTACGATGCGCAAGGCAAGCCCTGCGATGCCATGATGCTCAGGCGCTGCCACGAGTTGTGGCCCGTCAATCCCGAGACCTTCGAGGGCAACCTGGCACGGGAGTTGACCGCCGAGGTCGAGTTCAACGGTCAGCGGCACTTCAACATCATGCACCAGTTGCAGGAGATGGTCTATGACCCATCGACCGACGAGCGCAGTGCGCCACAGTGGGCAGTCAAGTGGCATCAGGACTACGACATCGACAAGGACTGCCACTTTGTGCTCAAGGAGCAGAAGGAGGATGTGCGCACAGGCAACAAGAGCGCCATCGACGAGGTGGTGTATATGAACATGCGCCTCGCCACCTTCGCCACGCAGTCGGTCAACGACCCGCGCGTCATCGACCAGTGGAACAAGGCCATCCCCGAGTGGGAGCAGTTCTACAAGAGCGTTGATCTCAGTTACATCGACAGCGACCTGAATGCGCTGTTCGACGACAATCCCGTGCGCTTCTTGCAGTGGATGGCCAGCCATCGCGGCAAGGACAACCACATCTTGCCCTACTTCACGAAGGGCGAGGCTTGGTATAAGCCCAGCATCGAGGCACATCTTGACTCGCTCAGTGACGGCGATCAGACCTACATCCGCTCACTCATCAAGGGTTGGGAACAATGAGAACAAAAATATTGTTATTTTCGTGCGTGATGGCGTTGTTGGCGGTGGCTTGTGGCACCACGACAGGCAAGAATGGTGATGAAGTCGGCTCGACAGTGCCCGATTCGCTGCGGCGCACCCTGCAATTCATCACCGACTTGGGCATCAACCCCGACACGCTCATGATGCCCGAGTGCATCAATTATCCCGTGTTTGCCGACACTGTGTCGCACAGTCACTGGCTCACTGCCGACGAGGCCGTCACCCTGGGCATGCAAGTGCTGTGCGGTGTCGATGCCGATGGCACGCCTGCTCAGTTGATGGGCATTCATCCTGTCAGTCAAGAGGTCACTCTGCTAATGTTTCAGGTCTACTATGGCGACCACTCGCCTGTGGTGCTGGCCACCTATGACAAGGATGGTGTCATCGTCGACCTGATGAACGCCGGTACTTGGGCAGGCGTGAACACTCGCTATGAAAGGTTGATGGTGAGTATTGGTGTCGACTCGACGGTGATGAAACTGGGCAGTGGCGGCAAGTTTGTGCTTGACCGTACGCTCACAGAGGTTGAGCCTGTCCATGATGGGTCAATGATTTTTGGAACCCATCATGCCACCTATGACTACCAGATTAACCCCGTCACGGGCATCATCACACTGCTCGGACGCACCGTTGACAAGGCGGATGTGGCTCCAGAGTTTGCTCAGCAACGCCAACTCGAGGAAATCACCTGGTCGCCCATGCAGGACGAGGAGGTGATGGCGCGGTTTGAGGCCTTGGCGCAGGCCAACGCGATTCCCAACAACTATCTGGACATCGAGTTGCTGCTGCGTCTGGATTTCACCCCGTGGTCGGTGTTGCGGTGGCTCTATGAGCACCCCGGCAGCCGTGTCAAGCAACTGCTGATGGATGCCGTCAAGGAAAACCAAGTCGATGCCGATCGCCTCAAGCACGCCATCAGCACCGTCGACGACCCCCAGGTCAAACAATACTGGAAAGACCAGTTTAACCTAAAGTGATGGGTGCCACCATCACTCGGTGCGGATGACGGTGGCGGCGGCACTGACGATGGCATACATCGTGACCAGTGCCATGATGGCCATGTAGAGCAGGTCGCGCACGGTGACTGTGCCGTCTAGGCTCATAATCATCGACCGCCAACTGAAGGCACACACCAGCGCCACAATAACATAGACCGCAGTCATGAACCAACTGCGGTGGTGGCGTGCGGGCAGGCGGTTGAGCACGCGGCGGGTGAACCAGCGGTTGTCGCTCGCCGGGTAACTTTCTTGCTTGAGCAGTTGGCCAAACTGGATGTCGTCTTGGTCGTGTTTCATGTCAGTAGGGTGTTTTAATCAGTTGTTTCATTTTATCTTTGCCTCGCCGCAGGTGCGACTTGACAGTGTTCTCGGGCATCGAGACGATTTGAGCCACTCGCTTGATGGGCAGGTCTTCGATATAGAACAGGGTGATGATGGCGCGCTCGGTCTCGTCGAGTTGTGCCAGTGCCGCGCGCACCGTCAGGCTGGCTTCGGTGGCTATGGCCGAGCGGTCGGTCATGGCCTCACCTGCTGTGGCATTGTCGAGTTTTTGCGTGGGATGCTGTGCCCGGGCATGGCTGTAGAACTCGTTGTAGGCGATGCGGTAGAGCCAGGTGGCGAAACTCGACAGTCCCTTGAAGTTGCGCACGTTGACATAGGCCTTGAGAAAAGTTTCTTGTGCAAGGTCGTCGGTGAGTGCCTCGTCGCCACTGGTGAGGTTCATCAAGAATCGGCGCAACTGCGACTGATAGGCTTCAACCAGTTGCCCGAAGGCTTGCCGGTTGTCGCCCAGTGCGCATTGCGCTATCAGTCGCAGTTCGTCGATTTTTTTCATTGTTTCTCAGAATTCTCAGAAAGATTAGATCCAAGAGGGAGTAAAGCCATAACCTTAACCCTTAATCTTTAACCCTTAACCTCACTTGTTGCGCCAGGCATTGATGGCGTCACGTTGTTCCTGATACTCGATAAAGCCCTTGCCCAAGCCAATGAGCACGAGGATTGAGAAGATGCCCACCAGCATGGTTTCGTGGAACATAATCATCAGTCCCAGACCCACGGCCACCAGGATGAAACTGTTCTGGAAAGCGCGCCAGTTGATGCGCGGCTTGCCCATGGCTGGCTGCTGTTGCGCTTGTGTGGCTTGTTCATTCCACGGGTCATTCTGCACATTGAAGGGTGGTGGAGTGGGCGTGTCCTCATCGTCGGCTGTAGGTTCCACGGGCGTGCCGTCGCTGATGGGGATGCCTTGAACGGGCTGCTGTGTGGCAGGGGTGTTCCACACGGGCTGTGCCGGTGCATGTCCGTCGAACACGTAGGGTGGCAACGGGTAGTTGTTCTCGATGGCTTTCTCTACCATCTTGTACTTGCGGCGGCGCTTGAGGTAATTGAACAGCATAATGAGCGCGATGAGGCAGACCATGCCCCAGATGAAGGCCAGCCCGATGACTTCGGCAGTGTTCGACCAAACCTCTTGCATCCTAACGCGCCAGTCGCTCTCGTTGTCTCGCTCAATGGGTTCTGCCACTTCATCAGTCATGTTGATGACTGTGTCATCGAGCAGCACCCCCAGTTTCTTGGTGATCTGCGATGAGGTCAGTAGCACCGTGTCGCCGTCGCTGGCGATAATCAAAGTGTCGCCTTGCAGTTGCACGTTGTCGGCAGCACTCAGGGGTATGATGGCCATCATTGCGGCCATGATCAGTAATGTGAACTTTTTCATCTTTTTATATGTTTAATTGTTTGTTTTCGTGCATTAGACGCATCGAGTGTGCGAAAAAGTTGCAAAAGTTGTGACAAAATTACAAATATTTTCTAACTTTGCAGCATAAATCTCTAAAGACTAAATGAATATGAAACAATTTTTATTTTCTTTGATTGTATTGTTAATGGCTCTCAGTGTAGCGGCACAAGAGGCTCAGAAGCGTGAGATGCGCACTGTGTGGGTCGCCACGGTGAGCAACATCGACTGGCCACAGTCTCGTGGCACCGGCGCAAATGTCATTGCCAAGCAGAAGAAGCAACTCACCGACTTGCTCGACGGATTTGAGGCTGCTAACATGAACGGCATCTGCCTGCAAGCGCGTCCCATGGCCGATGCATTCTACAAGTCGAGTTATGAGCCGTGGTCCAGTTACCTTACCGGCACACGTGGTCAAGACCCCGGGTGGGATCCCCTGGAGTTTGCCGTCGCCGAGTGTCACAAGCGCGGCCTGGAGTGCCATGTGTGGGTCAACCCTTACCGCTTCAGCAACAGCAGTGGCAACGACTGCAACACGCCGCAGGACCAGGATCTGAAAAACTCAGGTCTCCTGATGCAAGTGGGCACACGCGTGGTGTTCAACCCTGCCCTCGAAGGCTCGCGTCAGCGTGTGGTGGACGTGTGTCGCGAGATGATTGAGAACTATGACATCGACGGCATCATCTTCGATGACTACTTCTATCCCGGTGATGGTACGCCCACCGATGCATCAGCCCCCGATTACCAGTTGTGGCAACAGTCCGGCACTTCTCTGTCGATTGCCGACTGGCGCCGCGCCAATGTCAACCTGATGGTGCGCAATGTCTATGACATGGTTCAGACCACCCGCCCCGGTGTCAAGTTTGCCATCGGTCCGGCTGGTGTTGCCGGCACGCGTGCCACCTCGGCAGCGCAGCATGGTGTGGACCCGTGCCCCACCGGCAGCGACTGGCAGTACAACCAGATCTACAGCGACCCGCTGGCCTGGCTCGAGGAAGGAACCATCGACTACATCTCGCCGCAACTTTACTGGAAAACCAACCATGCGACCAACCCCTTCGGCCCGTTGACGCAGTGGTGGAGTTATGTGGCCAACCACTTCGGGCGGCATCACTATGCCAGCCACAACATCTACTTCATGGCATCGACCAACACACAGGCTGACTGGGACGAGATTCTGCAGCAAATCCGCTACAGCCGCCAGTACAACCTGGACAATGCGCCGGGCGTCAATTTCTATAGTGCCAAGTACATCAGCGGCCCCACTTGCTCGGGCTTCGGTGATTACCTGTCGCAGACGCTGTTCACCCACAAGGCCCTGGCTCCGGCCCTGACCTGGAAAGACCGTTTCGAGTTGGGCGCTCCGCATAACTTGGCTATCACGGACGATGTCCTCACTTGGGACGACCCGGGTGTGCGGCCTGTCAAGTATGGTGTCTATGCCATCCCCAATTCGGTGCCTGCCGATGAGATTTGGAGCGAGCAGTTTGATGGCATCAAGAGCGACTATTTAATTAAGGTGTCGTTTGCCAATACCTTCGAACTGCCCGAACAGTACTGCTCTGATCACTGGTATGCAGTGACACAGGTCGACGGCTGGGGCAATGAGTATGAGCCGGCCTATGTCAATGCGCCCAGCGAACAGGCCGATGCAGTGTCGCTCTTGTCGCCAGTCGATGGCACAACGGTCGAGTGGGAGCAACGTTTTGACTGGACTGATGCCCCAGATGCCACCTACCGGCTGCAAGTGGCGACAGATGCTGACTTTGCCTATGTTGTGCTTGATGTCAAGGGCTTGGCCACGAGTGAAGCGGTTGTCGACCTGAACACGTTGTCGGCCGAGGCCACCTACTACTGGCGTGTCATCACCCAGCAACGCGGTTGCTTGTCTACACCCTCACAGGTATGGACGCTGATTACCGGCGAGCGTGAGGTGGGCAACATTGAGCAGGGCTATGTCATCAAGCGCGACGTGAGCCAGTATGAGGCGTTGGGCAGTCTGCGGCTGGACAACCGTTGGGTTCGCTCGGTCAAGACTGATTATGGCAACATGACCTTTGACAGTGACGGACTGATGAACCGTGGCTTCACCGTGTGGAATGACCGTGTGCTGGTCGTCGGGCGTAGTGCGGGGGCCAGTGATGCTGATGTCTACATCCTACACTATAGTGCCAAGACTGGCGAACTGCTCAAGCGTGTGGCAGTCGACCCTGTAGTGCAGTGTTCCTACTACCCCGGCAACGACATCTTTCAGGACGATGCCGGCCATGTGCTCATCAGCAACCTGGTGCTCAACATTTCCACCGCGCCCATTCTGCTCTATCACGTTGACCCCGACTCGGGACATGCCACGCTTGTCGGCTCGATGACTACGACCGGAACCACTGGCAAGCGCGTGGACCACTGCAATGTGAGTGGCGACATCATGGCACGCAGCTATCATGTCTATGCGGCTTTGAGCAACGGCACCGAGGTGGTCAAGTGGCAGGTGGCGGGTAACGGTGGGGGCTATGTCTTGAATACCGAGGTCATGGCCACATCATCATTCTATCCTGCCAGTGCTACCTACTTTGGCTTGGCTCCGCGAGTTTATCCAGGCTATGATGGCACGGTATATGTCACTGGTGGGTCTACGCACCTGTCGCAATATTCACTTGAGACGGGACAACTGATAGACAACTTCGGCAAGAATCCGTCAATCTGCCCTGAGGGAACTGAGGCTAATGGAGCGGCATTCTTCACCTTGCAAGGCAAGCATTATATGCTTTATCCCTATAGCGACTATCGATGCGCATCGGGTTTCCGCTTCGCTCTGGCCGAGAGTGATGACGGCAATCGCTATGCCGACTATCATCTAACTTGGGTGTTTCCCCAGCAGGGTCTTGGCGATGTCTACAGCGCTACGTGGGATGCACCATGTTGTGTCACCGACGGCGATCGGCCTAACCAGAAGAACCTCTATGTCTATGTGCCTGGCAACGGTGTTGCTGCCTACACCTTGACGGCTGGCATTCTGGGCGATGTTGACGGCGACGGGCAGGTTGATGTCACCGATGTCAATATCCTCATCAACATGATGCTGGGCAAGGCAATATCAAGCCCCGTTGCCGATGTGACCGGTGATGGCATGGTCGACGTGAGTGACGTTAATGCCGTGATTAACATCATGCTGGGCAAATAGGCTATGGGGGTGTGACATCGTATGTTGCAATGGGCACGCGCGCCACACTTTGATTTTAGAATTGTTAAAATAGAAAAATTCTTGTAGTTAAATATAAAAAAACTTAAATGTGCACCTTTTTTAATAAAAGGTGTACATTATTTTATAAAGAATGTGTAAATTTGTAGCGTGATACATCCCTAAAACAACCAAATCGTAAGGGAAATTGTAGGCCTAAGGAAACAAGCAAAGTATTAACATAAAATGATGAACATGATGAGAAAACAGTTACTAATGCTACTGTTGTTCTGGCTGACGGCGGTGTGGGGCGTGGCCCGTACGGTGACCGGCGTGGTGACGCAGGCATCTGACGGAGAACCCATCATCGGCGCATCCATCCAGGTGTATGGCACCGCACGCGGCACCGCCACCGACCTGGACGGAAAATACGCGATTGAGGTAGACGACGGCGATGTGCTTGATGTGACCTATGTGGGCATGGAGCCAGTCTCAATACGTGTCACCCAGGGCAAGATGGTAATTAACATCGAGATGAAAGAGAATGCCCAAGTGTTGGGCGAGGTCGTGGTCACCGCCATGGGACAGACCCAAGAGAAGAAAAAACTGAACTTCGCAGTGCAGCAGCTCGATTCTGACCAAGTGACCGCAGGAGGGTCGGCCAACTTTGCCAACTCGCTGCAGGGTAAGGTTGCCGGTCTGCAAGTGTCGACAGGTGGAGGCTCTCCCAATGCTAGCACGCAGGTTATCATCCGAGCAATCTCGTCGATGAATCCTAGCCAGAATAATGAGCCTCTGATGATTGTCGACGGCGTGGCCATACGCGGACAAGGCTCATCGCTGGGCGACTTGAACCCGAATGACATTGAGAGCATGACTGTGCTCAAGGGAGCGGCAGCGTCGGCACTCTATGGCCAGGAGGCGGCCAATGGTGTTATCATGATTACCACCAAGAACGGCAGCAAGGATGGCTCGGTGCGCGTCAATGTGCAGACCACCCTCGAGGTGAGCCGTGCAGCCCGTGTGCCCAAGTTGCAGTCCATGTTTATGCCTGGAAGTCGAGGCATGTACAAGGAGAATACCGCCAGTGGTGGTTGGGGGCCTTACCTTCGTGCCGAGGACACCTGCTATGACAACGTGGGAGATTTCTTGACCACCGGTGTGATGCAGAAGTATGATGCGTCGGTGTCGGGCGGAACAGAGAAGTTCATCGCCTATGCCTCGGTTTCCTACATGAACAATCAGGGAATTATCCCCAAGGACTACAAGAAACAGCTCACAGCATTCATCAAGGGTTCTTTTCACCCCTCCAAGCAGGTCACACTGCAGTTGTCGGCCAACTTGAAGAACAGTACCGCACGTGGCTCGGGCAGTCCCATCTCTACCATTTATAATTGGGGACGCAACAAGGATATGTCTGACTACGAGACGCTTGAAGGCCATGTCAACTGGTGGGCGCGCTATGAGGCTTGGGACAAGTTGACCGATCTTGAGCGCATCAACGCAGGCGTGTCGCCCTATTATGGCCGATACAAGGACAAAGCCCGCACCGAGGACACACGTTACATCATCAATGGCATGGTGCAGTATCGCCCCATCGACGACCTGGAGTTTACGGGCAAAGTCACCTACGACAAGGCTTATTCAATCTATGATGGCTATTCGGTGCCTCGCATCTACGAGGGCGATTTGCTCAATCCTGATGACACAAACGTGCAGGCTGCGCTCACCGACTCCCAGTCGTTATTTGGCTCCTACAGTTTCTCGCCCTCGAGGGGTGAACAATGGGTGACTCAATTCTTGGCGACTTACAAGAAAACTTTTGCCCAGGACTTTACCTTCAACATCCTCTACGGCATGGAGTGGAAGCAGTATTCAGGCGTGAGTACCTCCATCTATGGTGAGAATTTCCAACTCGGTGGTGAATACTATAGCTACAACAATGTTGACTTCGAGAACGCCAATCTGGTGATTTTCAATCGTTCGGTGTTGAGCCACAGCAGGTGGAACAAATACGGATACTTCGGCGAGTTGAGATTTGATTACAAGGGCATGGCACAACTGTCGGCCACCTACCGCATGGATGGCTCCTCACGATTCAAGCAGGCACCGCAGACCAACTACTCGTACGCTTCGGTCACGGGTGGTGTGATTTTCAGTGAGCTGTTCCATCTGCAAAACAAGTGGTTCTCTTATGGCAAGCTGCGCGGCAACTGGGCCAAGGTCGGTAAGGATGGCCCACAATACAAGTTTACCGACACCTACAAGCAGTGGGTGATGTTCCCTGATGGCGGCTATGGTGTCGATCCCACCATTGGCCGAGCCTATGACCTTCACCCCGAGATGACCAGCTCGTGGGAGATTGGTGCTGACTTGCGCTTCTTCAACAGTCGCACACGGCTTGACTTGGCCTACTACTCCACGAGTGTGAGCAATCAGATTGTGACTGTGCGTGTGTCGCCGGCATCGGGTATGATCTTGCAGACTCGCAACGAGGGCGAGTTGGAGAATCATGGCATGGAAATCACCCTGGCCCAAGACATTATCAAAAATCGTGATTTCGACTGGACGGCAACGCTTAATTTCTCGTATAACCGGGGCAAGGTCATCTCGCTGCCCGAGGACATTATCGAGATTCAGGGCACGCAATATGGCGACATCTTCCCGGTGGCTCGTCTGGGCGAATCTTCGACAGGCATCTCGGGCAAGGACTACGAGCGAGATCCCAACGGCAATGTCATCTGTGACGAGAATGGATATCCCATCATCAGTCCGCAGAAGGGTTTGTATATCGGCAACCGTGAGCCGGACTTCCTGCTGGGCTTGGGCTCAAGTTTTCGCTACAAGAATGCGACGTTGTCATTCCTGCTCGATACACGCAAGGGTGGCGATGTGGTCAATGTCACCGGCCGAAGCCTCATCACCAATGGTATGAACCACTTGTATGATAAGTATCGCAACCGCGAGATCATCTTCAATGGTGTGCAGGCCGTCACCGCAGCCGATGGCACAGTCACCTATGAGAAAAACCGCACACCGATTGTTCTGGACAACAATTTTATCTCTCAATATTATAGTACGGTGTCGTCCAACTTCATTGAAGACGGATCATACATACGTCTCAGCTATGTGACCTTGGGCTATGACTTTACACCGCTGTTCAAGAAGACGTGGGCAGTCAAGGGATTGAGCGCGACCTTGACCGGACGCAATCTGTTCCTGCTCACCAAGTACACGGGTTCCGATCCGGCGGTGCTGGCTTCGACGGCTGGCGGTCCGGGCGGAATGGGCATCGACAACTATGCTGTTCCATCGACACGTAGTTTTAATTTCACGCTTAAAGCAACATTTTAAAACCGACTGAATACGATGAAAAAGATATTACAATTTTCCTTGCTTTTATCATTGTCACTGCTGACGCTTGGTTGCAATGATATGCTTGATGAGAATGTTGACCCCGACAAGCCACATTCTATTGATGCCAAAGTGGGCTTGCCCACGATTGTCTTCTATGCTCAGCAAGTGGTGTATGACCACGCGGAGTATTATGCCTACTTCTCGCAAATGCTCACAACGGGTGGGAAGAGTTCGGTCGGCGCTTACTCCTACAAGTGTGAGTGGGAGATGCTGACCATGAATCGTCACCCGATGTGGCGACGCCACTTCTACGACATCGGCAAGAACTGTGTTAACCTGGTTGAAAACGCGCAGCAAATCAATTCGCCCAACTACGAGTTGATTGCTCGAACCATCAAACTGATGTCAACGCAACTCACAACCGATGCTTTTGGCGACATGCCGCGCAGTCAGGCTTATGTGAGCAACTCGCCGGCCTACGACACACAGGCATCCATCTACAAGTGGATGCTCGACGAGTGCGACGAACTGATTGCCATGTATGAGAATCCCGAGATAACCCAGGCGACAACCAATCAAGAAATCACTTTCAAGGAAGACCGAGTCTACGGCGGTGATCTGGAGAAGTGGAAAGGACTGGTGTATGCCATCAAGGCGCGATTGTTGCTGCGCAATATACCTAATGTCAACACTGGCACCGAGGTGTGCAACCAGATTGTAGCAGCGGCCGACGCGGCCATCAACCAGTGGCGCAAGGGCGACCTGCTGCATGGAGCATGGTTTGGCAACGAGCCGCGCTACAAGTGGGATGGTGGCACCAACACGCAGAATGCCGTGTGGAGTGTGGCACAACCCATCATCAACTCGTGGGAGTCGCGTGGCAACCTGCTGGGTAGCGCAATCCCGTCCAAGTGGTTCATGGTCGACTTGCTGGGTATCAGCAAGCCCACCGACCCGGCAAAATGCGGCATGTACAATGGCGAGCGGGCGCACGACGGCTTTGCCAACGACCCACGTTGTGTCTTGTTGATGATTGCGCGTACCGGTCCGCGTGATGCCGCCGTCGCCAGCGAGGTCATTAAGATGCGTTATCTCGAGAACAACATCGGCATGGGCACATCCTATAAGATTGCCAACTATCCGCACCTCTATATGGGGGCCTACGCTGGTGCGACCGACTCCTACAATCCCATCTTCACCATGGAGGAACTCTACTTCATCAAGGCCGAGGCACTCTACTGGATGGGACACAAAGCCGAGGCATGCGCACTGGCCAAGGAGGCCACACAGTGGAACATTCAGCGGCACCTCGACTTCTTCCTCGAGAAGTATCCCAATCCCAACTACAACGAGCGTACCGACAACAAGTATCCCGGCAACTCGGTGGCAGGAGGAAAACCCGGATATGAGCAGGCCGAGTACTGGGAGGCTCAGGTCAACGCCTTCCTCAACAATGAGGACTACTTCCGCTCGGGTTCTACGCCATCGGTCGACAAGGTGGAGAACCGCGGAAACAAGCACTGGTTCTTCAATCCCAGTGAGTTCTCGCTCAGCGACCTGATGCAGCAGAAGTACATCGCCATGTATCTCCAGCCCGAACAGTGGACCGACATGCGACGTTATCACTACAGTAACAAGCGCAATAACTATGGCATTGGCGATGCCAACGAGATTGTTTATCCCGAGTTGCGCCGCCCATACAACTTGTATGCCGCCTACTGGATTGATGGCTTGACCGAGTCGCAGAAGGAGAACACCTGGATTCAGCGACTCAACTACGACCCCGAGACCGAGGAGAAGTACAATCGGGCCGAACTGCAGCGACTGGGAGCCTACAAGAACTACAAGTGGCTGCAAGAACCCATGATATGGGCTCATAAGGCTGGGGAGATCACGTCGCTCACCGGCGAATGATAGATGTGTATTGTTTAACCGAATATAGTATATACGATGAAGAAGATATATCAATTGGTGAGTGTGGGTGCACTAGCGGCGGTGTTGATGACATCGTGTGCCGTGCACGACCCATTTGCCGACAACATGGAAATTGGTGTGGTCTTGCCAACGGTCAGTTGGGAGCAGAACTCTGTGACCATCAAGGCAGGCAATTATGCGGGGTTCAAGGCCATGTATTACACGTCGTCTGAAAACGAGATTGACCACTGTGCTGTGTGGGCGCAGACCAAGCGCACCGACGAGGCTGCGGCTACTGCGCGCTTGACCACCGCATTGTCCTACACCAAGACCGTCACCACTGTCGACACGGTGCGTCGCCAGCAGTTGGCTACCTATCCGCACAGCAATGCCGTGTGGGATGGCTATGAATATGTGCTGACCGACTCGTTCCCGACTTCTAAAACACTCGAACCCAAGACATGGAGCAATCCGCTTGAGTGGGACGACGAGAAGTTCAACGAGTACTATCCCGGCACGTTCAAGGATGAGTTCTGTTCCTATCTGGTGAATGCCTTGACCAAGGACAGCACATACTATAACGACTTGCGCAACATTTACATCAACTATGATTTCACGCAAGAGCAGTTTGAGGCGATGAATGCCAAGTACAATGTCAATTATCCCACTGTGGTCGAGAGCGGTCAGAAGTCTGATGCCTGGTTTACAACCGATGAGGTGGACCATTACTACTATATCTCGGTCGATAATGGCGTGACCACCATCCACGAGATTGCCTCGGCCGACTTGGCTCCGGCGGGAGTCAATGTCTATGAGGTCTACAAGTCATCTGAGTGGTTGCTGTGCAGGTATAGCGACGACACGGGCGGAAAAATCACCAGTGTGCGGCGCGAGTGCATGCCCTACTGGAAGGAACTGCTTGAGCAGATTCCTTTCACCGCATGGATTTTTAACACCTCCGAAAAGACTTATTCTGTCAACTTCACGCGCAACTATACGCTCAATCCCGACTTCCGTGTCTATGACAAGGCTACAGGCAAGGCGGGCATCACCTCTGATAATAAGGAAGTTTCTCTTAACTAAACCCTATGACTATGAAAGTTCTTAAAATAACTAGTTTAATTGCTTTCTTGGCATGCGTGCTGTCTGCTTGTGTCGATAAGGAGCCTACTTATGGCAACTTCCCGGGCAAGGATGTCGACTTCACCTACAATGTTGATGGTGACGAGTACATGCTCGACTTCTATGTTGTGTCGACCATTCAGTTCAATAATACGTCGGCCAAATCGGGAGCAATCACATGGGACTTTGGAGATGGGCACACCTCAACCGATGCCAATCCCAAGCACAAATTTGACAAAGCCGGGTTATACAAGGTTTCGCTCACAATCGACGGCGTGGGCACACAAACCTACCCCTTGCTCATCAATGATATTGCCCCCACACTGTCGGTAGTCGAGCAGAGTGCCCCCACCGTGGTCATCAACGATGTTACCGTCCTGCTGGGGGTGGAGTTGCCCAACCCCGAGAATCTCAAGTGCCGTTATGAGTGGATCTTCCCTGAAGGGACGAGAGATGCCAGTGGCAACGAGATTACACGCTTTGACGGCACAAGCGATGCTCAAGGCAATATCTCCAACCCGGGCGCGCTCACATTCAGCAACATCGGCTCGCAGCGCATCGAGTTGCACACTTGGTTTGACACCGAGGGCGAGAACAGACGGCTAGAGGACTCCTATGTCAACGTGCAGGTGGGGTCGAGCGTGCCGGCACCGACCATCTATTATGCCGAGTTGGGCGGAAACATCAAGGCTTATAAGTTGGTCGACATGAGCTTGTTGCCGCAAGGAACCAAGAATATGGCGTTCGACATGGGAGTTAGTTCTGGAAATATGCCAACACAACTGGTGTTCGGAGTAGAGAAAACGGCCACCGACGAAGGTACACTCGAACAAGATTTTGTCTATATCCTGGACTGCGGCAAACAGTATTATTATGTCAACGATGAGAACAGTGTGCTGGGCGATGGCAAGATTACCGCTATGAGTGCCGACGGTACCAATGTCAACATCATGGTGACCAATGTGGGTGGCCAGGCGTTTAATGATCCGTTCCAGGGATGTACCGATGGCGAGTATCTCTATTATACCGATCGCAACACGGGCATCAGGCGCTTGCCGCTCAACACGCGTGGAGCAATCGAGGAGACCAACTTCAATAGTACGACGGGCTACTTTGTGGTCAACAATCAGCTGGCCTACTATGGTAAGGGCATCTCATACGGTGCCATACACACCGGCATCTATATCGACAGCAAGGGCATGTTCTGGTGGGGAAAGAACTATTCGGGCTATGGCATCTATCGGTTCAAGCCAGGCAACATCGTGGCTGGTGGAGCCAAAGCCAGCGACCCCATTCCCTATCCCATCGTGCTCGAGACCACACAACCACGTGCATTCACCCTCGACGAGGATCTGGGATGTATGTATGTGTGGATGACCAAGGGGACGACACCCGATGTGGGATTTGGCCAGTATCCGCTGCCGGCCGACAATGCCACTGTCACTTACGACAACTATCTGCAATTCATTCAGATGGATGCAGACCCCATCAACACTACCGATGCCGAGGGAGTCTACACCACGCAGATGGCTGTTGACCAGCAGACGCACTACGTCTACTTCGGCTTCCGTGCTGCCTCGACCGAGAAGAACTACACCACCGGACTCTATTACTTCAACCCCGACGACGGAAAGGTGTATAACTTCAATGGCAACAAGGACAAGATTCTGGGTGTGTGCATCAACCCGCGATTGACCAACCTCTTCTAGAAAAAGATGAAGAAAGCAATTGTGATACTCATCGCACTGTTCGCGCTCACGCTCACGGCACAGACTGTCAAGCGTGAGGCGCGAGGTGTGTGGATGAGTGCCTACGTCAGCGACTGGCCCAGCGGGGCCATCACCACCAGTAATGCAGCCACCATGAAGAAGGCCTGTCAGAAGATGCTCGACACGCTGGCAGTCAACAACATGAATGTGGTCTACTTTCACGTCCGTGCCATGTGCGATGCCCTCTATAACTCGGCCTACGAGCCATGGTCCAGTTATTGCTCAACAGCCCGTGGTGTCGCGCCGGCGTTCGACCCGCTGGAGTTCATTGTCCAGGAGGCACACAAGCGCGGCATCGAGTTGTATGCCTGGGTCAATCCCTATCGCTACAAGCCGCGCAACCGCGACACCTGGGGCGACGACCCTCGCAACTATGAGAACTCTCATCCCGAGTGGCTACTGGCCACCGACTATGAGACGGTGCTGAACCCGGGCATCCCCGAGGTGCGCCAGCGAGTGGTAGATGTTTGTCGCGACATCATTTCAAAGTATGATGTCGACGGGCTGGTCTTCGACGACTACTTTTACAATCAGGACAATCCGTCGATGACCCTCGATGCCGAGCAATATAATGCCTATCTGGCCGATGGAGGAACCATGAGCCAGGCTGACTGGCGGCGCGAGAATGTCAACCAGATGGTGCATGATGTCAACCAGATGGTCAAGCAGATCAAACCCTGGGTGCGATTTGGCATCAGTCCGGCAGGTGTGGCGTGCAGCAGTCCGGCTGTGGCGGCGCAATATGGTGTGGAGCCCAGCCCGGGCAGCGACTGGCAGTACAATCAGATCTACAGCGATCCCATGGCGTGGATTACACGAGGAACCATCGACTTCATCTCGCCACAGGTCTACTGGAACACAACGGGCACCTACGACGAGGTCACCAACTGGTGGGGCATGGTAGGACACAAGTTCAACCGTCACGTCTACATCAGCGGCTATGCCCGCGAGTCGGCTGTTACAGGCTGGGATTTGCCGGAATATCTGTTGCAGGTCAACGTCATGCGGCAGGCCATGACCAGTGGGGTCTATGGCATGATTTACTTCAAGTACACCACCTGGCGCAACTTTAGCCAGACCTTGGATGGACGGGTAACGCAGTTGCGGCACTACCTCAAACGCTATGCATTCAACACACCGGCTATATGTCCTGTGCCGGCCTGGCTTAAACCCGATCGCGACTACACCACGGTGAGCGATGTGCGTCTTGACGGCGACTCGCTTCGCTGGACTCCCGAGCACAATGTGCGCTATGTTGTCTATGCCATCCCCGACTCGGTTGCCGATGCGCAGTTCCGTTGTCAACCGGACTATATGTTGGGCATCAGCTACAGTCCGGCTTATGGCATTGATGCAGCACACCGCACGGAATACCGCTATGCCGTCACCATCCTCGACCGATGGGAGAATGAGTACGCTCCGGTCATGCTGGGAGCTACGCCACAGCAGGCACCCAAGCCTGTGATTGTCACCCCCGACGACGGGTCTACTGTCTCGCGCTTGGGAATGCTGCGATGGAGTGCGCCGGGAGCCACGCTATTCACTGTCGAGGTCTATGACGACGCGGCACTCACCAGCCAGGTGACCCGCGTTGAGGTCGACTCGGCCAGCCTGCCCATCAGTGCCTTGAATGGGCTGAATGTGGGCCAGCAGTACTGGTGGCGCGTGGTGGCGCGTGGTGTCAACCTGTGGGACAATGCCAGCGAGACGCGTGCCATGACACTCGGTGCCATTGCCATCACCAGTCCGGCAGTCGATGCTACCGATGTGTCACTGACACCCACCATCATCTGGAACGACCTGGGCGGAGGCACGAACTATCTGCTCGAACTCTCGACTGCAGCCAACATGGGCACGGTCAAGTATAGTGTCACCACCAGTGAGCCGAGCATCACCGTGCCGGCCTATGTGTTGGCCGGGGCAACCACCTACTATGCACGTCTCACGGCCACGCAGGGACAACTCAGCGAGCAGTCGCCGGTGGTCGCCTTCCGCACCGTCGAGGTTATCCCCCAGGTGCCAGTCGTGCTGGTACCTGCAGTCGATGGGGGAGTACTCTATGGCACATCGCGCATCCAGGTGCAGCCCCAGGCTGGCATCACATCGCTGCGTGTCGAGGTCAGCGCTTCCAGCACCTTCCCCACACGCCAGACCTACAAAGGGACGGTCACCGACGGCTCGTTCAGCTCGGTCGAGTTGCAGGACATCACGGGTGTGGGCAGGCAGGAAGACGGCAACACCTACTATGTGCGCACGCGCTTTGCCTACCTGACTGTGGCCACAGGCTCGACCACGCAATACACCGACTATTCGCCCGTCATGACCTATGTCTATCGTGCCTCGCAGCCAGGCGATGTCACTGGTGACGGACAGGTCGACATTGCCGATGTCAACGCCGTCATCAACATGATGCTTGGCAAAACTGAGCCATTACCCACAGGCGATGTGACCGGTGACGGGAGTATCGACATTGCTGATGTCAACGCTATCATCAACAACATGCTAGGCAAATGAATTCTTAGTAATTAATAACCCAATAAACAATCAGACAATTATGAAGAAAATCTTACTCTTTGCCGCAATGTCGGCAATGCTGGCCCTGGGTGCCTCAGCAGCCATCGACGGTCAGCAGTATGATGCCGTAAACGGTATCAACATCGCCAACCAGTGGGTCCTGGACCGCATCCACAACGGTGGGCAGTTCCCTGCACTGGATGCCTGCAACACGCGTGCGCGCACCGCCGTCATGGCCGGTGATGTCATCTATGTGGCACGCAGCGAGGCTAAAACCATCGTTCAGGGCACCGACACCCTGGGCAGTGCATCGGTTATCTACCGTTTCAAGGTCGAGGATGGCACCGAACTGCCACCGCTCGATGTGACACTCGACGGACAGCCCTACATGGTTTTCCTGGGGGTCAATTCGATTGGTGTCGACAACTTTGGGCACGTCTGGGTGGCGCCCTATACCAGCGAGGCCGAGGGCTCGGTCGAGGTGCCGTTCTATAGCCTCAACACCGAGAGTGGCGAACTGACTCTGCTGGGTAAGTTGCCCAAGGACATTGTCCTGCGCACCGACTACTACGACGTGCTGGGCGACATCACCCTGCAGGAGGCCGGATGTACCATCATGAGTGCTGCGGCCAACTCGCCCACGGTCTACCGCTGGTATGTCGGGCAGGGCGACAGCTTTGAGTATGTTGAGGGTGGATTTGATGGCGACACTTATCTTGACATCGTCGACTTCTATCCCGAGACGGTCACGCAATGGGCCTATGGTCCGACGGTTAAGATGTGCTATGACCCCAATGCCGATGACCCCTATGCGGGCGAACTCTTCTATGTCGACGGCTTCAATGGCGCACCTGCGCTCTACGATTTGACTGGCACGCTGGTCGACTCGTTCGACGGTGTGGCACCCGAGTTGGCACCCTATGAGGTGGGAGCCAACGGATGTGCCGAGTTTACCCTCGACGACCGCAACTTCCTGGTCTATACCATGGCGCAGTACTCAGGCACAACCGATGCGGGTCTCATGCGTGCTTGCCAGGCCAACATCTGCGAGCTGGGCGAGGGCATGTCCATTCCCGGCATGCAGCTCTATTGGACCGTCCCGGCCAATGGCCTGGGCGAAGTGTCCGACGGTGGCAACCGTGTGCACTGCTTCAATGTGCAGTATGGTGAGGAAGGCGGTGAGCCTTGCGTCACGCTGTTCACTTACAAGTGCTACAACGGCATGGCTGTCTACAAGATTGGCAAGGGGGTTACTCCCAATGAACCGGTTGATCCGGGTGTCACGGGCGATGTCACGGGTGATGGTCAGGTTGATATCGCTGATGTCAACGCAGTCATCAACATGATGCTAGGCAAGACTAGCCAGACTGCAGCAGGTGATGTCACTGGAGAAGGTAGTATTGACATCGCCGATGTTAATGCGGTCATTAACCTCATGCTCGGCAAGTAGACATTAAGCCTGCTTGGTTATCCCGTCGACTCGGGAACTAAAATGAGGAGGGCTCCAAAGGTTGGAAAAACTTTTGGAGCCCCCTTGTCTTGACGAACTCTCAGCGAGGTCGCAAACTTGATATGCCTTGGCGTTATTCCTTGCCTAAGACGATGTTAACGTCAATATTGATGTCGCTCACATCGACCTCACCATCACCGTTAAGGTCGGCAATGGGGCGTTTTGCGGTCTTACCGAGCACCATGTTGACGATTTCGTTGACATCGGTAACATCGACCTTGCCGTCATCATTCACATCTCCGCGCAACCAGAACGTGGCCTCAATAGTGATATCGGCATCGGGCATACTGAAGGTGGTGTTGGTGAGGATCCTAGTCACCTGTCCGGCAGCATCACCCTTGTCATACCAATATTTCAACTCTCTCAAATTGTTTAGCAAGTAATCATGAATCGCATATTGCCTTGGCATCATTATTGCAGCATGATGAAATTGTTATGGCACATCACACGTTTAACACCAGGCTCTTGTTGCTGCTCATGGTCGCGATGCTGTGGCAGCCGTTCAAGGCTCAGAACAATATACAGCCACCTGTGCAAGACTCCGTCATTGTTCGGCTAGTCACTTTCTATCCTGGCAGCGAGGTGTTCTCACTCTTTGGCCACACCGAGTTGCGGGTCACGCAAGGCGATGCTGATTACTACTACAATTATGGTGTGTTTGACTTCAACACGCCAAACTTTGTTTATCGCTTTGTCAAGGGCGATGCCGAGTATCTGTGCGCGCCGTTGCAACCGCAGTATGCCACCTATGGCATGGAAGGTCGGCGCATGGTCGAGCAGCGGCTTAACCTCACTCAGGACGAGGCGAGGCGTGTGCGTGACTACCTCATCATCAATTCTCAACCTGGTAACAACACCTATGTCTACCAATATCTGGGCGACAATTGTTCAACACGGCCCCGCGACATCATTGAGATGGCTCTGGGCGATAGCATCCACTACGCATCATTGACCGATTCTGTCACCTATCGTGACATGATGTCACGTTATACTGCCAACTATCCATGGGAGCAATTTGGCATCGACTTGGTGTTGGGCTCAGGTCTGGATGTCCCTCTTGATGTGCGTCAGCGCATGTTCATCCCCATGGCACTGATGCAGGCAGTGGGCCAGGCAACTGTCACCCGTGATGGTCGCCAAGTGCCACTGGTGAGCGATACAGAGGTGGTGGTCGACGGAAGCGAGCAAGGCACTGTTCTGCCTCCCACTCCCTGGTGGCGCAGCCCGATGGCGGCAGCCTGCCTGTTGTTGATGCTGACAGTGTTGTTGACGGTTAGCGACCTGCGTCGGCGCAAGGTCACCCGTTGGTTTGACACCGCGTTGTTCGCTATCTTTGGCTTGGCGGGATGTGTACTCTTCTTCCTGATGTTCTGCTCGGTGCGCGAGGCGACATTTCCCAACTACAATGCATTGTGGGTCAATCCGCTGATGCTCTTTCCCGCCGTGTCGGTGTGGTTCAAGGGCATGCGCCGTCCACTCAGGGTCTATCATGGTGTCAACCTGATAGTTATCTTGCTCACTGCCTTGTCATGGCCCTGGTTGCCGCAGGTGGCCAATGCGGCATTCTTCCCGCTGATGGCAGTCCCCGCCTTGCGCTCATTCAATTTTTTTATAAATAATAAAGTGTAATTCGCAAGAATTTCGTACCTTTGTCGGTTCTTTGTCTCAGACTCCCGGAGCTCTCTGGGCTCTAGCAGTGGACAAAGCAATGTTCTTGTAACTAAATATAATAACATAATGGGATTTAGAGATTTTCTGAAATCACTCATCGGTACCAAGTCGGACCGAGACCTAAAAAAATTGATGCCCGTCGTCGAGAACATCAAGGCGGTTTACCCCGAGATTGAAGCGCTCGACAACGATGCACTGCGACAGCGCACTGCCGACATCAGGCAGCAACTGCGTGATGCTGTGCAGGACAAACGCGACGAAATTGACCGCATAAAGGCCGAGATTGAGACCCTTGACTACGACAAGCGCGAGCCGCTGTGGGAGAAGGTCGACAAAATTGAGAAGGAAATCCTCGATGTGCTCGAGGACAAACTTGACGAAGTTCTGCCCACAGTATTCTCGATTGTCAAGGAGACCGCGCGTCGCTTTGCACAGAACGAGGATGTGGTTGTCACTGCCACACAGATGGACCGCGACCTGGCAGCCGAAGGCAAGGATTTCTTGAACATCGACGGCGACAAGGCCATCTACCACAATCACTGGGTGGCTGGCGGCAACGACACCGTGTGGAACATGGTGCACTATGATGTGCAGTTGATTGGTGGTACAGTGTTGCATCAAGGCAAGATTGCCGAGATGGCGACAGGTGAGGGTAAGACGCTAGTGGCTACGCTGCCTGTATTCCTCAACGCACTGACCGGCAATGGTGTGCATGTCGTGACTGTCAACGACTATCTGGCCAAGCGTGACTCGGAGTGGATGGGGCCACTCTATCAGTTCCATGGGCTATCGGTGGCATGTATCGACAAGACCGAGCCTAACTCGGCCGAACGCCGTGCGGCCTATAACTGTGATATCACCTTCGGTACCAACAGTG